>DATBBG010000021.1:0-39904 GCA_036271095.1 Solirubrobacteraceae bacterium
GGTGGCAGAGCGGTTGAATGCGGCGGTCTCGAAAACCGTTGTGCGCCTGATTGGCGTACCGAGAGTTCGAATCTCTCCCCCTCCGTTGGTTCAAAGCAGTAGTCGCAGAACATGTCGAGCTCGTGCCGCTCGATCGACTACGGACAACGTAGGACGCGCGTGTCGTGAGCGGGACTTGCGCGGCTTGAGCCGCGGCGCCGTTGTGTCGACTATGGCCACTAGGCTCCGGATGATCGCTCAAAGCTCACAGCGCACCGCGGCGATCGACCGCGACAGAGACGCGACGCGCGCTCACATCTGGCTGCTCGTGTTGAGCCTCGTCGCGCTGGTGTTTCGCCTGACGTCGATCTCGCGCAGCATGTTCAACGACGAGACGGTCTCGCTCGCGCTTGCGCAGCGGAGCTTCGGGCACATGTTCTCGCTGTACGGATATGAGGCGAACGGCACGCCGTACTCGCTGCTGCTGTGGCCGATCGTCAGGATCTTCGGCACGCACGAAGCGATCCTGCGCCTGCCGGCGGTTATCGCCGGCACGCTCAGCGTTCCCGCGATGTACTGGGCCGCGCGCGGGTTCCGGCTCTCGCGCGCCGCCGCGCTGCTGGCCGCCGCGCTGCTGGCGATCAACCCGATGGCCGTCTGGTACAGCCAGACGGCGCGCTCGTATGCCTTCGTCGTGCTCGCAGCGTGCGCGACGTTCGGCGGCCTCGTCAGGCTTGTCGACGACCCCGATCGCGGCCGCGATTGGTGGGTGTTCGTCGCTGGCATGGTGCTGATGGGCTACAGCGACCTGTTCGCGCCGTTCCTGGCGTTGCCGGCGCAGTTGCTGATCGTTCGCCGCGCGCCGCGCGCGAGCGTGCGTCGCTGGATCACGGCGCTCGCCGCCGCGCTCGTCGCAGGCATTCCACTGATCATCGCCGCGCTGATCTCGCATGGCCGCCGCGACGCTTTGTACTGGCTGCCGAAGCTCGATCGTGGCCTCGTCGAACTGGCGCTGCAGGAGTTCTCGGGGGGCTTCTCCGGCGTGACTGCCGTACGCTGGCTGACGCTGCTCGGGCTGGTCGTGCTCGTCGGCGCGGCGATCGTGCTCGCCGCGCTGCGCCGAGCTCCGTCGGCGTCCGGCGAGCGCGCGGGAACGCTCGCGGTTGCCGTCACGTGGGGTGTGTTGCCGGCCGCGCTGCTGCTCGTGATCTCCAAGGTCGAGCCTGCCTTCTGGCCGCGCTACGCGATCGTCGCGCTGCCGGGCCTCTGTCTGCTGGCGGCTGTCGCCGCCGAGCGGGTGGTGAGCCTCGGCCGCGCGCCGGTCGCGCTCGGTTGCGTTGCTCTGATCGCCGCTGCGTCGCTGTATGCCGACGTCGAACAGCGCGGCGTCGTGCAGCAGGAATGGCGCCCGACGATCCACTGGCTCGCTTCGAACAGGAACGCGCGCGAATGGGTGATCGTCGACAACGTGCTGATGCTGCCGTCGATCGGTTACTACGACCCAAGCCTGAAGGCGCCGAACGGAGAGTTGATCGTCCAGGAATGGCACGACACGCCGCTGCCGAAGCGGTTCGTCGGCTACAAGGATCCGACCGGCTACGGGCGTGCGCTGAACGGTCCGCCGAGCCTCGCGCTCGTACGCAGGGTTGCCGCCGAAGGCGGCGGCAGCATCTGGTTCGTGTTCGGCGAAATCGACTCGCTCGAGCAGGGAACGACTTCGCAGATGGCCGTCGTCAAGTGGGCGAGGTCGAACTGCCACGTGCAGACGCGTGCGAGCACGGGCGTAGAAGTGATGCACGCGACTGCTTGCCGCGGTTAGCGAGAATCGCCCGCCGCGAGTGAGCTCGCCTGGCTGGGCAGCAGTGACTGGCAGCGTGTGCACGCACGTGCGTCGTGCCGGCTCGTCTCGTCGGAGGGACTCACCGAGGGCCCTCGGGGGGCAAGCTCCCGAGGGCCCTTGGCGGGCCGGCTTCGCAGAGCGCTTTCGCGCCGGAGCGAGACCGATTAGATGCACTCGACCATCTGTGGGGATGATTCGTGCAGCGAATGAAATATACAGCTTTCAGGCCTAGGACTAAAATGCCTAGACATTGACCCTAGGACTACGCGATGTTTCTTGTGTGCACGAGCAACCGGACGTCGCGCTCGCGGAGCTGATCAAACAGTTGCGCGAAGACCGCGAGATCACGCAGGAGCAGCTCGCGTTCGAAGCGGGTATCACCGCGTCGGCGCTGTCGCGCATCGAGCGCGCCATCAACAACCCGGGCTGGCTGACCGTCCGACGGATCGTCGAAGCGCTGGACGTGACACTCGTGCAGCTGGCGCAGCAGATCGAAGACGCCGGGCGCTGAGCCGAGGCGAAGCTCACCGAGCGGGTCTACTCGCATCGGCAAATGCGTCGATCGAGTTAATTAATTTTCAGAAGATGCTCTTGACGAATTTCACTGCGATGCTGCCGAGGAAGATCACCGAGAAGACGCCGAGCGCGCCGATCGCGGCGCCGAGCGCCGTCAGCACGAAGTCGGTCAGCAGGTAGCCGAGCGCGAGCACGACGACGCCGAGCGACGGCAGCGTGTCGAGGCCGGAGAACGGCGGTGCGAGGAACGCCGTCAGCGCTAGTCCGAGCACGACCAGGCCGAACGCGCTGGCGCTGAGGCGGTGGCCGAACAGCCAGCGCCCGCGCGGTCGCGAGAAGCGCTCGAGCGTGCGAATCCGCCGCAACAGCGTGTCGATGAACTTCTGCTGTTTCGCGCCGGCCAGCTCGACCTCGCGCCAGCGCTGCGGCAGCCAGACGTTGCGCCGGCCGGCGATCAGCTCGAGCGCCAGCAGCATCACGATCACCTCGAGCACGTGCGTGACGCCGCCGGTCGGCAGCGGCAGCGCGGGCACTGCCATCAGCAGCACGAAGATCAGCGCGAAGCTGCCCTCGCCGAAGGCGTCGATCAGGCTGCCGAGCGTCTTGCGCTGCTCGCCCTCCAGCCAGCGCCCGAGCTCGTCGCTGACGCGCTCCGGCGCGAGCTGCTCGTGTGGCGCCATCCGCGCATTGTCGCTACGCAGCCGTTCGCGCGCGTGCTTCGGCGAGCAGCTCGGCGAGGATCTCACCGAGCTCGAGCTCCTGATCGTGCTCGCGTAGCGCGCCGTTGCCGTCGAACGCGTTCTCCGCGTCGGGCACCGGCAGTTCGCGGTCGAGCACGCGCGCTCCGGCCGCCGCGAGCGCCTTGCGCAGCTCGGCCTGCGCCCAGACGGCGCCGAACATGCCCGTGCTCGTGCCGATGACGGCCGCCGGTTTGTTGCGCAGCGCGGCCGTGGCAAACGGCCGCGAGGCCCAGTCGACGGCGTTCTTCAGCGCGCCAGGGATCGAGTGGTTGTACTCGGGCGTCGCGAACAGCAGCGCGTCGGCTTCAACGATCGCCGCGCGCCACTGCTCGACGGGCGCCGCCGGCGCGCTCTCGTCATCCTCGTCAAACGGCGGTATCGCCTTCAGCGCCGTGAACTCGACGAGCTCGACCTCGGGCGGCAGCAGCAGTGCCGCCGCCCGAAGCAGGCGCAAGTTGTGCGAGTCCCGGCGCAGCGAGCCGGCGACGCCGAGGACGCGCATCGCGATTCGCCTACTCGCTGTCCTGAGCGAGCTCGAGCTCGACCGTCAGCTTGACGTCGTCGGCCAGCGCGAAGCCGCCTTTCGGCAGCGGCGCGTTCCAGTTCAGGCCGAACTTGGTGCGGTCGATGATCGTCTCGAGCGTGACGCCGATCTTGACGACGCCGCCGAGCGTCTCGTGCGGATCGGTGATCGTGCCACGGGCCTCGACCGGGTGCGTCTGGTCCTTGATCGTCAGCTCGCCGTCGACGACGAGCTCCTCGCCGTTGCGGCGGATCTCCTTCGAGCTGAACTTCAGCTCGGGATAGCGCTCGGTGTCGAAGAAGTCAGGCGAGCCGAGGTGCGCTTGCAGGTTCTCGTCTTTGACCTTGATCGACGAGGCGTCGACCGTGCCGGTGAACTGGCTGGCGCCGTCCTCGCCGACCGTCAGCGTCGCGTCGAGGTGCTCGAAGCGGCCGCGAAACGTAGCGACGACCATGTGCTTGACGGCAAAGCTCGCCGAGGAATGCGTCGGGTCGAGCTTCCACGTCCCTGCCGGAAGCTGCGTCTGAGTGTCTGCTGTTGGGGCTGACATTGGGGCTCCTTGTGTAGCTGTCGATGGTCTGCTCGGCCGGCGCTCACTAGCGGACTGTGGTCCGGATAGGCGCTATGCTAACACAAATGGACCATAGTCCGGTAGACATCGAGAATAGACTCAAGGGCGTGCCCGAGACCGCCAAGCCGTTCGTGTTGCCGATGCTCGGAACGGTGCGCCACGAGCGCGCCGACGCCGCGCGCAACCGCACGACGATCCTCGCCGCCGCCGAGCAGCTCGTCGCCGCCGACGGCGCGAGCGTCGTCACGATGGATCGCGTCGCGCATTGCGCCGGAGTGGGCAAGGGCACGCTGTTTCGCCACTTCGGCGATCGCTGCGGGCTGATGCGCGCGCTGCTCGACGAGCGCGAGCGCGCCTTCCAGGAGGAGTTCATCCGCGGGCCGGCGCCGCTCGGGCCGGGTGCGCCGCCGCGCGAGCGGCTGGTCGCATTCGGCGAGCGCATGTACGAGCACATCGAGATCCAAGGCGACCTGCTGCTCGCGGCCGAGAACGGCGCGCCCGGCGAGCGCCTGCGCCACAGCGTCTACGCCGCCTACCGCGCACACGTGATCGCGCTGCTCGAGCAGAGCAGCTACGCCGGCGCGACGGCCTATCTCGCCGACGTGTTGCTCGCTGCGCTGAGCAGCGAACTGGTGTTGTTCCAGCGCCGCGAGCAAGCGCTATCGCGGCTGCAGCTCGCCAGCGGTTGGAGCGAGCTCGTGCATGCGCTCGTGCCCGACGAGCGAGCTCGCTGAGCCGCGAGGCGCGCGCTTGACAGTCTCCGGCTCGTCTTGCGCTCAGCTTGCTGCAGCCGGAACTCGGCGCGCGCGTTTCGCATCGTGCATAGTGGGCATTGACTTCTCATGACCAGCCAAGCCCGACACGTGCCAGCGTTGCCGCTCGGTGAGAGCGAGCAGATCCCGCAGCTCGGCTACGGCGTCTTCCAGGTGCCGCCGAAGGAGACCGAGCAGCCCGTCGCCGAAGCGCTCTCGGCCGGCTATCGCCACATCGACACTGCCGCTGCCTACCGCAACGAGGGCGGCGTCGGGCTGGCGCTGCGCGCGTCGGGCATTGCGCGCGACGAGCTGTTCGTCACGACGAAGTGCTGGAACGACGACCAGGGCTATGAGCAGGCCAAGCGCGCCTGTCGGGCGAGCCTCGAGCGACTGGAGCTGAGTCATCTCGACCTCTATCTGATCCACTGGCCGGTTCCCGCGCACGATCGCTACGTCGAGACGTGGAAGGCGTTCATCGAGCTGCAGCAGGAAGGGCTCGTGCGCTCGATCGGCGTCTCCAACTTCGAGCCGGAGCATCTGGAGCGCGTGATCGCAGAGACCGGCGTCACGCCGGCGATCAACCAGGTCGAGCTGCATCCTCACTTTCAACAGGTCGGGCTGCGCCGCGAGCACGAGCGCCTGGGCGTCCTCACCGAGGCCTGGAGCCCGCTCGGTCAGGGCCTCGAGCTCGAGGATCCGGTGATCGTCGAAATCGCGCAGGAGCACGGCAGGACGGCGGCGCAGACGATCATCCGCTGGCATCTGCAGCTCGGCAACGTCGTGATCCCGAAGTCGGTCACGCCGTCGCGCATCGCCGAGAACTTCGACGTCTTCGAGTTTGAGCTGAGCGATGAGCAGATGCAGGCGATCGACGCGATCGATGCGGGCACGCGGATCGGGCCCGACCCGAACACGTTCGTCCGGCCCTGAGCGATCGTGGCGGCGCCGAGCTGCACTCCGACCTCGACCGCGGCGCGGCAGCGCGAGGCGACGTGAGCGCCGACGGCCTGTCAGTCGCCGTACTCGGAGCCGGTGGCACGATGGGCTCCGGCATGGCGCGCAACATCGCGCGCGCCAGTCTCGAGCTGATCGCATGGAACCGCTCGCGCGAGAAGGCCGAGCCGCTCGCGGCGCTCGGTGCTCACGTCTGCGACACGGCGCGCGAGGCGGCTGCCGAGGCGGACGTGATCGTGACGATGCTCGCCGACACTGACGCCGTGCTGGCGGCGATGACAGGCGAGGCCGGCGCGCTCGCGGGCGCGCGCGCGAAAGCCGTTTGGGCGCAGATGAGCACGATCGGCGAGGACGGCACGGCACGTTGCATCGAGCTCGCCCGAGAGAACGAGGTCGGGTTCGTCGACGCACCGGTGCTCGGCACGAAGCAGCCCGCCGCCGAAGGCAAGCTCGTCGTGATGGCATCCGGCCGCCCGGAGTTGCGAGAGCGCGTGCAGCCGGTCTTCGATGCCGTCGGACAGCGCACGATGTGGGTCGGCAAGGCCGGAGTCGCCAGCCGCCTGAAGCTCGTCACGAACGCCTGGCTGGTCAGCGTCGTCGAGGGGCTGGCCGAGACGATCGCGCTCGCGCGAGGCCTGGAGCTCGACCCGTCGCTGCTGCTGGCGGCGATCGAAGGCGGCCCGCTCGACGCTCCTTACGCGCGGATGAAGGGCCAAGCGATGATCGACGGAGACTTCGAACCGACGTTCGCGCTGAAGCACGCGACGAAGGACGCCAGGCTCGCGGTCGACGCGGCAACGCGGCGCGAGCTCGACCTGCCCGTGCTCGCGGCGATCGCGCAGCGAATGGCCGAAGCCGTGCCCGACCACGGCGACGAGGATCTCAGCGCGACGTACCTGAGCAGCGCGCCGAAAGACTTGGCCGATTAGCCGAGGACGGCGTGCGCCACCTAAAGGCGAGCGCGTCATTGTTCGCTTTGCACGCGCCGATAGCAGCCGTATATACGCCGTACATACACGCGCTATCGCGCGACAAAAAAGAGAACCGCACCACGTCCTCGTCGCTCAGCGTTCGCCGAGACCGCCGCGCCGCATCCGCTGCACGCGCCGCAGCTCCTGAATCGCCTCGTCCTCGACGACGAGCGCGCCGGTCTCGCCTTCGCCGAGCAGCTCCGGTTCGATGCGGTGGCGCACGAGCTCGCCGGCGACCTGATCGACGCGCTGCGCTCCGGCGCCCGGACGCGAGCTGACGACGCGCTCCATTCGCAGCCCCTTGAACAGGAGCCCGACGCCGTCGTCGAGCGCCCAGCCGCCGGGCAGCGTGCCGTCGCGCACGCTTGCCAGCCAGACCGGCAGCCGCTCGGGCTCGCCGTCGGTATGCACGGTCAGCGAGCCGTCCAGCAGACCGAGCCCGGCGAGCGGTTCAGGCGGCCCGCTGGAGCGCGTCACGCCGCCCTGAAACCAGCACATCGCGCCGGCGCTCAGGCCGGCGAGCACGGTTCCCGAGCGCCAAGCCTGAACGAGCAGCTCGTCGAGCCCGTGCGCCTGCCAGATTGCGAGCAGGTTGCGCATCGAGCCGCCGCCGACATAGATGATGTCCTGCTCGAAGACGGTCTCTTCGAGCGGTCGCTTGATGTCGTGCATGCGAAACAGCGACAGATGCTCGTGCACGCACCAGCGATCGGCGAAACGCGCCTGAAAGGCGTTGATCTGCGTCGTCGTGTCGCCTGACGCCGTCGGCAGGAACAGCACGCGCGGCTCCTTCGCCGAGGTCAGCGAGAGCACGAAGTCGTCGAGCAGCGGATTGGTCGGCTCCATCGTGAAGCCGCCGCCGCCCATCGCGAAGATATGGCGCCGCTCGAGCGGTATCTCTGCCGGTGCGCTCACGGCGCTCTAGGCCGGGACCGGCGCCGGGTCCGGCGCGACCGGGCGGCGCTCGCTCGCGCTCCCGGCGACGGCGTGACGCGCCGTGGGCCGGCGCGGGCGAGCCGGGCGCCACGGCCGGCAGCCGCTCGCTCGCCTTCGCCGCGACCGCCGCCGGGCGACGTGCCGAGCGGCGACGCGGCCGGCGCTTGGGCGCCTCCGCGCTCATCTCCGTGCTCGTCTCCACGACGGCCGGCTCGACCCGCTCGCGGCTCGGCTGATCCTCGCCGAGGTAGGTGACCTCGAGCGGTGTCTCGACGACGCCGTCGCCGGCGTGCTCGACGCGGTAGGCAGCGCCGTCCGGGCGCGAGCTGACGACTCGCTTCAAGCGCGTACGGCGGAAGTGCAGCGCGACGCCGTCCTCGGCAGCGAAGCCCGCGCGCATGCCGTCGCCGACGAAGCGGTGGTACTCGGCCCGGCGCGCCGGCTCGGCGTCGTAGTGGACGCAGTTGGAGTACGGCAGCAGGCCGAGCCCGCGAACGCCGCGCGGAGCGCCGTGGAAGGCGCTGAGCGCCTCCTCGAACCAGCACAGCGAACCGGCCGAAGGACCGCACAGGACGATTCCCTTGCGCCACGCTTTGCGCAGCACGTCGTCGAGCCCGTGCGCGCGCCACGCGCCGAGCATGCTGACGACGTTGCCGCCGCCGACGTAGATCAGATCCTGTGCAAGCAGGTGGCTCGCGAGGTCGTCCTCGACGCCGCCGGTTCCCTGGTCGCGGCGGAACAGCGAGACGTGGCTGGCGTCGCAGCTCGCCGCGAAGCGGCGGTAGAAGCGCACGACGTAGTGGTCGGCGTCGCCTGACGCCGTCGGCAGGAAGCAGACGCGCGGGCGTTCGGCGTCGGTCAGCGACAGGACGTAGTCGTCCAGCAGCGAGCTGTCGCGCTCCATCGAAAAGCCGCCGCCTCCGAGGGCGACGATCTGTGGCGTTCTTGGTCGCATCGTCTCGTCTCGCACTCTCGCTGTCTCGGTCGAGGTGGCTCGAACAGCCTGCAGTTAGATTCGCCGGATCGCCACAAAGCGAGTATGGACCGTCGTATGAAGTTGCGCGAGCGTCGCTGGACATCCGGCGCAGCCTCCTCGTGAGCTCTTGCGCAGTTGTGCGAGTGAGCTCTGCCGGCGCTGCGCGGCCGCGCGCCGGCTTTACGAACTTTCAGCAAGCTCTCACACTGCTCCTACATGCGCCCAGCACGCTGCGCGCATGAGCAATTCATGGGAGTCCACCTCGGCCGTTCCGTCCGCTGGCGCCTCCGGCGCTTCATCGCTCGGCACCGGCGCCGCCGGCGCCGGTGCCGGTGCCGGCGTCAGCTTCCGCGCAGGCCTGCGCGCACTCGCGGCACGGCTGCCACGTCCCGAGCTGGGCGCGCTGATCGTGCTTGCCGGCTTGCTCGACCTGTGGGCGCTGGCTCGCAACGGCTTCGCGAACGACTACTACAGCGCCGCGGTGCGCTCGATGAGCTCCAGCTGGCACAACTTCCTGTTCGCCTCGGCCGACCCGAGCGGCGTGATGAGCGTCGACAAGCCGCCGCTCGACCTCTGGGTGCAGTCGCTCTCGGTGCGCGTGTTCGGCTACCACCCGCTGAGCATGCTCGTGCCGCAGGCGCTGATGGGCGTCGCGAGCGTCGCGCTGGTCTACGACCTCGTACGCCGGCGCTTCGGCCGTCTCGGCGGCTTCGTCGCCGGCCTTGCGCTGGCGCTGACGCCGATCACGGTCGCGATCTCGCGCCACAACAACCCCGACGTGCTGCTGATCCTCTGCTGCGTCGCCGCGCTGTGGTTCACCGTACGCGCGCTCGAAGACGGGCGCACGCGCTGGCTAGTGCTGGCCGGCGTGGCAGTCGGCCTCGGCTTCGAGACGAAGATGCTCGTCGCGCTGACCGTCGTGCCGGGGATCGCGCTCGCCTATCTCTACGTCGCTCCGCGCGGACGGCTGCGCGCGTTGCGCCAGCTGTTCGCCGGCGGCGGCGCGATGCTGCTCGTCGGCGGCGCTTGGCCGGCGCTCGTCGCGCTGACGCCGGCCGCCGACCGGCCATGGGTGTCGGGCACGAGCGACAACAGCATCCTTTCGCTGATCTTCGAATACAACGGCCTCGGCCGCGTCGACGGGCAGGCCGGCGGCCCCGGAGGAATCGGCGGCGGCAACGTCTTCGGCGGCAGCACGGGCCCGCTGCGGCTGCTCAACTCGGCGCTCGGTGGACAGGCCGGCTGGCTGCTCGGCTTCGCGCTCGTCAGCGGCCTCGGCGTGCTCCTCGCCAGCCGCCTGCGCCGCGCCGACGCGCGCAGCGGCTGGCTGATCGCCGTCGGCGGCGCCTTCCTGACGACTGCCGTGCTGTTCAGCTCGGCCAGCGGCATCTTTCATCCCTACTACGTCTCGCTGATCGCTCCGTTTGCGGCCGCGCTCGTGGGCGCCGGCGCGACGCAGCTGCTCGGGTCCGGGCGCCAGGCGCGCGTGCTCGTGCCGCTCGCGCTTGCCGCCGGCGTCGCCAGCGAGCTCGCCGTGCTGCACGACTATCCCGGCCAGCTGAGCTGGCTGCCGCCCGTGCTGATCGCGCTCTGTCTGCTCGCCGCGCTCGCGCTCGTGCTCGTGCGCGTCAGGCGCGTGCGACTTCTCGCGGCGGCAGTCGCGCTCGCGGCGCTGCTGTTCGCGCCGGCCGTCTGGGCCGTCGACACGCTCGGACACGCGACAAACGGAACGTTCCCCGAAGGCGGTCCGGCCAACGTGCAGAGCGCAGGCGGCATCTTCGGCGGACCAGGCGGCCGCGGTGCAGGACGCGGCGGCTTCGGCGGCTTTGCCGCGGGCGGCCCCGGTGCCGGTGGCGTTGGCGCGCGCGCTGGTGGGGGCGCTCCGGAAGTGAGCGCGAGCGGTCCGCCTGCGGGCGGCGTGCCGTTGCTCGGCGCCGGCGGATCGACGGCCGCGGCCGGCGGTTCAGCGGCCGGCACGCGAGCCGGCGCGCAAGGCGGCTTCGGTGGCGGCGCCGGCGCTGGTGGCGGCATCGGCGCCGGCGGCGCGATCGGCGCGCCGCTGGGCAACGATCGGACGATCACGCAGGCGCTCGCGTACGCCAAGCAGCACGGCGGTGGAACGGTCGCCGTGTCGAGCCAGTCGAGCGCCGCGTCGGCGATCATCTCCAGCGACGCGAAAGTCGCCGGCATCGGCGGCTTCTCCGGCCGCGAGAGCGACGTGACGACGAGCTGGCTCGCGCACGAGGTCGGCTCGGGCGCGATCCGCTGGGTGCTCGTCGAACAGTCGGGCGTCGGCGGCGGTCGCGGCGCGCAGGGGCTTGCGGGAGACACGCGCGCCGGATCGAAAGCGGCCATGAGCGCCGCCGCGAAGGCGTGCAGGCGCGTGACGCTGTCGACGGACACGGGCGAAACCGCAAGCGCTGGCGCTGCGGGCACGACGAGCCTGTTCTCGAGCGAAAGCTCACCAGCCGGCGCGGCCGGCGCGAATGCGACCGTCACGGCCGGCAGCACGGCGCTTTATGACTGCCAGGGGCGTGCAGCAGCGATCGCCACTGCCTGACGCAGGCGACCTGGCTGCGTGAGCGAGCTCGCCGGCCGGCGACTCGACGAGACCGTCTGCATCACACGGCCACGGTTGCCTCAAATTCCTCCAGCGGGCAGGAATCTCGACCGATCCGTCCAAATACCCCCATTGGATCGCAACTTTTGGGGTGTAGAGGAGTCGTTATGGGCAACGGTGCCCGGGTCAATTTGGGAGGTTTGGGATGAGGTCTAGCGTCCGCTTTTCGCTTGTAGCGCTGCTTGTCGGCGTGATCGTGGCTGTACTTGCGCCTGTCGCGGCGCAGGCGGCCGAAGCGCCGGCGATCGAATCGCTCGTCGCGGTCAACTGCAAGGTTGAAAAATGTGCGCAGACCGAAATCAACGCCGGCGAACCGTTCGGGCCGGAATTCGGGCCTCAGGTGTACATCGAACCGAAAGCGCCGACTGCCAAACAAGCTGAAGAAGAAGGCTTCCTGCAGGCTGGCGGACGCGTGCCGTTCGGCATCACGGACTTCAAGTTGGCGACGACCGGAACCCTCCCCACCGAGGTTCCGACTTCGGTCGCAGAACACCTCCGCACCGACGTCGCCCCTGGGCTCGCGACGAACCCGTTCGCGGTGGCGCAGTGCTCCGAAGCGGACTTCGCGGGCGAACCGGGGACTTTCGCAGGCGAAAAATTTCCCGGTACAGGGTTCTTCCTCAAACCGACCTGTAACGAAACACCGGGCGAAGCCGGCACGATCGTCGGCAAGCAGCACGCGACTGTCTACCTGGCGGAACCCGGCATCGATCTCGCGCTCGAAGGAACCGTCTACAACCTCGACCCCGAAGAAGGCCTCGCCTCGGAGTACGGCGTCGCGCTGAAACTGCCGAAGCCGGTCACTGCGGGCGGCCTCAAAGCGTTCTTCAAAGCGATTACGGAAAAAGGAATCACGCCGCCGGACGAAGCGACGCAGAAATTCCTCGAGGAACAGCAGTACTACGCACACACCCTGATCAAGGGCAACGTCGAATGGGGCCAGCAGGCCAAGGGCACCGGCGCCGGTGACTACCACGACTACTTCGAAATCGACGTCTCACCGGCGCTGCCGCTGATCAGCTCGCGTCTGAGCTTCGAAGGAACCAAGGGCACCGGCGACTTCGTCACCAACGCGACGAGCTGCCCCGGCCACAACACGACGGCGCTGAAACTGACCGACAAAGAAGGCACGACGGTCAGAACCGACTACACGACTCCCGTCGGCCTCAAGGGCTGCCACGGCGAAACCGACGAATTCGGGGAAACCTTCGCTCGTCTGCCGTTCGAACCGAGCTTCTCACTTTCGCAGGGGTCGACCGGCAGCGATCAGCCCGACGAGCTGACGACGTCGGTCTCGCTGCCGAACGACCCGACGGCCAACTCGCAGTCGCAGGTCAACACAGCTTCGATCAAGCTGCCGGCAGGCTTCACGCTCAACCCGTCGGCTGCCGCCGGGCTCTCGGCGTGCACCGTCGCGCAAGCGCGAATCCACAGCGAAACGTTCGGCGTAGCTTGCCCGGCGTCATCGGAAATCGGAACGGTCAGCCTCGACGTGCCGACGCTCCCCGACGGCTCGCTGACGGGCAGCATGTACCTCGGCGGTCCTGTCACCGGTTCGGAAACCGACCCGATCAGCGGCCCGCCGTACATCGTCTACGTCGTCGCCAACTCGACCCGCTACGGCGTGTCGGTGCGGCTCAAAGGCGAAGCGATACCGGACGAAGCGACCGGCCAGCTGACGACGGTCTTCAAGGAAAACCCCGAACAGCCGTTCACGGACCTGACGCTCCACTTCACGAGGGGCGCGCTGACGGCGATCGCCAATCCGCTCGTCTGCGGATCGCCGACCGGGTCGACGAGCTTCACGCCGGTCACGGGCGAACCGGCGTCGGCCGACGCTGCGTTTGGTTCATCGGTAACCGGCTGTGCGAGCACGATTCCGTTCTCGCTCACCCAGTCGACGTCGAATCAGACGACGACCGCCGGCGGGAACACGAGCTTCACCTTCAGCCTGACGCGTCCTGAAGGGCACCAGTACGTCTCGCAGGTCAAGACGACGCTGCCTGCCGGTCTCGTCGGTCAGATCCCGAAGGCGACGCAGTGCACCGAAGCGCAGGCTTCGAGCAACACGTGCCCGGCGACGAGCCAGATCGGCGTCGCTTCGGCGGTCTCCGGCTCCGGCCCGACGCCGTACACGTTCGGCGGCGGCGCGGTCTACCTCACGGGTCCCTACCAGGGCGCTCCGTTCGGGCTTTCGATCGTCGTGCCGGCTGCGGCCGGCCCGTTCAACCTGGGCCCGGTGACGACCCGCGCGAAGCTCGACATCGATCCGTACACCGCCCGCGTGACGACCACGGCGACGCTGCCGACGATCGTCAAGGGCATTCCGATCCGCCTGCGTGGCGTGACGGTTTCGATCAACAAGCAGGGCTTCCTGCTCAACCCGACGAGCTGCGCTGCTCTGTCGACTGAAACGAGCGCCGTATCGACGTTCGGAGCAACGCAGACGTTGGCGAACAGCCCGTTCCAGCTGAGCAACTGCAGCGCGCTCAAATTCAAGCCGACGTTCAAGGCGAAGACCAGTGCAAGGACGTCGAAAGCAAATGGCGCGGAACTGGAAACGACGATCAACGAGGTTCCGGGCCAGTCGAACATCAAGTCGGTCAAGGTGCAGCTGCCCAAGCAGCTTCCGTCGCGACTGACGACGCTGCAGAAAGCATGTCCCGCGGCGACGTTCGAAGCCAACCCATATCACTGCCCGCCCGGCTCGTTCGTCGGCGGCGCGCGCGCCAACACGCCGACGCTGCCCGGCAAACTGCAGGGCCCGGCGATCCTCGTCTCGCACGCCAGCGCCGCGTTCCCCGACCTCGACCTCGTGATGGAAGCCAACGGCGTCCGCTCGATCCTGGTCGGCAACACGGACATCAAAAAAGGCATCACGACGACGACGTTCGCCTCGCCGCCTGACGTGCCGGTGTCTAGCATCACGGTCAACCTCCCGCTCGGCTCGCACAGCGCGCTGGCGGCGAACGGCAACCTGTGTGCCAACCCGCTGGTGATGCCGACGACGATCACCGCGCAGAGCGGCGCCGCGCCGATCGTGCAGAACACGAAAATCAGGGTCGCCGAATGTGGCGTGCGGATCGTCGGTCACAAGGTCGTCGGCAACACGGCGTACATCACCGTGCAGACCTTTGCCGCCGGACGGATCAGCGGCAAAGGCGCCAGCCTGGCGACGCGCTTTCGCAAGCTCAGCTCGGCGCACAAAAAGGTAACGATCAAGGTGCCGCTCTCGCGCGGTGGCTCGGGCAAGCGCAAGCCGTTCAAGGTCAAGCTCCGCGTCGGCTTCGTGCCGAAGGCGAAAGGCGGCAAGGCCTCGGTCGCGTTCGTCACGGTGAAGTTCTGAGCCGACCGGCTGTGCAGTAGCGATCTTCCGGAGGCGGCCCACGTGGCCGCCTCCGGTCGCTTCTTGCTTACCGCCCGGCCATGCCCTAGATTGAGTCTCATGGGCGTCGTTACAGGTACGGATACCGATACGCCGGCGTCGCTCGCGGACTCGCTGCTCGCGGGCGTGCGGCGGCTGACGGCGCTCGCGGACGAGGCGCGCGACGTCGACTCGGTGTTCCGCGCGCTCGCGCGCGAGTTGCTCGACTCGCCCGGAGCCGAGGAGGTGCTGATCCACCATCTCTGCAAGCAGGACGAGCAGGAGCTCGTCGTCGTCTACCTGTTCGACGGCGACGGGCGGCTCAGCTATCTGACGCCGCGAGCCGAGCGCCCGCCTGGAGTCGACTGGGTCGTGAACACCGGGCGCAACGTGCTGATCGCGAGCGCGAGCAAGCTGGCCGAGAGCATGCCGCGGCTGACTGCGACCGGCGCGGCCAACTGCGCGCTGCTGCTGGCGCTCGCCGAGCACGGCGAGATCGAGGCGGTCGTGACGCTCGTGCGTCGCGTCTCGCCGGCGTTCGATGAGCGCTCGGTCGAGCTGGCGCGCACGCTCGTAGATCAGGCTGCGACGGCGCTTGCGCTCGTGCGCGCGCGCGCCGAGGCCGGCACTGACGCCGTCGCCGGCTGCATGAACCACCGCGCAATGCGCCGTCGCCTCGACGAGGAGATCGAGCGCGCGACTCGCGCCGGCACGCCGCTCTCGTGCATCCTGATCGACCTCGACGACTTCAAGCTGGTAAACGACCGACACGGGCACCAGGCCGGCGATGCGGTGCTGCGCGTGGTCGTGCAGACGCTCGTCGGCGAGTTCCGTCTCGCCGACCGCGTCGCGCGCTATGGCGGCGACGAGTTCGTCGTGATCCTGCCGAACGCTGACCTGCGCAACGCCGCTGCCGCCGCGACGCGCGCGCTCGACCGGCTGCGCGTCGTCTCGACCTCTCACGGCGAGGCCGGCATCGCCGCGTCGATCGGCGTCGCCGAGTGGCGCGCGCCGATGGGCACCGACGAGCTGCTCGAGGCCTGCGACTTCGCGCTGCTGCGCTCCAAGCGCGAGGGCAAGGGCCGCGTCACGCGCGCCGCCGAGCAAGCCGTCTAAGTCGACAGCCCCAACCGGACGCGGCGCGGGACTCTGCGAGACTGCTGTGAGGTCTGCAATGTCCAGCTAGAACGCCCCGGGAGACGTGAATGACGGAGAACAGCTTTGGCGCGAAGAGCACGCTCGGGGTCGGCGATCGCAGCTATGAGATCTACCGCCTCGACGCCCTGCAGCAGCGCTTCGACGTCGCGCGACTGCCGTTCTCGCTGAAGGTTCTGCTCGAGAATCTGCTGCGCACCGAGGGCAACGGCTCGGTCGCCGCAGCCGACGTCGAAGCGCTCGCGAGCTGGGACGCGAAGGCGCAGCCGAGCAAGGAGATCGCGTTCACGCCCGCGCGCGTGTTGATGCAGGACTTCACCGGTGTCCCCGCCGTCGTCGATCTCGCAGCGATGCGCGACGCGATCGCCGCGATGGGCGGTGACGCGGCGCAGATCAACCCGCTCGTGCCGGCCGAGCTGGTGATCGATCACTCGGTGCAGGTCGATGCCTTCGGCACGCGCGACGCTTTCCGCGTCAACGCTGAGCGCGAGTTCGAGCGCAACCAGGAGCGCTACTCGTTCCTGCGCTGGGGTCAAGGCGCATTCGACGACTTCGCCGTCGTGCCGCCGGACACGGGCATCGTCCACCAGGTCAACCTCGAGTACCTCGCGCGCGTGGTCTTTCCCAACGAGAAGACCGGCCAGGCCTACCCCGACACGCTCGTCGGCACCGACTCGCACACGACGATGGTCAACGGCCTCGGCGTGCTCGGCTGGGGCGTCGGCGGGATCGAGGCGGAGGCGGCGATGCTCGGCCAGCCGATGTCGATGCTGATCCCGCAGGTGCTCGGCTTCCGCCTGCACGGCGAGCTGCCCGAGGGCGCAACGGCGACCGATCTCGTGCTGACCGTGACCGAGATGCTGCGCCAGCGCGGCGTCGTCGGCATGTTCGTCGAGTTCTATGGCGCCGGCCTCGCCGGTCTGCCGCTCGCCGACCGCGCGACGATCGGCAACATGTCGCCCGAGTTCGGCTCGACCTGCGCGATCTTCCCGATCGACGCCGAGACGCTGACCTACCTCGAGCTGTCCGGGCGACCGGCCGAGCAGATCGCGCTCGTCGAGTCCTACGCCAAGGAGCAGGGGCTGTGGCACGACGAGCACTCCGAGAAGCCGACGTTCTCCGACGAGATCGAGCTCGACCTCGCGAGCGTCGAGCCGAGCCTTGCCGGGCCGAAGCGCCCGCAGGACCGCGTCCCCTTGAGCGAGTCGCAAGTCGTCTTCCAGGAGGCGCTGCGCGATTACATTCCGAGCGACGGAGACCAGGCCGACGCGCAGGACGAGGCCGTCGCCGAGTCCTACCCCGCCTCCGACCCGCCGGCGAACGAGCCGGGCCATGTCGAACTTGCCGCCGCCGCGCAACCGCAGCTGCCGCAGGGCGGCGCTGCGACGGCTTTGCCGCACAACGGCACCGCGACGAGCGTTACCGTCGACGGCGAGACTTTCGAGCTCGACCACGGGCACGTCGTGATCGCAGCGATCACGAGCTGCACGAACACGTCGAACCCGTCCGTGATGGTCGGCGCCGGCATTCTCGCGCGCAACGCGCTCGCACGCGGCTTGAGCAGCAAGCCGTGGGTCAAGACCTCGCTTGCACCCGGCTCGAAGGTCGTCACCGAATATCTCGACCGCGCCGGCCTGACCGAGCCGCTCGAGCAGCTTGGCTTCAACCTCGTCGGCTACGGCTGCACTACCTGCATCGGCAACTCGGGACCGCTCTCGCAGGAGATCTCAGACGCCGTCGGCGAGGCCGATCTCGCCGTCGTCTCGGTGCTCTCGGGCAATCGCAACTTCGAGGGACGGATCAACCCGGACGTGAAGATGAACTACCTCGCCTCGCCGCCGCTGTGCGTCGCCTACGCGCTCGCCGGCACGATGGACGTCGACTTGCTACACGATCCGCTCGGTCAGGACGAGCACGGCGAGGACGTCTACCTGCGCGACATCTGGCCGTCGGAGCAGGAGATCGCAAAGACGGTCGGCGAGGCCGTGCAAGCTGACATGTTCCGCAAGAGCTACGGCGAGGTCTTTGCCGGCGACGAGCGCTGGAACGGGCTCGACGTGCCCGAGGGCGAGCGCTTCGCGTGGGACGCCGACTCGACCTACGTACGGCTGCCGCCGTACTTCGACGGGATGCCAGCCGAGCCGCAGGAGGTCACCGAGCTGGCCGGCGCGCGCGTGCTGGCGAAGCTCGGCGACAGCGTCACGACCGACCACATCTCACCGGCCGGCGCGATCAAGCGCGACGGACCGGCCGGCGATTACCTGCAGCAGCAGGGCGTCGCGCCGCGCGACTTCAACTCCTACGGCTCGCGTCGCGGCAACCACGAGGTGATGATGCGCGGCACGTTCGCGAACATCCGCCTGCGCAACCAGCTCGCGCCGGGCACCGAGGGCGGCGTCACGCGCCACCTTCCCGAGGGCGATCAGACCTCGATCTACGACGCTGCGATGCGCTACGCCGAGGAAGGCGTGCCGCTGGTCGTGCTCGCCGGTAAGGAGTACGGCTCGGGCTCCTCGCGCGACTGGGCCGCGAAGGGCACGCGGCTGCTCGGCGTGCGCGCTGTGATCGCGCAGAGCTACGAGCGGATCCACCGCTCGAACCTCGTCGGCATGGGCGTGCTGCCGCTGCAGTTCGCCGACGGCGACAGCGCCGAGTCGCTCGGGCTGGGCGGCGAGGAGGTCTTCTCGGTCGACGGCATCGCCGACGCAGTCGCGGCGGTCGCCAGCGGCGGCGGGACGCAGACGGTCGCCGTTCGCGCCGAGCGCGACGGCGGCGAGGCGGTCGAGTTCGACGCGCGCCTGCGCATCGACACGCCGCGCGAGAGCGAGTACTTCCGCCACGGCGGCATCCTCCAGTACGTGCTGCGTACACTGCTCGCTCGATGAGCGACGCGCCAGGAATGGACTCGCCGGAAGTCGGCGAGGACGAGCTCGACGGGCACGGCAAGGCGCCGATTGGCGCGCCGCCGGTGCTGCTCGAGCTGCTCTCGGCACGCGGTCCGTCGGGCTATGAGGCGGTGCCGGCAGCCGTCTGGCGCGATGCGGCGAGCGAGTTCGCCGAGGCGAGCATCGACATCGTCGGCACGCCGCTCGCGCTGGTGGCGCCGAAGCACGGCTTCGAGTCCTCGCCGCCGCGCCTGATGGTGATGGGCCACATCGACGAGATCGGCCTGATCGTCACGCACATCGACGACGACGGCTTTCTCTGGTTTCGCGGCATCGGCGGCTGGGACGCGCAGATCCTCGTCGGCCAGCGGCTCGTGATCGACACGCACGAGGGGCCGGTGACGGGCGTCGTCGGCAAGAAGCCGATCCACCTGCTGCGCGACGAGGAGAGCAAGAAGGTCGCTGACATCCGCGAGATGCACATCGACATCGGCGCACGCAACGGCAAGGAGGCGCGCGAGCGCGTGCGCATCGGCGACGTCGCCGTGATCGATGCACAGCCGGCGTCGCTGCCGAACGGGCGGATCACCTCGCGTGCGCTGGACAACCGGCTCGGCTCCTACGTCGCGCTGCAGGCCGCGCGCCTGATCGCCGAGGCCGGCGGCTCGGAGTGGGAGGTTGCGGCTGTCGCCGCCGTGCAGGAGGAGATCACCTTCGGCGGCTCGCGCACGAGCGCGTTTGCGCTCGCGCCGGACGCGGCGATCGTGATCGACGTCACGCACGCGACCGACGCGCCGGGCATCGACGTCAAGGAGGCCGGCAAGCACGAGCTCGGCTCAGGGCCGGTGCTGAGCCGCGGCGCGACGCTCAATCACGAGCTGTTCGAGCTGATGTTCGAGACGGCCGAAGCCGAGGGGATACCGTTCACGCTCGAGGCGACCTCGCGCGGAACGGGCACCGACGCCGATGCCGTCCATCTCGCGCGCGGCGGCATTCCGACGGCGCTCGTCTCGATTCCGCTGCGCTACATGCACTCGCCGGTCGAACTGGTCCAGCTCGACGACGTCGAGGCGTGCGCGCGACTGATCGCAGCCGTCGCGCTGCGGCTCGGCGCGGAGCGGAGCTTCAACGCCTGAGCGTCAGGCCGCGTCGAGCTCGGTGCTCGAGACGATCTTGTACGCCTCGCCCGGCGCGCCGCCGATCGCCAGCAGCCGCAATCCCTGCGGGCCGGCGTGCACCTTGCGCCTGGCGTCTGGGCCGACGCGCACGAACGTCGTGCCGTCGAGCTCGACGCGCTCGCCGTCGACGTAGATCCAGCCGGAGCCGGACAGGGCGACGAAGACCTCCTCCTGCCCGCTCTCGGCGTGGTCGTGCTCGGGGTAGTCGGCGTAGCTCGGTGGCAGCTGGATCACCTGCATGCCGAACGCGCTGACGCCGAGCTCGGCGCGCACCTTGACGAAACCGCCGCCGTAGGCAGCCTGCATCTCGTCGAGGCGCTTCGCGGTGTAGTCGGACATGCCGCGATCCTACAGCTTCGATAGCAACAGGCGCTACTAGTAGTGACTCAGTTTGATCGACGGGGCTAGCTTCGCTCGGTCGTTGATCCAGTTGCCCCAGGCGCACAACGCCAGTGGCCTCGCTCGTCTGCACGGAGCCGGGTTGCTCAACCGCATCGGGCTTCGTCTGGAGTTCCCGAGCGGCCGTGTTGGCGCAGGGGATGAAGTTGTAGCTGCGGCTCGGGTCACAAGGACGTTTTGCGTGAGCGGTCTGGCATCGCCTATTGCTAGCCGCGCTTCAGGCGGCTGGAGCGGGCCACGTTCATCGCCAGGAATCTCCGCATGTACATGCCGTCCTGGCCTTGATCAATCAGTTTCACTGCGCGGGCGGCAGTGAGGACATGAGTACGCGCTACGGCCTTCGGAAAGCTAGCCGAATGATCGTAATCGGCGGTGTGCCTCGCTTGTTGGAGAGTATTGAATGCGTCTGCCGTAAAGTGGACCGATAGGGGGACTCCGGATCGGCGTCCGCCACCAGCAACGGTGCGTGAGAACAGCTCCCACACACCATTGTCCTTAACCTGCGGTGGCCGTCTTTGCTGAGGCTGCGTGTAGGTGGCGACGGTGAGCACCCACTTGCACACGTCGGCGATATCGGCGTGATCGAACCACCGGGCGGCGGCGTGGCGGGCAGCCTCCGGCATTGTGCCGGGAAACATCAAGTCCAGGCAGGCGTCTATCAATCGGTGGTAGAGCGCGTAATACGCGGCAGACACAGCGCGGCGATGGTCGATTGTCCTTGGGCGCCCCCGTCCGGCGCCAAAGCCCGCGAGAACTCGCGCCTGACGCAGCAGCGCGTCAGGTCGAATGGGGTCGCTCATGCCCGATCGTCAGCGTCCAACGCACGGGCCAGGTCATCGTTGGCGCTTTCGGCGTCCTCAGTTTCGGGTGTGTCGGGTAGGAGATCAACCGTCGGGGTCAGCGGGATGCCCTCGTCAGCAAGCAACGTCCAGACCGCACTTCGGAGGTTGAAGACATCGTCGGTGGACCAAGCACCTTGAGAACCGCTAGGGCTCGACACGATTAGCTCGAAACGCAGCGTCGGCTCATCCTCGCGCGCTGCGTCGACGTAGACGCGCACCTGGCGAATCTCGATGGAGCCGAAGTGTTTGCGCCCAAGTAGCTCTGTCCCTGCTCGGCCTATCGCCTCGGTTAGCTCCTTGCTCTCCATGAGAAAGACGCTACCACCGACCTCCTGGCGGGTCGACCATCGCAAGACACTGTCGCAACGCTAGATCGCGATCAGCCGCGATCATCGAGCCGCGAGAGGCATGGAGAGGCCCAAAGCCGGTCGCCGTGCCGCTCGACCACGCGATGGGCAGCAAGCGTCTTGACCGCACCCAGCGTCAGAGCCGAGCAGCCGCTCGGGTCCATCAAAAGTGCGCTCGCGTTCAAGCACTATCCGGATAACCGCACGTTCGGTCGCAGGGTCGTTGTTCCTCATCGCCTCGAACGTGGCCGGGGCAGGAAGCGCTAGCCAATCCCATTATTAAACTGATACACGACCCAAACTGAGACACCACCGCGCTATTAGCGTTTCTCGAGCAGCATCAGGATCGCGAGCTGGCGCGATTGCGCCAGCAGCGTCCCGTCGGCGCTCCAGATCACGCCGTCCTCCTCGAAGAAGCCTTCGTGCACGCGCCCTGAGCGAAAGCGCGCGAAGCACAGCTCATCCGCATCGCCCGCCGCGGCCGCGACGCCAGACCGCCCTGCTGTGCCCGCCGGCGCCGCGGCGCCGTACGTCGGCAGCGCCGCGCGGAAATGGATCGTCAGGTCGATCGTCGGCGACGTCGCCGGATGGTCGATGCGGATGAACGGCGGCGAGAACATCGCGTCGCTGAGAAACGCCAGCGACAGCGCGTCGAGCGGCCGCGGCTCGGCGAGTCCGAGCCACGCGCCGACGTCCATCGGCGCGCTTGCGCCCTGGAACGGGATCACGCCGATGCGTGGCTGCAGCACGAGGTGCTGCGTGAACGGCGGCGCACCCTCGAACAGCAGCTTGCCCGAGCGCCGCTGCGGGTCCGGCGGCGCGACGTCGGGCATTGGCAAGTCGGCGATCTCTGGCGCGCTCCACGCCGGCGAGAACGCGGCGAGCGCGAGCGCCACGAGCGTTCCGTCCTGCTCGATTCGCGCCGACAACGTGCTCAGCGAGCGACCGGCGCGCTCGATCGTCGTGCGGATCGTCACCGCGCCCGGCAGCGGCGCGCGCGCGTAGTGAATCGTCAGCGAGCGCGGTGCGCGCGTGGCGTCGTCGACCGTCACGATCAGCGCACGCAGCATCATCGCCGCGAGGTAGCCGCCGTGCGGACCGCGACCGGCGCGCCAGTCCGGCGAGACGTCAGCCGCCAGCTCGGCGCCGCTCGGGTGGCCGTCGCGCTCGCTGCGCACGAGCACGCGCACGGCCGTGTCGCGGTCGAAATCCGTCGTTGTCGCGATCGCCGCCGTCGCCATCGTCGTGTCCGAAGCGCTCGCAGCGCCCGATGCCGAGCCGATCTCTGTCGCCGTCGACTCCGGCGCGCCGACGGCGCTGTCGGGCTCAGCCACGGACGAGCCGCTTGTATGTGATCCGGTGCGGGCGGTCGGCAGCGGCGCCGAGCAGCGTGTGGCGATGCTCCTCGTACGCCTCGAAGTTGCCCTCGAACCACGTCACCTGCGAGTCGCCCTCGAACGCGAGCACGTGCGTCGCGACGCGGTCGAGGAACCAGCGATCGTGCGAGATCACGATCGCGCAGCCGGGAAACGCGAGCAGCGCGTTCTCGAGCGCGCGCAGCGTGTCGACGTCGAGATCGTTCGTAGGCTCGTCGAGCAGCAGCAGGTTGCCGCCGCTGCGCAGCAGCTTGGCCATGTGCACGCGGTTGCGCTCGCCGCCGGAGAGCTTGCCGATCTTCGCCTGCTGGCTGGAGCCCTTGAAGTTGAAGCCGGCCGTGTACTGGCGCGAGTTGACCTCGCGATCGCCGACTTTGAGGTGCTCGTAGCCTTCGGAGATCTCCTCCCACACGGTCTTGCTCGGGTCGAGCGCGTCGCGCGACTGGTCGACGTATGCGAGCTGCACCGTGTCGCCGAGCTCGAGCGTGCCGCCGTCGGGCGACTCCTGTCCGGTGATCATCCGAAACAGCGTCGTCTTGCCGGCGCCGTTGGCGCCGATCACGCCGACGATGCCGGCGCGCGGCAGGTCGAAGCTGAGATCCTCGATCAGCAGGCGCTCGCCGAAGCCCTTGCGCAGGTCGTTCGCCTGCAGCACCTTCTCGCCGAGGCGAGGCCCCGGCGGGATGTGGATCTGGACCTCGTCGAGCTTGATGTTGCGCTCCTCGGAGACAAGCTCCTCGTAGCGCGCCAGGCGTGCCTTGGACTTCGTGCGTTTGCCCTTCGGGTTCGTTCGCACCCATTCCAGCTCAGCCGCGATCGTCCGCTCGCGGCCCTTTTCGGCGCGCTCTTCCTGTGCCATGCGCACCTGCTTCTGCTCGAGCCAGCTCGAGTAGTTGCCTTCGTAGGGGATGCCCTTGCCACGGTCCAGCTCGAGGATCCAGCCCGCGACGTTGTCGAGGAAGTAGCGATCGTGCGTGACCGCGACGATCGCGCCCTTGTACTCCTTGAGGTGCTGCTCCAGCCATGCGACCGACTCGGCGTCGAGGTGGTTCGTCGGCTCGTCGAGCAGCAGCAGGTCGGGCGCGCTCAGCAGCAAGCGGCAGAGCGCCACGCGGCGACGCTCGCCGCCGGAGAGTTTGCCGACGTCGGCGTCCGGCGGTGGCAGGCGCAGCGCGTCCATCGCGTATTCGAGCTGCGTGTCGAGGTTCCACGCGTCGGCCGCTTCGATCTTCGCCTGGAGACGACCGAACTCGTCAGCCGTCTCGTCGGAGTAGTTCGCGGCGAGCTCGTTGAAGCGGTCGAGCAGCGCCTTCGTCTCGGCGACGCCGTCCTCGACGTTGCCCCTGACGTCCTTGCTCTCGTCCAGCTGCGGCTCCTGCTCGAGCATGCCGACGCTCGCTCCGGGCGCGAGCTGCGCCTCGCCGCGGTACTCCTGCTCGACGCCCGCCATGATCCGCAACAGCGTCGACTTGCCGGCGCCGTTGTATCCGAGCACGCCGATCTTCGCGCCGGGGTAGAACGCGAGTGAGACGTCGTCGAGCACCTTCTTGTCGGGAGGGTGCGTCTTCGACAGGCGGTGCATCGTGAAGATGTATTGAGAGGACATTGGCAAGGCAGGATAGGAGGTCGCTGCGCTCGCTAACGTTGTCGGGTCATGCCCACAACGGTCCTCGACGTCGAGCAGCACATGCTCCTGTTGGAGCTGGAGGCGCCGTTCGACAAGCGCGACGTGCAGCTCGCTCGGCGGCGCATGGCCAAGCGTTGGCACCCCGACATCGCTCCGGCCGGCCGCCAGTTCGAGCACGAGCGCCATCTGAAGGCGATCAACGAGGCAGCCGACCAGCTCGAGCGCCTGGCCGAGGGCATGCGCGGCGGCAAGGTCTCGCGAACTGCTGTGCGCGCCAGCGCGAGCGCGGCACGGCGCGAGCGCGAGGAGGCCGGGCGGCGCAACTACGAAGCCGAGCAGCGCGCTCGCGCGCGGGCCGAAGACAAAGCCAAACACGACCCGTTCGGCAGTCGCGTGCCCGACCACTCTGTCGTGCACCGCTACGCGCGCTGCCTGTCCTACCCGGAGTGGGGCGTCGGCACGGTCGCCGGCATCTACTTCACCGAGGATCCTGACGGCGGCGAGGAAGTGCAGCAGTGGGCGCGCGTCAAATTCAGCCACGGCGTGCGTACGGTGCCGGCCGGCAGCATGCGCTTCGTCGACTTCTCCAAGCCCGACCCAGGCGAGGAGCGCGTCGAACGCTTCATGCTCGCCGCGCAGCGCGCGATGGCCGAAGGCGAATACGACCTGGCCGCGCAGCGATTGATCTACGCGCGCGACGCTGAGCCGGACAACGTCGCCGTGCTGCGGCTGATGACGCTCGCCTTCTGGCAGGCCGGCAAGCTCGACGAGGCCGCGCGCGCGGTGCGCGACTGGGCGCGCGTCGATGGCGCCAAGCCGGCGCCGCACCGCTTCGCCTCGCGCATCTACGAGGACATCGGCGCGATCGACCTCGCCGAGGAGGCCGCCGCGCGCGCCGTCGATCGCGGGCCAAGCGACCCTGCCGCGTGGGAGCGCCTCGGCCGGCTGCGCCTGCAAATGCTCGACCGCGAGGGCGCTCTGCAGGCGTTTCGAGAAGCCTCGCAGCTCGGTGGCGCCGGAGCTGAGATTCGAGAGCTGATCGAGCAGGCGCTCGCGCTCGAGCCGCGCAGCGCCGTCTCGGCCGCCTGAGCGGCAGATGTGGTTCGAGCGGCGCATGCGCCGCTCGCGGAGCCGCACATGTGCGGCTCCGAGGCAGGGCCGCAATGCGGCCCTGCCGACCAAGCCGCATGCGGCTTGGTCTCGAATCGATCGATCTAGAGGATGTTGACCGCGCGTGAGACGATCAAGCCGATCGTCAGCAGCGAGACGACGGACTGCACGCCCATGATGCACTTCGCCATCGGCGTCAGCGGCATCGTGTCGGTCGGCGAGAACGCCGTGTTGTTCGTCAGCGACACGTAGAAGTAGTCGAAGAATTTGGGCCGCCAGTCGCGCGGCTCGATCCGGTCGTCGCTCATCTGCGGGAAGAGGAAGTCCGGCGCGCGGTCGCGTCCGGCCGAGCGCAGGCCCGGTCCGCCGCGGTCCATCTCCCAGTACCAGAGCGCGAAGATCAGCAGGTTGGTCAGCCAGATCAGCACGCCCGCGACGACCAGTCCGCGCCCGTCCTGGACGTTGTGGTGCAGCAGGAAGTGCGTCAGCGCGCCGAGCGAGAAGATGTTCGCGGCGCTGACGAACGCCGTCAGCGACAGCGCCGTGCGCCGCCGTCGCGGGTGCTCATCCTCGATGTCGTTCGGCGTCACGACGATCAGCCCGATCAGCAGCACGCCCTCGAGGGAGGGGACCAGCCATTGCGGCCCGGCCGTCAGCCGCTCGGGCAGCAGCAGCTGGATGCCGATCGCCGCGAGCACGGTCAGCTGCGCCGGCCAGAACGGCTCGCTGTCGGGTGGCGGCGGGTACTGGCGCCCTGCTGGCTGAGCCGACGGTTGCAGAGCCACGAGCAGCAGCCTACGGCTCGTCCCGGCCGTAGCGCTAGCCTTCCTCTGAGCGACCTATCGCGCGAACGCGCAAGCGGCCGCAGAGAGCTGAGAAATGGGTATCGAGAGCCCCACCCACCTGATCTTCATCGCCGTCATCGCGCTCGTCGTGCTTGGCCCCAAACGCCTGCCCGACCTCGCCAAAGCGCTCGGGCAGGGGATTCGCGAGTTCCGCGAGTCGCTCGACCTCGGCGCCAAAGGACCGGAGCCGAGCGCGCCGCCGGCAGCAAGCGTCGTCTCCGCTCCGGCCGCCTCCTCGGCGACTCCCGCACCCGCGCCGCCGCCGGACGCAGTCGATGCGACGACTCCGCCGGCAGTCGCCGAGATAGTCGCGTCCGCCGTGCCGGCGACGACGGCAACCGCGGCAGCTTCGGCGCCGGCTGCAGCGTCCGTCGCCGAGGAGCCGGCGATCGCAGCGGCGCCGACGGACGATCCTGCGGCGACGTCCAGCGAGCAGGCGAGCGAGCACGACGCCGAATAGGCTCACCGCAACCGCCTCTTCCGACCAAGGAGCAACCGCAGATGAGCGCTGAGCAAGCCGTCGTGTCCGCCGACGCCGTCCTCGCCGAGCGACGCGGCAACGTCCTGCTGATCACGATCAACCGCCCTGACGTGCGCAACGCGGTCAACGGCGCCGTCGCCGAGGGCATCGCAAACGCGCTCGAGCAGCTCGACGGCGACGACGAGCTGTCCGTCGGAGTGCTGACCGGCGCCGGCGGCTACTTCAGCGCCGGCATGGACCTCGGCGCGTTCGTCAAAGGCGAATCGCCGTGGTTCGGCGACCGCGGCTTCGCTGGCATCGCGCAGCGCGCCGCGCGCAAGCCGTTGATCGCCGCGATCGAGGGCTTCGCCGTCGCCGGCGGCATGGAGATCGCGCTGGCGTGCGACCTGATCGTCGCCGCGAAGGGCGCGAAAATGGGCATACCCGAGGCGAAGCGGTCGCTGATCGCGGCCGGCGGAGCCTTGCTGCGGCTGCCGAAGCGGATGCCCTATCACGTCGTGATGGAGCTGGCGCTGACCGGCGACCCGCTACCGGCCGACCGCTTCTACGAGTTCGGCGTCGTCAACCGTCTCGCCGAGCCCGGCGAGGCCGTCGACGTCGCGCTGGAGCTTGCCGCGCAGATCGTCAAGAACGGCCCGCTCGCGCTGATCGGCTCGAAGCGAATCCTCGAGGAGCAGTTCGACTGGACGACGGCCGAGATGTGGCAGAAGCAGGGCGAGATCAGCGCGTCGGTGATGGGTTCGGAGGACGCCAAGGAGGGCGCGAGCGCGTTCAAGGAGAAGCGCGAGCCGGTCTGGAAAGGGCGCTAGCGAGCCCCTGGCCGACGCCGGTCGGCTAGCGCGCGAGCTTCTTGCGCTTGCGCTGGCGGCGGAGCTCCAGGAACCGCTTCCACAGCGCCCACATCAGCGCTCGCCGGGCGTCTTTCGCGGGTACTGCGAGATCGCCTTGTCGAGGTCGATCGCCGTCGTGACGATGCGGTTCTGTTCGGCGATGTGCGCTGCTGGGTAGCCCTCGCCCGGGCTCGCGCGCTCGGGGCGGCCGATGAAGCCGAAGCGGATCTCGTCGGGCATGATCTGCATCAGTCGCGGGAACATGTGAGCGCGCGCGCCGACGTTGCGCGGCTCCTCCTGCACCCAGACGACCTCCTTGAGGTTCGGATAGCGGCGGATCAGCTCGAGGATCTGACCTTCCGGGAAGGGGTAGAGCAGCTCGACGCGTGCAACCGCGAGCCCCGGATGCGCGGCGCGGTCGGGGTGGCCGACGAGGTCGTAGTAGACCTTGCCCGTGCACAGCAAGAGGCGCGTGACCGTCGCGTCATCGACGCCCGGCTCGGCGAGCACCGGCTGAAAGCGCGTGCCCTCGGCCATCTCGGCGATCGAGCTCGTCGCCTGCGGCAGGCGCAGCAGCGACTTCGGCGTCATCACGATCAGCGGGCGCTGCTTGGCGATGCGCGCCTGGCGGCGCAGCAGGTGGAAGTACTGCGCCGGCGTCGTCGGGTTCGCGACGCGGATGTTGCCCTCGGCGGCGAGTGCGAGGAAGCGCTCCAGGCGCGCCGAGGAGTGCTCCGGGCCGGAGCCCTCGTAGCCGTGCGGCAACAGCAGCGTCAGTCGTGAGGTCTGCCCCCACTTCGCCAGGCCCGAGACGATGAACTGGTCGACGATCACCTGCGCCGAGTTGACGAAGTCGCCGAACTGCGCCTCCCACAGCACGAACGTCTCCGGTGCCTCCTGGCTGTAGCCGTACTCGAAGCCCATGCACGCAAGCTCGGAGAGCGGGCTGTTGTGCAGCTCCAGCGGCGCCAGCGCGTCGGGCAGGCTCTGGATCGGACAGACCGTCTGGCCCGTCTTCGCGTCGTGCAGCACCATGTGGCGCTGGCTGAACGTGCCGCGCTCGGTGTCCTGGCCGGTCAGGCGGATCGGCGTGCCCTCGGTCAGCAGCGAGGCGTACGCGAGCGCCTCGCCGTGCGCCCAGTCGACCCCGCCGGCGTCGCCGAGCGCCTCGCGCCGGCGCTCGAGCTGTTTGACGAGCTTCGGGTGAACGGTGAAGCCGTCGGGCACGCGCAGCAGCTCCTCGCCGAGCTCGCGCAGCCGCGCCGCCGGCACCGCCGTCTCGACTTCGGGGCTCGGCGAGCGGTCCAGCTCGTACTCGCCGGTCGCGTGTTCGCCGCCGTGCTCGGCCGCCGAGGCGATCTTCGCCTTCAGGCGCTGATGCAGCAGCGTCATGTGATCCCAGACCTCCTGCGCCTGGCGCTCGACCTCGTCCTGCGTGACGACGCCTTCGGCGACGAGCCGGTCGGCCCACAGCTCGGTGACGCGCTTCTTCGCCTTGATCTTGGCGTACATCTCAGGCTGCGTGTAGGCGGGCTCGTCGGACTCGTTGTGGCCGAAGCGGCGGTAGCCGATCAGGTCGATCAGCACGTCGTGGCCGAACTCCTGGCGGAACGCGAACGCCAGACGCACGGCGCTCATGCACGCCTGCACGTCGTCGGCGTTGACGTGCACGATCGGCACGTCGAAGCCCTTCGCCAGGTCTGAGGCCCAGCGCGTAGAGCGCGCGTCGTCGGGGTCGGTCGTGAAGCCGATCTGGTTGTTCGTGATGATGTGCACCGTGCCGCCGACCTTGTAGCCATCGAGCGCCTGCAGGTTGAGCGTCTCCGAGACGACGCCCTGGCCGGGAAATGAGGCGTCGCCGTGGATCACGATCGGCACGGCCGCGTCGGTGTCCTGATGTGCGTGCGGTCCTTGGCGCGTCGTCTGCGCCGCGCGCGTCGCGCCCTCGACGACCGGATAGACGTACTCGAGGTGGCTCGGGTTGGACTCGAGGTTGACGCGAATCGACTCGCCGTTTTCGAGGTCGTAGGAGCCTTGCGCGCCGTGGTGGTACTTGACGTCGCCAGTGCCGCCCTGCGGGATCGTCGTGACCGCCTCCAGCGTCGAGGCGCCCTCGAACTCGGCGAAGATCGTGTCGTACGGGCGGCCGAGGTTGTGCGCGAGCACGTTCAAGCGCCCGCGATGCGCCATCCCGATGACGACCTCCTTGCCGCCGTGAGCGGCTGACAGCCGGATCAGTTCGTCGACCATCGGCACGGCCATGTCGAGGCCCTCGATCGAGAACTGGTGCTGGCCGAGATAGGCCTTGTGCATGAAGCGCTCGAGCGCGTCGACCTTGACCAGTCGCCGCAGCAGCCAGCGGCTCTCGTCGTTCGTCAGCGGTTCGCGGAACGCGCCCGACTCGATCTTCTCGCGCAGCCAGATCCGCTGGCGGTGCGAGGCGATGTGCTCGATCTCATAAGCGATCGTGCCGCAGTAGGTCTCGTGCAGGTGCGGCAGCGCGTCGGCGAGCGTCGCGCCCGGCACGTACATGTTCAGCACCTTCGCCGGGATCTTCGCCTCGATCTCCGGCGTCAGCCCCAGCGACTCCGGCTCGAGCCCGGGATCGCCCTCGGGCTCGGATTCGAGCGGGTCCAGCCGCGCCGCGAGATGGCCGTGGCTGCGGTAGCGGCTGACAAGCACCGTCGCCGCCTGGACACCTTTCAGCAGCTCCTCGCTCGTCGCCGGCGTCGCTGCGGCGCTCGTCGCCTCTGCCGCTGCAGCCGACGCGGCAGCAGCCGGAGCCGGCAGCGGCGGCGTCGGCCCGAGCTCGATCCCGAGCGAGGAGAAGACGCCGTCGTAGAAGCCGTGCTCGCCCTGCAGGTACTCCTCGATCAGCTTCAGGAAGCGGCCTGACTCGGCGCCCTGGATGATCCGATGGTCGTACGTCGAGGTCATCGACATGACCTTCTCCGCGCCGATCATCGCGCCGATGTTGGCGAGGCCCGGCGGGTAGGCGATCGAGCCCGTCGCGACGATCGTGCCCTGACCGGTCATCAGCCGTGGCACCGACGCGATCGTGCCGATCCCGCCTGGGTTCGTCAGCGTGATGTTGCCGCCCTGCAGGTCATCAGCCGTAAGCGTGTTCGTGCGCGCCTTCTCGACGAGCGCGTCGTAGGCCGCGAGGAAGTCGGCGAACGCCATCCGCGCGGCGTCGCGAATCACCGGCACCATCAGCGTGCGCGTGCCGTCCTTCTTCTCGACGTCGACGGCCAGGCCGATGTTGACCTGCCCGTCGTGCACGCGATGCGGCTTGCCGTCGATCTCGACGAAGTGGTCGGCCATCACGCCCATGTCGTCGGCCGCCCGCGCGATCGCGTAGGCGATCAGGTGCGTGAACGAGACCTTGCGCCCGCCCGCCTTCAGCTCCTTGCGCCGCGCGTCGAGCATCGTCACCGCGAGCGTGCGAAAGCTCGTCGCCGTCGGGATCGAGCGCGACTGTTCCATGTAGCGCGCGAGCGCCGCCGCGCCGCCCTTCATCAGCTTCGGCTCGGCCGCGTCCGCCGCCGCGCCGTTCGTCGCAGGCGCCGCTGCGCGCGCAGCGCCGTTGCCGGCTGCCGCCGAGAGCACATCCGACTTCGTGATCCGTCCCGCCGGTCCGCTGCCGGCGACGCCCGCGAGGTCGACGCCCTCGACCGCTGCGACACGCGCCGCGACGGGAGAGACCTTCGTGCCGTCAGGCACCGCCGCTGCAGCGCCTGCGCTCGCCGGTGTGGCGTCTGAGCCGCCGACCGGCGCCGACTCGGCCTCGCCGGTGAGGATTCGCGCGATCACTTGGCCGACCGTCACCGTGTCGCCCTCGGCCACGAGCAGCTCGCTGATCGTCCCGCTTGCCGGTGCCGGCAGCTCGACGTCGACCTTGTCGGTCGAGATCTCGACGATCGTGTCGCTCGCCTTGATGAAGTCTCCGACCTGCGCGCGCCATTCGAGGATCGTGCCCTCGGTGACCGACTCGCCGGCGGCCGGCGTGAGCACGTCGACGAGCTGTCCGCCCGCCTCTGTAGCGCTCGCTCCGCCATCGGCGGTTGCGCTCGCGCCGTTGCCGGAGCCATTCGCGTCGGCCTTCGGCGGCTCCTCCGCGGCGCCATCGGCAGCTTGCGCAGTCGCACCGCTGTCCGGCGCGTGACCGTTTCCGTCGGTTTGCCCGGCGCCGTTCGCCTCGCCGACGGCGATCCGTGCGATCACTTGCCCGACCGTGACCGTGTCGCCCTCCTCGACGAGCAGCTCAGTGACCGTGCCCGTCGCCGGAGAAGGCAGCTCGACGTCGACCTTGTCGGTCGAGATCTCGACGATCGTCGCGTCGAGCGCGATCTGCTCGCCCACCTTGACATGCCATTCGAGGATCGTTCCCTCGGTGACCGACTCGCCTGCGGCCGGGGTCACGACGTCGACTATCTGCTGCGCCGTGGTGCCTGTGGCCATCGGTTCCTTACTCTAGCGCGACGCGCCGGCGTTTCTTGCGGTCGAGCTTGCGTCGCGTTGACGTTGCTCGCGGATGAACTCGTAGCTGCCGAAGAACGGTCCGATGCCGCCGAGCACGGCCACGGCGACTGCCAGGCGCAGCGAGACAATGCGCAGTCGCGCGGCCGTCAGGCAGGCGATCGACATCAAGATCCAGAGCAGGCCGTGCGCCAATCCGAGCACGAAAGTCAGCGGTTGCGGGCTACCGGCGGCGAACGCGCAGATCAGCAGCGCGAGGTAGACGCAGGAGTGCACGAACGACGTCCACTTCAGCCGCTCGAACGTCAGCGGGCCGGCGCCGACGCGTCGCGGGGAGGGGGCCAGAAGAGGCCGCTCGGCGACGGCGCGATCGGGCACGAGACTGTTCACTCCGACAGCCAGCGAGCCATCCGCGGCAGCGCCTCGCCGGCCTCCGCCGGCCAGTCGTCGATCTCGCGCGGCCACCAGGCGTACTCGTCGTGCTCCTCGTCTGGGCGCACCGCGTCCTCCTCGCCGGCGGCGATCCACGCCTGCCCGACGAACATGACCATTTTCTGCGGCAGGCAGATCAGCGCCTCGCCGCGCACTCGCTCGGGCGAGACCGACCACTCCTCGTCGAGCTCGCGCACGAGCGTCTCGGCCGGGCTCTCGCCGAAGTCGACCGCGCCGCCTGCGCCGAGCGCCCAGCGCCCAGCCCACGAGGCGACCCACGGCGCGCGCCGCCCGGCCAGCCAGCGGCCGTCGGCCGAGCGCGTCACGCACAGCGCCGCGACGCTGCGCGAGGCGTCGCCGGCAACGAGTCGCAGCGCCCAGCGCAGCGGCTGCAGCTCGATCGCGATCCCGTCGGCTCCGACGCTGAAGTCGACGAGCCGCGCCGAGACGCCGTCGTGGCTCGGCGATCCGCGCTCGCGCAGCCCCTCGATCGCCGCGTCGGCAGCCTCGGCGTTCTGCGGCGAAGGCTCGAACGCCTCCTCGCGCCAGTGCGCCTTGATCTGCTCGAGCTCCCACGGCCCGCGCGCGAGGATCTCCGGCTGTTCCGCAGTGGTTTGGTCTGTGCTCGTCGACATCTCTGTAAGCGGCTCCGCTGTGGAGCCAAGCCTAAGTCAGCATAGACTCGCGCGCGTGAACGATCGACGCTTCAAGCACTGGGGCTGGGGCTATCAGGACCAGCAGCCGACGGCCGAGCAGCTGCGCGCGACGGCGGCGATCGTCGGCGAGCATCTCGGCGTGGCAGCCGGCGAGGTCGAGCAGCCGGTCGCGCTCGAGCAGCTCGCGCTCGCCGCACCGCGCGTCACGCCGCCGCCGTCGCTTGCCGCGATCTGCACGAGCGACGATCACGCGCGCGCCTCGCATGCGCTCGGCAAGTCCTACAGCGATGTCGTCGACGGCTTTCGCGGCAACTTCGCGCATCCACCCGACTTCGTCGCGCGCCCGCGCGAGGAGCGCGACGTCGAGCGCGTGCTCGAATGGTGCGCCGCCGAGCGCGTCGCTGCGATCCCCTACGGCGGCGGCACGTCGGTCGTCGGCGGCGTCACGCCCGACGTGCCGAGCGGCTACGAAGGCGCGATCACGCTCGACCTGCGCGCGCTAGACCGTCTGCTCGAGGTCGACGCCGTCTCGCGCGCCGCGCGGATCCAGGCCGGCGCCGCCGGGCCGGTGCTCGAGCGCCAGCTCGCCGAGCACGGCCTGACGCTGCGCCACTTCCCGCAGTCGTTCGAGTACGCCACGCTCGGCGGCTGGATCGCGACGCGCGCCGCCGGCCACTTCGCGACCGTGCGCACGCACATCGAGGACTTCGTCGAGTCGGTGCGCGCAATCACGCCGATCGGCGCGTGGCAGTCGCGCCGGCTGCCCGGCTCGGGCGCCGGCGTCAGCCCCGATCGGATGCTCGCCGGATCGGAGGGCGCGCTCGGCGTGATCACCGAGGCGTGGCTGCGCGTGCAGCCGCGCCCGCGCCACAAGCGCTCGGCCGGCGTGCGCTTCGAGCGCTTCGCCGACGGCGCGCAGTGCGTGCGCGAGATCTCGCAATCCGGGCTGAGCCCGAGCAACTGCCGCCTGATCGACGCGCGCGAAGCGGCGATCACGATGGCCGGCAACGGCTCCCACTCCCTGCTCGTGCTCGGCTTCGAGTCGACTGACCATCCTGTCGACGACGCGCTCGCGCGTGCCCTGCAGATCTGCCGCGAGCACGGCGGCATCGTGCCGGACGCCGCCGCGAGACGCGATTCGGGAGCCGGCGAGCGCGAGTCGGCGAGCGATGGCAGCGACGAGGGCGCGTCGGCCGTCGACTCGTGGCGTGACGCCTTCCTCGCCGCCCCGTACACGCGCGACGCGCTCGTCGCGATCGGCGTGCTCGCCGAGACGTTCGAGACGGCGATCACGTGGGACCGCTTCGACTCGATGCACGAGCGTGTGACCGCGAGCGCCGAGCAGGCGCTGCGCGAGATCTGCGGCGACGGAGGCGGCATCGCAACGCGCTTCACGCATGTCTATCCCGACGGGCCGGCCGTCTACTTCACCGTGATCGCGCCTGCGCGCCGCGGCGAGGAGGTCGAGCAGTGGGCGCAGATCAAGCGCGCCGTCTCCGACGAGCTGATCGCCGCCGGCGCGACGATCACGCACCACCATGCCGTCGGGCGCGATCACCGTCCTTGGTATGACGAGCAGCGCCCCGACGTCTTCGCGGCGGCGTTCGCCGGCGCGAAGGCTGCCGTCGATCCGCAAGGCGTGATGAACCCAGGCGTGCTGATCGGCGCGCGCGCATGAAGATCGCGATCCTCGGCCCCGGCGGCGTCGGTGGCCTTCTCGCCGGCGCGCTCGAACGCTGCGGCGTGGACGTGACGGTAATCGCGCGAGACTCGACTGTCGCGACGATCGCCGAGCACGGCGTGCGCGTCTCGAGTGTCAAATACGGCGACTTCGTCGCGCACCCGACGGCGCTCTCGCGGCTGAGCGAGCCGGTCGACGCGCTGATCGTCGCGACGAAGGCCGCCGGGCTCGGGCCGGCGCTGGAGCGGATCGACGCCGCGCCTGCCGTCGTGCTGCCGCTGCTCAACGGCCTCGATCATCTCCCCGTGCTGCGCGAGCGCTTCGGCGCCGAGCAGGTGCTCGCCGGCACGATTCGCGTCGAGGCCGATCGTCCCGAGCCAGGCGTCGTCGTGCACACGAGCCCGTTCCTGCTGATCGAAATGGCCAGCCGCTACGAGTCGGCTGCCGCTCCGATGCGCGCGCTCGCCGACGCGCTCACGCGCGCCGAGGTCTCTGTTCGCGCCGACTGGCCGATCGCTCCCGGCTCCGAAGCGCAGGTGATGTGGTCGAAGCTCGTGCGCCTGAACGCGCTCGCATGCACTACGAGCGCCTACGACAAGCTGCTCGGCGAGATCCGCGACACGCCCGCGCTGCGCGCCGACCTCGTCGGCGCGATGCAAGAGGCCGCAGCGGCCGGTCAGGCCGAGGGCGCCGCCGACGTCGACGCCGCCAAGGCGATCGCCGAACTCGACCGCGCGCACGCGACGCTCGGCAGCTCGATGCAGCGCGACATCGCCGCCGGACGGCCGCCCGAGCTCGACGCGATTCCCGGCTCGGTGCTGCGCGCGGCCTCGCGCCACGGGCTGAAGTGCCCGACGATCGAGCGGCTCGTCGCGATCATCCTCGCGCGCGTGGAGGGGCTGGATGGCTGACTGGCCCCAAGACAACTTGGCAGTGGACGGCTACACCCAAGTGTTCGTCGAAATACTTGGGTCCGCGTTGTACGAAGCCCGGATGTGACGCGGCTCTCACGTATTGACCGCCGCCGACCCGCCCGTCTGGCGGTCGTGGCGCAGGATCTCGAGCAGCTCCGCGTACGGCCCGACGAGATAGGCATCGTCGTCCGGCGCCAGGCGCGTGTCGCGGCGCGGCGGGTGCTCGAGCGCGCCGGAGCTGGCGGCGCGGCGGATCGCGACGACGCGCACCGTGCCCGGCAGCTCTTGCATCGCCAGCCCGTCGAGGCCGCCACCGGCGCTGACGCGCAGGCGCGCGAGTAGGAACGGGTGGTTGCCGACGTAGAACGTGAACAGCACCTCCAAGCCGAGCGCCGCGCCGACGAACCACGGCGCGGCGATCGCTGACGTCGACCAGACGTGGCGGAAGCCGAAGCTCGACTCGAGGCGATGGCCGAGCGCGCGGTCGAACACGCGCAGCACGACCGGCACGTCGACCCAGCGCTCGCCGAGGTGGTCGCGGATCGCCAGGCCCGTCTCGATGTTCGTCAGGTCGTCTGACGTCAGGATCGCGACGGCTGCCGCCTCTGAGAGGTTGACCGAGTCGAGCGTGCGCGCGAGCGTCGCGTCGCCGATCACGAGCGGCGCCTGCAGCGCGCGTGCCTCGGTCAGATACGGGTTGTTCTCCATCCGCTCGATCACGACGACCTCGGCGCCGGCGTCGAGCAGCCCTTCGAGCACCTTCATGCCGACGCTGCCGAGGCCGACGAGCACGACGTGTCCGTGCATTCCCGGGATCCGCCCGTGCCCGAGCGACTGCGCCAAGCGCCGGCTGACGAGCGCGTTCGTCAGCAGCGCGAACATCGTTGTCGTCAGCGTCACGCCGGCGACGATCAAGAAGATGCCGAACGCGACCATGCCGCTCGGCTGTGCCGCGAACGAGTAGTCGCCGAAGCCGACCGTCGCAACCGTCTCGACCGTGAAGTAGACCGCGTCGAGCAGTGACAGATGCGAGCGTCCGAGCGGCTCGTGGTAGGCGAAGTGCAGCACGATCGTCGAGACCACGAGCAGCACCAGCCCGAGCAGCAGCGCGATTCGCAGCGGCCGGTCGATGATCCCGGCGATCGCGCTGCGCTGACGCTCGACGAAGCTGCGCGCTCGCGCGGTCGCCGCCGCCGCGCCGCCCGTGCCCGCCTCCTGGCGGATCAGCCCGGCAGCGTCGAGCTCGGCGCGCGTGCCGAGCAGCGTCACGCGATCGCGCGCCGAGACCGGCTGGTCGCGGCCTGGGCACGCGATCAGCTCGTCGTCGGCCTCCGTCACGACGCCGATCGGCGCGAGGTTGCCGTAGAGCTCGCGCAGCGTGCCGTCGCGCGGCGCCAGCACCTCGGCTGTCACGAACGAGGTCTCGCCGAGCTCGATCTCGCGCGCGCGGCGTCCGACGCACGTTTCGACGACGGCCGGCGCGAACAGCGCGGCGACGTCGAGCACGCCGACCGAGCGCAGCACGCCCTCCAGCGCGTGCGCGACCGAGGGGTTGTCGAGGTCGGCGACGACGTGCACGTCCGGGCGCAAGTCGCGGATCTGCAGCACCGTCTCGAGTGTGCGCAAATCGGTGCTCTCGGCGCAGACGACCGCCGAGGCGCCGGCGATGCCGGCGTCGAACAGCGGCTCGGAGAGGTGTCCGCCGCGCGGCAGGTGCGTGATCCCCCAGCCGCGCACGATCCGCACGAGTCGATCGCCCGACTCGTCGGAGAGCACGACGACGCGCGCACCGGCCAGGTGCAGCTGCTCGACCGTGCGCAGCGCGACGTCGTTCAGGCCGCAGACGATCACGTGCCCGACCCAGTCGCGGCAGTCGATCTCCTCTGCTGAGGATGCGGTCATGCCAAGTCCGCCCGCGTCCACGTCGGCAGTCTCCGCCGAACGCACGCGCTTGCCGATGGCCGAACGTCCAAAATGACCGCCGTCGGTTGAGACGCGCAACCAGTCAGCGGCCGCGTGAGCGGCCAATCATCGAAAAAGGCGGTTGCCGGCGCTACTGCTCGAACGGATACGGCGCCGCGGCGGGAGCGCCGGTCGGCACGGCCTGCGTCGAGACCGCCTCGACGACCTCCTGCTCGGCCTCCTGCAGCTCCTCGTCGTGCTGTCCGTCGCAGAGCACGCGAAAGTTGCCCGTGACGCCGCTGTCGGCGTGAATCGTGATCCCCGGCAGGATCTCCTCGCCCTCGTCGAAGCCGAGCCGCTCCATGTCGAAGTGCGCCAGGCCGATGCCGTGCGCCGTGTGCGTCGGGTTCTCGCGGTCATGCGCTGCGACCGCCTGCGCGAAGCGCTCGAGGTTCTTGGCGACCTTGCCTGTGTCCGACATCGCTTTCGCAGGGTAGCGCGCGAGCGTGGTCGCGATCGCTATAGATAGGTCGATGCCGACCAGCGAAGTGATCCGCACGAACGCGCTGCGCAAGGTCTATCCCGGCGCCGATTTCGCTGCCGTCGACGGGCTCGACCTGAGCGTGCGCGCGGGCGAGGTCTTCGGCCTGCTCGGCCCCAACGGCGCCGGCAAGACGACGACCGCCGGCATGCTCACGACGCGCGTGATCCCGACGTCAGGCAGCGCTCACGTCGGCGCGATCGACGTCGTCGCCCAGCCGGCGCTCGCGAAGCAGCTGATCGGCATCGTCTCGCAGACGAACACGCTCGACCGCCAGCTCAACGTCTGGGAGAACCTCTACTTCCACGGACGGCTGTTCGGCATCGGCGCCGCCGACTCGCGCCGCATCGCCGACGAGCTGCTGGCGAAGATGCACCTCTCGAAATGGGCCAAAGCGTCCGTCTACGCGCTCTCCGGCGGGATGGCGCAGCGGCTGATGATGGCGCGCGCGATCTTCCACCGCCCGGCCGTGCTGTTCCTCGACGAGCCGACCGCAGGCCTCGACCCGCAGAGCCGCCTGGCGCTGTGGGAGATCCTCGGCGAGCTCAACCGCGAAGGGCAGACGATCCTGCTGACGACGCACTACATGGAGGAGGCCGACGAGCTGTGCGACCGTCTCGCGATCATGGACCACGGCAAGATCCTCGCGCTCGGCACGCCCGCCGAGCTGAAGCGTTCCGTCGGCGCCGAGGCGATCGTCACGATCAAGGCCGCCGGCGAGCTCGACGCGCTCGCCGCGAGGCTGTCTGAGGCGATCGCAGAGGTGACGCAGACGCGCTCCGTCGACGGCGGCATCGAGCTGCACGTCAAAGAAGCGCCACGGCTGATCCCGCGCGTCGTCGAGGCCGCCGACGCCGCCGGCTTCGAGCTCGCCGACCTGTCCGTCGCCGAGCCGAGCCTCGAGGACGTCTTCATCAGCCTGACCGGCAAGGAGCTGCGCGACTGATGGCCAGCGCCGCTGCTCAGCCCGCCGCGTCCTCGGCGCCCGCGCGCACCGCGATCGTGATCGAGCCGACGCGCTCGACGTTCGCTGCCAGCCGCACGGCGCTGCGCGCGCTCGTGCTGCGCGACCTCGTCGTGCTGAAGAAGAACTTCGGCGAGTTCGTCGTGCGCACGCTCGTGCAGCCGTTCCTGCTCGTCTTCGTCTTCCTCTACGTCTTCCCGACGATCGGCCAGGGCGTCGGTGGCGGTGGCGGCAAGGCCGCCGAGTCCGAGTTCGCGACCGTGCTCGTCGCCGGCGTCGTCGGCATCTCGATCATGTTCCAGGGCATCCAAGCCGTCGCGATGGTGATGGCGCAGGAGTTCGGCTTCACACGCGAGATCGAGGATCGCGTGCAGGCGCCGTGCCCGATCTGGCTCGTCGCTGTCGCCAAGGTGCTCTCCGGCGCGACGCAAGGGCTGATCGCGGCGCTGATCGTCTTTCCGATCGCCGCCGTCGTGCACGCGCACGGCGTCACTGCGCACCTGCACGTGCACTGG
>DATBBG010000022.1:0-33128 GCA_036271095.1 Solirubrobacteraceae bacterium
TCGCCGTCGGCTTCCTCTTCGTCAGTCTCTACGGCGGCGTGCTCGGAGACCTCGAGGGGCTGCTGTTCGGCAACCTGCTCGGCGTCAGCGACGGCGAGGTGATCGTGCTGCTCGTCGTCGCGACGATCGCGCTCGCGGCGCTCGCCGCGATCGGCCGCCCGCTGCTGTTCGCGTCGGTCGACCGTGAGGTCGCCGCCGCGCGCGGCGTGCCCGTGCGCGCGCTGTCGTTCGCGTTCGTGATGCTGCTCGGGCTGGCCGTTGCGGCGACGAGCCAGATCACCGGCGTGCTGCTCGTGTTCGCGCTGCTCGTCGCGCCCGCGGCGAGCGCGCAGGCGCTGACGGCGCGGCCGCTCGCGAGCATCCTGCTGACGGTCCTGCTGGGTCTGCTGATCGTCTGGCTGGGGCTCGGTCTCGCCTACTTCTCGGTCTATCCGGCCGGCTTCTTCATCACCGCCGTCGCGTTCGCGATCTACGTATTGGCGCGCGCGATCGGCTATCTGCGCTCGCGCTCGCGCTCGCGCGAGGATCGACCGGCGATGCGCGAACCGCAGCCGCAGCCGGGCACGGTGATCTGATCTTCTCGCAGGAATTCATCCGCAACGCGCTGCTCGCGGGCACATTCGTCGCGCTGGCGTGCGGCGTCGGCGGCTGGTTCGTCGTGCTGCGCGGGCAGGTCTTCGCCGGCGACGCGCTCAGCCACGTCGCCTTCCCCGGCGCGCTCGCGGCGGCGGCGGCCGGCGTCGACGAGCGAGTCGGGCTGTTCGCGGCGACGATCGTCGTCGGCGCGGCGATCGGCGCGCTCGGACGCGGCGCGCTGTCGCGAGCCGGCGGCTCCTCGCCGGCCGACGACACGGCGATCGGGATCGCGTTCACGTTCGTGCTCGGGCTCGGCGCGTTCTTCCTGGCGCGCGTCAGCACGAGCTCGGCCGGCGCTTCGGGCGTGCTCGGCGCGCACACGCTGTTCGGGTCGATCTTCGGGCTGTCTGGCGGCGAAGCGCGGCTTGCGGCCGCAGTCGGCCTCGGCGCGACGCTGCTGCTCGTTGCGATCGCGCGGCCGCTGCTGTTCGCGTCGGTAGCGCCCGAGGTGGCCGGCGCTCGCGGCGTGCCGACGCGCGCGCTCGCGATCGGCTTCGTCGCGCTGCTCGGCGTCGTCGCGGCCGAGGCGACGCAGGTCGTCGGCGCGGTGCTGCTGCTCGGGCTGCTCGCCGCGCCGGCGGCCGCGGCGCATCGGCTCGTCTCCTCGCCGTTCGTCGGCATCGCGCTGGCCGCGTGCCTCGCGCTCCTCGCGATGTGGGCCGGCCTCGCGCTCGCCTACGCGATCCCGTCGCTGCCGCCGTCGAGCGCGATCGTCGCGGTTGCGGTCGCGATCAACTACGGCTCGGTGCTGGCGGTCAGGGCGGCGCGCTGAGCGGCTGCCGCGGCCGGTGGCTCGCTCCGGCCGGCGTCGCCGCCCCACAGATATGACGCGACGCAGCCGAGCGTGAACACGGCGACGACTAGCAGCACCGGTCCGGAGTCCTCGCTGAAGCTGCCGACGACGCCCGCCGTCAGTCCGCCGGCAAGCGTCGCGAACCACGCCGGGTCGCTGTCGACAGGAGCGAGCAGGCGCGCACGCCGGCGCACGGCGAGCACGGCGTAGAGCAGCGCGAGCGCCGTCGCGTAGGGCATCGCGTGGTTCTTCAGCTCGGTCCAGGCGGCGCCGTAGCGGCGCACGATCACGTCGCGCAGGTCGCCGGCCGAGCGCGCGTGCAGGATGCTGCCGGTGAAGTGGCCCGAGCCATGCGCCGTCGCCAGGTCGAGCAGCGCGAGCGCGGCGAGCGCGACCAGCGGGCTGGCGATCACGAGCAGCGCGCGCCCGCGCGAGAAGCTGCCCGGCAGCAGCACGAGCGTCGCGACGGCGAAGCCGGCGGCGACGAGGATTACGCCGCCGACGCCGGCGCCGATCCGCGCCGAGCCCTCGATCGCAGCGAGCACGACGCCGGCGGCGGCTGTCAGCGCGGCGGCGCGGCGTGAGCGGATCGCCGGATAGAGCGCCGCCGCGACTGCCGCCAGCACGGCGACGGCGAGCCCCGACTTGAGCTCGTTGCCGAAGCCGTAGAAGCGCGCGCCGAGAATCGGGTTGGGGCCGAGCAGCGAGCGCACGAGCAGCTGCGTGCCGGCGAGCGCGTCGATCACGAGCGCGAGCACGCCGACAGCGACCGGCAGCAGCGGCGCGCGCGGCCACGGCAGCAGCGCGTCGGCGATCGCTGCGAGCGCAAAGCAGCTGAGCGTGATCGCCGCGTACTCGACTGCTGCGCTCGGTTCGAGCGCAGCGCCGATCAGCGCTCCGAGCGGGATCCACAGCACGGCGAGTCCGCCGACGCGCATCGCCCAAGCACGCGAGGCACGCCGGCGCCCAGCCGGCAGCAGCGAGGCGGCGAGCAGCAGCAGCGCCCACGCCGCGAGCAGGCAGCCGAACGCCGTCAGCCGGCGACCGCCGACGACGCGCAAGCGCGCGGCGAACGCACGCAGCCCGGCCGAGTCGAGCGCGCCGTCGGTTTCGAGCGGCTCGCCGCGCATGTCGGCTGGAACTGCCAGCCCGAGGCGTTCGAGGATGCTCGGCGCGAGGTCGACCGATGCGATCAGGCCGCGCTGGTTGGTCGTGTGCGAGGTCAGCTCGCGCCCGCCGGAGCCGCCCGACAGCCCGGCCGCGCCGGCCCACAGCAGTTCGTGCCCGTCGCCGTCGGCCGCAGCGCGCTGGACGGCCAGCAGCAGCTCGCCGGCCGGGCGCGTGCGGCTCAGCGCGCGCAGGTCGGCGAGGCCTGCGGCGCCGCTCGGCAGGTCGCTGACGACGAGGCGCTTGCTCGCGCGCATCGCGCCGACCCGCGCCAGCAACGTCGATGCGCTCCCGGAGGAGTAGGCCGCGAGGCGGCCGTTGCGGTCGATCGCGGCGATCAGGTCGCCGTCGTCTGTGCCGCTGACGCCGACGTAGCCGGCGCCGCCGGGAATGCTCGACGCGAGCAGCCCCGGCCGCAGCAGCTGCGGCACTGCACGCGCACGCGCGACCAGTGCCGGCCATCCGGGAAACGCGATCGATGCCTGCCGCGCTGCGCCGGCGCCCAGGGCGGCGCCGCTCAGCCCGAGCAGCGCCGGCGGCTTCGGGCGCTTGTAGGCGGACGCCGCGACGCGTGCGCCCTGGCCGACGTCGAGCAGGAACTGCTCGCGGAAATACGCGCCCTGAGTCGCCGACATCAGCCCGATCGAGAGCCCGCCGACGCTGCTCAGTTGCCGCTCGCCGGCGTCGAGGAAGACGAGCACGACCGGTCCGACTACGCGCGGACGCGGCTGCTTCGCGGCAGGCAGCTGCTTCGCCGGCGCCGGCGAAGCAACGCCCATCGCCGCCGCGCCGCTCGGCCGCGCGCCGAGCTGCATCGCGAGGCAGAGGAGGGGGAGGCAGGCGAGCTGCGCTCCCCGACCGATTCGGCTCAGCCCTCGGCCCCCTCAGTGGCGATCTCGGGCCGGCCGCCGCGGCGAGCTCCGCTCGGATGCGCGCCGCTCGTGCTGCCGGGCTCCTCGACCGGCAGCACGGTGCCCTCGATGTTCAGGTGCGGCAGGATTCGGTCGAGACCGGCCGGCAGCGACCAAGTGCGCCGGCCGATCAGGTGCAGCACGGCCGGCAGCAGCAGGCAGCGCACGACGAGCGCGTCGAGGAAGACGGCGCTTGCGAGGCTGAGGCCGAACTCCTTGATCACGCGGTCTTCGCCGAGCATGAACGAGAGGAAGACGCAGACCATGATCGCGGCTGCAGCCGTTACGACGCGACCGGTCAGCGCGAGGCCTTCGGCGACCGAGCGCGCGTTGTCGCGCGTGTATGCCCAACGCTCGTGGATACGCGAGACGAGGAACACCTCGTAGTCCATCGACAGGCCGAAGACGATCGCAAACAGCATCACCGGGATGAACGACTCGATCGGGCCGGCTTGGACGCCGAACAGGCTGCCGAGCCAGCCCCATTGGAAGATCGCGACGATCACGCCGAGCGCGGCGCCGATGCTGAGCAGGTTCATCACGGCGGCCTGCAGCGGGATCACGAGCGAGCGGAAGACGATCATCAGCAGCAGCGCCGAGAGCAGCACGACGACGCCGATGAACAGCGGCAGCTTCTGCCCGAGCGTCTTGGCGAAGTCGACGGCGCCGGCCGTCTGACCGCCGACGTAGACGCGCATGCCGGTGCTCGCGCTGATCGGCGGTACGACGTCGGCGCGCAGGTGTTCGACGAGTTCCGTCGTCGCCAGCGCCTGCGGCGAGGAGTGCGGATAGACGGTGATCGTCGCGACGCTGCCGCTCGGGCTCAGCTTCGTCGGCACGACCGAGACGACGCCAGGAGCGGCGGCGATCGCGGCGTGCAGTCGCGCGACGGCCGCTGCGCCGTCCGAGCTCGGCACCTTTGCGACGACCAGCAGCGGGCCGTTGAAGCCTTCGCCGAAGCCTTCGCCGAGCAGCGTGTAGGCCTTGTGCGTGGTCTGGCCGGGCGGGTCGTTCGAGGCGTCGCTCGAGCCGAGTCGCAGCGCCGTCGCCGGTGCGGCGATCGCGAGCATCAGCACGATCGCGGCGACGGCGATCGTGCGCGGGTGCCGCTCGATGAACAGGCTCCAGCGCATCCAGGCGCCACCGGCGCCGGGCGTCGCGCCCGAGGCGAGCGTCGCGCCGGCGACGGCGCCGCTGCCGCCGGCGGCAGCGGCGGCCCTCTCGGCGCGCCGCCGCGTGCGCCGGCTCGGGCGCGTCAGGCGCTTGCCGGCGAACGTCAGCATCGCCGGCAGCAGCGTCAGCGAGGCGAGCATCATCAGCAGCACGCCGATCGATGCTGCGATCGCGACGCCGTAGAGGAAGCTGACGCCGAGCAGCATCATCCCGAGCAGCGCGATCACGACGGTGCAGCCGGCGAACAGGACGGCACGGCCGGCGGTGTCCATCGCCTGCACGACGGACTCGCGCGCGTCTTCGAAGGTCGGGCCGGGCGTTATGTACGCCTCGCGGAAGCGCGTCAGGATGAACAGCGAGTAGTCGATGCCGACGCCGAGGCCGATCATCGCGGCGAGCTCGGAGGAGAAGTTCGGCGTGTCGACGACGTGCGTGAACAGCGCGATCACGCCGAGGCCCGTGCCGAGGCCGAACAGCGCCGTCAGGATCGGCAGCCCCATCGCGATGAACGAGCCGAACGTCAGCAGCAGCACGACGATCGCCGCGAGCAGCCCGACGCCCGTCGAGATGCCGAATCCGGCCTGCTCGGTCGCCTCGATCGCCTGCCCGCCGAGCTCGACTTCCAGCCCCGGCCGCGCTGCCGCGCGCGCGACGTCGACGACGCGTTCGGCTGCCGACTTCGGCAGGTTGTTGGCTTTTTCGTTGAAGACGACCGTCGCGAAGGCGATCTTGCCGTCGGCCGAGATCGACTTTCCGGCGGCGGCGCCCGAGTAGGGGCTGATCACGGCGCTGACGTGCGGCAGCTTCGCGACCTTCGCGAACGTCGCGCTCATGCGCTCGCGCACGGCCGCATCGGAGACCGAGCCCGAGCCGACCTTGTAGACGATCGTGTCGCGATCGCCGGCCTGCGCCGGGAAGCTCTTGTCCAGCAGGTCGGAGGCGCGCTGCGCGTCGGAGTTGGGCAGCGTGAAGTTGTTCGAGTAGCTCGTGCCGGCCGACTGCGAGATCACGTTGATCACGAGCAGCAGCGCGATCCATCCGAGCACGACGTACAGGCGATGCGATGTCGACCAGCGGGCTAGCTTGACCATGCGTGGACCTCGAGAAACGGCGCCGGCGCGGCGCGGTGGGGACAACGGAAAGAGTAGTACGCGGGCAGGGCGCGGTTACGCGCCAGCCGTGAACTCGGCGAAGATATGGCGGATCAGTTCAGGCTCGGGTCGGGCGGCATCCGCGCGACGAGCGCGTAACTGCCGCCCTTGCGCGTCAAGACCTCGCTCCACAGCTCCTCGGGCTCGTCGCTGAAGACATCGTCGGGCAGCGCGGTGTCGGCGATCCAGTCGCCCTGCTCGATCTCGGCCTCGAGCTGGCCCTGGCCCCAGCCGGCGAAGCCGGCGAACACACGCACGCGCTCGGTTGCCTGCGAGAGCTCGTCGATCTGCGCGTTCGGTGCCGGAAAGCCGATCCGCCCGAGCACGAGCATGCCGGCGAGCGAGGGCTCGAGGAACTCGGCGAGGAAGACGATCGATCCCGGCTGGACCGGGCCGCCGACGTAGACGAGCGATGAGTCCTCGACGGCCTCGTCGAGCTGCGGCGCCGCCTCGGCGACGGTCAGCTCCGACGGGCGGTTGAGCACGACGCCCATCGCGCCCTCGGTGCTGTGCAGCCCGACGAGCACGACCGTGCGCTCGAAGTTCGGGTCGTGCAGCGAGGGCGAGGCGAGCAGCAACTGTCCGACGAGCGATTCCTCCATATCGTGAGGCTAGCGAGACGCCGAGCGGCCTAGGCAGGGCAACCGAGAGGACGGACATTGACCGTAGATCAGATTCGAGAGTTCGACGTGATTGTGCTCGGCGCCGGACCGGCCGGCGAGGTCTGCGCCGGCCAGCTCGCCGAAGCGGATCTGTCGGTCGCGCTCGTCGAGCAGGAGCTGGTCGGCGGCGAGTGCTCGTTCTACGCCTGCATGCCCTCGAAGGCGCTGCTGCGCCCAGCGCAGGCGCTCGCCGAGGTGCACCGCGTAGCCGGCGCGGCCGAGGCCGTGACGGGCTCGCTAGACGTGCCGGCGGCGCTCGCGCGGCGCGATCAGATCATTCACGAGCTCGACGACAGCGCGCAGCTGCCGTGGCTGGAAGACCGCGAAATCGCATTGTTTCGCGGGCACGGCGAGATCGAGGGCGAGCGGCGCCTGCGCGTCGGCGATCAGCTGCTCGCCGCACGCCGCGCGATCGTGCTCGCGCCGGGCAGCGGCGCAGCGATGCCGCCGATCGACGGGCTTGCGACTGCCGAGCCGTGGACGAGTCGCGAGGCGACGACGGCGAAGGTGATCCCGAAGTCGCTGCTCGTGCTTGGCGGCGGCGTCGTCGCGGCCGAGCTGGCGCAGGCCTACGCCTCGCTCGGCGCGCGCGTGACGATCGTCGAGCGGCTCGATCGACTGATCTCACACGAGGAGGAGCTTGCGTCGGGGCTGGTGCGCGAAGCGCTCGAACACGATGGGGTGGAGGTGCTGCTCGGCGCGAAGGTGACGGGCGTGCAGCGCGAGCGGGGCGTCGCCGGAGGCGGCCGCGGTGAGCTGACGATGTCGCTGGAGGACGGCCGCACGCTGAGCGCCGAGGAGCTGCTGGTCGCGAGCGGGCGCGAAGCGCGCACGCACGCGCTCGGGCTCGAGTCGCTCGGGCTCGACGACGGCGGCTTCGTCGAGGTCGACGAGACGCTGCGCGTGCCGGGCTTCGACTGGCTCTATGTGATCGGCGACGCCAACGGGCGCGTGCTGCTGACGCACATGGGCAAGTACCAGGCGCGGCTCATCGCCGCGCGGATCCTCGGGCGCCCGCAGGAGCTGCGCTCAGACGGCGCGCAGTCGCCGCGCGTGATCTTCACCGAGCCGCAGGTAGCCGCCGTCGGGCACACGCTCGCGAGCGCGCGCGCCGCCGGGGTAAGCGTTCGCGCGGTCGACCGGCCGCTGACTGTCGCAGGGGAGAGCTTCGTCGGGCACGGCGCTCCCGGAGCGGCGCGCATCGTCATCGACATCGAGCGCGGCGTGCTGCTCGGTGCGACGTTCGTCGGCGTCGAGGTCGCCGAGTGGCTGCACGCGGCGACGATCGCCGTCGTCGGCGAGGTGCCGATCGAGCGCCTCGCGCACGCCGTGCCGGCGTTCCCGACGCGCAGTGAGGTCTGGCTCGGCCTGATCGCAGACGCGATCGGTTAGGTTCTGCTTCCGGAGAGGATCGATCAGAGGAGGAGCAGAGAGATGGCCAAGACGCCACAGGTAGGCGAGCCCGCCCCAGACTTCGAGCTGCCCGGAACGGACGGCTCCTTCCACCTCTCAGAGCATCGCGGCGAGCGCATCGTGCTGCTGTTCTATCCCGGCGACAACACGATGGTCTGCACGAAACAGTTCTGCTCTTATCGGGATCGGGCTGATGACTTCGCGGCACTCGATGCGACGGTTGTCGGGATCTCCAAGCAGGATCTCGACTCGCACAAGGGCTTCATCGAGAAGAACGGGCTGACGGTGCCGTTGCTCGCCGACGTCGACGGCAAGGTCGCAAGCTCCTACAGCGCCTACTCCTCGCGGCTCGGGACCAAGCGCGCGGTGATCGTGATCGACGAGCAGGGCGTCGTGCGCCATCGCCACGATCACTTGTTGGGGCTCGATTTTCAGTCGGTCGACGACCTCAAAGAGGCGCTGGCCGGGCTCAGCTAGCGCTAGCCGCGCAGGACGCCTGAAGGGTCTCGCCCCGCCCGCTGCTCGCCAGCTCGCGCCGCATAGATCTCAGCCAGCTCCAGCTGCAGGCTCCGCTGCTCCTCGCCGGGCGCAGGCGTGCGCCTGCTCCACTCACCGTCCGCACCCAGCTCCCAAGAGTTCTGGTTGTCGGCAAACGCGCGCTGCAGCGTGTCGAGCAGCTCGGCGCGCGCCTCTGGCGAAGCGATCGGCACGGCGAGCTCGACGCGGTGGTCGAGGTTGCGCGGCATCAGGTCGGCGGAGGAGATGAAGATCGTGTGCTCGCCGTCGCGCTCGAAGCCGTAGACGCGCGAGTGCTCGAGCAGGCGCCCGACGATCGAGACGACGCGGATGTTCTCGGAGATGCCCGGCACGCCGGGGCGCAGGCAGCAGATGCCGCGCACGTTCAGCTCGACCGGCACACCGGCCTGCGAGGCGCGGTAGAGCGCGCGGATGCAGCGTCCGTCGACGAGCGAGTTCATCTTCATCGTGATCCGCGCCGGCGAGTCGGGGCTGTGGGACTCGATCGTGCGCTCGATCTGCTCGAGGATGCCGTCGCGCAGCTGGTTCGGCGCCATCAGCACCTTGCGGTAGTGCGACGGGCGCCCGTAGCCGGTCAGGTAGTTGAACATGTCGGCGACGTCCGCGCCGATCTGCTCGTCGGTCGTGAACAGGCCGAAGTCCGTGTACAGGCGCGCCGTCGCCGAGTGGTAGTTGCCGGTGCCGATGTGCACGTAGTTGCGCACGCCGTCGCCCTCGCGACGGACGACGAGCACGCACTTGGCGTGCGTCTTCAGCGCCGGCTGGCCGTAGACGACGTGTACGCCGGCCTCCTCCATCGCCTTCGCCCAGTGGATGTTCATGCCCTCGTCGAAGCGCGCCTTCAGCTCGACCAGCGCGACCGCCTGCTTGCCGCGCTCGGTCGCGTCGATCAGCGCCGGCACGAGCGGCGAGTCGTCGCTCGTGCGGTAGACGGTCTGCTTGATCGCGAGCACGTTCGGGTCGGCGACGGCCTGCTCGACGAAGCGCTCGACGGACGTAGCAAAGGAGATGTAGGGGTGGTGCACGAGCACGTCGCCTTCGCGCATCGCGCCCAGCACGTCCGGGCGCTCGTCCTCGTGGCGCAGCAGGCGCGGATCGGTGATCCCGACGAGCGGCTCTTGGCGCAGCTCGCCGTGGCCGGGCAGGCGCACGAGCTGCCACAGCGCGCCCATGTCGAGCAGTCCGTCGACGGCGTAGACCTCGTCGTCGGTCACGCGCAGCAGCCCCGACAGCTCGACGAGCAGGCGCTCGGAGATGTCGGCGCCGACCTCGACGCGCACGATCTCGCCGAAGCGGCGGCGGCGCAGCTCGTCCTCAACCGCCTGCAGCAGGTCGGCGGCGTCGTCAGAGACCTCGAGGTCGGCGTCGCGCGTGACGCGAAAGACGTTGTAGTCGACGATCTCCATGCCGGGGAAGAGCGCGTCGAGGTGGTGCGCGATGACGTCCTCGAGCGGCACCAGCAGCGCCGGCTCGCCGGGCCGCGAGAGCGTGACGAAACGCGGCAGGATCTCGGTTGGCACCTTCACGCGCGCGAACACCGTCTGATCGGTGACCGGGTCGCGTACGAGGATCGCGAGGCTGAGCGAGAGGTTCGAGATGTAGGGGAAGGGGCGGCCCGGCGCGACGGCGAGCGGCGTCAGCGCGGGAAAGATCTTCTTCTGGAACAGCTCTGCCAGCTCGGCGCGGCGCTCCTCGTCGAGCTCGCGCACTCCGACGACGAGGATGTCGTTGTCGGATAGCTGGCTGCGCAGCTCGCCTTCGAAGCAATCGGTCAGCCGCCGCCCGAGGCCGAGCACGCGCTCGCGGATCAGCGCGATCGTCTGCGAGGGCGTGCGTCCGTCCTGGCCGGGATTCTCGACGCCGGCGTCGATCTGGTCATGCAGGCCGGCGACGCGCACCATGTAGTACTCGTCGAGGTTCGTCGTGTAGATCGCGCAGAACTTGACGCGCTCGAGCAGCGGCAGCCGCTCGTCCTCGGCGAGCTGCAGCACGCGGTCGTTGAAGTCCAGCCAGGAGAGCTCGCGGTTGACATAGAGCGAGGGGTCGTCGAGCTCGCGCTCCTCAGCGCCGCCGTGGCGCAGCGCTGCGGCGTCGGCAAGCTCGGCGCGGCGCGCCGGCTCGGGATCGCGCTGCAGGCCGACGACGATCGTCGAACGATCGTCTGAGTCGGGCTGTCGATCGAACTCCATCGCCCATCACGCTACACGCTGGCCGGCCGTCGGTAGGGCGCTGCGCGCGGCTTTTCACGTTTCGTTGACATCGTGGCGGCCGGCCCGCTCGGGCGGTCGTGTCGCGGTAGGGTGCTTGCGCAAGCAATGGCTCGTCAGCTCTGGCTACTACGGCACGCCGAGGCAGAGCCGCACGGAACGCGCACGGACTCGGCGCGGCGGCTCACGTCTAGGGGGGAAGCGCAGGCACGTGCTGCCGGCAGCGCACTCGCTCGGCTCGAGGTCGGCTTCGATCTGATCCTGTTCAGCCCGAAGACGCGCGCGCGCCAGACCGCGGAGCTCGCCGCGGAGCACTGGAGCGAGCCGCAACGCGCACTGCTGCGCGAGCACGAGCCGCTGGCATCGTCATTCGCGGCGGCGCAGGCGCTCGATGCGCTCGCCGGCTTCGATGCTGACGCGCGCGTGCTGCTCGTCGGGCACGAGCCGGATCTCTCCGGCGTGATCGCCGATCTCACCGGCGGCCGCGTCGAGATGAAGAAGGGCGGCCTTGCCGCCGTGCGGCTAGAGGGCGTCGGTGGTGAGCTCGCGGTCCTCTTGCGTCCGCGCGAGCTCGCTCTGATCGCGAGCGTCCCAAGCGACGGGCACTGAGGGCGGGATCTCGACGTCGACCGACTCGACGTCGAGCGATTCGGCGGCGAAGCGATAGCCGATACCGAAGTGAGTGTGGATGTAGCGCCAGCGCGGCGAGGCCTTCTCCAGCTTCTGGCGGAGCTTCCGCACGAACACGTCGACCGAGCGGTCGCCGCGCACCATCGTGTAGCCCCATAGCCGCGAGTAGATCTCCTCGCGCTCGAGCACGCGCCCCTCGGCGGCGGCGAGCAGCTCGATCAGCTCGAACTCGCGGCGCGTCAGGTCGAGGCTCGCGTCCTCGACGAACGCCTGGAAGCGATCGGAGCGGATCTCGACATCGCCGGCCATGACCGGCTTGGACTCGGTCCGGCCGCTCGGCCGGCGGCGGCGTCGCACGACGCTCTGCACGCGCGCGATCACCTCCTCGGGGTGGCACGGCTTTGTGATCCAGTCATCGGCGCCTAGGCGCAGCCCGCGCACGCGCTGTGCGACCGTAGAAGGCCCGGTGCAGACGACGATGCCGAGGTCCGGCAGCGCGCCGCAGAGGCGCTCCAGCCACTCCCACGCCTGCGGTCCGAGCACGGCGAGGTCGACGACGAGCGCGCTCAGACGCATCGCGACGACGGCGTCGGCCGGCACGGGGCTGGCGAGCACGCGGTGCTCCCAACCGAGGCGATCGAGGCGCTTGCTCAGCACCTGAATGAAGCCGCTGTCGCGGTCGAGCACGGCAATCCGCAACTGCGAGGTTGCGCCCCCCGGACCCGACGGCGCCGCCTCGTCCCTGGCGGTGATGCTCTCCGTCATTGGCCCGAAGTGTACGTCAGCAAGCAGCCTGCAATCGGCCGTTGCAGAAATCGTCACAGGATCTTCACAGCCCGCTCGCTGTTTGCGAACGGCGCGCAGTCAGGCCTGCGAGCGCCGTCCGCGGGCGCCCGCCGCTCGCCGCTCGCAGGCGGTCTCTGGGCGACTCTTAGAACCGCTCGGGACGCCCGTCCGGCGCCGCGTCGGGCGGCACGCCGGTCGGGTGCGAGGAGTCGGAGAACTCGCGGAACAGGCCCGTCACAACGAATGCGACCTGCTCGCCGATGTCGACTGCGTTGTCGCCGATCCGCTCGAGCGCGCGCGCGACGAGGATCATGTGCATGGCCCACTCGCGCGTGTCGACGTCGTCGCCGATCTCGATCGCCATCCGGAAGATCTCGCGGTTGAGCCGGTTGATCTCGCGATCCTGGCGCACCAGATCCTCGGCCAGTTCGACGTCGCGCCCGGCGAACGCCGCTTTGCACTGTGCGACCTCCGAGCGCGCGTAGGCGCCCATCTTCGCCAGCGCGTCGAGCATCTCCGGGCGCACCGGCGGCTCATAGCCCGACAGCGGGATCAGCTTGGCGATGTTGACGCACTGGTCGCCCATGCGCTCGATGTGCTTGATCAGGTGCAGCAGCGCTGCGACGAGGCGCAGGTCGCCGGCGACCGGCGCCTGCAGCGCCAGCAACGAGAGGATCCCCTGGTGGACCTCGAGGTAGCGCCCGTCGACGCGATCGTCGTCGGCGATCACCATCTGCGCGAGCTCGACGTCTTGGTGGCGCAGCGCCTCGAGCACGCGATCGAGCTGCTCGAGGATCAGATCGAGGCCGGTGAGCGCGTTCGTTTCAAGCGCTTTCAGCTGCTCTTGGAAGTGCAGCCGACCCTGCGCCGGGCCGCTTGCAACCGGAACGTCGTCGCTGGTGATCGTGCCGCCGGCGCTCGCAGCCGCTGCAGCGGCGTCGGCGCCGTGGCGGTCGCCGCCGCTAGCCGAACTTGCCGGTGACATATTCCTCGGTGCGAGCATCGCTCGGTTTGGTGAAGATCTCCTGCGTCGGGCCGACCTCCACGAGTTCGCCGCTGAGCATGAACGCCGTGCGGTCGGCGACGCGCGCGGCCTGCTGCATGTTGTGTGTGACGATCACGATCGTCACACGCTGCTTGAGCTCCTCGATCAGCTCCTCGATCTTCAGCGTCGCGATCGGGTCGAGCGCCGAGCATGGCTCGTCCATCAGGATCACCTCGGGTTCGACAGCCAGCGAGCGCGCGATGCACAGCCGCTGCTGCTGACCGCCGGAGAGTCCCGCGCCGGGCTCGGAGAGCCGGTCGGCGACCTCGTCCCAAAGGCCGGCACTGCGCAGCGCGGTCTCTACTTTCGTGTGCAGGTCGGCCTTGCTGCGCCCGCCGCGCCCGCTCGCCGACAGCCTCAGCCCGGCGGCGACGTTGTCGAACACGGACATCGTCGGGAACGGGTTCGGCTTCTGGAAGACCATGCCGATTGCGCGCCGCACGGCGACGACGTCGACGCCGTCGCCGTAGACGTCGTCGTCGTCCAGCAGCACGCGTCCCTCGGCGTGCGCGCCCGGGATCTCCTCGTGCATGCGGTTGATGCAGCGCACCATCGTCGACTTGCCGCAGCCCGACGGCCCGATGATCGCGGTGACCTCGTTCGCGCGGAACTCGAGGTCGACGCCCTTGACCTGTTCGGCGTCGCCGTAGAACGCGCGCAGCTTCTCCAGCGTGACGCTGAGCCCCTGCTTGGCGGCGCTCGCCGCGGGCGCGCTGCGCTCGCCCGCGGGAGCCTCCGGCGCCGACGTGCGCGGCGCGATCTGCTCGCGCGGGCTGTCCGTTTGGCTGTCGGGCTCCACGATTGCGTCCTGGACGTTAGCTGTCTGTGAGGGCATTGCGTCGCTGCTCATGCCAAGCGGCTCCTTCGCGAGACGAGTCGGGCGATCAGGTTCAGCAGGAGGATCATCACTACGAGCGTCAGTGCGGCCCCCCAAGCACGGTTTACCACGGAGGTCGTCGGAGATGTGACGTCGTTGTAGATCTGCACCGGCAGCGAGTTCATGAAGTGGCCGAGGTTGAAGTCGGTGTTGCGCGTCGTCGCCGCAGTGAACAGCAGCGGCGCCGTCTCGCCGGCGGCGCGCGCGATCGACAGCAGGATCCCCGTGACCATTCCCGGCAGCGCCGTCGGCAGCACGATCCGGAAGATCACCTTCCAGCGCGGCGCGCCGAGCGCGAGCGCCGACTCGCGCAGTGAGCCTGGGATCAGCAGCAGGATCACCTCGGCCGAGCGGATCACGACCGGCAGCATCAGCAGTGACAGCGCGAGCGAGCCCTTGTAGCCGGCGTAGGAGCTGCCGGTGCCGACGACGAGCACGATGTAGATGAACAGGCCGAAGACGATCGACGGGACACCGGTCAGCACGTCGACGAAGAAGCGCACGAGCTGTGCGAACCAGCTCTCACGGCCGTACTCGACGAGCCACACGGCGACGCCGATGCCGATCGGAATCGCGATCACCGAAGCCAGCGCGACGATCTCGATCGTGCCGAGGATCGCGCTCTTGATCCCGCCGATGCTCGACGTCTTGAAGAACGTGTTGCCGGTCGGGTCGGTGCTGAAGAAGCTCCAGCTCCACGAGCCGAGCCCCTTTTTCAAGAGGTAGTAGATGACGAGCACGAGCGGGATCAGCGCGATCACCGTGCCGGCCGTGATCAGCCCGCGCGCGAGCCGGTCCTTGCGCCGTCGCGACGGGCTGACGGCGAAGCGTGCGAACTGCTCGCCGGTTGGGGCCTGGGCGCTCATGCGCCCGCCACCGCCTCGGCGATCGGCTGCATCTCGTCTGCCGCGCGCAACGTCGAGGAGCTGCCGCGCGTGCGCGACGCGCGGCTGACGAGCACGCGCGCGAGCGCGTTGACGAGCAGCGTCAGCACGAACAGCACGAGTCCGGCGGCGAACAGCGCCGAGCGGTGCAGCCCGGTTGCCTCGCCGAACTCGTTAGCGATCACCGCCGCGAGGCTGTAGCCCTGCCCGAAGAGATGTTTGCCCAGCTGCGGCGCGTCGCCGATCACGATCGTCACGGCGATCGTCTCGCCGATCGCGCGGCCGAGCCCGAGCATCGCGCCGCCGACGATGCCGGCGCGGCAGTAGGGCAGGACAGCCGTGCGGATCATCTCCCAGCGCGTCGCGCCGAGCCCGAGCGCGGCCTCCTTGTGGTCGGCCGGCACGGTCGCCATCACCTCGCGCGCGATTGCCGAGACGATCGGCAGGATCATGATCGCGAGGATCAGCCCGGCGACGAAGTAGTTCGGAATCGTCACCGTGCCGCCGCCGATGAACGGGATGAACGAGAGCCGGTCGGCGACCCACTGCTCGGCGCCCTGCAGTTTCGGCGCGAGGAAGAAGATCCCCCACAGGCCGTAGACGACCGACGGCACGGCCGCGAGCAGCTCAACCAACACCGTCAGCAGGCCACGCAGTCGCAGCGGGCACAGCTCGTTGGCATAGAGCGCCGTCGCGACGGCGATCGGCACGCCGATCAACAGCGCCAGCGCCGAGGTGATCAACGTACCGAGCACGAGCGGCAGCGCGCCGAATTTGTTCGCGCTGACGTTCCAGTCGTTGCCGAAGACGAAACCGAACACGCCCTGGTGGGCGAACGCCGGGTGCGCCTCGCCGACGAGACGCACGAAGAAGTAGACGATCAGCGCGAGGATCAGCCCGGCGAGCGTCGTCAGGCCGTACTTCAGCGCGCGATCGGGAAGCCGCGCCAGCGGCGAGCGCTCGAGAATCGAGCGCTCGCCGCCTGGCATCACTGCGGTGCTCATGGCCGGTTGTCTATCCGATCCGAGCCCGAGCCGTCTTGCTCAGCCGCCGATTGGCGAGCCGTTGCATTCGAGACCTGCCGCGGCTGCCTTGGACTTCGCCAAGATCGCCGCCGGCAGTGCTGCGTAGTCGGCCTGCGAGAGGATCGACTGTCCTTCGTTCAGCCCGTACGTGATGAACTTGACGACGCCCTTCGCGGCAGCTTCGCCGCCCGGCGTTCCGGCCTTGCAGAGATCCTTGTTGACGACGATGAACGTCTGCGAGGTGATCGGGTAGGCCTTGGCGCCCGTCGGGTTGGCGATTTTGATGCCGAGATTGGCCGGCACCTTCAGGCCTTCGGCCGCCGCCGTCGTCGATTCGAGCGTCGGCGAGATGTAGCTTCCGGCGGCGTTCTTGACCGCTGCGTAGGTGAATTTGTGCTGCAGCGCATAGGCCTGCTCGACGTAGCCGACGGCGCCTGCCGTCTGCTGCACCGCGCCGGCGACGCCAGCGTTGCCCTTCGCGCCGGTGCCTGTCGGCCACTGCACGTCCTTGCCTTCTCCGACCTTGCTCTTGAATTCAGGGTCGACCGTCGCGAGGAAGCCGGTGAAGCCGGCCGTCGTGCCCGAGGAGTCCGAGCGGTGGATCACCGTGATCGCCGTGCTCGGCAGTGAGACACCGGGGTTCAGCGCCTTGATCTCGGCGTCGTTCCACGTCTTGACCTTGCCGAGGAAGATGTCGCCGAGCGTCTTGCCGTCGAGCTTCAGACCCGCTTGCACGCCGGGGAGGTTGTAGGAGACGGTGATCGCGCCCAGGAACATCGGGATCATCACGGCAGAGCTGCCGTTCTTCGCGAGCGCTTCTTCTTCTTCGGCCTTCAGCGGCGGGTCCGAGGCGCCGAAGTCGACCGTCTTGGACTCGAGCGAGGTGATGCCCGCGCCGGAGCCGACGGCCTGGTAGTTGACCGTGAGACCTGATTGCGATGACGCCCACTGTTCGTACACCGGTGCGGCGAACGTGGAGCCCGCACCCGAGATCGTCGCGGAGCCGCCGCTGGATGAGCTGTTGGAGCTGGAGCTGGAGCTGCTGGATGAGCTGGAGCTGCTGCTGCCACAAGCCGCTAGACCGAGCGAGAGCAAGGCAACGCTCATGAGCGCGCCAATCCTGTTCTTGATCACTACGTCTCCTCTGGCTGGATTTACGTATGGATGGACCCGGCAAGCGTCAGAGGTTTCGCCGGGCGATTCTCAGGGCAGTGTGTTAATCGCCGGGCGCGCCAGTGTGAACATTTCGTGAAAGGCCTTCGCCGTCCAGGCGCTCAGCCGGCGCTGCGACGCGGATCGAAACCGGCTCGCGCGCAGGCTGCGGTTGGAAGCGGTAGCCGAAGCCGGGGTGCGTGTGGATGAAGCGGCGGTCGGGCATCGCCGCTTCGAGCTTGCCGCGGAGCTTTGAGACGTAGACGTCGACCGAGCGGTCGCCGGCGCGCAGTTCGCCGCCCCAGACGGTCTCGTAGAGCTCGGCGCGCGTTGCGATCGCGCCGATCCTGCGCGCCATCGCGACGATCAGGTCGAACTCGCGCACGGACAGCCGCACGACGCGACCGCTTGCCAGCACGAGACCGTCGCCGAGCCTGATCTCCAGCTCGCCGGCATACAGCGTGTCCTCGCTGTCGGGAAGGCTCGCCACGTTCGCAACCCTCGCACGCGCGTGTAGCGGTCAACGTTGCAAACTCGTAATCGGGCAGTAAAAAATTCGTGAAAGGACTTCGCTGCCGGGCGCGGGTCAATATCCTCGCGCGATGAGCATCCTCAAGCGCACGGCCGATCCGCTGTTGATGGGCCTCGTCGAGGAGGCCGGTCGCAATGTCCAGCGCTGTGGCCTGCTGCTGCGCGACCTCCTCGTCGACTATCCCGAGCACGCCACGCTGGCGCAGGACATCAAGGTCTGCGAGCAGGAAGGCGACCGCATCACGCACGACATCATCCACCGCCTCGCCGGCGGTCGCGTGCGCGCGCCGTTCACGGCCGGCGACGGCTACGCGCTGGCGACGGCGCTCGACGACATCGTCGACCACTCCGAGAACGCCGCCGCTCAGCTCGGCCTCTACGGCGTCGAGGCGCCGATGGAGCAGGCCGTCGAGTTTGCCGACGTGCTCGTCGGCGCCGGCGAGCAGATCGCGCAGGCGCTGCGCAGCCTGCGCACGGGCACCGAGCTCGGGCCGCACCTGGTCGAGATCCATCGCCTCGAGAACGAAGGCGATCGGCTCCAGCGCGACGGCGTCGCGTCGCTGTTCGCGGGAGGGATCGACCCGATGGTCGTGATCCGCTGGAAGGACATCTTCGAGTCGCTCGAGGCGGCCGTCGACGCCTGCGAGACGGTCGCGCACGTGCTCGAGGGAATCACGCTGAAACAGCGTCGCCGCGTCGTCTGAGCCGAGCTATTCGCCGAAGCTTGCAGCCGGCGCGACGAGCTGCAGCCGCGCGCCGCGCGCTTCGCCGACGAAGGCGACCTGAAATGGCGTCGAGGCGCTCGCGCCGAGCTGCGGGATCACCGCGCGTCCGGCGGCGACGATCTTGCCGTGCCGGCGCGCGACGGCGAACACGGCAACGCCGCTTTGCGCGACCTTCGTGTGGTTCGAGACGACGCCGGTCGCGATCAGACCCTCCGCGGGATCTTCGCTCAGTCGCTCCGACCCGATCGACAGCGTGGGCGGCGCGCGGCGAAGCGCCGGGGCCGCGCCGACGCGTGCGCTGACGCTGGCCGGAGCGCCGCCGGGTGGAAGCTGATCGTCGACCCACGTGATCGTCTGGTGCGCGGCGATCGACGGAATCGAGACGAGCGCGCCTTCCAGCCCAGGCCCGTTGTTCTGGAACAGCGTGCGCCCACGCGCGTCCTTGACGGTGATCGCGAGCGGCACGTCGCGCTGCGCGCCGGCGGAGCGGTTCTGCACGGTGATCGCCGCGGCGGCCCGTTCGGAATCGCGCACGAGCGTCGCCGCGAGAACCTTGACGGCGGCGTTCTCGCGCGTGATCGTCAGGCCCTTCTCGCTGATCGCGACGTGCTTGGCCTGGCGTTCGAGCTTCGCGCTCTTCTCGGCTGTCGTCTCGCAGGCGCTGAGCGAGACCGCCACCAGCGCGAGCGCGAGCGCTCGATCGAGTCTCACCGGCCGGCTCGGCGCACGCTCACCCGAACGCGCCGCTGATGTAGTCGCGAGTGCGCTGCTGGGAGGGACGGTCGAAGACCTGCTCGCTCGAGCCGTACTCCACGAGCTCGCCGAGGTGCATGAAGGCGACGTGGTCGGCGACGCGGAATGCCTGCTGCAGGTTGTGCGTGACGATCACGATCGCGACGCTCTCGCGCAAGCCGACGATCAGCTCCTCGATCGTCGCCGTCGAGATCGGGTCTAGCGCCGAGCACGGCTCGTCGAGCAGCAGCACCTCTGGCTCGGCGGCCAGCGCGCGGGCGATACACAGCCGCTGCTGCTGACCGCCGGACAGGCGCTGCGCTGAGCGCGTCAGATCGCCGGCGACCTCGTCGTAGAGCCCGGCGCGACGCAGAGCGTCCTCGACGGCGGCCTCGAGCGCCGGCGTGCGGCGGCGGCGGCGCCCGCGAGGCGGTCGTTGCTCGGCCAGCGCATAGGCGACGTTGTCGTAGATGCTCATGGGGAAGGGATTCGGCTGCTGGAAGACCATCGAGACGCGGCGGCGCAGGTGGTTGACCTCGAGCTCGTGGATCTCCTGGCCGTCGAGCGTGATGCGCCCGGCGCGCGCGCCGCCGGCCGTGACCTCGGTGAGGCGGTTCAACGAGCGCAGCAGCGTCGTCTTGCCCGATCCCGACGCGCCGATCAGCGCCAGCACCTCGCCTTGGCGGACCGGCAGCGTGACGTCTCGCACGACCCAGTTCTCGCCGTAGGCGAGCCAGACCGACTCGATCCGCATCCGCTCACGGACGACCGCAGGGTCCGAGCGCGTCAGCAGGCGACGCGCGCTCGGCTGCACGGCGCCGCGCGAGTCGTTCTCGCTGACGGCAGGAGCCGGTATGACACTCGGCTCGCGGTCGACGGAGATCCGCCTCACTGGGGGAGGCATCAGGGAATCCATGGGAACGACCTCCCGATCAGGCTCAAGCGGGCGCCGATCCCGAGGCGGTCCAACCGCCGCCCGCCGGTCAGCGCGGTGACGAGCGCGTTCAACAGCAGCACGATCACCAGCAGCACGAACGCGGCAGCGTATGCCTTCTGCGGCGAGTTGCCCTCGCCGGCCGGCGAGTTGTAGAAGACGTAGCTCGTCAGCGTCGAGCCGGTGCCGCGCAGCAGCCCGAGCACCGGCGTCCCACCGACGGCCTGCGTCGTCAGCGTCTGGCCGAGCAGGATCGTGATGATCGCCGTATCGCCGATGATCCGACCCATGCCGAGCGCGATCCCGCTGGCGACGTCCGGACGGATCGACGGCAGCAGCACGCAGCGAATCGTGCTTGCGCGCGACTTGCCCAGCGCGTAGGAGGCCTCGCGCACACGATCTGGCACCTGCGAGAGCGCCTCGCGAGTGGAGCCGACGATCAGCGGCAGCGCGAGCAGCGCCATCACGATCCCGGCAGCGAAGAACGAGCGTCCGTAGACGGTGCCGTTGGCCGCGTGCTCGGAGAGGAAGCCGAGGAAGCTCTCGGAGAAGACGAGCAGGCCGAAGATCGCCAGCACGACGCTCGGCACGCCGGCGATCACGTCGACCGCCGATTCGACAGCGCGTGCAAGCGGCGCCGGGCGCGCGTACTCGGACAGCCACACGGCGATCCCGATGCCCGTCGGCGCTGCGATCAAGGTGCCGATCGCGGTGATGATCAATGTCCCCTCGATCGGGTCGAGGAAGCCGCCCGACTTGCTCTGCTGCAGCGAGGCTGCAGGGTGTTCGACGAACAGCGCCGGGCGCAGATAGCCGATTCCCTTGATCATCATGTACACAACGATCCAGAGCACGATCAGGCAGAGCGCGATGCCGGTCGCCCAGCACAGCCAGTAGCCGATTCGGTCGATCAACGGCCAGGCGCTCGTGCCCTGGCGTTTCGGGCGCACGACTGCTCCTGCGCGCGGCGCCGGCTTCGGCGTTCCCAGCAGCGCCGCGCCGTCCATCAGGCGCGAATCCCGTAGCGCTTGAGCGGCTGCTTGGCGGCCCAGCCGGCGAACGACAGCAGCGCTGCTGAGACGAGCAGCACCGCGGCGATCGCGTAGATCGTGTGCGCGAGCGGCGCGATCGACAGCCCCTCCTGCTCTTGCACGATCGTCGCCGCCAGCGGCCTGACCGGCTCGAACAGGAAGGTCAGCCCGTCGAGCGGGTTGGCCGCGAAGCCGCGGCCGCCGGCGACCATCGCGAGCATGATCGCCTCGCCGAGCGCGCGCGCGGTCGCGAGCACGGTCGCGGCGACGATCGCCGGGCGCGCCGTGCGCAGCGAGACGCGGACGATCGTGCGCCAGCGATTGACGCCGAGCGCGGCGGAGCCTTCGCGCCACGGCAGCGGCACCGAGGCGAGCGCACCGGCGATCAGCGCGACCATGATCGGCGTGATCATCACCGCGAGGATCACCGTCGCCGTCGTCAGGTCGGCGCCGTTCAGCTGCACGACGTAGGCGACGGACTGCTTGCGCGAGGTGCTGATCCAGTGGTGGTTGATGAACGGCGCGAGCGCGAGAATCCCGATCAGGCCGTAGACGACGGAGGGGACGCCGGCGAGCAGCCTGATCACCGGCTCGAGGATCCGTCGCACCGGCTGTGGCGCGAACTCGGTCAGGAAGACGGCCGCAAGCGTCGAGACGAACAGCGCGAGCACGACGGCGAGCACGGTCGTCAGCAGCGTGCCCCAGATCAGCGGCCAGGCGCGGAAGTATTCGATGCTGTGGCCCGGCAGCGGCGTCGATTCCTGCATCGCGCGCAGCTGCGTGTCGACATCGCCGCCCGGGCCGAACCAGCTCAGCCCGTTGGAGGAGAACGACGGCCAAGCATTGACGAAGACCGTCACGATCATGCCGCCGATCAGCAGCAGCAGCGCGACGGCAAGCGCGCCGAGCGTTCGCTCGGCGCGCTTGTCTTCGGTGTGGCCGGTGCGGCGTCGCATCAGTTCATCGCGCCGCTTTCACTGAATCAGTGAATTGCGATCCAGTCGGAGTTGACGATCGAGCGCACCGTCGTGTTGCCCGGCTTCGTCACCCAGCTGATGAACTTGGCAGCTTCACCTTTTGGCGCCCCCTTCGTCACGAACCAGAAATTACGCACGCCGCCGTACTGCCCCGACTTGGCGTTCGGGAGCGTGCAGGCGATGCCCTGGTAGCCGACGGCGTTGACGCCTTCGGTGTAGGCGAACGAGACGAAGCCGATTCCCGCTCCACCCGGGTCGTTGCGCACGGCGTTCTGCTCGAGCCCGTTCGAGGTCTCTTCCGTCGCGCTCGGCGAGATCTTCAGCGTTTCGCCGAGGAAGATGTGCTGGAAGGCGTCCTGCGTACCGGAGGCCCCGTCGCGGTCGAACAGGTCGATCGGTCCAGCGACCTGTGCGCCGGGCACCTGGCTCCAGTCGCGCACGGCGCCGGTGAAGATACCGATCACCGTCTGCTGTGAGATGTTCGCCAGCTTGTTCTGCGGGCTCGTGATGATGCAGATGCCGTCCTGCGCGATCTTCGTGAAGACGAGGCCTTTCGGGTCGACTCCCGGAATCGGGTTGCGCGAGGAGGTGCCGATGTCGAAGCGGCCGGTCGCGGCGCCGCTGATGCCGATGTCCGACTGGCCGCCGCCGACCTTCGGCGTCGGGATCTTCGGGAACGCCTTGTGATAGGCGGTCGCGAGCTTCTGCGCGAGCGGCAGGACCGAGGTCGAGCCGCCGATGATCAACTGCTTCGCGAGTGCCGTCGCCGGCACCGCGAGGATCGCGGTGAGAATCAAACTGAGGATTAGCGTTCGGTGCGCGCGCACGTTGAGGGGGCTCCTTTGCGATAGGGCATTAATTGATCCTCGTCGCCGTCGACACGTATCGAGTTGTCGCGACGCGGATGGCGGAAACAACTCGCTCGCGTGATCGATGCGGGTGCGCGAGAACCATTCCCAGCGCGCAACACTGGCGAGCGCCGATTTGGCTGGTGTTTCGTTTTTGTGAACGATCTGTTGTGTACGTTTTGTCGCCATTTTGTGAAGACTGCGACCAACGCATGCTGATCTTTGTGTCGTTTTTGTGAACGGCGTTGCATTTCCGGTTGGCTCCTGTGACGCTGGCGCCAGGTCTGGATCGCTGCGCCGCGTCTGCGGCTGCTCCGCGCCGGGCCTGTTACTCGCTGCCACGACATGACCGACGACCAAGACCCCACGACGCCCGAGTCTCAGCCGCCCGCTCCGGCGTCGAGCAACGGCCATTCGCCGGTCGCCGCCGCGACCGTCCGCTCGGGGCTCGCGCACCGTCGCAACCCGGTCTTGGTACGTCTCGGGGAGTTCCTGCAGACGCTCCGCCGCGTCGCGCTGCGCGATCCGCTGGCGCTGTTCCTGCTGCTCGCCTCGATCGGGCTGGCGATCGCCTTCGCGACGCTGCTCGGCGAGATCAAGCCCGGCAGCTCGGGGCGCGAGGCCCCGCTGAGCACGGTGCAGAAGCTTGCCAAAGGCCACGAAATCGCGACCGCGACGCTGCTCGACCACGACAGTCGCGTCGAGGTGACGACGACCGGCGCCGTCGCCAGCTCGGCAACAGGCAGCGTCAGCGGCGGAACCTCGCAGGTGATCACGCCGGTCGGGACGCCCGAACATCTGTGGGCGGCCTATCCCGCATCGGGCGCACAGACCGAGCAGCTCGCCGACGAACTCTCGAACAGCGGCGCGACCGTCTCGATCGACCAGCAGTCGGGCAAGCCGACGAAGGCGATCATCGTGCAGTTCCTGATCCCGATCCTGCTGCTCGTCTGCCTCTTCTCGCTGTTCATGCGCTTCGGCGGCGAGGGCGCGGCCGGCGGCATCGCCGGGTTCTCCGAGTTCACCGGCAAGGGCCGCAAGAAGGGCAAGGGGCGCTCCGAAGCGATCACCTTCGACGACGTCGCCGGCGCCGGCGAGGCGCTGGCCGAGCTGAAGGAGATCCGTGACTACCTGGCTGACCCGAGCAAGTACCTGGCCGTCGGCGCGGCCGCGCCGAAGGGCGTGCTGCTCGTCGGGCCTCCCGGCACCGGCAAGACGCTGCTGGCGAAGTCGGTCGCTGGCGAAGCCGACGCGTCGTTCTTCTCGCTGTCGGGCTCGGACTTCGTCGAGTCGCTCGTCGGCGTCGGCGCGGCTCGCGTGCGTGACCTGTTCCGCAAGGCGCGCAAGGCGGCGCCCGCGATCATCTTCATCGACGAGCTCGACGCCGCCGGGCGCAAGCGCGGCGCCGGCATCGGTCAGGGCAACGACGAGCGCGAGCAGACGCTCAACCAGATCCTCGTCGAGATGGATGGCTTCGCCGGCGACGGCGGCCTCGTCGTGATGGGTGCGACCAACCGCCCCGACATCCTCGACCCGGCGCTGCTGCGCCCCGGCCGCTTCGACCGCCAGATCGTCGTCGACGTGCCCGACGTGCACGGTCGCATCGAAATCCTGCGCCTGCACGGCGGCAAGCGCCCGCTCGCTCCCGACGCCTCGCTCGAGGAAGTCGCGCGCCAGACGCCGGGATTCAGCGGCGCTGAGCTCGCCAACGTGATCAACGAGGCCGCGCTGCTGAGCGTGCGCGATGGCAACGCGGTGATCGATCAGGCGACGCTCGAGGAGGCGATCGACCGGGTCGTCGCCGGTCCGGCGAAGAAGCACATCCTGACCGAGGAGGAGCGCTGGCTGATCTCGATCCACGAGGCCTCGCACGCGGTCGTCACCGAGGCGCTCGGGCACACCTCCTCGACGCGCAAGCTGTCGATCGTCGCGCGCGGGCGCCAGCTCGGCACTGCCGCGCACATGCTCTCCGATCGCGACCAGACGATCATGACCGAGCCCGACCTGCAGAGCCAGCTGATCGTGATCACCGCGGGCCTCGCCGGCGAGCGGATCGCCTTCGGGCACAGCTCGACCAGCGTCAACGACGACCTGCACGCAGCGACCAGCCTCGCGCGCAGCATGGTCACCTCGTTCGGTATGTCAGATGCGCTCGGCCTCGTGACGATCGGCGAGAAGAGCGGCGAGGTGTTCCTCGGCGCCTCGCTGCAGGATCTCGGCTCGGTCGGCCCGGAGACGCTGAACCTGATCGACAACGAGATCGAGCGGCTCGTCGGCGACGCCGAGGCGCGCGCCGCGAATGTGCTGGACCGCAATTGGAGCACGGTCGAGGAGACGGCGACGGCGCTGATGGAGCACGAGACGCTGTCGGGCGTTGCGCTGGACGCGGTGCTCTCGACCGTGCGCGAGACGACGTTGGATGAGCTGCGCAACGTGCGGCGCGCTTCGCAGCCGCGTTTCACCGCGCGCGAGAAGGATGCGCCGTGAGCCGGAAGCACCCGAGCTTCCGTGCCCGCTCGGCGCGCAGGCTCCCTTCGCCGGCAATCGTCATCTCGCTGATCGCGCTCGTGTTCTCGACGACCGGGCTGGCCGACGCGGCTCGCCGCGCTGTCGTCAGCGCCTTCGACGGCCACGCGATCAGCACGAAGCCACACGCCGGCGGCGTGCTGCTGCTGGGCAAGAACCGCAAGTTCGCTGCTTCGGCGATTCCGACCGTGAAGAACGCAACGCACCTCGGCGGCAAGACCGCTGAACAGATCGCCGGGTCGTGCCCGCCGGCGACCGTCGACCTCGGCACGTGGTGCCTGGACACCGCTCCGTACCCGGTGACCAACGCGCAGGCCGGTCAGAACAACTACATGTTCGCGAGTAAAGCCTGCGTCGCCGAAGGCGGCTGGCTGCCGACGGCCGCGCAGCTGATCGGCGCGGCGAGCCGCGTCAAGCTCGAGTCGACGATCCACGACTCGCAGCTGACGGCGACGATTCCGCTCGATCCGAGCCGCGGGTTGAAAGACCAGCGCGAGATGAGCTCGACGCTCGTCACGACCGAGGCCGGCTCTGAAGCGGCCGGCTCCGAGGGCGTCAGCGAAGGAGCGACCGGCAACCCGCGACAGGGCCAGGCCAATCCGGTTCCGCTGCCGGCGAACCCGCTGCCGGAAACGCTGCAGTACGTGACCGTCTACAGCAACGGGCAGAAGGGCGGCTTCGCGGGCTCCGAGCCAGTCGGCGACCCGGAGAACTTCCGCTGCGCCTTCAACAAGTCGCCCGGCGCGCTGAGCAAATCCGAATCCTGAGGGGCGACCCGTGAGGGCTGAGATTCAGTCGATCCCTCACTGCCGGCCGCTCGGGCGCGGCGGATCGCTGCTCGCGCTTGCGCTCGTGCTCGCCGCGGCGCTGCTCGCGATGCAAGCGCCGCGCGCCGGCGCTGTGATCCTGCCCGCGCAGACGATCGACGGACCGAGCGAGGACATCGCCGGCTTCGGCGGCGTCGCGATGGCTGAAGACGGAACCGGTGGCCTTGTCTATCTCAAGCGCATCGAAGGCGTCGACCACGTATTCGTCGCGCGCTATCTCGACGGGCATTGGCTGGCGCCGATTCGCGTCGACATCGAAGAGCGCTTCGGCGCCTCCTCGCCGCGGATCGGCGCCGCCAACGGCGGCGAGCTCGTCGTCGTCTGGGCGACGCCGTTCGCAACCGAACATGGCCAGCCGGTCGACGAGCTGCTCGGCGCGATGCTCGGCCCGGGCTCGTCGTCGTTCGGCCAGGCGATGATCGTCGATCCGAACATCCTCAGCGGCACGGGCGTCAGTCCCGATCTCGCGGTCAGCCCGACCGGCCAGGCGGACGTCGTCTATCGCGTCGTCAGCGAAAACCTCGGTCAGGAAACGTCGATCCCGCTGCTGCACGCCGGAGACGTGGTCGAGCAGGTCCGCGTCGCGCATTTCAACGGCGAGACCTGGTCGAACCTCGGCGCTGTCAATCGCAACCCGGGCGTTTCGATGCGAGCTCCGACGGCCGCAAACGCGCCACAGGTCGCGATCGGGCCGACGGGCAACGGAATCGTCGTCTGGCAGGAGCCCGAAATCGCCAACAGCGGCGTCGCGCGCATCTGGGCGCGACGGATCTTCGGCAAGAGCCTCGACTACGTGCTGCCGGTGAGCGCGACGTCGATCGCGGGCGTGCCGGTGCTCGACGACGCCGACTCGCCGACCGTCGCGATCTCGCGTCTCGGCCAGGCCGTCGTCGCCTACCGCCAGAACGTCGCGATCTCGCCGTTGCCCGGCCCGCGCATCATGCTGAACACGCTGCCCGACGGCGAATCGGCGAGCGGGACCGAGTTCGTCGGCGCGATCGTCGCCGACTCTGCGGTCTCCGGCGGGCGCGCCGCGCAGATCGGCGCGCCGAGCATCGACGTCGACGAACACCAGAACCTGCGGCTGCTGTACGACAGCAACGGCACGCCGCGCGTTATCTTCGGCACCGATCGCGGGCTCGTCGGCGCTGTCTCGTTGGGGCCGGGCTTCGTCGGCAGCGAAATCTCTTCGGCCAGCGTGATGAATCCGGCCGGCGGCGGCGTCTCGGCGTGGCCGAGCGCCGACCCGCAGGGACATCCGGCGCTGGCCGTGCGCGAGGACTTTCCCGAAGGCGCCGCGCAGACCGGGCTGATCAGCGGCGGCGCCGGCGGCGCGATCGGCGGTCTCGCGGTCGGGCGCTCCGGCCTCGGCGACGGCCTCGTCGGCTTCATCCAGGGCCCGCTCGGCGACGCGGCGATCGTCGCGACCGAGGTCAGCGCACCGCCGGACCAGCTCGTGCTGACCGTGCCGAAAGGCTGGGTCGCCCCGTCGCAGGCGCTCGTCGAATGGCAGCCCGCGCCCAGCGCCAACGGGCCGCTCAGCTATCGCGTGGTGCTCAACGGACAGCCGCTTCAGACGCCGGCGGGAGCGTTCCAGATGCGGCTCAACGGTCGCGGCGTCGGCAGTGGCAGCAAGCGCGTGCAGATCCTCGCTACGGACGACACCGGGCAGCAGCTGCTCAGCGCGCCGAGCACGCTGAAGATCGACGGCCAGGCGCCGACCGTGACGATCACGCGCACGGCCGGCAACCACGCGGTGCGCGTGCGCATCAGCGATTCCGGCTCCGGTGTCGCCAAGGGCAGCGTCAGCGTCAGCTTCGGCGACGGCGCCGGCGGACACGGTCGCGCGAAGCTTGCACATCGCTACCGCCGCGGCGGCATCTATCAGCTCGTCGTCCGCGCGCGCGACAAGCTCGGCAACGCGGCCGTCGTGCGCCGCCTGGTGAGCATCGCATGAGGCGCGCGCTCGCAGCCGCCGCCGCGTTGCTCGCGTTGATCGCTTGTGCCTCGGCGCGCGCTGATGTCTTCGGCACGATCACGCTCGCCTCCAGAAGCGCCGACGAGCAGGCTGACTACGCCCACGATCCCGCGATCTCGGCCGACGGTGGCTACGTCGCGTTCGACGGCTCGTTCGGCGGGGAGACCGGCGTCTTCCGCCGCAATCTCGCCAGCGGCGCCGTCGAAGCCGTCGCCGCCGGCGCTGCGGGCACGCAGGCGGGCAGCGCCGAGCTGCCGTCGATCAGCGCGAATGGACAGTACGTGAGCTTCACGACGACGGCGCAGCTCGTCTCGGGCGACATCAACGCGGGCCCCGACGTGTACGTCGCGAACATGAGCGCGGCCGGTGAAGAATCGCGCTATGCGCTCGCCTCGGCGGTCGATGGCACGACCGAAGAAGCGCTCAGCTACGAATCGAGCGACGCGAGCTCCTACGGTTCGGTCGCAGCGGGGCGCAGCGCGCTCAGCGCCGATGGCACCGAGGTCGCGTTCGTGACGACGGCCGTCTCGAACCTGGCAGGGCCGCAGACGCCGGCGCTGCAGGTGGCTGTGCGCAATCTACTGACCGATCAGACGCAACTCGTCAGCGTCGCGCTCGCCGGCGGGCCAGTTTCGGCAAGCGCCGGCGCGACGAGATACGGCGCTGTCTACAGCCCGTCCGGCAGCCCTCCGACGTTCCCCTATCAATCGCGCGCCTACGCGATACCGTCGTTCGTCGGTGCCTCGATCAGCGGCGACGGGTCTACGGTCGCGTGGCTCGGCCAGGACGTCGCGGCGCAGGCGCCGATGCTGCCCGGCGAAACTGCGCCGAACTACACCGAGCCGCTGTGGCGTCGGATTGCGCCGGCGGGGCCGACGCGCCGGGTGACCGGCGGCTCGGACCCGTTCGCGCCGGGCTGTGCCGCCAGCGGCCAGACGATCTTGCCAACCGAAGCACCAGCCTCGAACCCGTGCCAGGGGCCGCTGCTGACACTCTCGGAATCGACCAATCCCGGCACTTGGGAGGGCCACGTCGGCGACCCGATTCCGCAGCTGAGCGCAAACGGGATGGTCGTCGGCTTCATTGCGCAGGCCGAGCCGCTGGGCAACGGCACCGGCTTCTCGGACGACCTCTACAACGAACTGTACGTCGCGAACATGAGCGAAGGGCTGACGCGCGTGCAGGCCAGCCGTCAGTTGACCGAGCTCGGCAGCGGCGACGCCAACGATCCGGCGACGACCTCGCCGGTGATCGACCTCGCGGTCTCGCCGGATGGGACACAGGTCGCGTTCGCGACGCGTCGCACGATCTTTCCGCTCGGCTCACCCGGGTACGTCACGGCGCCGGCAGCGGTGCCGGGCATGGTCGAACTGTTCGACGTCGATCTCGGCAACGACACGCTGACGCGCGTGAGCCAAGGCTTCGACGGCGAAGCGAGCGAACATCCGCACGGCGAAGAGAGCTCCAGCCTCGATCCTTACTCGCCGACCGACGGCGCACTGTCGCCTTCGTTCAGCGGCGACGGCGACACGCTGGCGTTCTCCTCGACGGCTTCGAACCTCGTCTTCGGCGACGGCAACACGCCCCAGCTGCCCGACAGCCAGACGTTCGACGGAAGCGACGTGTTCGTCGTACCGCGCGTCGTCTTCACGCCACAGCCGACGCCGCAGATGATCTCGCCGCCGCCGTCGGCGCCGGCGTTGGCTCCCGTGTGGCAGCTCGGCGCGAGCGCGCTGTCGCGGTCGAACGGAACGGTCCTGCTCGAGGTCACGGTGCCAGGCGCCGGCACGCTGCGCGCGAGCGCCAGAAGTGCCGTCCGCGTGACGGCTCGCGCGCACAGACACGGCAAGCGCGCGAGCCGCGCGAACAGCGCCGTGCAGACGCTCGCTGTCGCCTCGGCGAGCAGGAGCGCACGTGAAGCGACCCAGCTGTTGACGCTCGCGCTCGAGCTCGGCAAGCGCTACCGAGCGCTGGCGACGCGCTCGGGCGGCCTCTCCAGCGCGATCACGCTGACCTTCCAGGCCGCGGGCCATCGCACGCTGCGCCAGACACTCGACGTGACGTTCCAGGGCAAGGTCGCGCGCAAGCACGCTACGAGCAAGACGAGCGGGAAGAAGGGGAGGCGCAAATGAGCCGCAAGCGGATCTGGCCGGCGCTCGCGCTGCTGCTCGCGCTGGCGGCGCTCGCGAGTGCCGCGACGGCGCTCGCGCAGCCGTTCGAAGACGAAGCCGGCGCGTCGTGGAAGCTCGAACAGCCGCAGCCGCCGGAACCGCCGCCCGGTGTCGCGCCATCGAGCACGCCGGTCGGCCTCGGTCAGATCGGCGACATCAAGTTCTGGGCGCCGAACCGCGGACTGCTGATCACGGCCGGAAACGGCAAGACGATCCCGCCGGGCGTCTGGGCGTACAACGGCGAACGCTGGCACGAGCTCTCCAACCAGTGCGGCGCGACCGATGGACGCATCGCGTGGGCCGGTCCGAACGAATTCTGGACGGTCTCCGACGGGCGGCCGGGGCAGGCGAGCGTCAATGGGAAAGTGCCGCCGATCATCGACGACACGCTGTGCCACTTCGCCGGTGGCGCGATCGTCGGCTCTTACGCGTCGCTCGCCTTCCAGCCGAGCTCCTATCAGCCGATGCACGCCGCGGGCTGCTTCCTCGAAGGGTCCGGCTCCAAAGACTGCTGGTTCGCTGGCGATCCGCTTGCCGAACCGGCGACCGGTGCGTTCCATCTCAACTGGAACGGGAGCACGCTGAGCGCCGCGCCGAACCCGCAGGGTCGCGCCGTCGAGGACATCGCCGAGTACGAAGGCTCGCTGTATGAGAGCGTGCGCGTCCGTCCTCGCCAGGAACCGCTGAAGCCGAGCGAAGAAGACCGCCTCAGCGAACCCGAACCGGCGGGTGAACCGTCGCTGATCCACCAGATCGCACCGGCTGGAGTGGAGCCGACGTTCACTTCGCTGTTCCCCGGGCTGCCGACCTACGCACCGGGATCGTCTCCGAGCGCGCTGAGCTTCCTGCACCTGAGCGCCGGCGCCGAAGCGATGTGGGCTGCCGCCGGCGCTACGCGAGAAAAGCCAAGCACCTCCGAACAGCCTGGACAGGCGACGGTGCTGCGCGACGCCGGCGGGCAGTGGAGCGAACCGATCGGTCCCGGCAGCGGCGCGCCCGACCCGTTTGCGCAGGAAGCGATCGAGTCGATCGCGGCGGACCCCGAAACCGGCGCCGCGTGGCTCGCCGTCGATTCTCAGGAAGACGCCGCGCAGCCAAGCCCGACGGCTGAAGCGACCGTCGCGCGGGTCGCCGCCGACGGCACGATCTCCGACACCGAGACGCTGCCGGCCGCCGCCGAAGGCGGTGGCGGCAAGGGCGCCGCCAAGCAGATCGTCTGTCCGGCGGTGCACGACTGCTGGATGACGACGACGCAGGGGTGGCTTTTCCACCTTGCGCCCGAAGGCGAACGAACGCTGCCACGCGACGAAGACTCGGCGTTCGACGGAGGCAACCCGAGCTTCTCCGGGCCGACGATCATCACTCGCCCCGAAGACCAGGGCCTGCCGCAGGTTCCGCCTGACGAACCGCCGATCGACGACTCGGGGCTGCTCGGCGAACCGCCGGCCGCGGCTGCGCTGCTGCCCGAAGTCCACGCCGAAGAAGAAGACAGGGTGCCGGTGGCGCTGCTCTCGCAGATCCACAGCCGGCTCGTCCACGGCACGACGCTCGAACTGCGTTTCCACCTCGCCGTCAACGCTCGCGTGCGCCTGATCGCAAAACGCAAGAAGAAGGTCGTCGCGAGCACCGCGATGCGGACGTTCGCCGCCGGCAACCGCAAGCTGCTGCTGCGGCTGAACGCGAAGCGCTGGCCGACGAAGCTCGACCTGCAGACGCACGCGCTGGCGCCGCTGCCGACCACTTCGACACGCGGCGCCGGGACCGACTCGGTCTCGACCGGCGCCGCCTTCCCGGTCGACCTCGCGGACCCGACCGGCGCGCTGCTGGCGAGTGGCCTGAGGCCGTCGTCTTGAGGCGTCCGCTGGCCCGTCGCCACCGGCGTCGCCGCACGTCGCTCGGCGCCGCACTGCTCACTCTCGCCGTCGTCGCCCTGGTGCTCGTGGCCGTGCTCGCCGGCGCCGGCGGGACGCAGCGCGCGGCAGGTCAGATCGCGCCGGGCGAACCGACGCCGCAGAGCGACGCCTCGGTGCCGGCACAGCGCGTGACGATCTTCGGCGCCTCGCCGGTGGAGGCGGCGAACGAGACCTGGGGCATCGGTGACTCAAACCAGGGCAATGGCGGCTCGTCGGCGACGATCGTCCGCTACTCCTCATCCGGCTGGACGATCGGCGCGAGCCTGCTCAACCATGCGGGCGAACCGCTGAGCGGCTTCGCTCCCGCCAGCTCGACCAGCGGCGATACCTATCCGCTGGCAGGTGAGATGACGCCGGACGGCAGTGGTGCGCTGCTCGGCGCGAGCCAAGGCGGCGCAAACGAAATGCTGCTGGTGCGCGATCCCGGCGGCAGCTTCCAGCAGACGACGCCACTGCCCGCGCCGGAAGCCGGCGAACACGCGCTGCTGCAGCTCGAAGAGAAGCTCTACGGCGGACTCCGCGCGCCGCTGCTGGCCGCGCTCGAAGAAGCGAACGGCCACGCGGGTGCGCTTGTCGTGCCGGTTCGCAGCGGCGGCGGCACGAGCGACGACGGCGTGCTGCACTGGGACGGGAGCAGCTGGACGCGCGAGCCGATCGAAATTCCGACGGCCGCGAAAGCAGGCTTCCACGTGCTCGCGATCGGCGCGAGCTCACCGACGAACGCCTGGCTGCTTGCGGAGCTCTCCTCCGAAGCCTATCCGTCAGGCGCCGTCGCGCTGTTCCGCAGGCGGCTCGGCGAAAGCGGCGAAACGACGCGCTGGCAGCCGGTCGCGCTGAAAGCGGGAGCGACGCCGCACGAAGCGTTTCCCTTGACGGTGCCGCTCGA
>DATBBG010000023.1:0-48024 GCA_036271095.1 Solirubrobacteraceae bacterium
AACCGCAGGTAGTCGATCGGCGAGGCCGGCGAGGCGAGGTGGTAGACGTTGTCGACCGGCTCGTCGACGAAGTAAGGCTCGATGATGTCCAGGTTGAGGTGGACGAACCGCTCGGGATCGCGGATGTGGGCGATGTTGGCGAGCGACCCCGTCTCGAGGTTGTCGACGCAGATGACACGCTCGCCGCGACGCAGGAGCTCGTCGCAGAGGTGCGAGCCGAGGAAGCCGGCGCCGCCGGTGACCAGGCAAGTCGACATGACTCGCAGAGAATAACCGTGCCGGGCGCGCGCGGCGCGCGCTGCACGGCGACCGTCGCAACCCAAGCGGTCCTTATCATCTGCTGCATGGCATCAACTGAAGAGCACACCGAAGAGCAGCTGACCGTCGCGCCGATCGTCGGACCGGACGATCCGCGCCGCTTCACCGACTCGGGCATCGAGATCGGCGAGCTTTACGGCGAGGACGACCTGCCGGCCGAGCTCGACCTCGGCGAGCCGGGCGAGTTCCCGTACACGCGCGGCGTGCATCGCGAGATGTATCGCAAGCAGACGTGGACGATGCGCCAGTACGCCGGCTACGCCTCGGCGAAGGAGTCGAACGAGCGCTACCGCTACCTGCTGTCGAAGGGCTCGACGGGCCTGTCGATGGCGTTCGACCTGCCGACGCAGCTCGGCCTGGACTCGGACAACCCGCGCTGCCTCGGAGAGGTCGGGCGCACGGGCGTCGCGATCGACACGATCGACGACATGCGCACGGCGTTCGACGGCATCCCGCTCGATCAGGTCTCGACGTCGATGACGATCAACGCGCCGGCGGCGTGCCTGCTGCTGCTGTACGAGCTCGTCGGCGAGGAGCAGGGCGTGCCCTCCGAGCAGCTGCGCGGCACGACGCAGAACGACGTGCTGAAGGAGTACATCGCGCGCGGCAACTACATCTACCCGCCGCAGCCGACGATGCGCCTGACGACGGACCTGTTCCAGTACTGCCACGAAAACGTGCCGAAATGGAACACGATCTCGATCTCGGGCTACCACTTCCGCGAGAAGGGGTGCTCGGCGGTGCAGGAGGTCGCGTTCACGCTCTCTTCGGGCATCGCCTACGTGCAGGCGGCGATCGACGCCGGGCTGTCGGTCGACGAGTTCGCGCCGCGGCTGGCGTTCTTCTTCAACGGCCACAACAACGTCTTCCAGGAGGTCGCGAAGTTCCGCGCGGCGCGGCGGATGTGGGCGCACATCATGAAAGACCGCTTCGGCGCGACCAACCCGAAGGCGACGATGCTGCGCTTTCACACGCAGACCGGCGGCGTGACGCTGACGGCGCAGCAGCCGGAGAACAACATCGTGCGCGTCGCGCTGCAGGGCTTCGCGGCGGTCTGCGGCGGTACGCAGTCGCTGCACACGAACGGCTTCGACGAGGCGCTCGCGCTGCCGACCGAGCGCGCGGCGAAAATCGCGCTGCGCACGCAGCAGGTGCTCGCACACGAGTCCGGCGCGGCCGACACGGTCGACCCGTTCGCCGGCTCGTACTTCGTCGAGTCGCTGACCGACGAGATCGAAGCGCGCGCGAACGAGCTGATCGAGAAGGTCGACGCGCTCGGCGGCTCGGTCAACGCGATCGAGTTCATCACCGGCGAGATCGACGAGTCGGCGTGGGGCTATCAAGAGCGCTATCGGATCGGCCAGGACATCGTCGTCGGCGTGAACAAGTACGAGGAAGAGGGCATCGAAGTGCCCGACCTGCTGCGCGTCGACCCGCAGTCCGAGCGCGAACAGCTCGATCGCCTGGCAAAGTTCAAGTCCGGGCGCGATCAGGCGCTCGTTGCAGAGCGCCTCGAGCAGCTGCGCGAGGTCGCGCGCGGCAGCGAGAACGTGCTGCCGACGATCCGCCAGGCGCTGAAGGACCGCTGCTCGATCGGCGAGGTCTGCGCAGCGATGCAAGACGTCTTCGGCAAGTACGCGCCGACGTTCTGATCTCTTTCAGGAGGACAACTCCGCATGCGGAGTTGTCAGGAGGGTCGCATGCGACCCTCCTTCGAAGCCGCACATGTGCGGCTTCGCCAGACGGCGCATGCGCCGTCTGGTCGATTACGATCGCCGCCGATGCTCGCCGCCGTGACCTTCTACACGTTCGCCCTCGCGATCCACATCGCGTCGATCGTGATCGCATTCGGCATCACGTTCGCCTATCCGGTGATGTACGCCGTCGGCATTCGCACCGAGCCGCGCTCGATGCCGGGCGTGCACCGGATCCAGGACAGCGTCGGCAAGTTCGTGATCTCGCCGTTCATGGGATTGGCGCTGCTGGCCGGCATCTACCTAGCCTCGAAACTGCACAGCTGGAGCGACTTCTACGTGCAATGGGGCATCGCCGTGATCGTCATCCTCGGCGCGCTCGGCGGAGCGTTCTTCGCGCCGCGCGAGCGACGCTTGGCGGAGCTGGCGGCAAGCGACATCGCCGCCGCCGATGAGACATCGCCGGGCGGGTCGATCGTGTTTGGCGAGGAGTACAAACGGCTGCGAACGCTCGTGTTCCGCGTGAACGTGCTCGCCAGCGTGTTGATCTTGCTGACGATCTACTTCATGACTGCGCAAACCGGCGCCTAGAACGGTCGGCGGCAGCGCGAGGCGGCAGCCTCGGGGTTGTCGCGCGGCGAGGCTATGTTCGCGGCCGCTCGCATTGCCGCGAGGCGTGCGCTCGTTGTTCGTTTTCGTGCCGCGATAGCAGTCGTATATACGTCGTACATACACGTGCTATCGCGCTTCGTTTTTCCAACCCCATCCCCCGCGCTACCCTGACGCAACCATGAGCGAGGGCTATCGAGTCGCCGTCGTCGGCGCGACCGGGCAGGTCGGAACGCTGATGCTGAAATTGCTGCGCGAGCGCGAGTTTCCGGCGCGCGAGATCGTGCCGTTCGCATCGGAGCGCTCGATGGGGCGTGAGCTCGACGGCGGCCTGATCGTGCAGGGCCTGAGCGAGCAGTCGATCGAGGGCTTCGACCTGGCGATCTTCTCCGCCGGCGGCTCGACCTCTGACGAGTGGGCGCCTCGGTTCGTGCGGGCCGGCGCGGTCGTCGTCGACAACTCCTCGCGCTGGCGTATGAGCGAGGACGTTCCGCTCGTCGTCGCCGAGGTCAATCCGGAGGCGCTGGAGACACATCGCGGGATCGTCGCGAACCCGAACTGCTCGACGATGCAGATGGTCGTCGCGCTGAAGCCGCTGCACGACGCAGCCGGCATCGAGCGGCTCGTCATCAGCACGTTCCAGGCCGTCTCGGGCAGCGGCAAGCGGGCGGTCGACGAGCTGCTCGATCAATCGCACGCGCTGCTGCACGAGCGCGAGATCGAGCCGCCGTACGCCTACGCCCACCAGATCGCGTTCAACGCACTGCCGCACGCAGGCAGCTTTGCGCCCGGCGACGACCACACCGACGAGGAGCGCAAGCTGATCAACGAGACGCGCAAGATCCTCGGCGACTCCTCGATCGCGATCTCGGCGACGTGCGTGCGCGTGCCGGTCGTCAACGGCCACTCGGAGGCCGTCAACGTGCAGACGCGCGAGCAGCTTTCGCCTGAGCGCGCGCGAGAGCTGCTGCAGGCGGCGCCAGGCGTCAACGTGCTCGACGATCCCGACGCGGCGCTCTATCCGCTCGCGATCGACGCGACCGGCAGCGACGAGGTCTTCGTCGGGCGAATCCGCCGCGATGCCGGCCACGAGCGCGCGCTCGACCTTTGGATCGTCGCCGACAACCTGCGCAAGGGCGCTGCGACGAACGCTGTTCAGCTCGCCGAGCTGCTCGATGCTCGCGGACTGCTCGCCTCGCGCAAGCCGCGCTCGAGTCAGACCGCTTCGGCTGCCTGAGGAAGACGCCGCGACAGCGCTCCGCTCGGCGCGTCCGGCGTCAGCGGCCTACGGCTGAGCGCTGCACTGCGGCGCCGGCGCGCGGCGCGTGCCGGTCGATGTGCTCGAGGAAGTCACCGCGTCGGCGCGGCAGCGTGTACTGCGGTCTGCCGTCCTTCGAGAGGCCAAAGCCGCGCGCCTCGACCTCGCCGAGCTCGTCGCGCAGCCGCTGCAGATCGTCGCGCAGCGTCAGGAACGCCGCGACGACGCGCGGGTCGAACTGGCTTCCGGCCGACCTTTCGATCTCTGTAAGCGCGTCCTCGAACGGCCACGCCTTCTTGTACGGGCGGTCGTGGATCAGCGCGTCGAAGACGTCAGCGACGGCGACGATGCGCCCGACCAGCGGGATCGACTCGCCGGCGAGTCCCTGCGGGTAACCGTTGCCGTCCCAGCGCTCGTGGTGAGTTGCAGCGATCAGCGCCGCCATCTGCAGAACCGGCGAGCTGCCGCTGGAGAGCAGCCGCGCTCCGAGCTCGGTGTGCGTCTTCATCACCTCGTACTCCTCGACGGTCAGCTTGCCGGGCTTCAGCAGGATCCGGTCGGGAATCGCGAGCTTGCCGACGTCGTGCAACGGCGCCGCCTGGCGCAGCAGCGTGACCTGACCGGCCGGCAGCTCCAGCCCGAGCGCAATTCGCGCCGCGACGTGCCCGACGCGCTCGGTGTGCTGGTAGGTCTCGTCGTCGCGATACTCGGCTGCCAGCGCGAGCTGACGCAGCGTCTCGGCGCGCGCGTCATCGAGCTCGCGCGTGCGCTCGACGATCATCGCTTCGAGCGTCTTTGCGTTGTTCGCGAGCTGGTCTTCGGCCTCGCGCAGCGCCGTCACGTCACGTGCGAGCGCTTGGATGACACCGCCGGCCATCGACGCGTTCCATTCGAGCCAGCGGTAGCTGCCGTCGGCCGCGCGGCAGCGGTTGCGAAAGCCGATCATCGCCTGCCCGAACTCGAACAGCCGCTTCGTCTCGGCGGCCGTCTGCGTGCGATCGTCTGGATGCACGATTTCGATGAAGCGCATCTCGTAAAGCGTCTCCGGCGAGTAGCCGAGCGTGCGCTCCCAGGCCGGGTTGACCCGCAGGAACCGTCCTTGCCTGTCGCCGGTCGCGAGCAGATCGAGCGAGGCGTCGTAGTAGCGCAGGATGCCCTCTTCGAGCCGGCGCCGGTGTTCGACGAAAGTGCCGAACAGGATCGCGACCGTGATCAGCGTGATCGCGCGCACGACGTAGCCGGTCGTCAGCAGGTGCACGCCCGAGTCGACCTCGCCCCAGACGATCACGAGCGCGAGCGCGGCGAGCGCGCCTGCGAGCGCGCCGCGCAAGCGGAACCTCAAGGCGAGCACGCCGATCGGCACGATGAACAGCGCCCCCTCGGCATCGCCCACGTTCGAGTCGCTGAGGCGAAAGACGAAGACCGCTGCGAACAGGACTGCCGAGAGCGCAAGCGTCTGGCGCGCCGCCAACGTCGGCCAGCGGCGAATCTCGCGCAGTTGCGGCAAGTGCCGCTCCGTAAGCATGCGTATCTATCGTCTGATTCGGATGAAAACGCGAGTAAATCCCGCGCGTGTATGGACTTCGTGTATTCGTTCGACATGGCGAGTGCGATTCCTCACATGCCTTCGGACCGCGTCCGAGCGCACGTGCCGTGGCTGCTCTACCCGCTTAATCGTCTGAAAAGCGAGCATGGACGCCTGTTCGATCGCGGTACGCATGCGTACCTGTCGGCTCGGTGTCGGCGCGGCGTGGCCCACTCCTCCGACGCAGTCTCGCGCGCGAGCGCCTTCGCCCAAGCGGACCCATTCGGAAGGACTCGCGCGCGATCGCTCGAAACTGTGCGCGATGGTTTCCTCGGAGGTGCAGCGCACGCTCGTCAAGTCCCCGCCGGAGCTTTGGGCTGAGATCAGCGATCCCGAGTCGCTCGCTCGCCACCTCGGCGAGTTCGGCGAGATCCGCATCACGCGCGTACATGCCGAGCAGCGCGTCGAGTGGGAGAGCGACGACGCGCGCGGCACGGTTGCAATCAAGCCGTCCGGCTGGGGAACGAAGGTCAAGCTGACCGTCACGCGCGAGCTGCCGGCGCGCGACGAAGCCGCAGCGCAAACCGAGCCGACGTCGGCCGAAGTCGAGCCGACGCCGGAGGCCGAGCCGTCGTTCGACGCAGAGCCGTCGTTCGATGCAGAGCCGGCGCCGGAGGCTGAGATCGCGCTAGCAGCCGAGCACCCGATCGACGCGCTGCTCGACGTCGAGCAGCCGCCCGAGGAGGTTGAGCTCGCTAAGGAGGCAGAGATCGCTGAGGAGCCGCCGCCCCGGCTCGCAGCCGAGGCCAAGCTGGAACCGGAGCCGGAGCCGAACTTGGAAGTGGAGCCCGAGCCCGAGCCGGAGCCACGGCGGGGGTTCTTTGCGCGGCTGTTCGGCCGCCGACGTCCGTCGAGCGACACGACGCGCGACACAGCCGAGGAGATCGACGCGGTTGCCGAAGATGCTGTCGCCGAGGACTCGACGCCGGCCGCCGACGACGAGGCGACCGCCGCCTCAGCAGACGAGGCGGAGTCGTCGCCGGCGCGCGCGACGATCGCCGAGCTGCCACCAAGCCGGCCCACGCTCGCACAGCCGACGGAGCCCGTAGCCGTGCTCGCGCCGGTTGTAACGCCTGACGCAGTCGAGGTCGAGGAGCACGATCCGGCGGCGCCGGCAGAGGCGAATCCCGAGAGCGAGCCCTCGCCGGACATCGCCGCGGAAATCCGAGTCGCCGAGGAAGTCGCGGCCGAGCAGGTCACGGCCGTGCTGACGAGCGTGCTCGATCGTCTCGGCGCGGCGCATCACCGCCCGTTCTCGCGCTCCTGACTCACTGGCGTTCGGGCGCGCGCGTCGCGGCGCTCCTACTCGCCGCGCGGCCCACTCGCCGCGCTCCCTGACGCGTTCGCGCGCTCCTGAGTCGCCGATCAGGCGCTGCGCTGTCGAGCACGCTGAACCCGCTCGCGCCAGGTGACGCAACGCCGCTCTGGACGCTCTGGACCAACGGCGCAACCTGTCCAGTAAGACTCAAGTCCCAGCACCGGATACCGATCAAGATCCGGTATTCAGAACTTGACGGTATTCTATAAACGGATCATTGGAGGTGCACCAATGACCAGGAACCATTTGCTGACGGCGCTCTCGGTCGTCTCCGTACTTGTGTCGATCACGTCTGCCGGTATCGCGCAGGCGGCGACTCAGGAAGACCACACGCAGTTCTCCGTGACAGCCGGATCGCTGTCCTTCTCGACCGCCCCGGCGCTGCCGGCGCTGGGCGCTGTCGCGTTGACCGGCCAGGCGCAGACGACGAACAGCACGATGACGAACTTCGGCGTCGCCGATGCGACAGGCAGCGGCTCCGGCTGGAACGTCGCCGTCGAAGGCCAGTCGGGCACGGGCAAGAGCGCGGTCTTCGCGCAGTACTGCCCGAAAGCGAAATGCGGCAGCGAAGCGGAAGGCTACGTCTCGGGCGGTCAAACGCTCGCGGCCGGCTCGCTGACGCTGAACAGCACCGGCGCGAGCTTCTCGGCGCAGAACGGAACGACCGGCACGGCGCCGGCGCTGCAGTGCGCCGCTTCGTGCGCGGTCGACCACGGCTCGGCCGTGAAGGTCGCCTCGGCAGCAAGCGGCGCCGGCATGGGCACGTGGCTGACGAGCGGCTTCTCGGCGACGAGCCTTGCGCTGTCGACACCGTCGACGCTGAAACTGCTGCCGAGCGAAGAGGTCTACCGGCTGAACCTGCTGTGGACGCTCAGCACGGGACCATGACGCGCGTGGTTGCACTCCGTGGATGCGTTCTCGCCGCGCTCGCGCTTGCGGTGTTCAGCGGTTCGGCGCTCGCCGCGGACGGCGGCGGCGCGAGCAGCCTCGTCGTGATTCCGCGCTCGGCCAGCGAACCGGCGCTCAGCTACCTCGAGCTGGCCGGCACGCCCGGCCACAGCGAGAGCGCAGGCGCGATCGAACTGGTCAATCCGAGCTCGCGCACCGTGCGCGCCGCGCTTGCGCCAGTCGACTCCGTGACGCTCGACACGCTCGGCTCCAGCTACCGCCCGCGCGGCGCTCGGGTGCACGGCGCGACTCGCTGGCTGGCGCTGAGCAACCGCACGATCGTGCTCGACGCGCACGCACGCACGACCGCGACCGTCGACGTGCGCGTTCCACGTGGCGCGGCGCCGGGCGACTACCTCTCGGGCGTCAGCCTCGAAGCGCTCGATCAGGCGCCGGTCCAGCAACACGCGCGTCACAGCGGCGGACGCGCGTCGACGGCGAGCGTCGTGCGCTATGCGATCGGCGTCGAGACGACGCTGCCGGGCACACGCCGTCCCCGGCTTCGCTTCACCGGTGCGACGATCCACCGAGCGCCCGCCGGCCTGACGTTCTCGCTGGACGCGCGCAACGACGGCAACGTGATCCTCAAAGACGTGCGCGGCGAGGTGCGCATCCTGCGCGACGGCCGCGTCGTGCTGTCGCGGCCGATCGCCGCAGGCACGTTCGTGACCGGCACGAGCATCGCCTATCCAGTGCCGGCGTTCGATCAGCGCCCGAGCGAAGGAACGCACTACCGCGTCGAGGCCGAGCTGATCTACGCCGGCGGCGCTGCGCACATCGACAAGACGCTCACGTTCGGCCACCGCGCGGCGGTCACGCAACAGCGCTTCGGCGGGCCGCCTGCCGGCGGTGGCGGCGACGACTGGTGGAAGCTCGCGCTCGTCGTCGCGGCGATCCTCTACTGCGTGCTCACGACGACGCTGCTGCTGCGCCGACGGCGCCGGAGCGCTTCCGAGCAGGGCGCAGATGCCGGACCCGCACGGCGAGCGCTTGGCGCCGACGGGCCGCCGCGGTGAGATGTCGTCCCGGGCACACTTGCCGGGGCTCGCGGCAGCGGCGCTCGCTGCTCTGGCGCTGCTCGCCGGCCTGATTGCGCCGAGTCGCGCGTCGGCGTTGCTCGAACTGAGGTTCGTCGCGCCGCCTGCGCTGCCGCCGCTGCCGGCGCTGACGCTCAACGGCCGTGCGCAAGCGCCGGCGACGACGATGACGCCGTTCTCCGTCGAAGACCTGCGACTGACCAAATCAGGCTGGAACATAACCGCGCAGGGGCAAAGCGGAACGGGCAAGAGCGCCGTCTTCGCGCCGTACTGCGCGAAAGCCAAATGCGGCAGCGAAGCCGAAGGCTATGTCGCCGGCGGCGCAGCGCTGCCGGCGAGCTCGCTGACGCTGAACACCAGCGGCGCCTCGCTCAGCGGCGGCCTCGGCACGGCACCGTCGCTGGAATGCCGGGCAGGTTGCGCACTCGACAGCCCGACACCAGTCAAGATCGCCTCGCAGGGCACCGGACTGCTCTCCGGCGAAGGCCTCTGGACGACGAGCAGCTTCTCCTCGAACAGCCTCGCGTTCGCCGCGCCGACAACGCTGCGCGCGCTGCCCGACGAAGAGATCTACCGCCTCAACGTGCTCTGGACGCTCTCGACCGGGCCGTGACGCGCTCTGGGTGGGGGCCGTGACGCGCCGGCGCGCACCGCGCTCGCGCGCGTGCCGGCCGGGCTCGCGCGAGCGCCGCAGATAAGATTCGCGCCCTATGGCTACGAGCTCACACGACAGACAGACGGACGCGGCGCTGCTCGCCGCTTCGCGCAGCGGGCACCGCAAGGAGCCGCGCCAGAAGGCGCCGGAGACCTACGAGGAGAAGCTGGCGCAGCTTCAGGAGCTTCGCGAGCAGGCGCTGCACTCGGCGCCGGAGGCCGAGGAGAAGCAGCACGCGCGTGGCAAGTACACCGCGCGCGAGCGGATCGAGAAGCTGCTCGACCCAGACTCCTTTCAGGAGCTCGACACGTTCGTGCGCCACCGCACGCATGACTTCGAGATGCAGAAGAACCGTCCGTGGGGCGACGCCGTCGTGACCGGCCACGGCACGATCGAAGGCCGCACGGTCTGCGTCTTCAGCCAGGACTTCACCGTCTTCGGCGGCTCGCTCGGCGAGGTGATGGGCGAGAAGATGTGCAAGATCATGGATCTGGCCGCGAAGATCGGCTGTCCCGTGATCGGCATCAACGACTCCGGCGGCGCGCGCATCCAGGAGGGCGTCGTCTCGCTCGGCGCCTACGGCGACGTGTTCGTGCGCAACGTCAAGTGCTCCGGCGTGATCCCTCAGATCAGCCTGATCATGGGCCCGTGCGCCGGCGGCGCGGTCTACTCGCCGGCGATCACCGACTTCATCTTCATGGTCAAGGAGACCTCGCACATGTTCATCACCGGCCCTGACGTGATCAAGACGGTCACCGGCGAGGAGGTCGGCTTCGAGGAGCTCGGCGGCGCGATGTCGCACAACACGAAGTCGGGCGTCGCGCACTTCGCCTCCGAGGACGAGGACGCATGCCTCGAGGACTGCCGCTACTTGATCGGCTTCCTGCCGCAGAACAACCTGCAGAAGGCGCCGCGCGTGCAGCCGACTGACGACCCGCAGCGGATGGACCCGGCGCTCGACGAAGTGGTGCCGGAGAACCCGAACAAGCCGTATGACATGCGCGACGTCGTCAAGCTGATCGTCGATGACGAAGAGTTCTTCGAGGTGCACGAACATCACGCGAAGAACATCATCTGCGGCTTCTCGCGCCTGGACGGGTACTCGATCGGCGTCGTCGGCAACCAGCCGGCTCAGCTCGCCGGCGTGCTCGACATCGACGCCTCGGCGAAGGCGGCGCGCTTCGTGCGCACGTGCGACGCCTTCAACATCCCGATCCTCACGTTCGTCGACGTGCCGGGCTTCCTGCCGGGCACGAGCCAGGAGTGGGGCGGGATCATCCGCCACGGCGCGAAGCTGCTGTACGCGTTCACCGAGGCGACCGTGCCGAAGCTGACGGTGATCACGCGCAAGGCCTACGGCGGCGCCTACGACGTGATGGCCTCCAAGCACATGCTCGCCGACTTCAACTTCGCCTGGCCGACCTCTGAGGTCGCCGTGATGGGCCCGGAGGGCGCCGTCAACATCATCTACCGGCGCGACATCGCCGGCAGCCCGACGCCGCAGGAGCGCCGCGAGAAGCTGATGGAGGACTACAAGGCGCGCTTTGCCAACCCGTACACGGCCGCCGAGCGCGGCTACATCGACGACGTGATCGTCCCGCACGAGACGCGTCCGAAGCTGATCACGGCGCTGCACACGCTGCAGAGCAAGCGCGAACCGGGGCCCAAGCGCAAGCACGGAAACATTCCGCTGTGAGTCGGCTGCAGTTGATCGCCCCGTCGGCCTCGCCCGAGGAGGCGGCCGCGGTCGTCGCCGCGCTGGAGCGCTTCATGCGCGCGACAGCGCCGCCAGCGCACGCGCCGCAGAGCGAGCTGGATGAGTGGCAGCGCGCCGCCGTCGCCGAAGGCGTCGAGCGCGAAGCGGGCGGCGATCTCGCCGATCCTTGGCTGACCGCCTGAGAGCACCTGAAGAAACACCTGAAAGCCGCTAGGCTTTAGCCTCAATTTCTTCTGGCCACCGGCCAACCGTCGATTGCAACCGGGCAGTGCGCTCGGATCAGGAGGTTTTTCGTAGATGGAGCCAGTTTCCGTACCTGCCCAGCGAGGCACGCTCGAGGATCCGGAGGTGCTCCAGAACGTTCCTGGGCACGTGATTCCGATCCTGCAGCGCGAGTACGACGACTTCAAGACGGAGGCGACCAAATTCCTCGACGGCCAAACCGAGGAAACGGACTTCATCAAGTTCCGCCTCAAGCAGGGCGTCTACGGCCAGCGCCAGCCAGACGTGCAGATGATCCGTGTAAAGCTGCCGTTCGGCGGCGTCACGCCGGAGCAGATGGAGTCGTTCGCTGACGTCGTCGAGAAGTACGCGCCGCTGAACAGGGGCCACATCACGACGCGCCAGAACGTCCAGGTGCACCACATTCCGCTGCCGGAGATCGAGCAGGCGATTCGCGAGCTCGGCGAGACGGGGCTGTCGAGCCGCGAGGGCTGCGGCAACACGGTGCGCAACGTCACCGGCGACCCGTGGGCCGGCGTCGCAAAGGACGAGCTGTTCGACATGACGCCGTACGTTGGCGCCTACGCGCGCTACTTCGTGCGCCACCCGACGACGCAGGCGATGCCGCGCAAGATCAAGACGGCGTTCGACGGCTCACCGCGCGACCGCGCGATCTCGGGTATCCACGACATCGCCTTCCGCGCTCGCGTGAAGACCGTCGACGGCAAGGAGGTGCGCGGCGCGGAGATGCTCGTCGGCGGCGGCACCTCGATCATGCCGCGAGTCGCGCCGGCGCTGTACGACTTCGTCGGGCTCGACGACGGCGAGTACCTGAAGCTCTCCGAGGCCGTCTTTCGCATCTTCGACCGCCAGGAGTGGCTCCGCGTCAACCGTGCACGCGCGCGCATCAAGGTGTTCGTCGACAAGTTCGGCATCGACGAGCTGCGCAACCAGGTCGAGGAGGAGCTGAAGGGCGACTGGGTCGCCGAACGCGACTTCTCGGTCGAGCACACGCTGTTCCTCGACGACGAGCGCGAGTCGGCGCCGGCGCCCGCGCACAGCTACGGCAGCCCGAACGGCGACCTCTCCGAGTTCGAGCGCTTCAGCTCCAGCAATGTGCAGCCGCAGAAGCAGGACGGCTACGTCACGGTCGAGGCGAAAGTGACGCGCGGCGACCTCACGCCGGAGCAGTTCCGCGGCCTCGCGCAGATCATGCGCGACTACGCCGGCGGCTACGCACGCACGACCGTGCAGCAGAACTTCCTGCTGCGCTGGGTGCGCGAGGAGTGCGTCTACGACGTCTGGCGCGCGCTTTCGCAGCTCGGCCTCGGCGAACCCGGCTCGCGCGAGATCGCCGACGTCGTCTCGTGCCCCGGCACGGACTCGTGCAAGCTCGGCATCACCAGCTCGATGGGCCTGAACCAGGCCGTGCAGGAGCGAATCGAATCGATGCAGCTCTCCGACGAGCTGACGCGTCAGATCCACATCAAGATGAGCGGCTGCCCGAACGGCTGCTCGCAGCACCACGTCGCCGACATCGGCTTCTACGGCGCTTCGATCAAAGTCGGCGAGCATACGATTCCGGCTTACGTCGCGCACGTCGGCGGCGTCTACGAAGGCGGCGAGGTGAAGTTCGGCACGCGCTTGAAACTTCGCCTGCCGGCCAAGCGCGTTCCCGATGCAGTCGAACGCTGGGTGCGCGACTACGAGGCCAACCGCGAGGACGGCGAGGCGTGGGGAGCGTTCCAGCAGCGCGTCGGCACGGGGCAATTGGAAGCGCTCGTCAAGGATCTCTCGCTGCCGTCCGATTTCGGGTTGGAGACGATGGGCGAATTCATCGACTGGAACCGCAGCGCGCCATTCCAGGTCGAGCGTGGCGAAGGCGAGTGCGCGGTATAGACCAGATGCGAAACGACCGGCGAAAGCGATCAGATGACACCAACAACGCAACTCAATAGTCAGTTGGCACCGAGCGAGCCAACCTTCGACGTCGCGCCCGGCCTCACGCACACGCTGCGCGAGGCGGCTCGCCACGGCGAGCAGGCGGTGCTGCTGTGCTCCTTCCAGAAGGAGGAGTCGGTGCTGATCGACGAGCTGCTGCGCCTCGACCAGGGCACCGGCAAGGCGGTGCGGATCGTCACGATCGACACCGGCGTGCTGTTCGAGGAGACGATGCAGACCTGGCGCGCGTTCGAGCAGCGCTTCGGCGTCGAGATCGAGGTCGTCGACGCGAGCAGCCCCGACATCCCTTGGAGCGGCCCTGAGCACTGCTGCTCGGTCGCGAAGGTCGCCGCGCTCGAACGCTCGCTGGCCGGCGCCGAGGGCTGGATCACGGGCATCCGCCGCGAGCAGGGCCCGACGCGCGCAAGCGCCGAGCTGATCGAACGCGACGAGGTCCGCGGACTGTGGAAGTACAACCCGCTCGCGCACTGGACCGACAAGGATCTGTGGCGGCGGATCAACGAGCGCGACCTGCCTTACAACGCGCTCCACGACCAGGGCTACGAGTCGATCGGCTGCGCGCCATGCACGCAGCCCGGCAGCGGGCGCGAGGGCCGCTGGGCAGGCACCGAGAAGACCGAGTGCGGACTGCACGTCGAAGTCGTAGATCCGGCCGCGTGAGATGGCCGTCGCGTCGCGCCCTCAGCTGAGCCACCTGCGGGCGCTCGAGTCGGAGGCGATCCACGTTATGCGCGAGGTCGCAGCCGAATTCGAGCGGCCGGTGCTGCTGTTCAGCGGCGGCAAGGACTCGATCGTGCTGCTGCGGCTCGCCGAGAAGGCGTTTCGCCCGGCGCCGTTCCCGTTCCCGCTGATGCACGTCGACACGGGCCACAACTTCCCCGAGGTGATCGAGTTCCGCGATCGCCGCGCCGCGGAGCTCGGCGAGCGACTGATCGTCGCGAGCGTGCAGGAGTCGATCGACAGCGGTCGCGCCGTCGAGGAGACAGGCCCGCGCGCGTCACGCAACCAGCTGCAGACGGTCACGCTGCTCGACGCGATCGCCGAGCACGGCTTCGACGCGGCGTTCGGCGGCGCGCGGCGTGACGAGGAGCGCGCGCGAGCAAAGGAGCGCGTGTTCTCGTTCCGCGACGACTTCGGCCAGTGGGATCCGAAGAACCAGCGCCCGGAGCTGTGGAACCTCTACAACGGGCGCGTCAAGAAGGGCGAGAACGTGCGCGTCTTTCCGATCTCGAACTGGACCGAGCTCGACGTCTGGGAGTACATCGACTCGGAGGGGCTCGAGGTGCCCTCGATCTACTTCTCACACGCTCGCGACGTGTTCCGCCGCGACGGGATGCTCTACGCCTGGCGCGAGGGCACCGAGCTGATCGACGGCGAGGAGATCTTCTCCGAGACGGTCCGCTACCGCACGGTCGGCGACATGAGCTGCACCGGCGGCGTGCTCTCGCGCGCGAGCACGCTCGAGCAGGTCGTCACCGAGATCGCCGCGACGCGCGTGACCGAGCGCGGCGAGACTCGCGCCGACGACCGCGTCTCGGAGGCGGCGATGGAGGACCGTAAGAAGGCCGGCTATTTTTAGTGCTCCGGTCGGCATCCAGACTCCCGTCTGACCTGGACGTCCGCCTTCCAGGCGCCCGATGACGTTCGACCTGCTGCGCTTCACGACGGCCGGCGCCGTCGACGACGGCAAGAGCACGCTGATCGGGCGCCTGCTGTTCGACTCCAAGCAGGTCTTCGAAGATCAGCTCGAGCATGTCGCGGCGGCCAGCGAGCGGCGCGGCGGCGCGGGCGCGCTCGACCTCGCACTGCTGACCGACGGGCTCAAGGCCGAGCGCGAGCAGGGCATCACGATCGACGTCGCCTACCGCTACTTCGCCACGCCGGCGCGCCGCTTCATCATCGCCGACTGCCCCGGCCACCAGCAGTACACGCGCAACATGGTCACGGGCGCCTCGACTGCCGACCTCGCCGTCGTGCTCGTCGACGCCAAGCGCGGCGTGACCGAGCAGTCCAAGCGCCATGCGTTCATCAGCGCGCTGCTCGGCATCCCGCAGATGGTCGTCGCGATCAACAAGATGGACCTCGTCGAGCACTCGCAGGAGCGCTTCGACGAGCTCGCCGCCGAGTTCGCGGCGTTCGCTGCGCGCCTGGACGCGAGCACCGGTAGGCGCACGGCCGCCGGCGCGCGGATCACGGCCGGCGCGAACGCGATCGGACGCGGGCCGGAGATCTCCTACATCCCGATCTCGGCGCTCAACGGCGACAACGTAGTCGAGCGCTCACAGGCGATGCCGTGGTATCAGGGACCGGCGCTGCTGGAGCTGCTCGAGACCGTCGACGTCGCCTACGACCATCCATTCGACCGTCCGGCGCGCTTCCCGGTGCAGTGGGTCGTGCGACCCGCCTCCGGGCCGCTCGCCGACTACCGCGGCTACGCCGGGCAGCTCGCCAGCGGCGCGCTGCGCCGTGGCGAGGAGGTCGCGCTGCTGCCGAGCGGCGCGACGACGCGGATCGCAGCGATCGACACCTACGACGGCGAGCTCGAGGAGGCGATCGCGCCGATGTCGCTGACGCTGCGTTTCGAGGACGAGCTCGACGTCTCGCGCGGCGAGCTGGTCTGCCGCCCGGAGGAGGCCGCGACGGTCTCGCGCGAGCTGCAGGCGGACGTCTGCTGGATGACCGATCGCCCGCTGCGTCCGGGCGGGCGCTACGCGCTGAAGCACACCTCGCGCAACGCGAGCGCGATCGTCCACTCGATCGAGGACGTGATCGACGTGCACACGCTGCAGCGCACGAGCGCGGCCGAGCAGCTCGCGCTCAACGACATCGGCCGCGTGCGGCTGCGCACGAGCGTTCCGCTCGCCTTCGATCCGTACACGAGCAACCGCCGCACGGGCAGCTTCATCCTGATCGACGAAGCGAGTAACGAGACCGTCGGCGCCGGGCTGATCGCGGCTTCGGGCACCTGAGCAAACGCAGGGCGAGAGCGCCGGAGACGGAAGAAGGAACGTTCTTCGCCGAACCGCTGCACGACTACACGCTCAGCCCCACATCGAGCGCGATCGACAGCGTCCCGGCAAGCTCGATCTCGCTGCCGTTCGGGCTGACGCCGTCGGCGACCGACGTTGCCGGCAACCCGCGCGCGACCGACGGCGACGGCGACTGCGCCGCCGTTCAGGACAAGGGCGCACTGGAGCTGCAGGGCTATGCCGCGAGCTGCCCGGCAGCGACGAATGGGAGCGACACGCCGACGCCGGCGCTCGTCGCCGAGCCGTCGATCAGCTCTGTCTCGTCTCCGACCGGCTCGGCTCCGGCTCCGGCAATCACGGGGCTGTCGATCACGCCGGGCTCGTTCTTCGCTGCACCCTCCGGAGCGACGATCGGTGGGCCGAGCAGCAAGCGCTTCGGCGCGAAGCTCAGCTGGCGCGACAGCCAGGCGACGACAAGCGCATTCACGCTGATGAAGGCCTCGCGCGGGCGACTCCAAGGCGAGTCGTGCCGAAAGCCATCGCAGCAGAACGAGCACGGCAAGCGCTGCACGCTGCTGAGGAAGATCGCCGGCTTCTCGCATGCCGACGAGGTCGGCTTCAACAGCCTCTAGTTCAGCGGCCGCAGCAGCGGCAAGAAGCTCTCACCCGGCCGCTTCGTGCTGCAGGCGCTGGCGCGCGGCGCGAGCGGCAGCGGGCGCGTCGCCAGCACGAGCTTCACGATCAAGTGATCGTCGGCGCGCGCTGGTCGCGACCCACCCCACGCTAAGCTTCCGCCGCCGATGTTCAGCAAGGTACTAATCGCCAATCGCGGCGAGATCGCGGTCCGGATTGCGCGCGCGCTGCAGGAGCTCTCGATCGCGAGCGTCGCCGTCTACTCGGAGCTCGACCGCGACGCGGTACACGTCAAACGCGCCGACGAGGCCTACAACCTCGGCGACGGGCCCGCGGCCGAGAACTACCTCAGCGTCGAGAAGATCCTCGACGCCGCCAAGCGGGCCGGCGCCGAGGCGATCCACCCCGGCTACGGCTTCCTCGCCGAGAACGCGCCGTTCGCGCAGGCCTGCGAGGACGCAGGAATCATCTTCATCGGACCGCCGGCGAGCGCGATCGAGGCGATGGGCTCGAAGACGCGAGCGCGCGAGCTGATGCAGGCGGCCGGCGTGCCGATCGTGCCGGGAACGACCGAGGCAGTGGCGACGGTCGCCGACGCGCTGAGGATCGCGAAGGAGGAGATCGGCTTTCCAGTCGCCGTCAAGGCGGCCGGCGGCGGCGGCGGCAAGGGCTTTCGCGTAGCGCTGACCGAGGATGAGCTCGAGGGCGCATTCGAGGGCTCCTCGCGCGAAGGCGAGAAGTTCTTCTCGGATGGCACGGTCTATCTCGAGCGCTACCTGCACGACCCGCGCCACGTCGAGGTGCAGGTGCTCGCCGATCGCCACGGCAACGTGATCCATCTCGGCGAGCGCGACTGCTCGATCCAGCGCCGCCACCAGAAGGTGATCGAGGAGTCGCCGGCGCCCGAGTGGGTCGTCGACGAGGCGCTGCGCGAGCGCATCGGCAAGATCGGCGTCGACGCGGCGAAGGCCGTCGACTACGTCGGCGCCGGCACGATCGAGGGGCTGTTCTCGGCGCGTGAGGGCGCCGAGCCGGAGTACTTCTTCCTCGAGATGAACACGCGCGTGCAGGTCGAGCACTGCGTGACGGAGATGACGACGGGCGTCGACATCGTCAAGGAGGGCATTCGCGCCGCTGCGGGCGAGCCGCTGTCTTACGCGCAGGAGGACATCAAGCTGCGCGGGCACGCAATCGAGTGCCGCATCAACGCCGAGGACGCCTCGAAGAACTTCGCGCCGGCACCGGGCAAGATCGGCGCCTACCGCGAGCCGAGCGGCCCCGGCGTACGCGTCGACTCGGGCGTGCAGGCGGGCGGCGAAGTCTCGCCGATGTACGACCCGATGGTCGCCAAGCTGATCGTCTGGGACGCCGACCGCGAGCAGGCGACCGCGCGGATGCTGCGCGCGCTCGGCGAATACGAGATCGAGCACCTGAAGACGCTGATTCCGTTCCACAAGGCGCTGCTCGCGACCGAGCAGTGGGCAAAAGGCGAGACCTGCCGCGACCTGCTCGAGGACAAGCAGTGGCTGAAGACGCTCGCGTTCGATCCGCCGGCGGCGCTCGACGACGAGGAGGAGGAGTCGAAGGTCGAGCAGACCTACGCCGTCGAGGTCTCTGGCAAGCGCTTTGACGTGCGCGTCGTCGGACCGCCGTTCGCCGGTGGCGGCGGCGCGGCGAGCAACGGCGCGGCGCCGGCCGGCGCGAAAGCGCCGAAGCGCTCCGCGCGGAAGTCCTCCGCGGGCGGCGGCGCCGACCTGCTGACGGCGCCACTGCAAGGCAACATGTGGAAGGTGCTCGTCAAACAGGGCGACACCGTCGAGGAGGGCCAGCTGCTGTGCATCATCGAGGCGATGAAGATGGAGAACGAGATCACGGCGCACAAGGCCGGCGTGATCGCCGAGCTGCCGATCGTCGAGGGCGAGCCGATCCAGGCGGGCGCGCCGATCGCGACGATCACGGCTGCGATCGAGAGCGAGGGCTGAGATGGCCGACGTCGATTACGACGCGGTCGCGGCCGGGCTGAACCAGGCGATCCCGTTCAACCTGCACGTCGGGCTGCAGACGGTCGAAGTTCGCGAGGACGGAGGCGTCGTGCGCCTGCCGGACCTCGACCACCTGCACAACCACGTCGGCTCGCAGCACGCCGGCGCTCTGTTCTCGGCCGGCGAGGCCGCCTCCGGCGCGGCGTTCGTCGGCGCGTTCCTCACGATCATGGGCGAGATCACGCCGCTGGCCGAGTCGGCCGAGATCTCCTATCGCGCGCTCGCCAAAGGCGAGATCACGGCGACCTCGCACTTCGTCGGCGACCGCGACGCGCTGCTCGCGGAGCTGAACGAGAACGGCCGCGTGCGCTTTCCGATCGGCGTCGAGATGACCGACGCCGGCGGCAAGCTCGTCGCCGAGATGACCGTCAACTGGTACGTGCGCCGCAACGACGCGGCGAAGAGCTAGCGCCCAGCTTTCGCGCGCTCAGACGCGCGAGGACTACAGGCGCGCGACGTTCTTCGCGTGCAGCTCGCGCTGCACCTTCGCGCGACGCCCCTCGGGCAGCTCAGCGTCGGCGCCTCGTTCGCGCAACGCTGCCAAGTAGGCACGATCCTGCTCCAGCACGGCAAGCGCCCGCTCGCCGTCGATCAGCGGCCCGTGTCCAGGGACAACGTGCTCGGCGTTCGCGACGAGCGGCTGCAACCGCTCGAGCGTCGCCAGATAGGCGTCGAGCATGCCCTTGCCCTCCCCCAGGCTCGGCAGCTCGATCGGCGAGAGGTAATCGCCGGCGACGAGCACGCGCGCCCAGCCGATCCACACGGCCATGCCGTCGGATGTGTGGCCGGTCGCGGCGTGCAGCTCCAGCTCGGCAGCGCCGATCGAGCAGCGCCCCGGAACGGCGAGCGGCTGGACGGCCCCCAGCGACAGCGGCCGGCGCTCGATCTGCAGCTCTTCGTCGAAGCGCCGCAGCTCGCGCTGCGCGGCGCCCGGCTCGGCGTTCAGCCGCTCAGCGCTGCTCTCGGCGCAGCCAAGCGTCGCCTCGGGAAAGGCGAGCGGCGCGAGCACGTGGTCGAAGTCGGCGTGCGTCGCGAGCAGCCCTTGCGGTGTCGGAAAGCCGGCCTGCTCGACGAGCGCAGGGAGCAATTCGAGCTCTTCCGGCAGCACCGGCGAGTCGATTGCGAACGCCTCTTCGCTCGCACCGCCACCGTTCCCTTCGCTGTGCTCCTCGCCGCTCGCACCTCCGCCGGGGCGCCACTCCGACACGCTCAGCGCGCCTGCCGGCGCCTGGGTCGATGTCGAGCCGCCGGTGCTCGAGCCGCCGGTGCCTGGTCCGCGCACCAGCGTGCAGTGTGCCTGGAACAGCTGGCTCGTGACGACGATCACGTCACGATGCAGCGATACGGCCCTCACGGAAGCGCTAGTTCCGCTAGGTGACGCCGAGCGCTTTGGCGGCCTCTTTGAGGTTCGCCACCTCGAGCGTCGGCTTCTTCTGCGAGGAGTCGAGCGTCTCTTTGCTGCGGTTGACCCAGATCACCGGCACGCGCGCTTTGATGCAGGGCGCGACGTCGTGATAGTGGCTGGAGGCGACGTGCACCCAGCCGCGCTTGCCGCCGACGCGCCGCGCGCACTCGGTGAAATGCGCCGGTTCAGGCTTGTAGGAGCGAACCTGCTGTGCGGTGACGACGAGGTCGAAGTCGATCGGGATGTGCCGGCGCGTCTGCCCCAACAGCTTGTCGTCGATGTTCGAGAGCAGGCCGAGTTTGTATTTCTTGGCGAGCTTCTGCAGCTGCGTGTTGGTCTCCTTGAACGGCTTCCAGCGCTGCACCGAGTCGGGCAGGAAGCCCGAGCGTGACGGCTCCAGCGGCCACTCCAGGCGCTTGGCGATCTCGATCGCCGTGCGCCGCAGCACCTCGGCGTAGAGCTCGTAGGAGCCGCCCTCGATTTCGCGAGAGATCTCGTGGAACAGCCCAATCAGCTGGGTGCGGTCGATCTCGAAGTCATCGCGTGCAGCCTCTTTTGCGAACGCTTCGTAGATGCCCGTCTCCCAGTCGATCAGCGTGCCGTACACATCAAAAGTTACGAACGTGACGTTCTTTGGAATTGGCATTCGGCGGGCATTATGCCGCGCAATCGGTCGAGACCGCGCCCCGAGGTCAAAAGACGGAGTCAGATCCGATTTGCGTTAGAGTCTCGCGCCGCATGGATCTGTTGGAGTACCAAGGCAAGCAGCTGTTCGCCCGACACGGATTGAAGGTCTCATCGGGCGAGGCCGTCACTACCGTCGAGGACGCGATCGTCGCCGCCGACGAGGTCGGCTATCCGGTCGTCGTCAAGGCGCAGGTTCTGATCGGCGGCCGCGGCAAGGCCGGCGGTGTCAAGCTCGCGTCGAACGAGAGCGAGGCGCGCGAGCACGCCGGCAACATCCTCGGCATGGACATCAAGGGACATGTCGTGCGCACGCTCTGGATCGAGCACGCTTCGGACATCGCCACCGAGTACTACGCCTCGGTCCTGCTCGACCGCTCGGCCAAGCAGCCGCTCGTGATGTTCAGCACCGAGGGCGGCGTCGACATCGAAGAGGTCGCCGAGCAGACGCCGGAGAAGCTGATCCGCCGCCACATCGACGCGCTCGAGGGCCTCTCGCACGAGGACGCTGCGCAGATCGCTCGCGACGGCGGTGCCGACGCGGACGTGATCGACGGCGTCGCTGACGCGCTCGTCGCGCTGTACGAGGTCTGGCTGCAGGAGGACGCGACGCTCGCCGAGATCAACCCGCTGATCGTCACGCCCGAGCGCGAAGTCAAGGCGCTCGACTCGAAGGTCTCGCTCGACGGCAACGCGCTCTACCGCCACCCCGAGAACCAGGGTCTGTCGGACAAAGAGAACGAAGACCCGCTCGAACGCCGCGCCAAGGAAGAGGGCGTGCAGTTCGTCAAGCTCGACGGTGACGTCGGCATTCTCGGCAACGGCGCCGGCTTGGTCATGTCTACGCTCGACGTCGTCTCGCAGGCCGGCGGCGCGCCGGCGAACTTCCTCGACGCCGGCGGCGGCTCGAACGCTGAGACGATCAAGCAGGCGATCGACCTGATCCTCGCCAACGACGCCGTCAAAGCGGTGCTCGTCAACATCTTCGCCGGCATCACGCGCTGCGACGAGGTAGCGCGCGGGTTGATCGCGGCATTCGGCGAGATCAAGCCGACGGTGCCGTTCGTCGTCCGCCTCGACGGGACGAACGACGTCGAGGGTCGCCGGCTGCTCTCCGAGGCGGCGCTCGACGGCGTGCACACGGCGACGACGATGAACGAGGCGGCCGAGATGGTCGTCGCGCTGGCTGCCGGCAAGCCGGTTGGGGCGGCTGCCTGATGTCGGTCCTGATCGACGAGAGCACGCGCCTGTGCGTCGCCGGCATCACCGGCCGCGAGGGAAGCTTCCACACGCTGAACAACCGCAACTACGGCACGAACGTCGTCGGCGGCGTGACGCCGGGCAAGGGCGGCCAGGACGTCGAGGGCATTCCCGTCTTCAACAGCTGGGCCGACGCCGTCGCAGAGGCCCAGCCGAACACGGCAATGATCTTCGTGCCGCCGCGCTTCGCTGCCGACGCAATCCTCGAGGCGGCGGCCGCCGGCGTCGAGCTGATCATCACGATCACCGAGGGCATCCCAGCGCACGACGAGCTCAAGGTCTTCAACACACTCAAGCGCGACTACCCGCAGACGCGGCTGATCGGCCCCAACTGCCCGGGCATCCTCTCGCCGGGCAAGGCCAACGTCGGAATCATCCCGGCGTCGTTCTTCGAGCGCGGCAACGTCGGCGTAGTCTCGCGTTCGGGCACGCTGACTTACCAGATCGGCAACGAGATCGCGCGCGCCGGCTTCGGCTGCAGCTCGATCGTCGGCATCGGCGGCGACCCCGTCCCCGGCTCTTCGTTCGTCGACATCCTCGAGCTGTTCGAGGCCGACGACGAGACCGAGCTGGTCGTGCTCTCCGGCGAGATCGGCGGCTCGGCCGAGGAAGAGGCTGCCGACTACATCGCCGAGAACCTGAGCAAGCCGGTCGTCGCCTACATCGCCGGCTTCACGGCTCCGGCCGGCAAGCAGATGGGCCACGCCGGCGCGATCGTCTCCGGCTCCTCGGGCACGGCCGCAGCGAAGGCGCAGGCGTTCGAAGCCAAGGGCGTTCGCGTCGGGCGCACGCCGACAGAGGCCGCGGCGATCGCCGTCGAGGTGCTCGGCGCCTCTTCCGTCGGCGCCTGACGAGCGCTCGCGTCGCGCTTCGCCCCGCCGATCACCGCGCAATACGACGACCGCTAGGCTAGGCGCCCGTGGACCGTCAAGAGATCGCAGACACGCTGGGCGAGCTGGAGCGCAAGCTACGCGAGCTCGAGCGAGTGCTTGCCGGCACCTCGACGGGCGAGCAGGACTCGACGGTCGAGCCGGGCACAGGCGGCGACAGTGCTGCCATCGCACCGGTAAACGGCCCGCTCCCCTCGGCGCCGGCCGGCGCCGGTCGCCTCGTCGACGAGTCCGTCGAGCAGGGCGCGCCCACGCCGGCGCGAGCCGTCTCGGCGCCGACATTCGCTCCGACGGATCCCGCACCGCCCCCCGCCGCCGCTCCTGCGCCCGTCGCAGCGTCCGTCCCGGCGCTGGAGCCTGTCGCTGAGCCATCCGGCGCGCCCGTGGCCTCGACGCCGGTGACAGCGCCTCCGGGCGTCTCGTTCGGACGCCGTCCGCCGCGCGAGGCAGAGCGCGCTCCGAGCACTGCAGAGCTGCTGCGTTTCCGCGAGCGCCTCGAGCGAACGGCGCAGGAGCTGACGCATGACTACGACGAGTTGCTCGGACGCATAACCTACGCGGCTGTGCCAGCACCGACCGGACCGGTGATCTCCTTCGCGCGCGGCGCGCCGTCGCTCGACATCGTCGACGTCGACGGCCTGCGCGACGCAGCCGTGCGCGCATTCGAGAGCGACCCGGCCGGCACGACGGCCTACGGAACTTCGATCGGCTACCCGCGCCTGCGCGCTTGGATCGCCGACCGCCACGGCGTCGAGCCCGAGCGTGTGCTGGTGACCAACGGCTCGATGCAGGCCGACGCATTCCTGTTCGAGCACGTCGTGCGGCCCGGCGACGACGTGATCGTCGAGCGCCCGACATATGACCGCACGCTGCTGTCGCTGCGCGAGCGCGGCGCGAACGTGCGTCCGATCGAGCTGCAACCGGACGGCATCGACACGCAAGCGCTCGCGAGCGCGCTCGCCGCCAGCGCGGTCCGCCCGACACTCGCGCACATCATCCCGAACTTCCAGAACCCGGCCGGCTACACGCTGTCGCTGACCAAGCGCCAGGCGCTGCTCGACCTTGCCGCGCGCCACGACTTCCTCGTGTTCGAGGACGACCCCTACGTCGCGCTGCGCTTCAGCGGCGAGTCGCTGCCGACGATGCTCTCGATCGACCCCGAGCGCGTCGTCTATGCCTCGTCGTTCTCGAAGACCGTCTGCCCCGGCATTCGCGTCGGCTATCTCGTCGGGCCGCCCGAGCTGATCGCGGCGATCGCGCGGATCGCGACGAACACCTACATCTCGCCGAACATGGTCGCGCAGTCGATCGTCTACGAGTTCTGCGCCTCCGGCGCGATCGAGCGCTCGATCGAGACGGTTCGCACGGCGCTCGCCAAGCGCGCGTTGACGCTCGCCGAAGCGCTGCGGCGCGAGCTGCCGGAGGCCGAGTTCGTGCAGCCCGACGGCGGCTACTTCATGTGGGTCACGCTGCCGCAGGGCACCGACGTCGCGAGGCTGTTCACTGCCGCCGCCGACCTCGGCGTCGCGTTCGTCAAGGGCACCGACTTCCTGCTCGAAGGCGGCGAGAACACGCTGCGCCTGGCCTACTCCGGCGTCACGCCCGAGCAGATCGACGAGGGCATCACGCGCCTCGCCGCTGCTTATCGGTCTTTGTAAGCCCGACTGACGGTCGAGAGCCAAGCGAGATAAGGACGCAGGGAGCGTGGCGTGCGAATAGCACGCGAGCGACCGAGGACGCAGTATCGCGCCGGCTCTCGCCCGTCAGTCAGCGGCCGTAACGCTGGCCGAGGACCAACTGGTCCGGCAACGCCGTGCGCTGCGGCGGCGAGGGGTCAGCGATCACCGAAACTGTCTCGGCGACGCTCGGCGTGACGATGCAGCGGCTGCCGTCGGCCGCTTCGACGACGACCTGATCGTCATCGCGCTCGATCAGCCGGCCGTCGAGACCTGGCTCGAGACCGGACTCCTTGAGGTAGTGCAGCAGATCCTCAGCCTCGTTCTCGAAGCGCAGGATGCGCACGCTCGCGCCGATCTCGACGTCGCCGAGCGGCACGCCGGCAAGGCGCGCGCCGGCGATGATCGGATGCCCGTGCGGACAGGTCTTGGCGTCGCCGATCGCCGCGAGCATGCGCTCCTCGAGCACCGGCGACATCGCGTGCTCCAGCCGCTCGGCCTCCTCGTGGACCTCGTCCCACGGCACGCCGAGCACGTCGGTGAGGAAGCGCTCGATCAGGCGGTGGCGGCGGACGATCTGTTCGGCATGCTCGACGCCGGACGGCGTGAACGCGATCGTGCGGCCTTTATCGCGCGTGATGTAGCCGTCGCGCTCGAGCCGGCCGACCATCTCGTGCACGGTCGGCGGCGAGAGCTGCATTGCGCGCGCGACGTTAGCGCCGGTCATCGGCAGCCCCGCCTCGTGCAGCCAAAAGAGGATCTGCAGGTACTCCTCCTCGGCGACTGTCGCAGTGTCGCTGCTCACAGCTTGATCCTAGTCGAGCTGATCGAAAGTGCACTCACGCGCGCTCTTGTCATCGCGCCAGCGCTTCAGCTTTGCGCCGTGGCGGATGCGCCCGGCAGAGACGTGGTCGAAGTCGATCTCGACGACCAGCTCCGGGCGCAGGCCAATCCACTGCAGATCCTTGCCGGCGCTCCAGCGGCTCGGATCGGCCGAGCCGCGCTCGCCGGACTCGTAGTCGGCGAGGAAGCCCGGCAGGCGGCGCTTCTCGGCCGCCGAAAGGCCGGAGGTGTGTCCGACGACGCGCAGCTGCTCGCCGTCGTAGAGGCCGAGGATCAGCGCTCCGACGGTCCCCTCCTCCTTGCCCGGCCGCCAGCCGACGAGCACGGCGTCGATCGTGCGCACGCGCTTGACCTTGACCATGCCCTTGCGCTCGCCCGGCAGGTAGAGCGCGTCGCGCTGCTTCGCGATCGCGCCCTCGGCGTGCGCGAGCCACTCGCCGGCGTCAGCCGCCGTCTCGGCCGTCGGCATCAGCTCAACGGGCGCATCGGCGAACTGCCGCTCGGCCAGCAGCGCCTCCAGCTCGGCGCGGCGCTCGTGCCAGGGCAGCTCGAGCAGCGAGCGATCCTCGCGCGCAAGCAGGTCGAAGACGACGTAGACGGCAGGCGTCTCGGCGGCGAGGCGTTCGACGCGCGAGGCAGCCGGGTGGACGCGCTGGCCGAGCGCGTCGAAGTCCTCGCGGCCGGACTCGTCGCGCACGACGATCTCGCCGTCGAGCACGTAGCGGCCGCGCGGCAGCGCCAGCTCGGGGAAGTAGCGACCGAGCGTCTTGCCGTTGCGCGACTGCAGGAAGACGTCGTCGCCGTCGACGAACGCGATGCAGCGAAAGCCGTCGAGCTTGACCTCGTAGACGTACTCCTCGCCCTCCGGCAGCGCCGTGCGCGAGAGCGCGAGCTGTGGCTTCAGCGGTGCTGAGAGTGGCAGCGTCACGCGCTCTCACCGGACCCGCCGCGCGGCTTTCGAGCGGCGGCGCCGTCCTTGCGCGCGCGGCTCGGCTGCACGCGCTTGGGCTCGCCTTTCTGCTTGGCGAAGTGCGGCGGCCACGGTGCGTCGCCGAGGCCCTCGCGCTCGTCGCGCGCCGCCAGCTCGAGCAGCGAGTCCAATCGCGCCGGCTGCGCGTCGATCCGCTCGGCCGGGTCGCCGCGCTCGCGCAGGCGCGCTGGCACGGTCTCGAGCGTCAGCTCGGCCGGCTCGACGTCGGCGACCTCGTCCCACTCGATCGGGCACGAGACGCGCGCGTCGGCAACGGCGCGCACCGAGTAGGCCGAGGCGATCGTGCGGTCGCGCGCGTTCTGGTTGTAATCGATGAAGACGCCTTCGCGTTCCTCCTTCCACCAGCGGCTCGTCGCGCGGCCGGGCATGCGTCGCTCGACCTCGCGCGCGAGCGCAAGCGCGGCCGTGCGCACCTGCAGGAAGTCGTGATCGGGCGCCAGACGCACGTAGATGTGGATGCCGCGCGAGCCGGACGTCTTCGGAAACCCCTCTAGGCCGTGCTCGTCGAGCACTTCGCGCACGCCAAGCGCAACCTCGCGCACCTCCGAGAACGGTACGTCGGGCTGGGGATCGAGGTCGACGCGCAACTCGTCCGGGTGGTCGAGGTCGGCGCGGCGCACGGCCCACGGATTCCAGTCGATCACGCCGAGATTGACGCCCCAGACCAGATGCGCCGCGTCGTTCGGCACGAGCTCGCGCGCGTGGCGGCCGCTCGGGAACGTGACGGTCGCCGTCTGCAGCCACTCCGGCGCGCTGTCGGGCACGCGCTTCTGGAAGAACGGCTCGCCCTGGACGCCGTCGACCCAGCGCTTCATCACGGTCGGACGATCGCGCAGACCGCGCACGACCGCGTCGGCGCACTCGACGTAGTAGTTGACGAGGTCGAGCTTCGTCAGGTTGCGCTCGGGAAAGAACGGCTTGCTCGGGCTGCTCACGCGCAGCTCGCGCCCAGCAACGTCGATCACGACGGGCTCAGCCTTCTTCGTGGCCATTGCTGGAAGGATGCCCGATGATGATCCCGCTGACGCTGCTCGTAGCCGCAACGGCCTTTGACGAGCGCCTCGACGCCCAGCGCGTAACCGATGCGATCGCGCTGGGGCTGGGCGACGGCGGCTGCCAGGCCGAAACGTGCGCGATCAGCCTCGACGCGCCACCCGGCGCCGTACGCATCGCCGCGCTGCTCGAATCGCTCGACTTCGACGTGCGCATGCGTGCTGCGCGCGCGCTCGTGCTCGCTGCGGCGCGCTTGGAGGAGGACACGCTCGCCGGCAGCATCACCTTTGAGCTCGCCACGCGCGCGCGCCAAGCCGGCGTACCGGCGTATGCCGTCACCGGTGAGGATTGTCTCGACTCGTTCGACGCTCGCATTCTCGACCTACAGACGATCGTGCAAGCGCGAACTCATCGCTCGCTGCGCGCCGCCGGGCGCAAGCTCGCGAAGCTCATCTGAGCAGCCGGTGGCCCCGCGCGGGTCCAGCGCGGAGCGGCGCACGAGTTCAAAGCTGACATCCGGGGCACCAGTAGGTCGTGCGATTGTCATCACCCTGCCCGCGGCTGCTGATCGCCGCGCCGCAGCGCTCGCACGGCAGCCCGGCGCGCCTGTAGACGGCGCGCGGTCGCGTGCTGAAGCCGTCGACTTCGGCCGAGCGCGTCATCCGCTCGTGTGCGAACTCGACGATCGCAAGCGCCTCCTGCTCGCGCAGGCGGCCGAGCTCACGCCACGGGTTCACGCGCGCGGCGAAGCACGACTCGGACTTCCAGACGTTGCCGATGCCGGCGACGATGCGCTGATCGAGCAGCGCATCGCCGATTGCACGCGTCGGCGACTGCGCGCGCAAGCGCGCGAGGAAGGCGTCCGCATCGAAGCGCTCGCCGATCACGTCGGGCCCGAGCGCCGCCAGGCGCCGGTCGAAGCGCGTGCGGCTCTCGCGCATCAACTCCAGCACGGGACCGTCGAACTCGACGACGCTCCACTCGCCCGCGCGAATCACGAGCCACGCGCGATGCCGCGCGCGCCGCCAGCGCGCGCCCTCGCGATATACGCCCCAAGAGCCGGTCATGCGCAGATGCGAGTGCAACGTCAGCTCGCCGTCGAAGCGCACGAACAGGTGCTTGCCGTGCGCATCGACCGAGCGCACGGCGCGGCCGGCGAGCCGCTCGGGCCAGCGCTCGAAGCCGTGGCGCGGATGCGGCGTGACGATCTGCTCGGGCGTGCGCCCCTCGAGCACCGCGCGCATCCGGCGAGCGGCATCGTGGATCGTGTCGCCCTCGGGCATCTCCGACGATCCTAGGCCGCTAGGCTCGCCGCAGATGTCAGAGCCAGAGTCTGCGCCGGAGAGCGCTGCAGCCGCGCCCGCTGCGATCGATCTCACGACGGCGCCCGGTGGACGGCCGGCGCGCGCGCGTTCGCGGCCCTCGCCGGGAGCGCGCCGCGCGACCGTGATCGGCGCCGGCTCGTTCGGCACGGCGCTCGCCGTGCTGCTCGCGCGCGGCGGCTTTCGCACGACGTTGCAGACGCGCACTCCCGAGCAGGCGCAGACGCTCGAGCGCGAGCACGAGAACATCGCCTACCTGCCCGGCGTCGAGCTGCCGTCGCAGCTGCGCATCGAGGCGGCGGCGGCAGGCGTCGAGCGCGCCGACTACGTCTTCCTCGCCGTGCCCTCGCGCGCGCTCGGCGAGGTGATCCCGACGCTCGGCGCTGCCGGGCTCGGCCGGCGTGCGGCCGTCGTCTCGGTCGCCAAGGGCCTGGTGCCGCCCGAGGGGCGTCCGCCGACGACCGTGCTCGAGGCGACCTTCGGCGCTCAGCGCGTCGCCTGCGTCGGCGGCCCGGCGCACGCGCAGGAGATGGTCCATCACGGCGCCGGGCTCGTCGCGGCGTCGAGCGACGAGGAGCTGACGCGCGCGCTCGCGCAGGTCTTCACGCGCGCCGGCGTCGTCTGTGAGCGCTCGAACGATCCGATCGGCGTCGAGCTGGCGGGCGCCGCGAAGAACGCCGCCGCGCTCGCAGCAGGAGCTACCGAGGCGCAGGGCCTGAACGCAGCCGGCGCCGCCGCCGGGCACATCTTCGCCGAGGTCTGGCGCTACGCCGAGACGCTCGGCGCGCGCCCGGAGTCGATGATCGGCCTCGCCGGCGCCGGCGACCTCGTCGCGACAGCGCTCGCACGCGAGAGCCGCAACCGCCGCGCCGGCGAGCTGCTCGCGGCCGGCGTGCCGTCGAGCGAGATCCCGCAGCGCGTCGGTCAGGCCGTCGAGGCGCTCGAGTCGGTGCCGCTGCTCGCCTTCGCGCTCGAGCGAGCAGGCATCGCCGCACCGGTCACGAGCGCGCTCGGGCGGCTGATCGCCGGCGAACTGCCGCTCAACGAGTGGGTCGCGCTCGTGCGCGCGACCGTGCCGCCGCCGGCGATGTGGCGCCGTCGCCCGCAGCCGGGCGTCTGGCGCAGGCTGTGGCAGCGCATCAGCCGCGGCGCGTCGGCCGACTGAGCGCAAAGCGTGCATCCCGGACGCGCCACGCTAATCGTCATCTAGCGTGAGCAGGGAGGTTGGGCTTCTGTTTTTTCGATCCGGATAGCAATCGTATGTACGTCGTATATACGCCCGCTATCGCTCGACAAAAGCGAGATGCCCTCCCCCTGCCGGTCGCCGCTCAGGTCGTTCCGTCGCTTATGTCGTCCGTTTGCTCAGGTCGCTCCGTTGCTCAGGTCGCTCCGTTTGCTCAGGTCGCTCCGTTTGCTCAGGTCGTCCCGTTGGCCTAGCTCCCGTCGTATTACGAACAAGAGGCAGTCGTCATGACGTGCATTGGACTGCCCACAGCAACCGAAGGAGCAATCATCGATCCGCTCGAAAGGGCGCTCGCCGCGCTCGAGCCGAGCGACAGCGAGCCCACAACGACGTTTGAGCCCACTTACCGACTCTCGCTTGACCCTGATGTGTTCCTCGAGCAGCAGGCCAGGCGCGCGAAGGTGCTGAAGATGCAGGACGCCGTTCGTCCAGGACACACGACGCCGATTGCGCTACGTCTCGACCGCTTCACGTTGAAGCGCCTGAAGGCGATCGCGGCGCTGCGCGGCACCGGCTACCAGACGCTGCTGAAGCAGTTCGTCGTCGAGCGCCTCTACGAGGAGGAGAAGCGCGTTGGCATCATCGACGACTGACGCCGTCGCTCGCGACTCGATCAGCCGGTCGATCGGCCGCCGCTCAGCTGTCGATCAGCGTGCTGACGACCGCCTCGTAAACGCCCGCGCCGTGACCGGCCTCGGCGACGCGCACGTTCGCGTGGCCGGCGATCGCCTCGCGGATCGACGGGTCGCGCTCGACGCCGTTGGCGACGAGCCAGAACGTCTCGACGTGCTCGGCGCACGTCATATCCTCGCGCGAGTCGCCGACGGCGAACGTCTGCTCGCGCGCGTAGCCGCGCGCCTGGCGGTGGAACGCGACGGCTGCCGCCTTCGACGCGCTGATCGGCAGCAGGTGATAGCCGCGCACCTGCGGCAGCTCGGCGAGCGCCGGCGAGCGCCGGTTGACAGCGCCGTTGTCGATCAGCCGCAGGTCGCCGTGACCGCTTGCGAGCAGCAGCTCGTCGACCTCGATCGCGTCGACGAGGCCGCGAAACAGGTGCGAGACCTCGCGCTGGACGTGCCACGGCTCGTGATACTCCAGGCGCCCGGCGTAGCGCTCGAGCAGCAGCGCCGGCGCGCCTGAGCGTTCGATCTGCTCGGCGATCGTCAGCTCGCCTGGCATCAGCTCGCCGGTCAGCCAGTGCTCCTCGCCGTCGAGCACGACGCACGCGCCGGCCTCGTAGATGAACGAGCTCTGGCCGAGCAGGCGCGCGTCCTCGTGCACCTGGGCGCGCCGGCGTCCTGACATCAGCACGACCTCGACATCCGCGCGCAGGCACGCCTGGATCGCGCGCACGCCGTCGAGCGTGATCGCGCCCTCGCCGTCGTGCAGCAGCGACGCGCCGCGCCCCAGCAGCGTGCCGTCGAGATCGACGTAGAGGCAGCGAACGTGGGCGCTCATGCGCCGCTCGCTCCACCCGTGCCATCCACGTCGGCGGTGGCGTCGGCCCGCGCGAGCAGCTCCCGCATCGGCGGGCGCTCCAGCGGCGCCTGCGGAGCGTCGTCATCGAGCGTCAGCCGCCCGTCGCGCTCGACGCGCCGTGCGATCGTCGCGAGCACCGTCAGCGCCATCGGCGCGAGCTCGGCAAGCGGCTTGTGCTGGTTGTAGTGCTCGTCGAGATCGACCTGTGCGATCGCCTCGATGCCGACCGCGCGCCAGGCGTCGATCAGCATCGCGACCTCAACGCCGTAGCCGGTTACGAACGGCAGCCGCTCCAGCAGCGTGCGGCGCGCGGCGACCTCGCCGGCCAGCGGCTGGCGGATCTGCGCGAGCTGCGGATAGAGCAGCGCGAGCGCCGGTCGCGCTGTCAGGTGGTTGACGCGGCCGCCGCCTTCCGCCGAGTCGGTGCCGCTCGTCAGCGACGCCCCGAGCGCGACGGCGGCATCACTCGACGCGACCTCCTCCTGCGCCGCCGAGATGAGCGGGCGGCGGTAGAACGCCTTCACGAACGAGACGTCGGGCTCGCACAGCAGCGGCCCGAGCAGCCCGGTCGCGAAGTGCGCCGAGAAATGCTCGCTGTCGGCGTCGAGAAAGCAGACGAGCTCGCCGTCGAGCACCGTCAGCGCGCGCCACATTGCATCGCCCTTGCCGAGCACCGGCCCGTGCTCTGGCAGCAGCTCGGCCTCCTGGCGCACATCCGCCCCGGCGCGCGCAGCGATCTCGGCCGTGCCGTCTGGCGAGGCAGCGTCGACGACGAGCAGCTGATCGATCACGCGCGCCTCGCGCAGCGGCGCGAGCGCGTCGAGGATCGGGCCGACCGTCTGCGCGCATTCGCGCGCCGGCAGGCACAGCGACACGCTCAGGCCGTGCTCGGCGCGCGCTGCCGCGATCCGCTCGATCGAGAACTCCGAGTGGTGGAACGAGCGCGCTTTCGCGCGCTCGTTGCTCGCATCGTCTCGCGCCCGCGCGTCGGCCGTCGCCATCGCCTCTACTATCGCAACCCGTGGCAAAAGACCGCATCATCGAGCCGTGGAGCGCGCTCCTCGACGAGGCGCGCGCCGACGGAAGGCTCGTGCGCGAGTCGCGCGAAGGGCCTGGCGAGCCGCGCCTCGTCGACGCTCCGGCAGAGCTGCATCCGGACGTGCTCGCGGCGCTCGCGCGCCTCGGCGTGCAGCAGCTCTACTCGCATCAGGCAGAAGCCGTCTACGCCGCCGCCGAGCGCGCGACGATCGTCACGACCGGCACCGCCTCGGGCAAGTCGATGTGCTTCAACCTGCCAACGCTGCACATGCTCTGCGGCGACGCGCGCGCTCGCGCTCTGTACCTCTATCCGACGAAGGCGCTCGCGCAGGACCAGGCGCGCGCGCTCGGCTCGTTCGGGCTGTCAAAGCGCGTGCGCCCGGCGATCTACGACGGCGACACGCCGCGCGAGGCGCGCGCCGAGATCCGCAAGCGCGCGAACGTCGTGCTTACGAACCCCGACATGCTGCACGTCGGCATCCTGCCCAACCACGGCGCCTGGGCAGACTTCTTCTCGAACCTCGCCGTCGTCGTGATCGACGAGGCGCACGTCTACCGCGGCGTGTTCGGCTCGCACGTCGCCAACGTGCTGCGGCGACTGCGGCGGATCGCGGCCGCCTACGGCACCGAGCCGCGCTTCCTCTTGACCTCCGCGACGATCGCCAACCCGCTCGAACTGGCCGAGCGGCTGACCGGCCTCGACGACGTCGCGCTGATCGACGACGACGGCTCGCCCGCGCCCGCGCGCCGCATCGCCGTCTGGAACCCGCCGCTGACCGACGAAGCGCTCGGCGCGCGCCGCTCGGCGCTCGGCGAGGCCGCCGAGCTGCTCGCGCGGCTCGTGCGCGAGGGCGCGCGCACGATCTGCTTCATCAAGTCGCGCAAGGCCGTCGAGCTGCTCAGCCGGCTCGTCAAAGACGACGTCTCGCAGACGCACCCCGAGCTGGCGGAGCTCGTCGTCCCCTACCGCGCCGGCTACACGCCCCAGCAGCGCCGCGAGCTCGAGGCGAAGCTCATGCGCGGCGAGCTGCGCGCCGTGATCACGACCGACGCCCTCGAGCTCGGCATCGACATCGGCGCGCTCGACGCAGCCGTCGTCGTCACGTTCCCCGGCACCGTCGCCTCGCTGCGACAGATGTGGGGCCGCGCAGGGCGCTCGACGATCACGCGGCGCGGCCGCGGGCTCGCCGTCTACGTCGCCGGCGAGGACGCGCTCGACCAGTTCTTCTGCCGCCATCCGGAAGAGTTCCTGCAGCGCCCCGTCGAGGCCGCCATCCTCGACCACGAGAGCCCGCTGATCTTCCGCCGCCACCTGCTGTGCGCCGCGCACGAGGGACCACTGTCACAGGGTGACGCCGAGTTCCTCGGGCCGCGCTGGGAGCCCAATGCGGAGACGCTCGTCAGCGCCGGCGAGTTGCGCCGCCGCCCGGCCGCGAGCGCGACGCACGCTGTCCATCAGGATCAACAGAAGTTCCTCGCCGAGCAGCCTCACTCGGGCACGTACGTCCCGCGTGCGCACGGCTCCTACCCGGCGGCTGACGTCTCGCTGCGCTCGGCCTCGCCCGAGCAGTACGCGATCGTCGACGTCTCCTCCGGCGAGCTGCTCGGCTCGACCGAGTCCGCACGCGCGCACTCGACCGTGCACGACGGCGCGATCTACCTGCACCAGGGCAAGACCTACGAGGTGCGCGAGCTCGACCTCGAACGCCGCCGCGCGCTCGTCGCGCCGTTCTCCGGCGACTGGTACACGCAGCCGAAGAGCACGACCGACACCGAGATCGTGCGCCTGCTCGACCGCCGCCAGGCGCTCGGCGTGACGCTCTCCTTCGGCGAGGTCAGCGTCACCGACACCGTGCTCGCCTATCAGCGCAAGAGCGTCACCGATCACTCCTTCCGCGATATGCACACGCTCGATCTACCGCCGACGAGCTTCCAGACGCAGGCGCTCTGGTTCGAGCTCGACGCGCAAGCGCTCGAAGACGAGATCCCGCTCGAGGTGCTGCTCGGCGCGCTGCACGCGACCGAGCACGCGCAGATCGCCGTGCTGCCGCTGATCGCCATGTGCGACCGCTGGGACATCGGCGGCCTCTCGACCAACTTCCACCCGCAGACCGGCGTGCCGACGATCTTCATCTACGACGGCCACCCGGGCGGCATCGGCATCACGCGCACCGCCTACCAGCGCTTCGACGAGCTCTGCCGCGACGCGCACGCGCTGATCGCCGAGTGCCCGTGCGCCAGCGGCTGCCCCTCGTGCGTGCAGTCGCCGAAGTGCGGCAACCTCAACGAGCCGCTCTCGAAGGGCGGTGCGCGCGCGCTGCTCGAGCGGCTGCTCGCTGCCGGCGATGTGGCAGCCGGCGCGCCAGCGGGCGCTTCCGCCAGCACCGGCGGCGGTGCGATCGCAGCCGCACGCGGCGCCGCGCCCCGCTCCGAACGCAGCTCCTCGTTGTTGAAGGCATAGCGATGCGCATGCACTCGAAGAACGCGGCGATCGCCGTCGCGGCGGTCTGCGTCGCGCTCGGCGCGTCCGCCGCCGCAGCCGAAGCGCCGCCGAGCGGGCAATCGGCAGCGCCGACGCTGGCCGCCCAGGCCGTGCCGGGCGTCGCGCCGAGCACCGAAGGGCCGAGCGGGCGCACGCTGCTGGCGCGCTGGATGCTCGCGCTCGACCCGTCCGATCGCGGCCTCGCGCGCGGCTGGCAGCGTGGCGGCTTCTCCGGGCGGGCCGTGACGGTGCCGAACGATGTCGACCCGACGCAGTACAAAGGGCGCGCCGGCCAGCGCAACTACGAAGGCTCCGTCGCCTGGTACCGCACGAGCTTCAATGCGTCGACCGCCGCGATCTACGCGTTCGCCTTCAGCTCGGCCAACTTCAAGGCGACTGCCTACGTCGACGGCAAGCCGATCGCGTCGCATCGCGGCTCCTACCTGCCGTTCGAAGGGCGCGCGGCACTTGCCGCCGGCAAGCACACGCTCGTCGTGCGCATCGATTGGCGCGATCCCGGCGCGCAGAGCAAGCAGGGCTTTCACCGCACATGGTTCAACTGGGGCGGGCTCAACGGCCCGGTCAGCGTGCGCGCGATCGGCCAGAGCGAGCTGCTCGAACCGAGCATCGACACCTCGCTCGCGCCCGACTCGCCGAACGCCGCGCAAGCGAGCGTCCGCCTCGGCGTGCGCGTGCGCAACGACGGGCCGACGCGCACGATCGCGCCGACCGGCACGCTCGCCGACGAAGCGCAGACGATCGCCGTTCAGTTCCCCGCGCAGATCGTCGCTGCCGGCGCGACGGCGAGCTTCACGACGAGCGTCGCCGTCGCCAACCCGGCGCTGTGGTCGCCGAGCAAACCGAGCCTGTATGAGCTGAAGCTCGAAGTCGCAGGCGAGAGCGGCTACTTCGCGCGCGTCGGCCTGCGCCAGCTGACCTGGCACGAAGGGCGCATGCTGCTCAACGGACGGCAGCTGAAGCTGCACGGCGCGTCGATCCAGGAGGACGCGCAAGGGCACGGCGACGCGCTCACGCCGGCCGACCAGAACCGGCTGATCGCCGAGCTGAAGGCGATCGGCGCCAACGCCGTGCGCTCGCAGCACCCGCTCGACCCGGCGATGCTCGAACGACTCGACGCGGCCGGCTTCGTCGTCTGGCAGGGCATCGGCCCGGTCGAAGGCGCCAGCGAGTGGCAGTCGAGCACGCCGAAGCTCAACGGCGAAGCCGAGCAGCAGGCGCGCACGGCGGCGATCGCCGCGCAGCTGCACCCGTCGATCATCGCCTGGAACCTCGTCGACGAGGTCGCGCACAACGGCCACGACGCGGCCGAGGTCAGCTACGTGCAGACGCTGACGAAGTGGCTGCACGAACGCGACCCCACGCGAATGGTCGCCGTCGACGTCTGGGGCGACCACCCACCCGTGCAAGCCGGCACGCTCTATCGCGGTGTCGACGCCGTCGCCGAGACGGACTACACCGGCTGGTATGACTCGCCGCAGGACTCTGACTCAGAGCAGCGCGCGCTGATGCGCGCGCGCCTGCGCGCGCAGGAGCGCACGTTCGCCGGCAAGGTGCTGATCGTCAGCGAGTTCGGCGCCGAATCGAACACGCTCAACGCCTCCGGCGCACCCGGCAGCTACAGCTTCCAGTCGGCGCTGCTCGCGCGCCACATCGCCGTCTACTCGGCCGATCCGAAGCTCAGCGGCATGCTCGTCTGGGATCTCAACGACGCTCCGCTCGTGCCGAGCTTCGAGGGCGGCTCGATCCACTTCAAGCTGCCGTCGGTCAAGCTGATCGAAGGCATCAACCAGAAGGGCCTGTTCACCTACGGCGGCGCCGCCAAGCCGGCCGCAGCAGTCGTCGCGCGGCTGTTCAGAGCGCTGTCAGCTGGCTGAGCGCGTAGGGGGTCGGGCTTCTTTTTCGAGTGCCGATAGCAAGCGTATGTACGACGTATATACGTCTGCTATCGCCGCGCGAAAAACACGATCCACACCCTCCCCCTAGCTCAGTGCGCGACGCTCAGTGCGCGACGAGCAGATACACGCTGACGGAGCCGGCCGAGCTCGGCGCGCGAAACGAGCTGACTTCGTAGTCGACGCCGTGCCAGCGCAGCGCGCCGCTCGCCGGCAGCTTCGACGGTGCCGCATGCGTGCTGCCGGCGAGCGTGTGCGAGCCGGAGCGGACATAGACGAGCCCGTGCGTCATCGTCTGCACGAGCGTGATGTAGCCGGCGAAGGCCGCTTGCGAGAGTTTGAAGCGGCGCGAGATGCGCTGCGCGACGAGGCCGAGCTCGTCGGCCTTGACTCGGTCGCAGCTCTTCGCTTCCAGCGCAGCGCTGAGCGGCAGCAGCAGCGAGACGCGCAGTCGCCCGCTCGGGTAGGCGTCGGCCTTGAACGAGTAGGCCTCGTAGGAAGCGCCGCGATAGGCCACAGGGCCGTGATCGGGGATCGTTTCAGGGCCGGGATCGAGCAGCCCTTCGACGGGCACCTGCCCCGATTCGCTGCGCAGCACGAGCGGCACGCCAAGGAAGCGCGTGACCAGCTTGACGTAGCCGAGATCGTCCTGCACGGAGAAGACGAAGTGGCCGATCGTCTTGCCGTGCGCGCGCAGCGTGCCGGCGATCGGCGCGAGGATGTACGGGCCGCCTTCGTCGAAAAGCAGCGTCGAGCCGACGCTGACGCGCAGGCGCACGATGTGCGTGTGCGAGTAGACGAGGCTGTGAACGGCCGCTGCGATCGCCGCGTGTTCGCCGCTTTCGACGGCGCTGAGCAGCGGCGCGTACGTTTCGATCTGGCGTTTGTCGCCGGCCGTCTCGGCGCTGTGGACCTCGGCTGCATAGATCCGCTCGGCGACGGCGCCGGCCGTCGTCGCGAGCACTTCGCCGGCGGCCGTGCCGCAAGCTCCTGCCGCGGCTGAGGGCGCAGGCGCGGCCGTGGGACTCGGCGCGGCGACCGGAGGCGCGGCCGCGGGCGTCGTCGCGGTCGCTGCAAGCGCCAATCCAGGCACGGCAGCGAGCGAGAGCGCGAGCACGAGCGCGGGCGCGAGCACGGCAAGCACCGAGCAGAGTGCCGGACGTGCCCCCCCACGCGCGCTCATCGCGGTCGCCTCAGCTCCGGTTGCCGCGCGCGATCTTGCGCAGGTCGATCGTCTCGTCGTAGAGCTTCGCGTCGACGCCCTCCTCGAGCGCGATCTCGCGCAGCGGCCGGCCGGAGTCGGTCGCCTTCTTGACGATGACAGTCCCCTTGTCGTAGCCGATCGCGCCGTTCAGCGCGGTCGCAACTGCGAGCGTCGAGCCGGCAGAAGCGGCAACGCCCTTCTTGTTGACCTGAATGCCATCGACGCATTTCTCGGCGAACGCACGCGAGGTGCTGCTCAGCAGCGCAAGCGACTGCAGCAGGTTGCGCGCGATCAGCGGGATGCGCACGTTCAGCTCGAACTGGCCTTGCATGCCGCCGATCGTGATCGCCGTGTCGTTGCCGATGACCTGCGCGGAGACCTGCAGCACGACCTCGGGAATGACCGGGTTGACCTTGCCGGGCATGATCGAGGAGCCCTTCTGCAGCTCGGGCAGCAGGATCTCGCCGATGCCGGCGCGCGGGCCGGAGCCCATCAGCGCGAGGTCGCCGGCGATCTTCGTCAGCGAGACGGCGATCACCTTCAGCGCGCCCGACAGCTCGACGAGCGCGTCGCGGTTGGCTTGCGCCTCGAACGGGTCGAGCGGCGCAGCGATCTGTTTCAGGCCGGAGTCTTTCTTCAGCCGTGCGCGCACCTTCTCGGCGAACTTCGCGTGCGTGTTCAGGCCGGTGCCTGTCGCGGTGCCGCCGAGCGGGATCTGCCCGACGTGCACGAGCGCGCTCTGCACGCGCTCCTGGCCGAGCGCGATCTGCGCGGCGTAGCCGCCGAACTCGTCGCCGAGCGTCACCGGCACGGCGTCCATCAGGTGCGTGCGCCCTGACTTGACGACGCTCTGGAAGCTTTTCGACTTTTTCGCGAACGCGCGCTCGAGCTGCTTCAGCGCCGGCAGCAGCTCGTTCTGCGCGACGTCGAGCGCAGCGAGGTGGACGGCTGACGGGAACACGTCGTTGGAGGACTGACCCATGTTGACGTGGTCGTTGGCGTGCGCGCCGTCGCCGGCGAGGTTCGCGATCACCTCGTTGGCGTTGGTGTTCGTCGACGTGCCCGAACCGGTCTGAAAGACGTCGATCGGAAACTGCGTGTCGTGCTTGCCCGCCGCGATCTCGTTCGCAGCTTTCTCGATTTTCGAGGCGGTGCGTTTCGGCATCAGGCCAAGCTCGCCGTTGACGGCGGCCGCGGCGCCCTTGATGCGCGCGAGCCAGTGCACGACTGGCAGCGGCACGGTCTCGCCTGAGATCGGGAAGTTCTCGACGGCCTTGCTCGTCTCGCCGCCCCACAACTGCTTGTCCGGCATCGATTCTCCTTAGCTTGCGCTCGCTGGATGGCGCGCCCTACCCTACCCGCAGAACGCCACCAGCTCGCGCGCCAGGCCGACGGGATCGTCGTAAGCGAGCAGGAAGCCGGCGCTCTCGAGCACGCGCAGCTGGCCGTCGGGCAGCAGCGCGAGCGCTTCTTCGGCGACGCGCAACGGGTACATCGGATCGCGGTCGGCCCAGAGCAGCAGCACGGGCATCTGCAGGCGCGGATAGAGGTCAAGCAGATGCGTCTGCGCGCCGCGCGGCCAGGCGCGCGCGCACTTCGACCACGAGCGCGCGAGGTTGGCGTTGCCGGGCACGTCGGCGAAGGCGTGGCGGACGAGATCGGCCGCTTCGGGGTTGGCGCGCGCGGACAGGCGCATGCCTCGCGCCGGCGTGAACAGCGACGGCGCGAGGTGTGTCAGCAGGCGATCGAGGCCGGGCACGGCGCCGGCGCGCGCGCTCTGGCGCCAGAGCGCGCGCAACCGTGCGCGCTCGGGTCGCGCGTGCATGCGATTGCTCATCAAGACGAGCCGCGACGGACGCACGCTGCCGGTGCGCACGGCGTGCAGCAGCACCTCGGCGCCGGCGTCGTGACCGGCGAGCATCGGCCGCGCGCCGAGCACCTCGCGCGAGAAGCCGCCGAGCACCTCGGCGTACCAGTCGAGCGTGTACGGGTGGCGCGGGTGATCCTCGGAGTCGCCATGCAGCGGCAGGTCGGGCAGGACGACGCGGAAGCGTTCGGCGAGCGGCGCGACGGCCGGTTCCCACTCCTTGTGCGAGAGCAGCCCGGAGTGCAGCAGCGCCAGCGGCGGGCCGGCGCCGAGCTCGCGGTAGGCGACGCGCGCGCCGTCGGTGTGGTGATAGAGGCGCAGGCGCATGCTCTCATCGTAAGTAAGCCGATCGCGCGCACCTAGAATGGGCCGCCGCATGGCCGACGAGAACAGACAGCCGCTGATTCCGCGCCGCGAGGTCGATCCGCGCCGCGAGCTGCCGGAGCTCGAGCGCGAGGTGCTCGAGCGCTGGCGCGAGCGCGACGTCTTCGCGGAGTCGCTGCGCGCTCGCGCCGGCGCGCCGCGCTGGGTCTTCTACGAGGGGCCGCCGACGGCGAACGGCCCGCCGGGCTCCCATCACGTGCTCTCGCGCGTGTTCAAGGACATCTACCCGCGCTTTCAGACGATGCGCGGGCACCTGGTCGAGCGCAAGGGCGGCTGGGACTGCCACGGGCTGCCGGTCGAGATCGCCGTCGAACAGGAACTCGGCATCGAATCTAAGGCGCAGGTCGAGGAGTACGGGATCGGCAAGTTCAACGCGCGCTGTCGCGAGTCGGTCTTCACCTACTTGCAGGAGTGGAACCGGCTGACCGAGCGAATCGGCTTCTGGCTCGACCTCGATGACGCCTATCGCACGCTCGATGAGAGCTACATCGAGTCGGTCTGGTGGGCGCTGTCGCAGATCGACCGGCGCGGTCTGCTCTACGAGGGGCACAAGGTCAGCCCGTACTGCCCTCGCTGCGAGACGACGCTGTCCTCGCACGAGGTCGCGCAGGGCTACCGCGACGTCGTCGATCAGACGGTCTACCTGCAGCTTCCGGTGAGCGGCAGCAAGGAGAAGCTGCTCGTCTGGACGACGACGCCGTGGACGCTACCTGGCAACGTCGCGCTCGCCGTCTCGCCCACGGCCACATACGCGAAGGCGCGTCTAGGAGATGATGACTTCGTCCTCGTGTCGGACCGCGTCATACCGGTGCTTGGCGAGGCAGCCGAGATCGTCGAGCAGTTCTCGGGCGAAGAACTGGTGGAGCGCTACGGCAGCTACGACGGACCGATCTTTGCGGCGAGCGATCGCGAGCCGGGTCCGCTGCCGATTCTCGCCGACGAGTTCGTGACGACGGCGGAAGGCACGGGCATCGTGCACCTGGCGCCGGCGTTCGGCGAAGACGACTACCGCGTCTCGGCGGCAGCCGGCATCTTTCGCGGCGACGAGCCGCGCACGCTCTACAACCCGGTGCTGGCAGACGGCACCTACGACGAGCGCCCGCGCAGCCGCAACGGCGAGTCCTACTCGGGGCGCTTCGTCAAGGACGCAGGGCTGACGAAGGAGCTGATCGAGGATCTCGACGCGCGCGGGCTGCTGCTGCGCGTCGAGCCCTACGAGCACTCCTATCCGCACTGCTGGCGCTGCGGCACGCCGCTCTTGTACTACGCGAAACCGTCGTGGTACATCGCGACGACGAAGTTGCGCGACGAGCTGCTGGCGGGCAACGAGACGGTCTCGTGGCACCCGCCGCACGTCAAGCACGGCCGCTTCGGCGACTGGCTCGGCAACAACGTCGACTGGGCGCTCTCGCGCGAGCGCTACTGGGGCACGCCGCTGCCGGTCTGGCGCTGCTCGCGCGGGCACGTGCACGTCGTCGGCTCCTACGAGGAGCTCTCGGAGCGCTCGGGTCAGGAGCTCGCCGACCATCACCGGCCGTTCGTCGACGAAGTGCAGTTCGCGTGTCCGTACGAGGCACGCGAGAGTGAGGGCGAGGCCGGGAGCGCCTGCGGTGAGCCGATGCAGCGCGTGCCGGAGGTGATCGACGTCTGGTTCGACTCCGGCGCGATGCCATTCGCGCAGCATCACTTCCCGTTCGAGCACGCCGATCGCTTCGAGCAGCGCTATCCGGCCGACTTCATCTGCGAGGCGCAGGATCAGACGCGCGGCTGGTTCTACTCGCTGCTCGCCGTCGCGACGCTGCTCGGCGAGGACGCGCCCTATCGCAACGTCGTCTGCCTCGGCCTGATCCTCGACGAGGCCGGTCAGAAGATGTCGAAGAGCAAAGGCAACACGGTCGAGCCGTGGCAGGTGCTCGACGAGTACGGCGCAGACGCCTTCCGCTGGTACTTCTTCACCTCGAAGCAGCCGTGGGATGGCTATCGCTTCTCGGCGCAGACGATCGGCGACGGCGTGCGGCTGTTCCTCAAGCAGCTGTGGAGCACGTACTTCTTCTATGCGCTCTACGCGCGCGCGGGCGCCGAGCAGTTGCGCAAGGCGGGCGCCGCCGCCGGCGCGTCGACGCCGCCGGAAGACGACCTCGACCGCTGGGCGCTGTCGCGCACGGCCGGCACGGCCGAGCTCGTCGCCGAGCGCCTCGAGGCCTACGACGCGACGACTGCCGGTCGCGCGATCGCGGAGCTCGTCGAGGATCTCTCGAACTGGTACGTGCGCCGTTCGCGCCGGCGCTTCTGGGACGGCGATGCAGCGGCGTTTCAGACGCTGCGCACGTGCCTGCTTACGGTCGCGAAGCTGCTCGCGCCGTTCTGCCCGTTCATCGCCGATGAGATCTACGACAACCTCGACGGGACGCTCGCGAGCGTGCACCTGTGCGACTTCCCGACGGCCGACTCGCTCGGGGCCGAGAGCGGCGTGGCGCGCGACGAGCAGCTCGAGCGCGCGATGTCGCTCGCGCGCGAGACCGTGCGGCTCGGCCTCGGAGCGCGCGGCAAGGCGAAGATCAAGGTGCGCCAGCCGCTGCACGAGGCGGTCGTCGTCGCGGCCGGGCGCGAGCGCGAGGCGATCGAACGACTTGCGGACGTCGTGCGCGATGAGCTGAACGTCAAGCGCGTGCGCTTCGTCGCGGCCGCCGAGGAGCTCGGCAGCTACGAAGTCAAGGCCAACTACCGCCGCCTCGGGCCGATCTTCGGCAAAGCGATGCCGCTCGCGGCCGACGCGATCGCAGCGCTCGACCCGGCGCGCGTGGCCGCGGCGGTGCGCGATGACGGCGATCCAGCCGACGGCAACCGAGACGCGAACGGCGCCGGCGGCATCGGTATCACCGTCGACGGCCGCGAGCACAAGCTGACGGCCGACGACGTGATCCTGACGATGCGCGCGCCGGAGGGCTACAGCGTCGAGCGCGAGGGCGCACATGCGGTCGCGCTCGAGCAGGCGATCGACGACGAGCTGCGCGAGGAGGGCCGGGCGCGCGAGATCGTGCACGCCGTACAGAGTGCGCGCAAGACTGGCGGTCTCGAGGTCGAGGACCGGATCGCGCTGCGCCTCGCGGGCGACCCAGCCCTGCTCTCGGCCGCGACGACACACGGCGAGTACGTCTCCAAAGAGACGCTTGCCATCGACTTCGGCCTCGGCGAGGACGCGCCGCTGGGCGCGCCCGACTACTCGGCCGAGATCGAGATCGACGGACTGCAACTGCAACTCAGCCTGCGGCGCGCCTGAAGCGCGCCGCAGACCGCGCAGCCCTAGGCCAGGGCCGGCTCCAGCTCCTGCTCCAACTTCTTCTTCGGGTAGGCGCCGACGACGGTCTTGACCGGCTGTCCGCCCTTGAACAGGATCATCGTCGGGATCGAGAGCACCTGGAAGGCGGCTGCCGTCTGCTGGTTATCGTCGGTGTTGAGCTTGACGATGCGCAGGTCGGGACGCTCGGCGGCGATCTCCTCGAGCACCGGACCTACGACACGGCAGGGACCGCACCAGGGCGCCCAGAAGTCGACCAGCACGGGCCCCTCGGACTCGATGACCTCGGCCTGGAAGTTGCTGTCGGTGACTTCGCTGAGACTGCCTGCCATTGCTCTCCCTTTCTCGAACGCTTTCCTATCACTATACAAAGTAAAGGAAGGTTTGCGGGCGCGGCGAGAGACCAGGGCCAAGCCCGCCGCCGGCGCGCTCGCGGCGTCAGTGCACGACGACCGTCCAGCCGCCCGATTCGCGCACGATCGGCGGGTGGATGTGCGTCAGCGCCGTGAACAGGTGCGGCGATACGTAGACCTCGATGAAGGCCGCGACGACGAGTATCGGAATCGAGATCGCAAGCGTGACGGCAGTCGCCGCTAGCAGCTGCTCCCACTCGCCGCGGCGGCTGGCGATGATCCAGGCGGCGAGCGGCAGGAACAGCGCGATCAGCTCGGGGATCGCGTGCGGCAGCACGCCCAGCAGCAGCGTGCCGGGCGAGACGCGCAGGAAGGCGGCGAGGCCGCCGAGCGTGTGCCCAAGCAGGTACGCCTGCGTGCTCAGCGAGAACGTCGTCGCAGCGACGACGAACGCGATCGCGATACGGCCGCCGTGTTCGTGCACCCAGCGCGAGACGCCAGAGCGACCCTCTACCTGCATCGGCAGCGAGCTGCCGGCGATGAAGCCGGCGACGCAGGCCATCGCGTGCAGCGCGAGCACGAGCATGTTGCGCGAGAGCACGCCGATGACGTCGTGGAGGTCGCCGACGGCGAACGGCGGCTGCAGCCGGATGATCTGTTCGAAGCCGTTGTCGAGCGAGGCGATCGCCCAGACGGCGAGCAGCAGACCGGTGGCGGCGAGCGCGGAGCCGGCGATCCAGCGTGTGAGCACGCGCCCCGGCCGTTGCTGCCAACCGCGCAGCGTCTCGCGCGTATGGCGCACGCCGTGCGTGAACGCGTATGCCGAGGCATCCATCCCCTCTGCATCGACCGCCGCGCAGCGCGCCTGAAGCGAAGCGCGCAGGCGTGTCTATTTGAGCCGCAGCAGCGGCACGACGAGCATCGCCTCGGCAGCGATCTTCCACGACATCTTGCTCGTGCCCTGCTGACGGTCGCGGAAGATGATCGGCACCTCGACGACGCGAAATCCGGCGCGCACGGCGCGGTAGGTCAGCTCGACCTGGAAGCCGTAGCCCTGCGAGCGCACGCCGTCGAAGTGGATCGCTTCGAGCACCTCGCGGCGAAAGCACTTGAAGCCGCCCGTCAGGTCGCGCACCTTCAGGCCGAGCACGAGCCGCGAGTAGGTCGAGCCGCCCTCGCTGATGAAGCGCCGCAACGGCCCCCAGTCGGTGACGCCGCCGCCGGCGACGTAACGCGAGCCGAGCACGAGATCGGCGCCGTCCGGCGCGTCGCGATTTGCCGCCGCGAGCAGCCGCGCGAGGTCGGCTGGGTCATGCGAGAAGTCTGAGTCCATCTCCATCACGTAGCCGGCGCCGTGCTCGAGCGCGTGGCGGAAGCCGGCGAGGTAGGCCGGACCGATGCCGTTCTTCTCAGAGCGGTGCAGCACGTGCATCCATTCGTTCTCGGCGGCGAGCCGGTCGGCGATCTCGCCGGTGCCGTCGGGCGAGCCGTCGTCGACTACGAGCACGTGAAAGCCGCCGCCATATGAGCCGTCAGCGGTCGCGTGCGCCAGCACATCGCCTGCTGCGCGCACGATCAGCTCGATGTTCTCGGCCTCGTTGTACGTAGGCAGGATCAGCCATGGCTCGCCGGACATCGGCTGAGTACCCTAGAGCGTCGAGGGGCGCCAGCGCGCCGAGCAGGCGTTCGTTCGAGCCGGGCGCATACCCTGAGCGGGTGCCCGCAGCGGAGCTCTCGAACGCAGCGATCGCCGACGCGCTCGAAGAGCTCGGCGACCTCTATGAGCTCGACGGCGCGATCATCCACCGCGTACTGGCATACCGCACCGCTGCCAGGAGCGTGCGCGACTCGTCGCTGTCGGTCGCTGCACTCGCGCGCCAAGGGCGTGCAAGCGAGCTGCCGGGAATCGGCGCGACGCTCGAAGAAAAGATCCTTGCGCTCGTCGAGACCGGCACGATTCCGGCGGCCGAGCGCCTGCGCGCGCAGTTCCCGGCCGGCCTGGTCGCCGTCACGCGCCTGCCCGGGCTAGGCGCCAAGCGCGCGCGGCTGCTGCATTCGGAGCTCGGCGTCGACTCGCTGCAGTCGCTGCGCGAGGCTGCGCTGGCACAGCGCATTCGCACCGTTCGCGGCCTCGGACCGAAGCTCGAGGAACGCGTGCTGGAAGCGCTCGAGCAGGGCGCCGGCGAGCTCAAGCAGCCGCGGCTGCTGCTGCCGAAGGCGCTCGAGCTCGGCGAACAGCTCGGGGCCGATCTGGCCGAGCGCGGCGGCCCTGAAACGCACGTGCAGGTTGCAGGCTCCGCGCGCCGGCAGGCCGACAGCGTCAAGGACGTCGACCTGATCGCCGTGACGACGCGCCCGACGGCGCTCGCAAAGAGCCTCGTCAAGCTCGAGCAGATCGAGAGCGTCGGCTCAGCCGGCAAGGCCGGCGCGCGCGGGCGCACGAACTCCGGCGTCAGCGTCGACCTGCGGATCGCCAAGCCCTCGCAGCTCGGCAACCTGCTGCAGCACTTCACCGGCTCCGGGCGTCACAACGCGGCGCTGCGCGAGACGGTCGTGCGCCGCGGCCTGCACGTATCGGAGTACGGGCTGCTCGACGACTCGATCGGGCGCACACGCACGTGCACGAGCGAGGCCGAGCTGTACGAGCTGCTCGGCCTCGCCTACATCGAGCCGGAGCTGCGCGAGGATCGCGGCGAGCTCGACGCTGCCCGGCTCGAGAGCGGCGCCGGGCTGCCGTCGCTGATCGAGCTCGGTCAGATCCGCGGCGACTTGCACACGCACACGGTCGCCTCCGACGGGCACAACACGATCGGCGAGATGGCGCAGGCAGCGCTGCAGCGCGGCTACGAGTACCTCGCGATCACCGACCACTCGGCGACGCACGGCTTCGGCAACGACGTCTCGCCCGATCAGCTGCGCCGCCAGATCGAGCTCGTGCACGAAGCAAACGCGCAGATCGATGGGATCGAGCTGCTCGCGGGCAGCGAGGTCAACATCCTGCCCGACGGTTCGCTCGACTACGACGACGAGCTGCTGGCTCAGCTCGACTGGATCGTCGCCAGCGCACACACCTCGTTTGCGATGGCCGAGCTGCAGATGACCGAGCGGATCGTCACGGCGATCGAGCATCCGCTCGTCGACGTGATCGGACACCCGACCGGGCGGCTGATCGAGCGGCGCGAGCCGTACGCGATCGACCTCGACGCGGTCTTCGAGGCGGCGGCGCGCACGGGCACGTTCCTCGAGATCAACGCCAATCCGGACCGGCGTGACCTCAACGAGATCCACGCCCGCGCTGCCGCGCGCGCTGGCGTGACGCTGACGATCGACTCCGACGCGCATCGCACGCGCACACTGCAAAACATGCGCTGGGGCGTCGCGACGGCACGCCGCGCATGGCTGACGCGCGAGGACGTCGCGAACACCCGCTCGTGGGCAGAGCTGCAGCGGCTAGGCAAGCAGTCGCGGCAGTAGCTGCTCGGCGACGACGCGGTCGACGGCGTCGCGTGTGAACGGCGCCAGCGCGGCCTGCGCGCGCTCGGCGTAGCCGGGCAGCGGCTGCTCGAGCGCCGCGCGCAGAGCCGGCACGAGATCGTCGCCGACGAGCCGCGCGTCGAGCTCGCGCGCGATCGGCAGCGCGACGTACGGGCCGGGCGCCGGCGTCGTCACCAGCTGGCAGCCGTCGGCGAGGGCCTCGAGCTGCGCGATGCCGTAGTCCTCGCGCCGCGGCGC
>DATBBG010000024.1:0-37810 GCA_036271095.1 Solirubrobacteraceae bacterium
CGCTGGCGCTGCCGGGCATGGCGCACGCTGCCGACGCCAAGCATTGCCGCCGCTGCGGCGCTCCGTACGTGTTCGACGCGATCTACCTCGGACACCTCGGCCACTACCACTGCGCGAGCTGCGGACAGCGCCGGCCACAGCCGTCGGTCAGCGCCGGCGAGGTCGTCCTCGAAGGCGTTCGCGCGGCCAGCTTCACGCTGCGCACGCCGGCTGGCGAGGGTCGCGTAAGACTCGCGCTGCCAGGCCTCTACAACGTCTACAACGCGCTCGGCGCGGCGGCGCTCGCGACCGCGCTCGGCGTTCCGCTGGCGAGCATCCTCGCCGGCTTGCAGAGCACGCGCGCGGCGTTCGGGCGAGCCGAGACCGTTGCCCTCTCCCCCGCTCGCTCGGGCAATGGCGCAAGCGGGCACGGCGAAGCCGAGCGGGAGCTGCAGATCCTGCTCGTGAAGAACCCCGCCGGCGCAAACGAGGTGCTGCGCACGCTCGCGCTCGAGCCCGGCAAGCACGACGTGCTGGGCGTGCTCAACGACAAGATCGCCGACGGCCGTGACGTCTCGTGGGTCTGGGACGCCGACTTCGAGCTGCTCGCCGGCCGCGTCGCCAGCTTCACCTGCGCCGGCACTCGCGCCGCCGAGCTGGCGACGCGAGTCAAGTACGCAGGTGTCGAGCCGTCGCGGATTCACGTCCAGCCCGACCTGCGCGGCGCGCTGATCGAGGCCGAGCGCCGGACGCAGCCGGGTGGAACCGTCTACGCGCTGCCGACCTACACAGCGATGCTCGAGCTGCGCGAGCTGCTCGTATCGCGCGGAGAGCTGAGCGGCTCGTGGTCGTGAGCGACGCGCGCACAGCCGAGACCGGGCGAGCCGAGGTTGTGTCGCGAACGCCGGCGCAGGTCGTCTGGCATGACCTCGAGTGCGGCACCTATCGCGCCGACCTGTCCGTCTGGCGCGAGCTGGCGCGGCAAGCCGACGGCCCGATCCTCGATGTCGGCGCAGGCAGCGGCCGCGTCGCGATCGCGCTTGCTCGCGAAGGCCACGCGGTCACTGCCATAGACCGCGAGCAGCCGCTGCTCGACGCGCTGCGCGCCCGCGCGGCGGCGTTGCCGATCGAGACGGTCTGCGCCGACGCGCGCGAGCTGTCGCTGGCGCGAGCGGACTACGCACTGTGCTTGATGCCGATGCAGACGATCCAGCTGCTCGGCGGCAGCCGCGAGCGCAAGGCTTTCCTGCGTTCGGCGCGCTTGCACGTGCGCGCGGGCGGTCTCGTTGCCTGCGCGATCCTCGGCGAGCTGGAGCCGTTCGACTGCTCGCAAAGCGAAGTCGGGCCGGCGCCCGAGCAGGCCAGCGTCGACGGCCTGCTCTACGTCAGCCGCGCGCTTCGAGTCGCCGAGTCGCGCACGCACGTCGTGATCGAGCGCGACCGCCGGATCTTCGATCTGGCGCCGTCCGATCCGCTCAGCGGCGAGCGCTCGTCCGGCGTCGAGATTTCGCGCGAGCGCGACAAGATCGAGCTCGACCGCGTCAGCGCGTCAACGATCGAGCGCGAAGCACGCGCAGTCGGGCTCTCGCCGCAGCCGCGCCTGCAGATCGCGGCTACCGACGAGCACGTCGGCAGCGTCGTGGTGGTGCTGCGTGTCTGAGTCGCACGCCCACAGCGCAGGCGCGCTGACGCTGCGCGTCTGCGCGCTGTACCCGGACTTGATGAACATCTACGCCGACCGCGGCAACCTGCTCGTGCTCGAGCGCCGCTGCCGCTGGCGTGGGATCGGCTTCGAGCTCAGCTCGAGCGGCCTCGGCGAGCCACTCGATCCCGATGCGCACGACCTGCTCTACCTCGGCGGCGGCCAGGATCGCGACCAGCGCCTCTGTGCCGAGGATCTGCTCGAGACCAAGCGCGACGCACTGCGCGAGGCGGCCGCGCGCGAGGCGGTCGTGCTCGGCGTCTGCGGCGGCTACCAACTGCTCGGCGACTCCTATGCGCTCGGCGAGGATCGGATCGAGGGCGTCGGACTGCTCGACGTCAGCACGGTCCGCGTCGACGGCCCGCGCCTGATCGGCAACGTCGCAATCGAGGTGCGCCTGGACGACGACGCTCCCCTGCGCGTGCTCGCGGGCTTCGAGAACCACGGCGGGCGCACATCGCTCGGCGCCGGCCAGGCACCCTTGGGACGCGTGCTGCGCGGCAACGGCAACGACGGCGCCAGCGGCTTCGAGGGCGCACGCAGCGCCAACGCGATCGGCACTTACCTGCACGGCCCGCTGCTGCCGAAGAACGCCTGGTTCGCCGACTGGCTGATCGCTCGCGCACTGCGCATCGAGGAGACGGAGCTGGCGCCGCTCGAGGACGAGCTCGAGCGTCAGGCGCACCTCAGCGCGCGCCACGCCGCCGGAGTCTGACGCCGTCCCGCTGCCCGCGCCTGGGCAATTGCGGCGCTCTACGCTCGCAAACTGCAGGGTCGCGCGAACACGTGGCCGGCTCGGCTCCTACGATGCCGCGCGTGGAGCTTGCGGACTACCAGCGCCTGTCGCGCAGCACGGCCAAGTACCCGCGCCACGAGGCGCTGACCTACCCGGCGCTCGGCCTCGCCGGCGAGGCCGGTGAGTTCGCCGATCACGCGAAGAAGGTGATCCGCGACGACGGCGGCGAGGTCACGCCTGAGCGCCGCGAGGCGATGGCGAAGGAGCTCGGCGACGTGCTCTGGTACGTCGCGCAGCTGGCCAGCGAGCTCGGGCTCGAGCTCGACGAGATCGCACAGGCCAATCTCGACAAGCTCCGCTCGCGGATGGACCGCGGCGTGCTCTCGGGCAGCGGCGACGACCGCTGAGCGCCCTCGCTACGACGTGGCCGGCGTAGGCCGGCCGTTGACCGCGAAGCGCTCGAAGCGCTGCGCCAGGCGCGCCGGGACGAGCGCGCGCACGCGCACGCCGTCGGGCGTGTCCTCGCGGCTGACTTCTCCTGCGAGCTCGTGCAGCTCGGCGAGGCTGCCGCCGTCGGCATACGGCACGAGCAGCTCGACCGTGCGCAGCGTGTGCTGGAGCTCGTGGACGATCCGCTCGCCGAGCTCGTCCAGCCCCTCGCCGGTGACGCCGCTGACTAGCACGGCATCGGGGTAGTGCAGGCGCAGCTCCTCGCGCGCGTCGTCGTCGAGCAGGTCGATCTTGTTCAGCACGAGCAGCCGCGGCCGATCGCCGGCGCCGATCTCCTCGAGCGTCTGCTCGACGGCGTGGCGCATCTCCTCGGCGTGCTCCTCGGGAGCGGAGGCGTCGAGCACGTGCGCGAGCACGTCAGCTCGGCGCGTCTCCTCGAGCGTCGCCGTGAACGCGTCGACGACCTGGTGTGGCAGCTTGCTGATGAAGCCGACCGTGTCGGTCAGCAGGTAGGGCCTGCCGTTCAGCTTGAGCGTGCGCGTCGTCGGGTCGAGCGTGTGGAAGAGCCGATCGCGCACGCCGACCTCGGAGCCGGTGAGCGCATTGAGCAGCGTCGACTTGCCGGCGTTCGTGTAGCCGACGAGCGCAATCGTGGGCAGCGCCGCGCGCTCGCGCTCGGCGCGTTGCACCGCACGCGTGCTCTTGACGTGCTCCAGGCGCCGGCGCAGCGCGGCGATGCGGTCGCGCGCGAGGCGGCGGTCGGTCTCGATCTGCGTCTCGCCGGGGCCTCGTGTGCCGATGCCGCCTCCTAGTCGCTCGAGGTGGGTCCACAGGCCACGCATTCGCGCGAGGTTGTATTCGAGCTGCGCCAGCTCGACCTGCAGCTTGCCCTCGGCGCTGTTGGCGTGCGAGGCGAAGATGTCGAGGATCACCGTCGTGCGATCGACGACGGGCAGTCCGAGCGCCTCCTCGAGGTTGCGCTCCTGGCGCGCGCTCAGCTCGTCGTCGCAGGCGATCACGTTCGCGTCGGCGGCGTGTGCGGCGGCCTTCGCCTCGATCACCTTGCCCGGTCCCAGGTAGGTGTTCGGATGCGGCTGTTCGCGCTTCTGGACCATCTCGCCGACGACGGCGACACCGGCAGTCGAGAGCAGCTCCTCCAGCTCGGAGAGATCGTCGCCGCCGGCGAGCGCAGCAATGCAGAAAGCGCGCTGGCGCGCGCGCGGCGCCTGCTCCCCCGAGCGTCCTCCGTCGAGCGACGCCGAGGTCGGCGCGACTCTGCCGTTACGGCTTCTCTGCATCTACCTCCAGTCTAGAGGCCGCAAGACAGATGTTCGTGATCAGCTCGTGAGCGCTCCGAGTCGCTGCACGGCCTCGACGATGCGATCGTCCGGAGCGGTCAGCGAGATGCGAAACCAGCCCTCGCCGGCGGGGCCGTAGACGGCGCCGGGCGTGATCACGACGGCCGCCTCCTCGAGCACGTGCTCGCAGTACTCGACCGAGCTCGTATAGCCCTCCGGAATCGGCGCCCAGACGTAGATCGTCGCGTGCGGCGGGCGCACGTCGACGCCGATGCCGCGCAGCGCGTCGCAGACGAGATCGCGACGGCGACGGTAGAGCTCGGTCATCGATGCGACCTCGGCGTCCGCGTCGGGCGAGAGCGCGGCGATGCCTGCGAGCTGGACGGCCTCGAACAGGCCCGAGTCGATGTTCGACTTCAACTGCCAGTAGGCCTGAAGCGCCTCGGCGTTTCCGACCACGACGGCGCAGCGCCAGCCGGTCATGTTGTAGCCCTTCGACAGCGAGAAGACCTCGATGCCGACCTCTTTCGCGCCGGGCGTCTGCAGGAACGACGGCGGCTTGTATCCGTCGAAGGCGATCTCCGAGTAGGAGTTGTCGTGGACGACGAGGATCTCGTGCTCGCGCGCGAACTCGACGACGCGCTCGAAGAAGCCCTCGGGCGCAAGCGCGCCGGTCGGGTTGTTGGGGTAGTTGAGGAACATCAGCTTCGCGCGGCGCGCCACCTCCTCGTCGATCGCGCCGAGATCGGGCACGAAGCCGAGCTCGGGCTCGAGCGCCATCAGCACCGGCTCGCCGCCGGCGAGCCACGGCCCACCGGTGTAGACCGGATAGCCGGGATCGGCCGCGAGCGCGTAGTCGCCCGGATCGAGGAATGCGAGGTTGAGGTTGAAGATCGCCTCCTTCGCGCCGATCGCCGGGATGATCTCCGTAGCGGGGTCGAGCACGACGTCGAAGCGACGCTCGTAGAAGTCGCGCACGGCCGCGCGGAAATCCTCGCGGCCGCGGTTGGACGGGTACTGGTGCGTCGCCGGCTCGGTCACGGCCTCCTGCATCGCCTCGACGATCAGCGCCGGCGTCGGCCGGTCCGGATCGCCGATGCCGAGGCTGATCACGTCGATGCCTTCGGCGCGCTTCTCGGCGATCTTGCGCTCCATCTCGGCGAACGCATATGGCGGTATGCGCTCGAGGCGCTTGCTCGGTCTCATCCAGCTCCTTCGATCTCTCTCCGATTGACTCCGCGCGGCCCCGTCAGAGCTCGCGCAGCTCCTCTACGAGCTCCTTGCTCAGACTCCCAGCGAACACCGGCAGCGCCCAGCCTGACAGGTGAACGCGCAGCTGCTCGTCGACCTCGACCTCCAACTCGCCGCCGTCGAGCTCGACGATCACGCTCGTGCGCTGCCTCGGCGGACCGGGCGCCCGACCGTTCGCGCCGGTGACGAGATAGGCGACCGCGGCGCCGCTCGCGCCGGTGCCGGAAGACAGCGTCTCCCCTACGCCGCGCTCGAAGATCCGCGCGCGCAGCCGCACCGGCGGACCGGCGTCCAGCTCGACGTACCAAGAGACGTTCGTGCGGTTGGGGAACTCCGGATGGCCTTCGAGCGCCGGGCCGATCGCGGGAAGGTCGAGCGCCTGCAGCGCCTCGACGTCGGCGACGCGGATCGAGCACTGCGGGTTGCCGATCGAGATGTGCTGCACGCTCCACGTGCCGGGCTGCCCAGCCTGCTCGTCGGGCTCGACACGCAGCTCGGCCGCTCCGTCGGGCGGCCCGCCGGGGAAGTCGCGCGAGGCGAGGCTTGCAAGCCCCATGTCGACGCGACACGTGAACGGGCCGGTGATCTGCGGCGTGATCGTGCCGGCGGCAGTGTGAATCGAGAACGTGTCGCGATCGGTCCAGCCGCGGCGGCGCAGGTAGAGAATCGCCTCGCGCGCGCCGTTGCCCGAGAGCTCGGCCTCGGAGCCGTCGGGGTTGAAGATGCGCAGGTCGGCGACGTGCGCCGGGTCGCTCGGCGGCGAGAGCAGCAGCACGCCGTCGGCGAAGACGCCGAAGTGCGGCTCGCACAGCCGCCGCACGCGCGCGGGCGTCAGCTCGAACGAAAGCTCGTCGCGCTCGACGATCATGTAGTCGTTACCGAGCGCTTGCCACTTCTCGAATCTCATCGGCGGCAGCAGTCTAGGATCTCCTCGGCGACGGCGACTGGCGCGCGACCGGTCACGTCGATCAGCTCGACGCCGGCGAGCTTGCGCATCCACGCGAGCTGACGTCGCGCGTAGTTGCGCGTGCGACGCTTCATCGTCTCGACGTCGCCCGCCAGCAGCTCGTCGAAGCCGAGCGCCTTGCGTGCCGTCTCAGAGGCGCCGGCCGTCTGCGCGCGCAGAACCTCCTCGCGCGCGCCGGCTGCGAGCATCCCATCGACGCGCGCATCGATCAGCTCATACAGCGCCGTTCGCTCCATCGTCAAGCCGACGAGCAGCGTCGGGCGGCGCAGCTCCTCGCTCCACAGCTGCGACGGGCCTTCGAGCGGCTCGAGCGCGCCGGCGTCGAGCAACTCGAGCGCTCTGACGATGCGGTGGCTGTTGTTCTGATCGATCGTCTCGGCTGCCCACGGAGCACGCGCTGCAAGCTGTCGATGCAGCGCCGGCGCGCCGTCGCGGCGAAGCTCGTCCATCCAACGCTCGCGCGTGCCGTCGACCGGCGCCGGGCGCAAGTCGAGATCGGCCAACGCCGCGCGCAGGTAGAGGCCCGTGCCGCCGACGACGATCGGCCGCCGCCCGGCGGCGAGCAGCGAGTCGATCTCCGCGTGTGCGAGCTCTGCGTACTCGCCGACGCTGAACGTCGCGTCGACAGGCACGAACGACAGCAGGCGATGTTCGAGCGCTGCGCGCTCGTCGGGCGAAGCGACGCCGGTCAGCGTCTCCAGGCCGCGATAGACCTGCAACGCGTCAGCCGAGACGGCGACGGGCTGCTCGCCGCGCTCGCGCAGGCGCCCGGCAAGCGCGACGGCGATCGCCGTCTTGCCGACGCCCGTCGGACCGAACAGCGCGATCACCTGGCTGGTCGTCTCGGCGACGTCGGACATCGGCGCAGTATCGCCTGCGGCGACGTTGACAGCCCGCCGATTCCGACGGGCGCATAGGCTGTCGCGTATGGAGATATCCGGTTCGACGGTTCTACTGACGGGCGCGACTGGCGGCATCGGACAGGCGATCGCGCGCACGCTGCGCGGCAGCGGCGCGGATCTGATCATCACCGGCAGACGCGTAGAGCTGCTCGAGCCGCTCGCCGCCGAGCTCGGCGCGCGCGCGCTGGCAGTCGATCTCGCCGATCGGTCCGAGGTCGAGCGGCTCGCTCGCGAGGCCGGCAGGGTCGACATTCTCGTCGCCAACGCGGCGCTGCCCGCTTCCGGCACGCTGGACTCGTTCTCGGTCGAGCAGCTCGACCGCGCGCTCGACGTCAACCTGCGCGCGCCAATCGTGCTCGCGCACGAGCTGCTGGAGCCGATGCTCGAGCGCGGCAGCGGGCATCTCGTCTTCATCTCCTCGCTTTCCGGCAAGGCCACCTCGCCCGGCACGGCGCTCTACGCGGCTTCCAAGTTCGGTCTGCGCGGCTTCGCCGGCTCGCTTCGCGCAGACCTGCACAGCAGCGGCGTTGGCGTCTCCTCGGTGCTGCCCGGCTTCATCCGTGACGCCGGCATGTTCGCCGAGGCCGACGTCAAGCTCCCGCCCGGCGTCGGCACGCGCACGCCGCAGGACGTCGCCGATGGCGTCGTCAAGGCGATCACGCACAACCGCGGCGAGGTCGACGTCGCCTCGCTGCAGCTGCGCGCAAGCACGGTCTTCGCGAGCCTCGCTCCCGATCTGGCCCAGCGCGTCGCGCGCAGAGTTGGCTCCGAGCAGGTCGCACGCGACATGGCCGCCGGCCAGCGCGACAAACGCTGAGCGCTCAGAACAGGCTCGTCTGCTGCAGCGCAGGCGCGGCGCGCTCGACGCTCTCGGTCTCCTCGGCGCGTTCGTGAAGACTGCCGGCACGAGCGCCGAGCGGCCGAAAGCCCGAAGGCACACCGCGACGGCGAGTCAGCCGCGAGATCCGCTCGCGTTCCTCGCGCGGCGCGTAGGCGCCGCGCCGATAGATCCGTTCGTAGCGCGTCACGAGATCCGGCCGCTGTGACTTCAGCCAATCCATGAACACGCCGCGCACCTCGCCGCGCAGGTGCAGCGCGATCCCGCCGATGCTTGTCGCGCCGGCGGCCGTCGCCTGATCGAGCAGCTGCTCGACCTGCCGCGGCGAGTCGTTGATTCCCGGCATCAGCGGCGCGATCAGCACTCCTGTCGGAATCCCGGCGCGGTTGAGCTCGGCGACCGCCTCCAGCCGCGCGCGCGGATGCGGCGTGTGCGGCTCGCTCGCACGCCACGCCTTCTCCTCGAGCGTCGGGATCGAGAGCGAGGCGCTGAAGCTCGCGCGCGCGGCAATTTCCAGCATCAGATCGAGATCGCGCAGCAGCAGCGGCGACTTCGTCAGCACCGAGCACGGATTGCCGGCGTCGCGCAGCGCCTCCCAGATGCCGACCATCAAGCGGTAGCGGCCCTCGACCCACTGGTAAGGGTCGGTATTCGTCCCGAGCGCGACTTGTTCGCGCTTCCACGACGGCCGCGCCAGCTCGGCCCTCAGCACCTCCGGAGCGTTGACCTTGACGACGATCTCCTTCTCGAAGTCGCGCCCGGCGTTGAAGTCGAGGTACTTGTGGGTTGGACGAGCAAAACAGAAAACGCACGCATGACTGCATCCCCTGTACGGGTTGATCGTCCAGCGGAACGGCATCCGCGAGGCGTCGGGCACGCGGTTGAGCACCGATTTCGCGCGCACCTCGTAAAAGCGCGTCTCGAGCGCCTCGGGAGCGTCGAAGCGCCGTACGACGGCCTCGTCGCGATAGCCGGGCAGGCGTCGCTGCTCCTCGGCCTCCAGCGTGAGATTGCTCCAGCGCACGAACATATGTTCGCATCTACGTCGGCGACGCCCCAAACCTGGCGGATCCGACTTGCAGATTGGCCCCTCTCGTGGGCCGCTGGCCGCCGAACCTGGACGCTCTCCGGCGCGGACAACTTTCGTCCAATCGTGTTTAGCCCGGTAATCCCCAGCTGAGACGGAGTCGAACGGACGGTTGATGAAGGGGGAACGCAACAAGGCCCAAGAGCCAACCTCGGGCACGAGCTCGTGGCTCTGTCGCGACGATTTCGACCGCGATCGGATGCTGGACATGGAGGAGCGCGTACGGCCGATCCGCCAGCGTGCGCTCGCGATCCTCGCGATCGCCTTGATCGCCTCCGGCCCCTGGCTCGGCTGGTGGCCGGCGCTGTTCCTGATCCCGGCCGCGACTTTCTTCGCGATCGCCGACAGGATGATGCCTCGCGTAGAGAAGCCTGAGCTGCTGATGTTTGGCGCTTGGATCGCAAGCGGTCTCGTGATCGGCGGCGCCGTCGCGTTGTGCGGAGGCGCCAACCAGCCGACGCTCGCGTGGCTGGCGATCCCCGTGATCACGCTCAGCTCGCGCTTTCCGATGCGCGGCGTTGTCGTCGGCGTGATCATCAACAGCCTGATCCTCGTTGCCGTCGCGTTCAGCGTCGACGCGCACCAGGTGATCCACAATCCCGTCTATGTGATCGCACCGCTGGCGCTGCTGCTCTGTGTCGCGGTGCTCTCGACACCGCTGATGCGCTCTGACATCCAGCACCGCAGCGACGCCGTCATCGACCAGCTGACCGGCATGCTCAACCGCAAGGCGCTCAGCTCACGCGTCTCCGAGCTTGCACAGCAGTCCGAGCTGACCGGCGAGTCCGTCGGCATCATCATCGGCGACCTCGACCACTTCAAGAGCATCAACGACACGCGCGGACATTCCGTCGGCGACGTCGTACTGCGCGACGTCGCCTACACGATGCGCAAGCAGCTGCGCGCGTTCGATCTCGCCTACCGCCTCGGCGGCGAGGAGTTCCTGATCCTGCTGCCCGGCTCCGACCTGCGCCAGTGCGCTGAGCTCGCCGAGCAGCTGCGCGAGCGAGTCGCTGCCGAGAACGTCGCCGGCGCGCCCGGCGTGACGATGAGCTTCGGCGTCGGCGCCTCGTGTCAGGGCGAACCCTTCGAGTACGCCGCCGTCTTCAAGCAGGCCGACGCTGCGCTCTACGAAGCCAAGCGCCACGGCCGCGACCAGGTGCGCCTGTCCGATCCGGCTCGCAGCGATGCGATGCCGGCCTTCGCCTGAGTCCGCTCAAGCGCCGAGGCGCGCGAGCAGCAGCTCCTCGCCGGCGAGCGTCTGGCTCGTCGATGAGTCGATCCGCACCTGCGTCAGCTCGCCCGGCGCCGCCAGCCCGTTGAAGTTGACGACTTTGTTGTGCCGCGTGCGACCGCGCAGGCGCTCCGCGTCCGTGCGCGAGGAGCCTTCGACCAGCACCTCGAGCGTGCGTCCGACAAACCGGCTCGCGCGCTCGCGCGCGCCTGCCTGGACGAGCTCCAGCAGCCGCTCCATCCGCTCGACCTTGACTGGATGCGGCACTTCCAGCTCGCCCAGCTCTGCCGCCTCCGTGCCCCGCCGTGGCGAGAAGACGAACGTGAACGCCGCGTCGTAGCCGACCTGCTCGACGACTTCGAGCGTCTGTGCGAAGTCCTCCTCCGTCTCGCCTGGAAAGCCGACGATGATGTCCGTCGTAAGCGCGACGTCCGGCACGTGCTCGCGGATCATCGCGACGCGCTCGAGATAGCGCTCGCGGTTGTACGTGCGGCGCATCGCCTTGAGGATTCGTGACGAGCCCGACTGCAGCGGTAGGTGGATGTGCTCGCAGACGCTCTGCAGCTCAGAGTGTGCGCGCACGACGTCCTCGCGCATGTCCTTCGGATGCGGGCTGGTGTAGCGGATCCGGTCGATGCCCTCGATCGTGTCGATCGCCGTGAGCAGCCCTGCGAACGACGGCCGCGATTGCCCCGCAACCCGTACGCCGGCCTCAGCGCTCGCGAACGCCGGCAGGTCGCGGCCGTAGGAGTTGACGTTCTGCCCGAGCAGCGTCAGCTCGCGCACGCCGTCCGCCGCCATCGCCTCGGCCTCGGCGACGAGCTCGTCCATCGGACGGCTGACCTCGCGACCGCGCGTCGACGGAACGATGCAGTACGAGCACGCACAGTTGCAGCCGACGCTGATCTGCATCCAGCCCTGAAACGGGCGCGCGCGATGCGCCGGCAGGTGGCCCGTGAACCCCTCGAACTCGAAGTAGCCCTGCGCCGTCAGCGAGTCGCTCGTCAGGAACTCTGCGAGCTTGTGCACCTGGCCCGGGCCAAACGCCACGTCGACGAACGGAAAGCGCTCGAACACCTCCTCCTTGACCGACTGCGCCCAGCACCCCCCTACGCCGATCGTCACGCCCTCGCGTTCAGACTTCAGCCGTTTCGCTTCGCCCAGATGCGCGATGAAGCGGCTGTCGGCCGACTCGCGAATCGAGCACGTGTTGAACAGGATCAGGTCAGCCTCGGCGCGCTCCGGCGCTTCGCGGTAGCCGAGCGACTGCAGCATGCCCTTCATCCGCTCGCTGTCGTGCTCGTTCATCTGGCAGCCGAACGTCGTGACGTGGTAGCGCTTCATCCGATGCAGGGTATCGGCGCGGCTACTACACGGTTACTGCAACGCCGACAGGCACGTAGTGCTCGAAAACCAGATCGGTAGGAGCCGAGAGGTCGTTTTCCTCTGCGGCGCATGCGAGGGCGAATGTCGCTGCATCCTCAGCATGGACGGCGTCGTAGGCGTCGGTTCCTCCGATGAGACCCGGAACGTCGGGCGAGTCGAAACTCCAGCCGTAGCCGGGTGTGTGGTGGTGAAGGATGCGGACGGCGTCCATGCCGTCAAGGTTATTACGACGCTTATGCGACGGCCGCGACTACCGGTTCGCTTGCGATCGGAGTCGGGGCGCCCTTGTCGCGGTCGATCGGCGTGACGAGGTCTTGGCCAATGCCGAGCGCCGCGTAGATCTTGTCCTGGATCTCTTTCGCCATCGCCGGGTTTTCGTCGAGGAACGTCTTCGCGTTGTTGCGACCCTGGCCGAGCCGATCATTGCCGTAGGAGAAGAACGAGCCTGACTTCGAGACGATGTTGTGCTCGAGACCGAGGTCGATCAGGCAGCCCGACGTCGAGATGCCCTTGCCGTACTCGATGTCGAATTCCGCCTGGCGAAACGGCGGCGCGACCTTGTTCTTGACGACCTTCACGCGCACGCGATTGCCGACCGCCTCGGTGCCGTCCTTGAGCGTCTCGATGCGGCGGATGTCCAGGCGCTGGGAGGCGTAGAACTTCAACGCCCGCCCGCCCGGCTGCGTCTCCGGCGAGCCGAACATCACGCCGACCTTTTCGCGGATCTGGTTCGTCAGGATGCACAGCGTCTGCGTGCGGTTGAGGTTGCCCGCGAGCTTGCGCATCGCCTGCGACATCATCCGCGCCTGCGCGCCGACCGTCTGGTCGCCCATCTGGCCCTCGAGCTCGACGCGCGGCGTCAGCGCCGCTACCGAGTCGATCGCGACGACGTCGACCGCGCCCGAGCGCACGAGCATGTCCGCGATCTCCAGCGCCTGCTCGCCGTAGTCGGGCTGCGACACGAGCAGCTCGTCGATGTCGACGCCGATCTCCTTCGCGTAGAGCGGGTCCATCGCGTGCTCGGCGTCGATGAACGCGCAGACGCCGCCGAGCCTCTGCGCTTCGGCGAGCACGTGGTAGATCATCGTCGTCTTGCCCGAGGACTCCGGGCCGAACACCTCGACGATGCGCCCGCGCGGGACGCCGCCGATGCCGAGCGCGAGATCGAGCGAGAGCGCGCCCGTCGGGATCGCGTCGACGCTGACCCTCGCGCCCTCGTCGCCCATGCGCATGACCGAGCCCTTGCCGAACTCGCGCTCGATCTGCGTGAGCGCCCCCTGAAGGGCGGCGTCGCGCGCCTTGGCTGCCTTCTCATCGTCGGTCACGGGCATGATCTGACTCCTAGCTTCGGGATGGAGCGGAAAAGGTAGACGGCGCCGCGGACGGAACGTCTGTTCGTATCGACGCGTGTTGTTCGTCTAGGTCAGCCAGTTTCCCTCAGCCGCCGGACACCGCCCGACGATGAGACTGCATCGCCCCCCCTCGCCCGTCAAAGACGCCGTCGCCCACCTCGCGCGTCCGCTCTCGTCCGATCCTCCTGGCCCTGCCGGCGCTGCTTGCCTGTGCACTCGCAATGCTGCTCTGCGGTCCTGCCGCGACGCTCGCGAAGGCGCCGCGCCGCGCCTGTGCGAGCGCCGCGGGGCATTCCAGCGTCAACGAGCGCGCATGCGCGGCGCACCACGGCTCGACGCACAAGCGCCACAAAGCCAAGCGCCACCACGAGAAGCGCCGATCGACGAAGAAGCACGGCAAGGTCGTGCAAAGCTCGACGACGGTCGTCGTGCCGGCGCAGGAACCGGCGACGTGCGAAGACGCCACCAGCCCGACGCGCGCCGCCGACGGCTCCTACACCTGCGGCGACGGCGCCGAACCGGAATGCGCGAACGGATCGGAACCGATCCTCGCTCCGCGCCGCGCGCAACTGCTCTGCCCGGCCGCCGCCAGCGGCGTCGAATGGAGCGAAGCAAGCTGCGACGACGGCAGCGCGCCGGTGCCTACGAGCACCGGAAGCTACGCCTGCGAAGATGGCTCAGCGCCTGAATGCGAAGACGGCTCGGCGCCGATCGCGCCCGACGAAGGCTCGCAGCTGGCCTGTCTCGAATCGGACTCGCCCGGCGCCTCCGGATCGCCCGCGCCGGGCACCACCGAAGAAGAAGCCGACGGCGAAGGCGCGGAAGACGTCGCTGACGCCGCTGGCGCGCGCGTCCTCGTCGCCTCCTAGCCTCGGCTCGACCGCCGCTCAGCCGCCGAGCGCGCGCAGCAGCATGTGCATCGCGACGGTCGTCGAGCGGTCGCGCACGTCGGCGCGTCCGCCGGGCAGGTTGACCGAGCGCGTGATCGGATCGCCCTCGCCCGGTCCGGCGACGCTGAGCCAGACGAGCCCGACCGGCTTCTGCTCGCTGCCGCCGTCAGGGCCGGCGATACCGGTGATGCCAACGCCGACGTCGGCCGCCAGGCGCTCGCGCGCCCCACGAGCAAGCGCCTCGGCGACCTCGCGCGAGACGGCGCCGTGAGCTTCGATCAGTCCAGCGTCGACGCCGGCGAGCGCGGTCTTGGCCGCGTCGCCGTAGACGACGAGCCCACCCTTGACGTATGCAGAGGCGCCGGGCCGCTCGGTCAGGCGCGCCGCGAGCAGTCCGCCGGTGCACGACTCGGCCGTCGCGATCGTGCATTTGCGCTTGGCGAGCAAGCCGGCGACGATCTCGTCGACCGTGCGCCCGTCGCTCGAGAACAGCGTCTCGGCGTGGCGCTCTGAGACGATCTCGGCGAAGTCCTCGTAGGCGCCCTCGGCGCCAGGCTCGTAGCGCGTGACGACCTCGATCTCGCCGCGTTTCAGGCAGGTCGTGATCTCCAGCTGCTCGAGCGGCACGCCGTCGCGCTCGGCGACGCGCAGCGTCTCGGCGATCTCCGACTCGGGCATGCCGAACAGGCGCAGCGTGCGCTGCCTGTATGTCGTCGCGCCGGCGATCGCCTGCTGCAGCGCGTCTGTCGCGACGGCCTGCGCCCACATCGGCTGCAGCTCGCGCGGTGGTCCCGGCAGGACGACGACGGTCGGGCCGGCGATCGGCACGCCGTCGCGCGCGCCAGGCGCTACGACGAGGCCGGGCGCGGTGCCGACCGGCTCGAGCACGGTCGCGCCAAGCGGGATCGTCGCCTGCTTGCGCGTGCCAGCTTCGATCGCCGCGAGATCGAGGTTCGGCCAGCGTTTGCTCAGCGGCCGCACGATCTCGGCGATTCGCTGCTCGAGCGCCTCGTCGAGCGCCATCTCGCGGCCCTGGAAGCCGCCGACGACCTCCGCCGTCAGGTCGTCGGCCGTCGGCCCGAGCCCGCCGCTGGTGATGATCAAGTCGAGCCCCTGCGCAGCCATGAACGCAAGCGTCGCCGCCATGTCCTCGCGGCGGTCGGCGACGATCTGAACGTAAGCGAGGTCGACGCCGAGCTCGCGCAGCCGATCGGACAGATACGGGCCGTTGCGATCGCTCGTGCGGCCGGTGAGCACCTCGGTGCCCGTCACGACGATGCCTGCGCGCGCGCTCACGTGCAGGTCGGCAGTTCGCTGCTGTGCAGTCGTTTGCGCCCGCCTGCGCGGGTGATCGTGTAGCCGATCGCCTGGCTCGAGGCGGCAACTGAGCGCGCGTGCCCGTCGACGTACATCGTCACCGAGCTGTTGCCCAGCGTGATCTCGAAGCGGCGCGCGTGATACGTCGGCGTTTTCTTGCCCGGCTGAAGTTCTTCACCGGCAATCACCTTACGACCGTCGTCGCCGATCAGGCAGACGTAGACCGCGGCGCTCGGGCGCAGCGACAGCGCGACGATCGAGCTGGTCGCGCGATGCGCGGTCGTGCTCCGGCTCGCGCTCTTGTGTTTCCCGGGCGACTTCTTCGAGGATTCGGCCGGGCTGCTCGCGGCCGTCGATTTCGAGGAAGAGCCGCCACCGCCGCTGGCGAGGCCGTAGATCAGCAGCGCGATCACGAGTACGACGACGCCGACGATCGCGAGATAGGCGCGTGACGGGCCGCCCGACGGCGAGCGCCCGCCGCCGCCGCGGCTGGAGCCGGAGCTGCGCGTGCGGCCGCGCTCCGGTCGCGAGACGATCGGCTCGAGCGCCGCCTCGCCCGGATCCTCCTCCTGCAGCCGGTACTGCTCGACGAGCGCCTTGCCGTCGAGATCGAGCGCCTGCGCATAGGTGCGCAGGAAGCTCTTGACGAACGTCGGCCCCGGCAACAGGCCCCACTCCTCGTTCTCGAGCGCGCGCAGATACTTCGCACGGATCTTCGTCTTCGCCTCGATCTCCGAGACATCGATGCGTGCGCGCATACGCGCGTCGCGTAGCGTTTCACCGATCTCGGCCATATCGTGTCTTGGAGGCTAGTCGCTCGGAGCCGCTGCGGACTGCGCCGGCGCAGCATCGCCGCCGGCGAGCGCCGCGAGCACACGCGGCAGGTCCGCCTCGCTGACGAGCACCTGCCGCGGCTTGGAGCCCTCGTAGCCGGAGATCACGCCGCGGCGCTCGAGCATGTCGATCACGCGCCCGGCGCGCGTGTAGCCGAGGCGCAGGCGGCGCTGCAGCATCGAAGTCGAAGCGGTCTGCATTTCCGCGACGAGCCGGATCGCATCGCCCAGCAGCGGATCCTCGTCGGGGTCGAACTCGTCCGGCGCCGACTCCGGCGCCTCCGGCGCGACCTCCTCGAGCAGCTCCTCGCGCAGTTCCGGTTCGCCCTGGCGGCGCCACATCGCGGTCAGCTTCTCGATCTGGCGCTCGTCGATATAGGCGCCCTGGATCCGCTGCAGGCGTGACGTGCCGACGGGGCTGAACAACATGTCGCCCTGTCCCAGCAGCGACTCGGCGCCGTTCTGGTCGAGGATCACGCGAGAGTCGGTCTGCGAGGAGACGGCGAACGCGATCCGCGACGGCACGTTCGCCTTGATCATTCCCGTGATCACGTCGACGCGCGGGCTCTGCGTCGCCAGCACGAGGTGGATGCCGACCGCGCGCGCCTTCTGCGCCAGGCGGATGATCGAGTCCTCGACGTCGGCCGGCGCGACCATCATCAGGTCGGCGAGCTCGTCGATCACGCAGAGGATGTAAGGCAGCGGCGCTTCGCCACGACGCGCGCGCGACTTGTTCAGCTCGATCAGGCTGCGCGTGCGCGCGAGCGACATGATCCCGTAGCGCGCCTCCATCTCCTTGACGAGGTTCTGCAGCGCGTTGGCCGCCATCCGCGGGCTCGTGATCACCGGCGTCAACAGGTGCGGGATCGACTCGTAGTGGTTGAGCTCGACCTGCTTGGGGTCGACCAGCACGAGGCGGACCTCGTGCGGGCTCGCGCGCAGCAGCACGCTCGACAGCATCGCGTTCACGCAGGCCGACTTGCCGGCGCCGGTCGTGCCGGCGACGAGCAGGTGCGGCATCTTCGCGAGGTCGGCGCCGATCGCCTTGCCGGCGACGTCCTTGCCGAGCCAGACGGTCAGCGGCGACCAGTCCTTCGGCGGCTCTTGGAAGACGTCGCCGAGGCGCACGATCCGCCGGTGCACGTTTGGCACCTCGACGCCGACGGCCTGCTTGCCGGGGATCGGCGCGAGGATGCGGATGTCGGTGGCCGCGAGCGCGTAGGCGAGGTCGTCCTTCAGCTGCGCGACCTTCGCGACCTTCGTTCCCGGCGCGAGGCGCAGCTCGTAGCGCGTGATGTGCGGCCCGGCAACGGTGCCGATCACCTTCGCCTGCACGCCGAAGTGCCCGAGCGCCTCGATCAGGCTGGCGGCCGTCTGTGCTTGACCGGCTGTATCCGGGCGCGTCTGCTCGCTGCTGGAGCGCGTCAACAGCTTGCTCGCGTCCGGCATCTGCCAGACGAAGTCCGGATCGTCGGTGACGGCGCTGCGCAGCCGGCCCTGCGGCGTCAGCTCGCTCGGATCGGTCCGCGCGACGCCGCTGACTTCCTCGTGCTCCTCCTCTTCGGGTCGCTCGTCGGCTGCAGCTGCGACGTCCTCAGCCGATGCGCTGGCGGCGAGGTCGTGGCCGGCGCCTGCGTCCTCAGCCTGCTCGTCGCCGTCGGACTCGACCGCATCGAGCTCGGCCGTCTCCTGCGCTGGTCCCTCGACGTGCGTCGCGCGCACGACCAGCTCGCCGTTCTCGGGCTCGGGCGGGTACATGCCGGGCAGCGCCGCGGCGTAGGCGTCGAGATCGAAGTCGCCTGCCGGCGCGTCCTCGTCTTGCTGCTCCTCTGCCGGCGCGCGCAGCGAGCGCATCATCCGCGTCGTTTCGACGACGCCGCTGCCGGTCGCGCGCAGCGTGCCGCCGAGCGAGGCGCCGGTGATCAGGATCACGCCGACGAGCAGCAGGAAGACGACGAGAATGCCGACGCCGACGTCCTGCACGAGATGGTGCGCGAGACGGTACAGCAGCTCGCCGAAGGCGCCGCCGCGCGCCTGCAGGTGCGTCGAGGTCCAAGCGGTTTCGGAGCTTCCCGGGCCGGAGCTGACGCCGAGCGTGCCGGCCGCGAGCGCGAGCGTGACGCCGGCGAACAGGCAGATCGCGCCGATCGTGCGCGGGTCGCGCGGCAGCGAGCGCTGAAATGGCAGCGACTGGCGCAGCAGCAGCATCCCGCCGGCGCCGATCAGCGCCAGCGGCGCGAGGATGCGCGCTTTGCCGAGCGCCCAGCCGAACGCCACGGCGAGGCCGTGGCCGACGCCGCCGCCGTCCCAGCCGCCGAAGATGACGAAGCCCATGAACACGCCGAGCGCGACGAGCGCGAGGCCGATGACCTCACGGCTGCGCTGATCGAGCACGCCGAGCCGCGGCAGGCCGCCGGGCAGCAGCGAGCCGAGCAGGCCCTGGCGGGGAGCGCTCTTGCCGCGCCCGCGACCGCGTTTGGCGCCTGCGCGAGCGGCGGGTTTGCGTGCGCGCGTCGAGGCACGAGTCGAGGAACGGCGCGCAGGGGCGCGCTTACGCGTGCTGGGCATCTCGCGCAACTTCGACGCCGAGGCGCCGGAACCTGCTCGATCGGCCTTACCATCGCTTTAGCGCTCGCCGATACTTAAAGACGATGAACGACTTCTCCCGTGCACCACGCGTGCTCGTCGTCGAGGACGACGAGGACATCGCCCAGGCGCTCCAGCGCTCGCTGCGGATGGAGGGCTACGAGGTTCGCGCCGCTCCGGACGGCCCGAGCGCGCTCGAGAACGGCCGCGCGTTCGCGCCCGACCTCGTGATCCTCGACCTCGGCCTGCCCGGACTCGACGGCGTCGAGGTCGCCAAGACGTTGCGCGCCGAGGACGACGTGCCGATCCTGATCCTGACGGCGCGCGACGCGCTCGACGCGCGCGTCGAGGGGCTCGACGCCGGCGCCGACGACTACCTCGTCAAGCCGTTCGAGCGCCAGGAGCTGCTCGCGCGGATGCGCGCGCTGCTGCGCCGCCGCCCTCCCCGCGGCTCAGCGCCACTGCGCGTGGGAGATCTGTCGCTGAACGTCGATACGCACGAGGTCGTGCGCGGCGAGCGCTCCGTCGAGTTGACTCAGCGCGAGTTCGAGCTGCTCGAGTACCTGATGCGCAACGAGCGGATCGTGATCTCGCGCCAGCGGCTGCTCGACGAGGTCTGGGGCTACGACCCGTTCTCGACGACGAACACGATCGAGGTGTTCGTCTCGAACCTGCGCCGCAAGCTCGAGGCCGACGGCGAGCCGCGCCTGCTGCACACGATCCGGGGAGCAGGCTACGTCCTCCGCGCGTAAGCTCGCGGGCCCCTTCTCGCGCCTGTTCGCGCGCGCTTCCGCCGGCTTTGACCGACTGCCGATCAGGACGCGCCTGGCAAGCGTCTCGGCGCTGCTGACGTTCGTGATCCTGTGCGCCTTCGCGATCGCGATCGGCTCGTTCACGGTGCACCGGATCCGCTCGGACTTCAACCGCCAGGTCTCCGACACGGCCAACCAGCTGCCCTCGCAGCTCGACATCAAAGTCGCCGCCGCGAACTCGAGCCGCGCGATCACGATCTCGCCGCCGCTGTCGGCGTGGGCGGCGCCGGAGGACCACGCGATCGTGCGCATCTTCACGCTCGGCGGCACCGTCGTCTCCCAAGAACCGACCAGCGCGCCGTCGCTGGGCGCGCCGAGCGCCCAGCCGAAGACGGTGCACGGCTACCGCGTGATGAGCACCGTCGGCATCGTGCGCGTCGCCGGCGGCAACGAGCCGATCGGACAGGTGATCATCCAGTACGGGCGCAAGGTCTCCGACACCGAGGCGACCGTCGCGAAGGTCGAGCTGTTCCTGATCGTCGGCGTGCTCGCCGGGACGGCGCTGGCGCTGCTCGCAGGGATGGCGATCGCGCGCCGCGCGATGGCGCCGATCGCCGAGCTGACCTCGGCCGCCGCGACGATCGCGCGCACGCGCGACCCCTCGCGCACGGTCCCGCAGCCGCAAGCCGACGACGAGGTCTCCGAGCTCGCGCGCACGCTCGAGGGGATGCTCCGCGAGCTCGACGCCGCGCGTGCCGAGACCGAGTCGACGCTCGCGCGCCAGCGCCGCTTCGTCGCCGACGCCTCGCACGAGCTGCGCACGCCGCTGACGAGCGTGCTGGCGAACCTCGAGCTGCTCGCCGAATCGCTGCACGGCGAAGAGGGCGATGCCGCGCGATCGGCGCTGCGCTCCTCCCAGCGCATGCGCCGGCTCGTCGCCGACCTGCTGCTGCTCGCGCGCACCGACGTCGGGCGCGTCGTCCCGCGCCAGGCCTGCGACCTGGCGCAGATCGTCGTCGAGGCGGCCGGCGAGCTCGGACCCGTCTCCGAGCAGCACGAGATCGTGCTCGACGTCCACCCCGCTCCGGTGCAGGCCGTGCGCGACGAGATCCATCGCCTCGCGATCAACCTGATCGAGAACGCGCTGCGCCACACGCCGCCGGGCACGAGCATCCGCGTCTCGACCGAGCGCAGCGGCGCCGACGCGAAGCTGATCGTGCAAGACGACGGGCCCGGCGTGGCGCCGGAGCTGGCGCCGACGCTGTTCGAGCGCTTCGTGCGCGGCGCCGGTGACCGCGGCGGCTCGTTCGGCCTTGGCCTGGCGATCGTCAAGGCCGTGGCCGAGTCTCACGGCGGCAGCGTCACGCTAGAGTCCCCGCCGGAGGGCGGCGCGCGGTTCGTCGTGCTGCTTCCGGCAGTCGGCGACGGCGCGGGTCTCGCGAGCAGCGACCGCGGCGGCGCGGCCGAGCGCGCTGGCGCTAGCGGCGCGTCAGACCTCGACGACGACGGGCAGCACCATCGGCCGTCGCTTGAGGCGGTCGTAGACTAGCTTCGCCATGTCGTCGTGCAGCATCTCCTGCACGACGTCGACCTCGCGAATCTCATCCTTCGCGGCGCGCTCGACAGTGTCCTCGACGGTCGCGCGGATCTCCTCGACGAGCTCGTCGGCCTGATCGAGGAAGGGCACGCCGCGGAAGATCACCTCGGGGTCGGCGACCGAGTGCCCGTCCTGCTCGGCGATCGTCACGACGACGATGAAGATGCCGTCGGCCGAGAGCATCCGCCGGTCGCGCAGCGCGACGTCGGCCATGTCGCCGATCTCGACGCCGTCGACGAAGATCATCCCCGCCTGCTCCGGCGGGCCGAAGCGCGCGCCGCGCTCGTCGATGTCGAGCGGCAGGCCGTTTTCGCCCTGGAAGGTGTCCTCGGCCGGAATGCCGACGTCCTGCGCCAGCTGGGCGTGCATGCGCAGGCGCTTGAAGTCGCCGTGAAACGGCATCACGTAGCGCGGCTTGGTCAGGTTCAGCATCAGCTTGATCTCCTCGGCGTAGCCGTGCCCGGAGGCGTGCACGGGCGCGTCGCGCGTGGTGATCACGTCGCAGCCGATGTGGTAGAGCCGGTCGATCGTCTCGTTGACGGCGCGCTCGTTGCCGGGGATCGGCGTCGCCGAGAAGACGACCGTGTCGCCCTCGCGCAACTCGACCTGGCGGTGGTCGCGGTAGGCCATCCGCCGCAGCGCCGAGAGCGGCTCGCCCTGTGAGCCGGTCGAGATGATCACGACGCGGTCGTCGGGGAAGTCGGCGATCTCGCGCGGGCCGACGATCAGGCCGTTGGGCACGTCGATGTGCCCCAGCTGGCGGCCGATGCCGACGTTCTTGCGCATCGAGCGCCCGACCAGCGCGACCTTGCGGTCGAGCGCCGCAGCAGCGTCGACGACCTGCTGGACGCGGTGGATGTTCGAGGCGAAGCTGGTCACGACGATCCGCCCCTCGCAGCGCGCGAAGACCTCCTCGAGATGTGGCCCGACGACCGACTCCGACGGCGAGAAGCCCTCGCGATCGACATTCGTCGAGTCGCCGCACAGCAGCAGCACGCCCTCGCGGCCGAGTTCGGCCAGGCGCGAGACGTCGGCCGGCGGCCCGTCGACGGGCGTCTGGTCGAACTTGTAGTCGCCCGTGATCAGCACCGTGCCCAGCTCGGTGCCGAGCGCGACCGCGCTCGCGTCCGGGATCGAGTGCGTCATGTGGATCATCTCCATCGAGAACGGGCCGAGGTCGAGGACTTCGCCCGGCTCGACCTCGTTCAGCTCGACGTTCTTGAGCTTGTGCTCGTCGAGCTTGGAGCGCGCCATCGCAATCGTCAGCGGCCCGCCGTAGATCGGCGGGCGGTGCTGGTCGCCGAGCTCGCGCAGAACCCACGGCAGCGCGCCGAGATGGTCCTCGTGGCCGTGCGTGATGACGATCGCCTCGATCTCCTCGGCACGCTCGCGCAGGTAGGTGAAGTCGGGCAGCACGAGGTCGATCCCGACCATCTCGGGCGTCGGGAAGCGCAGCCCGACGTCGACGACGACGATCCGACCGTCGTGCTCGACGACGGTCATATTCTTGCCGATCTCTCCGAGCCCGCCGAGCGGCAGGACGCGTACGCGACTCACGTGCCGTGTGCCTGCGTCGAGGATGCGCCGGCGCGCTCGTGCGCCTCGCCCTCGCCGTTCAACAGTCCGTGGCGCACGAGCACCGCGCGAATCTCCTCGAGCTCCTCGGCCGTGGCGTCGACGAGCGGCAGCCGCAGACCGCCGGCGCTGTGTCCGAGCAGGTTCAGCGCCGCCTTCGTGCACGTCGGGCTGGCGGTCATGAACAGCATCTCGTAGACGTCGCGCAGCGATGCGTCGATCTCAGCGCGGTTCTCAGGCTCATCGACGAGCCGGCGCATCTCGCTGCCGACGATGTGGCTGGCGACGAGGATGCCGCCGGCGCCGCCGAGCTCGAGCGTGCGTGCGAACGTCGCGTCGTCACCGGCGTAGAGCGTCAACCCGTCGATCTGCTGCAGCTCGGCGGGGTTGGCCTGCTTGACGCCCTCGATGTGCTCGATCTGCGCAAGCTCGGCGAGCAGCTCCGGGCCCATGTTCGTGCCGGTGCGCTTGGGCACGTTGTAGAGCAGCATCGGCTTGTCGGTCGCCTTCGCGACGGCTTCGTAATGGCGCTTGAGGCCGAGCGGGCTCGGGCGGTTGTAGTACGGCGTGACGACGAGCGTCGCGTCGACGCCGAGCGCCGTCGCGCGTTCGGTCAGGAACACGGCCTCGCGCGTGTCGTTCGTGCCGGTGCCGGCGACGACCGTCTTGCCGGCCGGACGCTCGGCCAGCGCCAGCTCGATCAGCCCGAGCTGCTCCTGCTCGGACATCGTCGAGGCCTCGCCGGTCGTGCCGGCGACGACGAAGCCGTCGGAGCCGTTCTCGGCGAGGTGGTGCATCAGCGCGACGAACGCATCCTCGTCGACGCGCGAGCGCGCGTCGAATGGCGTCACCATCGCCGTCAGCATCGTCCCCAGCTCAGTCATGCGCCTGAGTATTCCACGCGCGCAGGAGCCCCTCGCGAAGTTCGCGTGAAGCTCGACGCGATCGCTGCAGCCCGAAGGATCAAAACAAGAGGCTCTCGAGCCCGACGACCAGCGGCTCGGGCAAGCTCGCGACGCCGCGCACGGCGAGCAGCACGCCGGGCATGAACGACTCGCGGCCGATCGTGTCATGGCGGATCGTAAGCGTCTGCGCGAGGTCGCCGAGGATCACTTCCTGGTTGGCGACGAGCCCTGGCAGGCGCACCGAGTGGATCGGCGGTGGCTCGCCGCCGCTCGCCGCGGCCATCAGCTCGGCCGTACGCGCGGCCGTGCCGCTCGGCGCGTCGAGCTTGCGGTCGTGGTGCAGCTCGATGATCTCGGCCTTCGCCATGTGCTTGGCCGCCTCGGTCGCAAAGCGCATCATCAAGACGGCGCCGATCGCGAAGTTCGGCGCGACGAGCACGTTCGCGCGCGGCTCGCCCTGCGCGAACGCGACGTCGCGCAGCGCTTCGACGTCGAAGCCGGTCGTGCCGACGACGGCGTGCACGCCGGCGTCGATGCACGCGAGCGCGTTTTCGAGCGCCGTGTCGGGAGTCGTGAAATCGACCAGCACCTCGGCGTCTGCAAGCACGTCGGCGATCGTGATCGCGAGCAGCGGGTCGGCGCGCCCGACGAGCTGCATGTCCGCAGCGCTCTCGACAGCTGCGCAGACGGTCTCCCCCATCCGACCGGCCGCGCCGGCGACGGCGACGCGAATCATCGCGCCGCGCCTGCCGCTGCAGCTGCGGTCTCGAACGGCGCGATCGCAGTGCGGAAGGTCTCCTCGCTCGGCCCGACGGCGGCGACCGACAGCCGCTCGGGCGCGAACAGCTCGCCGGCGAGCGCCTCCAGCTCGGTCATCTCGACGGCGTCGATCCGCTCGATCACCTCGTCGATCGAGAGGATCGGCATCTGATGCAACAGCGCTGAGCCGAGGTGGCTCATGCGCGCCCCGGTCGACTCCATCGAGAGCACGACGCGGCCCTTGAGGTTCTCGCGCGAGCGCGTCAGCTCCTCGGCGCTCGCCGGCGAGGAGACGCTGCGCTGAAGCTCGGCCGCGATCACGTCGAGCGCCTCTTGCAGGTTGTCCGGGCGCGTGCCGACGTAGAGGCCGACCTCGCCGGTCTGCGCGTAGAGGTTCGAGAAGCAGAAGACCGAGTAGGCCAGGCCACGGCGCTCGCGCACCTCCTGGAACAGGCGTGAGGAGGACGTGCCGCCGAGCACGCCTTCGAGCACGCGCAGCGCGAAGCGACGCTCGTCCTCGCGCGCAAGCCCGGCGCCGCCGAGGCAGAAGTGGAACTGCTCGGTGTCTTTCTCGGAGAAGCGCACGCGACGCTCGAAATCGGGCTGTGCCGAAGCGGCGCCGTTCTCGGCGCCGCCGTTGCCGGCGCCTGCCGTCTCCGGCTCGAGCGCGCGCGCCATCGCGACGATCGCGTCGTGCTCGACCGATCCGGCGGCGGCGATGACGATGTCCGGCGGGCGGTAGCGCGCGCCGTGAAACGCGCTCAGCTGCTCGCGCGTGACCGCGCCGACGACCTCAGCCGTGCCGATCACCGGGCGCCCGAGCGGGTGCGTGCCGAAGACTGCCTCGCCGAGCACGTCGAAGACCTTCTCCTGCGGGTCGTCTTCGTACATCGCGATCTCCTCGAGCACGACCTCGCGCTCGGTCTCGAGCTCGCCGAAGCGCGGATGGAAGACCATGTCGCCGATCACGTCGAACGCGCGCTCGAGGTGGCAGTCGAGCACGCGCGTGTAGACCGACGTCGCCTCCTTGTCGGTGCCCGCGTTGATCTCGGCGCCCATCGCGTCGAAGATCTCATCGATCTCCTGCGAGCCGAAGCGCGCCGAGCCGCGGAACAGCATGTGCTCGAGCAGGTGCGACGTGCCCGCCTGCTCGTCGCGCTCGGCGACCGAGCCGGTCGCGATCCAGAAGCCGAGCGCCGCCGAGCGCACGCTGGGCATGCGCTCGGTGACGACTCGCACGCCCGAGTCGAGCGTGGTGATCTGGTGCTCGGCGTTCAGCTGCGACTCAGTCGCGGTCACGGCGCGGGCGTCCGGAGCCGCGGTCGCCCTCGCGACGCGGACCACGCGGGCCGCGGTCGGAGCGGCCGTTGCGACCGCCGCCGTCACGCGGCGGGCGTGAGCCGCCGCCACCGCCGCCGGTGCCGACGCCGGCCAGCTCCTCGACCGACTTGCCGGCGATGTCCGGATCATCGGCGAGACGCAGTCCGATGCGGCCGCGCTCTTTGTCGACCTCGACCACGCGAACGTTGATCTCGTCGCCTTTGTTGAGCACGTCCTCGACGCTCTCGACTCGCTGGCCGGGAGAGACGTTGGAGATGTGCAGCAGGCCGTCGGTGCCCTTCGCGAGCTCGACGAACGCGCCGAACGTCGTCGTCTTGACGACTTTGCCGAGGTACTCGTCGCCGACCTCGACCTCCTTCATCATCATCCGGATCCGCTCGACGAGCGCGTCGCCGAGCTCGCCGTTGGCCGAGTAGATCAGCACCTGACCGTCGTCGTTGACGTCGATCTGCGATTCGAACTCGTCGGCGAGGCCGCGAATCGTTTCGCCGCCCTTGCCGATCAAGAGGCCGATCTGCGACGGGTCGATCTGGATCGTCTGGATTCGCGGCGCGAACTGCGAGAGCTGCTCGCGCGGCGTCTGGATCACGCCGGCCATCTTGCCGAGGATGAACGTGCGCGCCTCTTTCGCCTGCGCCAGCGCGTCGCGCAGGATGTCGAAGGTGACGCCCGTGATCTTGATGTCCATCTGCAGCGCCGTGATGCCGCGCTCGGTGCCGGCGACCTTGAAGTCCATGTCGCCGAGGTGATCCTCGACGCCGGCGATGTCAGTCAGGACGATGTAGTCGTCGCCCTCTTTGATCAGCCCCATCGCGATTCCGGCGACCGGCCGCTTGATCGGCACGCCAGCGTCCATCAGCGACAGCGACGATCCGCAAACGGAGGCCATCGAAGACGATCCGTTGGACTCGAGGATGTCCGAGACGACGCGGATCGAGTAGGGAAACTCCTCGATCGACGGCACCATCGGTGCCAGCGCCCGCTCGGCGAGCGCGCCGTGGCCGATGTCACGGCGCTTGACGCCGCCCATCCGGCCCGCCTCGCCAACCGAGAACGGCGGGAAGTTGTAGTGGTGCCAGTAGTACTTTTTCGTCTCCAGGCCGAGCGTGTCGATGCGCATCTCCTCCTTCAGAGTGCCCATCGCGACGACGCTCAGCGCCTGCGTCTGCCCGCGCGTGAACAGCGCCGAGCCGTGCGTGCGCGGCGTCACGCCGACCTCGATCGAGATGTCGCGGATCTCGTTCTCACTGCGGCCGTCGGGGCGCTTCTTGTCGACGGCGATGCGCTCGCGGATGATCGACTTCTCGAGCTTGTCGAATGCCATCTGCGCCGCAGCGCGGTTCTGCTTGGCGGCGAGCAGCTGCTCCTCGGAGGCTCCCTCGGGAGCCGGCGCGCCGTACTGCTCGATGATCGCCTTCTCGACTGCCTTGGTCGCGTCCTGTCGGTCGAGCTTGTCCTCGACCTGCGTCGCGTCGTTGAGCGCCTTTCCGTGCGAGCCGCGGATCTGCTCGAGCAGCGACTCGTCGACGGAGATCGTCTCGAAGACTTTCTTCTCCTTGCCGACTTTCGCGGCGAGGTCACGCTGCAGCGCGCAGAGCTTCTTGATCTCGGCGTGCGCGATGTCGAGCGCGTCGAGGATCTCAGCCTCGGGGATCTCGTTGGCGCCGGCCTCGACCATCAGGATCGCCTCTTCGGTGCCGGCGACGATCAGGTCCAGGTCGGAGGCGTTCTCGGCGTCGGCGAGCAGGTCAGCCTCGTTCGGGTTGACGACGAAGTTGCCGTCGATCTTGCCGATCCGCACGGCGCCGACGGGCGTCGGCAGCGGGATGTCGGAGATCATCAGCGCCGTCGAGGCGCCGTTCATCGCGAGGATGTCGTACGGGTGCTCGTGGTCGATCGAGAGCGGGATCGCGACGAGCTGCGTGTCGTAGCGCCATTCCTTCGGGAACAGCGGGCGGATCGGCCGATCGATCATGCGCGCCGTGAGCGTGCCCTTCTCACCGGGCCGGCCCTCGCGCTTGAAGAACGAGCCGGGGATTTTGCCGGCTGCGTACATGCGCTCCTCGACGTCGACCGTCAAGGGAAGAAAATCTACGTCGCGCAGGCTGCCTGCGACGGCGGTGCAGAGAACCATCGTGTCGCCCTGTCTGACGACGACGGCGCCGGAGGCCTGCTTGGCCATCCTGCCGGTCTCGAACGAGATCTCGCTACCGGAAATCTCCACGGAAACCCGCGTAGGTCCATCACTACTCATATTCACTGCCTTCCTGTACCGCCCGTCGGTCGGCGGCCTTTTTCTCTTTTTCTCAATTCCGAACCTGACGAGCTTAGCGAACGGGTCCGCCGCGGTGCTCGCTTGAGCGCCTGCGGACGACGGCGCCGATCAGGCGGAGGCGGGCTCGCCGAGCGCCACGTCGACGCCCTCGCGCAGCAGCTTCAACGCCGGCAGCTCGCCAGGAGAGTCGGCCTGAAAGCTCCAGCGCACGACGCCCTCGGGATCGACGATCACGATTGCGCGCTCGGCGAAGCCGCCGGCGTGCAGCACGCCGAACGCCGTACACGTCGCGCCCTTCGGCTCGAAGTCCGATAGCTGCTCGCTCGAGATGCCGAGCTTGTCCTTGAAGGCTTTCTGCGACCACGTCGCGTCGCAGGAGACGCCGTAGAGCTTGACGCCGCGCTCGGCCAGCTCTCCCAGCGCGCCCTCATACAACTGCAGCTGGTCGGTGCAGACTGGGCTGAAGGCAAACGGATAGAAGACGAGAACGGTGTACTGACCGAGCAGATCCTGCCCGGTCAAGTCCGAGCCGTCCTCGCGCGCGAGCGTGAACTCGGGCACGGTCGTGCCGGGCTCGATGACGCTCACGTCGCTACCTGCGTATTCCGAGCTCTTTGATCAGAGCGCGGTAGCCGTCGAGATCCTTGCGTTTCAGGTAGTCGAGGAAGCGACGCCTGCGCCCGACGAGCATCCGCAGCCCACGGCGCGAGTGGTGATCTTTGGCCTGCTCGCGCAGGTGCTCGGTGAGGTGGTTGATGCGCTCGGTCAGCAGCGCGATCTGGACCTCTGTCGCGCCGGTGTCCTGCTCGTTGGCGCCGAACTTGGTCGTCAGCTCACGCTTGCGCTCTGTAGTAAGTGCTGGCATAGGAAGAAGAGAAAGCTAGCAGACGCTCAGCGTCCGCCCCCGACCAGCTCGCGCGTGCGCGCGACGTCGCGGTGCATCTGATCGACCAGCGCCTCGGCGCTCGCGAAGCGCCGCTCGCCGCGCAGACGCTCGACGAACTGCAGGCACAGCGTCTGGCCATAGAGGTCGCCGTCGAAGTCGAGCAGGTAGGCCTCGATCAGCTCGCCGCGTCCGGTCTTGAACGTCGGGCGCACGCCGATGCTGACCGCCGCCGGGCGGCCGTCGGCGAGGCAGGCGTAGACGCCGTGCCCTGGGCAGACGAGCTCGTCGTCGGGCACGATGTTCGCCGTCGGAAAGCCGAGCTCGCGGCCGCGCTCGTCGCCGTGCACGACCTCGCCGCAGAGCTGGAAGGTCGATCCGAGCAGGCGGTTGGCCTCGGCGAGCTCGCCCGCCAAGACGAGGCCGCGGATGTGGCTCGAAGAGACGATCTCGCCGTCGACCTCGAGCAGCGGATGGACGCTCGTCTGAAAGCGCTCGTCGGCTTCGAGCAGCTGCGGGTCGCCCTGCGCCTTGTGGCCGAAGCGGAAGTTCTCGCCGATCGCGACCTTGCTCGCTGCGAGCGCGCCGACGAGCACCTGATCGACGAACTCGGCGGCAGTGCGCTGCGCGAAGGCGGCGTCGAACGGGATCACGACGAGCTCGGCGACGCCGAGCGAGGCGATCAGCTCGGCCTTGCGCTCCGGCGTCGTCAGCAGTTTCGGCGTGTGCTGCGGCGCGACGACCGAGACCGGATGCGGGTCGAACGTGAGCACCGTGTCAGAGCCTGCGATCACCTCGCGGTGGCCGAGATGCACGCCGTCGAACGTGCCGACCGCCACGCTGCGCCGATCGCTGCGCTCGACGTCGGGCAGGCGCGTGACCTTCACAGCAGCAAAGCCTAGAGCGCTTGCCCGCGCGAGAGCATGCCGAGTGCGTCGGCGAGCGCGATCAACGGCGGGTCGCTCCAGCGCTCGCCGCGCGGCGGCGGCGCGACGGCACGCTCGACCGCGAACGGGCCGATCGCCGTGCGGCGCAGCTGCAGGCAGTAGGCGTCGCCGAGGTCGGCGATCAGCGAGCGCACGTAGGTGCCCGAGCCGCACTCGATCTCAAAGCCGGCGCGTTCGAGTCCGGGGCGCTCCTCGTCGGGCTCGCGCCAGGTCTGCTCGAAGCGCGTGACCGTGACGATCCGCTCGGGCATCTGCAGTTGCTCGCCGCGACGCGCGCGCTTGTATGCGCGCTCGCCGCCGATCTTGACCGCCGAGTAGGCCGGCGGGCGCTGGCGCACCTCGCCGGTCGGCAGCGGCGGCGGATCGGGTGGCAGCTTGCCGGTGTAGTCGATCTCGCCCTCCGTGTCGCCCGTCGTCGAGGTCGCGCCGAGCTGCGCGACGGTCTCGTAGGTCTTCGCCAGCGCCATCAGCTCGCGCTGCGATTTGGTCGCGCGTCCGACGAGCACGAGCAGCAGGCCGGTCGCGAACGGGTCGAGCGTGCCGGCGTGGCCGGTGCGCGCGCCGCCGAGCGCGTGGCGCACGCGCGCGACGACGTCGTGCGAGGTGATCCCGGCCGGCTTGTCGATCGCGAGCACGCCCTCGTGCGGCGCCCCGGCGCCGCCGTCGCTGCTCGCTGCCCGCTGCCCGCTCACCGGTCGAACGAGCGCCGTAACCGGCTCAGACGAGCGTCGGCGCGGCGTGGCCGTCGGCGGCGTGCAGCTGCGCGGCGACGGCCGGACGCAGGAACTCGACCAGCTCCTCGACGCTCAGCGGCGTTGAGAATCCGGCGGCGCGACGATGGCCGCCACCGCCCTGCGCGCGTGCGATCACCGAGACGTCGACGTCGTCGTCGCTCGCGCGCAGCGACACTTTGCGCTGGCCGCGGCGCTCGCCGCTCATCACCTCGCGGATGAACACGGCGACCTTCGTGCCGCGCACGGCGCGCAGCTGGTCGACGACGCCCTCGGAGTAGTGCTCATCGGCTTCGGTGCGCTCGAAGTCCTCGGCGCTCAACGAAGTCAGCGTCAGCTGGCCGCCGTCGAAGCGCTGCATCTGCCCCAGCGCGAGCGCCATCAACGCGAGCTTCTCCGGCGGCGTGTCCTCGTAGAGGTGGCGATAGACGCCGGCGACGTCGACGCCTGCTTCGATCAGCTCGGCGGCCATCAGGTGCGCGCGCGGGCCGGTGTTCTCGTACATGAAGCGCCCGGTGTCGGTGATCAGGCCGATGTACATCGCCTGCGCGGCCATCAGCGATGGACGCGCGTCGAGCCCGTGCATCAGATCCCAGACGACCTCGGCCGTGCAGGAAGCGTCGGGCACGACGTGGTTGACCGTGCCGAAGCGCGTGTTGTCGTGGTGGTGGTCGATGTTCAACAGGCGCGCGCCGTCGCGCAGCACGGCCGCCGAGTTGCGGTCGATGTTGCCGCAGTCGAGGAACACGACGGTGCGCTCGGCGATGTCGGGCGGCGGCGTGTGGATCGCGCCTTCGAGCAGGAACACGCTGTACTCGGACGGCAGCGGCAAGTCGTCGGGCGAGACGAACATCAACGAGTCCTTGCCGAGCCCGCTGAGCAGCTCCTGCATCGCGACGAGCGAGCCGAGCGCGTCGCCGTCGGGGTGCTCGTGCGTCGCCAGCACGAAGCGCGAGTCCTCGGCGATGCTCGCGAGCACCTGGTCGCGCGAGGCGAGCACCTGGTCGGCGACGCTCACGCCGGGCCGATCTCGTCGAGGATCTCCTCGACGCGCATCGCGCGGTCAGTCGTCTCGTCGTATGTGAACTCGAGCGTCGGCGTGCGCTTCAGCCGCAGCTCTGAGGCGATCCGCGCCTGCACGAAGCCGTGCGCGCTGCGCAGCCCTTCCAGGCTCGCCTCGCGCCGCTCGGGCGTCGAGGGCTCGCCGTGCTCTCCGAGCACGCTCACGTAGACGCGAGCATGGCTCAAGTCGGCGCTTGTTCTGACATCGGTCACGGTTATGAATCCCACTCGTGGATCTTTCAGATCCGAGGCGACTGCCTCTCCAATGACGTGGCGAATCGCCTCGTCTATTCGACGCATCCGTCCTGATCCCATCCTACTCACGTACCTCTGCGCTCGAACAACAGTGGGCGCGCGCTCTCACCCGACGGGCGTCGCGGCGCTCAGGAAGAGAGCTCGCGTTCCTGCAAGCGCGTCTCATACGTCTCGAGCACGTCGCCCTCGCGCAGGTCTTGGAAGTTCGTCACGACGATGCCGCACTCGAAGCCTGCCGTGACCTCGCGGACGTCGTCGTTGAACCGGCGCAGGCTCTCGATCGTCGTGTCGTAGATCACCGTGCCCTCGCGCACGATCCGTACTTTCGCGCCGCGCGTGACCTTCCCCTCGGTGACGAACGAGCCCGCGATCGTGCCGATTTTGGAGGCGCGGAACAACTGGCGAACCTCGACCTGGCCAAGCGCTGTCTCGACCTCGGCCGGCTCGAGCATCCCCTGCATCGCCGCACGCAGCTCGTCGATCGCGCGGTAGATGACGGCGTAGGAGCGAATCTCGACGCCCTCACGCTCGGCGACCTGGCGCGCATCTCCTACCGGGCGAACGTTGAAGGCGAGGATCACGCCCTCGGAGGCGGACGCGAGCATCACGTCGGACTCGTTGATGCCGCCGACGCCGCGGTGGATGATGTTGACCTTGACCTCCTGCTGGGGCAGCTTCGCGATCTCGTCCTCGATCGCCTCGAGCGAGCCGGCGACGTCGGCCTTGACGACGAGGCTGAGCTCCTTGACGGTTCCCTCCTGCGCGAGCTTGAAGACGTCCTCGAGCGAGACCTTGCGCCCGGAGCGGCGTGCGAGCATCTCCGTCTTCAGGCGGTTGGCGCGCTCGCCGGCGAGCTGACGCGCGCGGCGCTCGTTCTCGACGACACGCACGAGCTCGCCCGCCTCCGGGACGCCGTCGAAGCCGAGCATCTCGACCGGCTCGCCGGGAGTCGCACGCTTGACTTTGTTGCCGACGAAGTCGTGCATCGCGCGCACGCGGCCGAAGTGCGCGCCCGCTACGAGAGCGTCGCCGACGCGCAGCGTGCCGCGCTGGATCAGCACGCTGACGACCGGCCCGCGCCCTGGGTCGAGCTTCGACTCGATCACCGTGCCGGAGGCCTCGGTCGCGCTGTTGGCCTTCAGTTCCTCGAGGTCGGTGACGACCTGGATCGTGTCGAGCAGCGAGTCCAGTCCCTCGTGGGTCTTCGCGCTGACGTCGACGAACTCGATCTCCCCGCCCCACTCCGCCGGCTGCAAGCCGCGCTGGGTCATCTCCGTGCGCACGCGATCGGGCTGTGCGCCCTCCTTGTCGATCTTGTTGACGGCGACGATGATCGGCACCTCGGCGGCGCGCGCATGGTCGATCGCCTCCTCGGTCTGCGGCTTGACGCCGTCGTCGGCGGCGACGACGATCACGGCCAGATCGGTCACGCGCGCGCCGCGCGCGCGCATCGCCGTGAACGCCTCGTGGCCGGGCGTGTCGAGGAAAGTGATCTCTTTGCCGCCGTGGTGCACCTGGTAGGCGCCGATGTGCTGCGTGATGCCCCCGGCCTCGCCGGCCGCGACCTCGGTCGTGCGAATCGCGTCGAGCAGCGAGGTCTTGCCATGGTCGACGTGCCCCATGATCGTGACGACCGGCGGCCGTTCGACGAGATCCTCGGGCGCGTCGACGAAGGTCGGCTCGACCTCGACGTCGTCGGCAGCGTGGACGATCTCGATCTTCTTCTCGAACTCCTCAGCGAGCACATGGATCGCGTCGTCTGAGAGCGTCTGCGTCAGCGTCGCCATCTCGCCGAGCGTCATCAGCTTCTTGATCACCTCGGGAACGGCGACGCCGAGGTACTCGGCCACGTCCTTGACCGTCGAGCCCGAGTTGACGCGGATCTCGTCGGTCGCCTCCATCGCCGTGTTGTCGATCGGCGCGACCGTGTCGTCGTAGGTGCCGCGTCGGCGGCGTCCGCGACGCGGGCGGCGCTGCGGCTGGTTGGCCGGACCGCCCTGCTGGCGGCGCGAGGCCTGCGAGTCGATCACGACGCGACGGCGCCCGCCGGGGCCGATGTCGCCGGGCGTGCGCTCGCCGGTGCGCGAGTCGCGCGTCGGTCGCACGCGCTCACCGGCTGGAGTGGCAGCGCTGGCCGCGGGCGCGCCCGGCGCGGCGGATGATCCCGCCGGCGTGGCGGCAGCGGGCGCGGCGCCGGGCGGCGCGGCGGCTGCGGAAGACGATGCTGCGGTCACGGCAGCGGGCGGCGCGGCGGCTGCAGCCTGCGCTTGCGGCTGTGCAGGCGCCGCGGCAGGCTTTGCCGGCGCCGCAGGCGGCGTCGGAGCGCTCGCCGGCGGCGCGGATGCGGCGCTCGGCTGCGCCTTGGCAGGCGGCGCGTCGGCCGCGGTCTTGACGGCTGCCGCGCCGTTCGGGCTCGCGGCGCCGTTCGTTGCCGCGGGCGGCGTGCCGTTGGCGAGCGCCTTCAGCGCGACGGCCTCGTCGATCGAGGAAGCGGCGGCCTTGGCCTCGACGCCGGCAGCCTTCAGCTTCTCCAGCAGCTCCTTGCTGGAGAGTCCTTGCTCCTTGGCGATCTCGTGTACGCGCTTCTTGCTCATCGGCTCACCGATTCTAGGCCCTTGTCGTCCTCGTAGATCAAATCTCCTGCGATCGGGCGTCGCAGCGCACGGGCGATGCCGCCGCGGCGGCTGGCGCGTGCGAGACACCCCGTAGCCGGCCGGCGCAGCTCGTCGCTGCGGCACAGATACGCGCCACGGCCGGGCATCCGCGCCGAGACGTCGAGAACCGCGCGCGCAGCTTCGCCCGCCTGCTGGCGGATCGCGACTCGCAGCAGCTCCGACTTCGGCGCGACCCGCCCACAGCCGACACAGCGGCGGTGGGGCACGTGCGCGGCTATGTCGTCTGCTCCTCGGCGGCTGCCGCCTGCGGGGACTCGATCGTCGCCGGCGGCTGCTCGACGGCGACCTCCTCCAGCGGCGGGCCGACGGGCTCCTCGACCGCGACCGCGCCGTTGGCGCCGTTGTCAGGAGTCAGGTCGGCGACGTTGTCGGTGTCGATGTTCGCGAGCGCCTGATGGCTCTCGATGCCGCAGTAGCGCGAGCCGGGCAGCGAGGCGTTCGGACAGCGCCGTCCGTTGGAGAGGACTGCGGCGCAGCGTCCCTGCACCTCCTCCTCCTCGTAGCCGTGCTCGGCCTCCTCAGCGGCGAACTCTGTCTCCGAGCGGATGTCGACGCGCCAGCCGGTCAGCCGCGCGGCCAGCCGCGCGTTCTGTCCCTCGCGGCCGATCGCCAGCGAGAGCTGGTCGTCGGGCACGATCACGGTCGCCTGCTTGGCGTCGTCGTCGACGAGCACCTCGCGCACGCGCGCCGGCGACAGCGCCTTGGCGACGAAGCGCGCCGGCTCGTCGTTGAACGGGATGATGTCGATCTTCTCGCCGCGAAGCTCGGAGACGACCATGCGCACGCGCGATCCGCGCGGGCCGACGCAGGCTCCGACCGGGTCGACGCCGTCGGTGTGCGAGATCACTGCGATCTTCGAGCGATAGCCAGGCTCACGCGCGACGTTGGCGATCTCGACGAGGCCGTCGGCGATCTCCGGCACCTCCAGCTCGAACAGCTTCTTGATCAGCTCGGGGTCGCGTCGCGAGACGATGATCGCGGGGCCCTTCGTCGAGGGCGAGACCTCCTTGATCACGGCCTTGATCCGCTGCGAGTGGTCGTAGCGCTCGCCGTCGACCTGCTCGGACTTCGGCAGCAGCGCCTCGACGCGTTCGCGTAGCTGCACGAGCGTGTAACGCGAGTCCGACTGCTGCACGATGCCGGTGATCAGCTCACCGACGCGGTCGCGGTACTCCTCGTACATCATGTCGCGCTCGGCCTCGCGGATCCGCTGCAGGATCACCTGCTTGGCGGTCTGCGCGGCGATCCGGCCGAAGTCGTCGGGCGTGACGTCGCGCTCCTCGATCTGGTCGCGGTATTCGGCGAACTTGGCCGGGTCGATTTCCGGATCCTCCGGTTCGCGCATCTCGCCGGTCTCGGGATCGACGGTCGTTTCCTCGTCGATCGTCTCGACGATCAGATGCGCCTCCAGGCGCTCGGGGATGATCAGTTCGATCACGCGGAAGTCAGCCGTCTCGCGGTCCATTTCGACACGCGCGTACTTGGCCGAGCCGGGCTGCTTCTTGTAAGCGGACAGCAGCGCGTCCTCGAGCGCGATCATCAGCTTCTCGGGCTCGATGCCCTTCTCGCGCGCCAGCGCGTGCATCGCCTCTAGTATTTCGCGGGACATCGGCTACTCCTCGACCAGGTTGGAGCGACGGATCTCCGAGTAGGGGATTGCGATGACGCCGCCGTCGGCAGCCAGCGTGATCTCGTCGTCGGTGGCGCCGACGAGCTCGCCGGTGAAGCTTGCGCGGGCCTCGCCGGGGCGACGGTCGCCCTCTGCTGCGAGCGGGCGTGGGTGGCGCGTGCGCACGCGGGCGCGGCGGCCGACAAAACGCCGGAAGTGCGCGGGCTTGGTCAGCGGGCGCTCGGTGCCCGGCGAGGAGACCTCCAGCGAGTAGCGCTCGCGCAGGTCGTTGAGCGCGAGCGTGACGCGCTCGCAGAGCTCCAGCGTGACGCCGTCGGGGTGGTCGATGAACACGCGCAGCGAGCGGCCACCGAGAACCTCGGCGAGCAGCACCTCGACGTCGGGCTCGCTGAGCGCCAGACGCCTCTCGATATCTGCCTGTATGGGTGTCATCAACTTGCTCCTTTACGCAAAAAAAGCGGGCCTGCGCCCACTTTCTGAACTACTACCGGCGTCTCACGACCGGCTCGAAAGCTCTCAATCGAGCATAGCATCGGGTAGCCGGCGCAGAGCAGGCGTGCCTGCAACGCGCCCGCCGCGAGCCAAGCGCTCAGGAAGCGTGCGCGTCGCGTCGCGCACGATCGCGATAGACGCGATAGTCCTCTCGCTCGGGACGCAGCGAGCAGGCCAGCGCAAGCGGCTGGCAGGCCTCGCGATGACGCCCGAGCAGCTGCATCGAGCGGCCCAGGCAGAACAGCGCGTAGTCGTTGGTCGGCGTGTTGGATGCGACCGCGCGAAACTCGTCCGCGGCGCCCTCGTAGCGCTGGGCGTGAAACAGCGCCCTGCCGAGCGCCTCGCGGATCGAAGCCTTGTCTGGCTCGAGGTCGCGAGCCTGGCTCAGCGGCACGATCGCGGCCTGGTAGTCGCCGTGTGCGAGCAGGTCGCTGCCGCGCTGGTAGAGGTCGTACACGTGCTCCATGCCGGCTCCTATTTTAACGCCGCCGGACGCCGCTCAGGCAAGAAATACGAGCAGCTCGCGCGCGAGTTCCCCGGGTGCCTCCTCGGCCATGTGATGGCCACTGTCGATGCGCGTCCCACGTAGCTTCTGACTCCAGGCACGCCACGGTGCGAGCGGGTCGCCGTATAGCTCCTCCATGTCGTCGTGCGCGGCCCACGCGACGAGCGTCGGGCAGGCGATCTGCCGCCCCTTGCGCCTGTCGGCTTCGTCGTGGGCGCGGTCGATGCCCAACCCCGCGCGGTAGTCCTCGCACATCGCGTGAACGGTTTGCGGATCGTGGATCGCGCGCCGGTAGTCGGCATGGTTCTCCTCTCCCATGAGCTCACGGTCGGGCCGGTACCAGGCATCGGGGTCGGCCGAGATGACCCGCTCCGCGGGCTTGTCGGTCTGGCCGAGGAAGAACCAGTGCCACCAGGCCTGGGCGAACGCAGCGTCGGTTCGCGCCAGCGCGTCGCCGATCGGAATCGCGTCGAGGATCGCAAGGGCGCTGATCGCATCGGGCTGGTCAAGGGCGGCCCGGAAGGCGACATAGGCGCCGCGGTCGTGGCCGACGACGGCAAAGCGCTGGTGGCCGAGTGCCCCGGCCAGCGCGACGCAGTCCGCGGCCATGGCGCGCTT
>DATBBG010000025.1:0-1986 GCA_036271095.1 Solirubrobacteraceae bacterium
CGTTCATCTCGTTGTACTGCTTCCAGGTCGCCCACTGCTCCTCGTCGAGATCCTGCGGAGCCCCTTGTAGCGCGTTGTGCATCAGCTTGGTCGCGTTGAAGAACTCCTCGCGGCCGTAGATCACCTGCCACTCGCAGTCCAGGCCGACGTCGCGCATCAGCGGCACGAGCGTGTAGAGGATCTCCGAGACGCCGCCGCCGAAGGCGGTCGCTGAGATGTGCACGACGCGATCGCCCTGCAGCGGCTCGGCGAGCTCGCGGATTTCCGCGATCAGCTCGCGGCCGCAGATGTGCGTGTAATCGGCGAGCGTCTTGTTGCCAACGGCGACAGGCTGGAGCACGCGGCCGCACGATACCCAAGATCGCAGCGGCGCTTGCGCTCGGCGTGCGTTTGAGACCGCCGCGCCGGGGTTTCGCGGCAGACCGCGCGTAGAACTATCGTCTAGAGATGCTCAACGGGCGGCTGTACCGTGCGGCGTTCGTGCCGTTCGTCTTCGCGCTGGCAGTCGCGGCGTTCTCGCTGACCGGCCGCGTCAGCCCAATGACCTCGACGCTCGCGCCGGATGCGTTCGAAGGCGCGCGCGCGTTTGCGGAAACGAACGCGCTCGCGCGCGAGTTCCCCTCACGCCGGCCGGGCAGTCGTGGCGATCGCGCGTTGGCCGAATACGTCGCCGGCGCGCTGCGCGGGCTCGGCGGCACCGCCGGCGGCGGCTTTCAAGTCCACACGCACGAATTCTCAGCGCAGACGATCGACGGCGAGCGCACGCTGAGCACGATCGTCGCGCAGCGTCCGGGCGCGACCGGCGCCAGCCCGATCGTGATCGTCGCCCATCGCGACGCCGCCGGCGGCGGTGGCGCGCGTGCGGAACTGTCGGGCACGGCGGCGCTGCTCGAGCTGGCGCGCGTGTTCGCGGCGCGCGAGACGCAGCGCACGATCATCCTCGTCTCGACGAGCGGCGGCAGTGGCGGCGACGCCGGCGCATCCGACTTCGCCGCGCGCTACGGCGCGCCGGTCGATGCGGCGATCGTGCTCGGCGATCTTGCCGGCACGCGCTCGCGCAAGCCGTTCGTCGTGCCGTACTCCGACGCGGCCGGCTCGGCTGCGTCGGAGCTGCAGCGCACGCTGCAGGATGCGATCGGGCAGGAGACCGGCGGCGATCCGGGCTCGCCGAGCGGCTTCGGCCAGCTCGCGCATCTCGCGCTGCCGCTGACCGTCGGCGAACAGGGGCCGTTCGACGCGGCCGGCATCCCGGCGGTGCTGGTGCAGACCGACGGCGAACGCGGGCCGACTGCGTCGCAGCCGATCAGCGAGGCGCGTCTGGAAGCGTTCGGTCGCGCGGTGCTGAGCGCGGTCGACGCGCTCGATACCGGGCCGAACGTGCCGCGCGCGGCGGCGAGCGGGCTGTCGATCCAAAAACAGACGATCCCGGCGTGGGCGCTGAGGCTGCTGATCGGCACGTTGCTGTTGCCGCCGCTGGTTGTCGTTGCCGACGGGCTGGCGCGTGCGCGCCGCCGGCGCCTGCCGGTAGCGCGCTGGTCGCTGTGGACGCTGCTGTGCGCGGCGCCGTTCCTGCTCGCGGCGGTGTTCGCGATGCTGCTCGGTGCGCTCGGCATCATCGCCGCGGCGCCGGGCGATCTGCCGCCGCCGGCAAGCCTCTCGTTTGGCGCCTCGCAGGCCGCGACGGTGCTCGCGGTGCTGCTCGTGCTCGCGCTCGCATGGCTGCTCTGGCCGATGCTCGTGCACCGTCTCGGCATGCGCGCGCGACCGCAGTCTGACGCGGCTGGAGTGGCGATGATGCTCGTGCTGCTGCCGATTGCCGTCGTCGTATGGATCGTCAATCCGCTGACGGCGCTGCTGCTGCTGCCGGCGCTTCACATCTGGCTGCTGCTCGCCTCGCCGGAGCTGCGCCCGCGCCCGCTCGCGGCGCTCGCGCTCCTCCTCGTCGGGCTCGTGCCGCTGGTTCTGCTGTCCGGCTTCTACGCGGCC
>DATBBG010000026.1:0-14531 GCA_036271095.1 Solirubrobacteraceae bacterium
AGACGCCGCGACGACGCTCGAATCGATCGCCGAGGTGACCGGGACGGACCCCGAAGCGAACGCCGAGTACGAAGCGATCATGGGGCCTGAATTCCTCAAAAACGAAGACATCCAGCCGGCGCCGTTCACGACGCTGCCGGAATACAAATCGGCGCTCACGACCGAATACGTCAAAGGCAAGCGGATCGGCTTCAACGGGACGAGCGAAGCGATCACGAAAGCGGTCGCAGCGCTTGAAGCGGCTGGCGCGATCATGGTGCCGGACGCGAGCACGAGCGTTGGGACGATCCCGGCGTTGCCGGCTCACTACGAGGAACACGCGACGATCGACGACTACTACTCGCACCTCGGTGCGGCGGCGCCGGTCAAAAGCCTCGTGCAGGAGGTGCAGGTCGACGAAACCGACCCGCAGGAGGCGCTGAAGTTCGGCAACAAAGAACACAAGGTCGAGTCGGAAGCCGAAGACACACCAGGTGGCGCCAACCAGAAAGCGTATGACGCGGCGCTGCCGAAACGAAAGATCGCTTACCACGCGGCAATCGAAAAGATGATGAAAGAACCGAGTGGTGGCGGCGGTCCGGTTATCGCAGTCGTCGGCTCTGTTCCGAGCGGCCCGAACGCGGGCGACCCGGAGCTCACCGTTCCGATGGGTTACACCGCGACGACGCGCCGTTCGCAGAACGTCAACATCAATGGCGGCGCCTACGACGAGATGAACCTGCTCGGCGTCGGCTACGTCATCGAACAGCTGACGAAACTGCACAAAGCACCAGGTGAAGTCGACCCGGCTTCTTACCGTTGTGCACACACCGTGCCGGCGGAGCCGTTCGCAAGCCGTGGTCACTGCAACCCTGACTACGAAACGGTCAAAGAACTGGCCGCGACGCACAAGCGCACGCTTGCCCTCGAAACGACGTCTGCGACGACGCTCGAGAGCATGATGAAAGAAGGCACGCTCAGCTCGAAAGAACTGGTGCAGTCCGAGCTCTACCGCATTGGTCTGATCAACGCCAACGGGCCGTCGATCCAGGCTGTGCGCAACGTCAACATGAACGCTGTGACTGAAGCGAACGCGAGCGACCTTGCTCGCAAAAAGGGCAAACCGGTCGGTCCTCTGGCCGGCATCCCGGTGGTCGTCGATGATTCGATCGACGCCATGGGCATGCCGACGAGCGGTGGCTCGATCGCGCTCGAGGACGATCTGCCGTCGGCTGACGCGACACTCGTCGCCAAGCTGAGGGCTGCCGGAGCGATCGTTCTCGGCGACACGAACACGACCGAGCTCGGAGGCGATTTCGACCCGAACATGCCTCAGGGCTACTCGTCGCTCGGCGGCCAGGCACTGCTGCCGTCTGACACCAACAAAACGGTTGGAGGCTCCTCTGGAGGCTCGGCCGCGGCGGTGTCAGCTGGTATCGCGCCGTTGGCAATCGGACTCGAGACGGCAACGAGCGAAGGTGCTCAGTTGGTCGCACCAGCCGGCAACGCCGGCGTCGTCGGGCTGAAGCCGACGACTGGTCTGGTCAGCCGTACGGGCGTGATGCCGGTCGCGAGGTCTCAGGACTCACCCGGTCCGATTGGCCAGACGGTCGCCGACGTGGCGACTGCGCTGGGCGCAATCGCCGGCCCCGACCCGAGCGACCCGGCAACTGCCGGGCAGCCGAGCACCTTGCCGAGCTACACGGCAGGGCTCTCGACGACGGCGCTCAGCGGCAAGAAAGTCGCTGTCATCTCGAGCACGACGGCCCCGTATCCGACGGCGGTCAGCGAGCTCACGACACTCGGTGCAACGACGAAAGTCGTGACTCCGGGCGCAGCGTCGAAAACGCCGAGCGTGATCCCGTATGAATTCCACGCGGGTCTCGACTCGGACCTGGCGAGCGAGCCTACGGGCGCGAAATCGCTGAAAGAAATCATCGAATACAACACGGCCAACCCGGTCGAGGGCCTGAAGTTCCAGGAGAACGGGCTGCTCGCTGCCGAGGCGACCGAAACCACCAACCCAACGACCAAAGCAACCTACGAAGAAAACCTCGTCAAAGGACAGACCGAAAGCCGGGCTGTCATCAACAACATCCTCAACGCCGGAACTCCGGAAGAACCTGCCGACGACTACTCGGTGATCATGGTGCCGAGCGGAAACGCGCTGGTAGGCATCGCCGACCGTGCCGGTTACCCGGTGCTGACGGTCCCAGCCGGATTCGGTGCTGAGAACGGCTCGACCGGAGCCGACCCGATCGGGGTCGACTTCATCGGCACGGCCTACAGCGAGGCCGAGCTGCTGGACGACGGCTACGCGCTCGAAGAAGGTCTGAAAGCGCGTCAGCTCGGTCCGGAATTCATGAAATCCGCTGCCAACCCGACGTTCAACGGCTCGCCGAGCGAGACCAACCAGAGCATGTTCCGCTGTGTTCCTGGTAGCTCGTTCTTCAAGCCCTACGACTGCAACGTCGGCGAACGGGAAGGCTAGGTGGACAGCTGATCGATAGCAGTACCTGAAGGGCGCAAAGCTCCTCGGCTCCGATGGTGGGGCCGGGGAGCTTTTGCGTTTCGGCGTGACTGCCGATGCAGATGCGGGCCGCCTCGCGACGACCCGCACCGACACCTGAGCTACATCCGCCTACGGCCCTGTGAAGCTCCCGGCATAACAGGGCCCGCGGTTGCAGTTGTCGGTCTTCTGGATCGCTCCGTTGAAGAAGTCGGACACGAGCTGCTGCTCGGCCGGCGCGGCACGTGGTGCGCTGTGCGGGTCTTCGCCGGTGCGGTTCGGCAGGTTTTCATACGGCGGCGGTTCGGTGCCGATGAATTTGCCCGACCCAGACGGGCTTTCGCGGATCGGGCCGATGTCCCAGTAGTAAGCGGCCGAGCCGGTATACGGGTAGCTGCCGATCTTCGGCACGTTCCAGAGCACGTTCGTGCTCGGCCAGCGCCCCTGGTAGATGACCGGCTTGTGTGCGGAGGCGCCGATCGTGCGCGCCTCGACGTCGGCCTCGATGTCACTTACCTGGTGGTCGCCGAAGGACATGTCCATCAGCACCTGGTGTGCCGGTGTGTCCGGCAGCGGGTCGCTCGTCATCCGCTCGGCGTAGCCGTCCGGCTCGCCGCGATCCCACAGCATCTGCATCATGTCGAGCACGAGCGGCCGCGACGTTTCGTTCGGGTAGTACGGGTAGAAGACCTGAGCGAATTCGTCGAAGTCGACCGAGCGCGGCAGCAGCACCGAGTAGTTCATCGCCGGCACGCCGAGCGAGGCTCGCGTGAAGTCCGGCGAGACGGCCGTGAGCGCTCCGCCCATGATCCCGCCCTGGCTGTTGCCGTTGTAGAACAGGTGGCTCGTGTTCAGCACCGAGCCGCTGCTCAGCGTCCCGTCCTGGTGGAACGCCGCGCTCGTCGTGAATCCGCTCGAGCTGATCATCGCGCGACCGAGGAACAGCTCGTCGAGCAGTCCCTGCTGCAGCCGATCCGGCACCGCCGGGAAGTTCGACGCGTTCTCCAGCGATGCGATCACGACCGGCACGTCCGATTCGGCCATGCCGATCTCGTCGGTCGCGCATTGCACGATCTTGTGTTCTTGGGAGAGGCTTCGCTGCGGGCTGGAGGCGACCTCCGAGGCGTCGCCGAGCAGGCCGTGCCCGTACAGCGAAGGACGCCCCTGTTCGGCCGCGCCGGTCGTGACCGACAACGGCACGATGCAGTCGAAGTTCGCCGTCCACGAGCCGTTCTGGATCGGGTTGCCTTCGGCGTCGAGATGCAGCCGGCCGCCAGGGCCGCAGTTCGGGAACAGGAAGCACGGAACCTGGAAGGTGCCCTTCACGCGGCGTGCGATCTGACCGGGGTTCGGTTCGTTTTCGACGCTCGTCACTTCGAAGCTCGGCGAGACGCCCTGCGGCACGCCGTCTTCGAGGTTCGTGTCGCCGAGCTCTGCGAACGCCTGGTTGCGCATCGAGAGCTCGCGGCTGGTGTTGTTCGCGTCGCTTGCGACCGTGAAGTCCCACGCCAAATACAGTTCGCCGCGCGCGATCCCGGCGCCTTCGAGCTTCGAGAACAGTTCTTCGTAGTGCGGGCGGCGTCCGTTGATCGTTTCGTTTTCTGTCGGCACGTCGTCGCGCAGGTAACGGAAGCCGGCCGGCGCTTGCAGTTTTTCTTTGGCCGCGTTCTTCAATTTGCGCAGCGAGACGATGTACCGGTGCCCGGAGATGAAGTTGACGGCCGGGTGGATCTCGAGCACGCGCTTGGACGGTTCAGTCGCCGTCGAGTCGATCTCCGTCCAGATCGGCCAGCGCTGGCCCGTTTCGGCGTCGATCACGACGACGGGCGCCTTTTCGCGCTTGTAGGCGTTCAGCTTGTTGACCGCGACTGCGCCTGTCGCGGCGACGTCGGCCGTCGTTTCGATGCCGGGAACCTTGACCAGGATCACCGAGCCGGGGCTGAAGCCGTCGGCTTCGTCATATGGCCCCGCTTCGACATGCTTGCCTTCGACGTTCGTCGGCGTCGATTCGGTGTTGAAGTGAACGCGACGACCGGTCGCGCTGCTCGGGTCGGCGACCGTGTAGTAGTCGTCCGGAAACGGCAGCATGCAGACCGAGTTGCCCGGGTCTGCGATGAAGTCGCAGTTTTCGTTTGCTTCGATCGGCGGCAGCGGTTCGGCTTCTTTGTGCGCGGCGCTTCTCGCGATCGAGCCGATCTCATTCGGCCGTGCCGATGCGATCCCTGTGAACAGCAGCGCTCCAAGCGCCATCACGGCCGCGACTGCGGCCACCATCGAACGAATCCTCATCCCAACCCCCCTGTGGCGTGTGCCGGCCAGTCCGTGACCATCCCATTGCTCGCAGCGCGAGCAGTCCCCGTCTGGCCCTCTCGGCCGCGAGCATAACAATGCTGTCAACCCGTCGTGCGAGCGTTTGCGCCCGTTCTGGCGTAAGCGCCTAGAGGCGCGCGGCGACCGGCGCGCCGAACAGCTCGGCGATGGCGTCGCGCCTCATCGACGCCGGCTGCGCCGCCGTCGTGCCGGCGCCGGCGATGCGGTTGCGCCCGCTGCGCTTGGCGCGGTAGAGCGCCTCGTCGGCGGCCTTGAACAACGACTCGTACTCGACGCGCTCGCCGCTGGCGACGCTGACTCCGATCGACACGGTGACGGCGATCCCGGCCGGCCGGACCTGCTCGACGGCCGCGCGCAGCCGCTCTGCGACCTGGCACCCGGCCTCGCTGCCGACTCCCGGCAGCACGATCAGGAACTCCTCGCCGCCGAGGCGGTAGACGAGCTCGAACGAGTGCAGGCGCTTGCGCAGCTCATAGGCCGTGTCGCGCAGCGCTGCATCGCCGCGATCGTGGCCGTGCTCGTCGTTGACCGCCTTGAAGTTGTCGAGATCGCACAGCAGCATGCAGACGGGCTGATCGGTCAGGCGCGCCTGATGGCCGAGCTCGGCGAAGCGCGGCACGAGCGCGTGGCGATTGAACAGGCCCGTCAGCGGGTCGATCATCGCCTCGCCGCGGTGATACAGCTCGGCCGCTTGCAGCGCCCATACGATCGAGACGACGCCGACCAGCAGCGCGAGCGTCGCGACCAGCAGCGCCGGGTCGGCGAGCGTCCACTGCGGGTGGCTGCCGAACGTCGCGGCGAGGATGATCGCGACCGTCAGCCCGACGCCGGCGATCACGACCTGCGGGCGAAAGCGCGCGGCGACCATCGCCGCCGGCAGCACCATCCACGGCAGCGCAACGCTGCGCGGGCCGCCGCTGAGCACGACGCCGACGCCGATCAGCAGCATCGTGATCACGATCGCGTTCGCGCTGATGCGCTCGGGATGCGCGCTCGTGCGGATCCGCCGCTCGACGTTGACGAAGTTGAGCACTGCCAGCGCGAACAGGAGCAGCGTCCACCAACCGACCCATGGCGCCGCCGCGAGCAGCGCGAGGCCGATCGCGCCGGAGCCGATCGTCCTGATCGAGCGCACGCGATCGCTCGCGTCGAGCACGCGGCTGCGATCGAGCTCGGTCGGGCAGAGCCATGACCCCCGTTGCATGTGGGCCGCTTCGGCTGCTCTCGGCAACGGCTTTAGCTGTTGCCCGCACGAAGCAGACGTTTGTCCTCGATTGATCCAACATATTGAATAGAACGAGAGAACCGCGCGATATATGCGCCTGCGGCCGCGCTCCGGCGCCGCCGGACTGCGCGCCGGCGCGCGGGCGTACCCCGCTGCCCGTGTCCCGCCTGCGCCTTTATCCGGGTACGCGAGTGCGGCTCTCGTACGCTTAGCGCATGTTCCGCGCCACGCCGCCGACCGTTGCCGAGATCATCGCGACGCGCAGCGGTGAGGAGATGGCGCTCAACGATGCCTATCTGAACCCGCAGATGGGGCGGATCCTGCGCACGCTCGGCTTCGACAAGTCCTGGCGCGGCGGCGAGGGCGCGCACCTGATCGACGACTCAGGCGAGCGCTATCTGGACCTCTTCGGCGGCTATGGCGTGTTCGCGATCGGCCGCAACCATCCGGAGGCGATCGCGGCCGTGCAGGAGGCGATGGCGGCGCACAGCGGCAACATGCCGCAGCTCGGCGTGACGCTGCTCAGCGGCGTGCTGGCCGAGCAGCTGCTCGCGCGCGCGCCCGACAGCGTCGCCGCGATGGTGCCGGCGAACACTGGCACGGAGGCCGTCGAGGCGGCGATCAAGATCGCGCGCGCTGCGACCGGCCGCCCGCGGATCCTCTACGCCGAGCACGCCTTCCACGGGCTTACGCTCGGCTCGCTCTCGCTCAACGGCAACGAGGAGTTTCGCGCCGGCTTCGGGCCGCTGCTGGCAGGCTGCGATTCGGTGCCGTTCGGCGATCTCGACGCGCTGGAGCGCGAGCTGGAGCGCGGCGACGTCGCGGCGTTCGTCGTCGAGCCGGTGCAGGGCAAGGGCGTCAACCTGCCGCCGCCGGACTATCTCGCAGGCGCACAGGCGCGCTGCCGGACGGCCGGCTCGCTGTTCGTCTGCGACGAGGTGCAGACCGGCGTCGGGCGCACGGGGCGCTTCTTCGCGCTCGAGCACTGGCAGCTGCAGCCGGACATGGTCTGCGTCGCCAAGGCGCTGTCCGGCGGGCTCGTGCCGATCGGTGCCGTGCTCGTCTCGCGCGCCGCGTTCGAGCGCGTCTTCGACGGGATGGAGCGCGCCGTGCGCCACGGCTCGACGTTCGGCGGCAACGACCTCGCGGCGGCTGCTGCGCTGGCGACGTTGCGCGTGCTCGATCAGGAGCAGCTCGTCGAGCGCAGCGAGCGCCTTGGCGCGCTGCTGCTCGAGCTGACGCGTCCGCTCGTCGAGCGCTACGAGGTCGTGCGCGACGTGCGCGGGCTCGGGCTGATCTGGGCGATCGAATTCGGCCCTCCTTCGGGGCGCGTCGGGCGCAAGCTGTGGGAAGCCGTCGAGCGCCGCCAGACAGGGCTGTTCAGCCAGCTGATCACGGTGCCGCTGTTCCACGAGCACCGGATCCTCTGCCAGGTTGCCGGCCATCGCATGAACACGATCAAGGCGCTGCCGTCGCTGACGATCGAAGAGGACGAGATCCGCCGTTTTGCGGCGGCGCTCGAGCAGACGATCGCGCGCGCCGAGCGCTATCCGTCGGCGCTTGCACGCTTCGGCGCGCGCACCGGTTTGAGGGCTGCCGGCGCGCGCCGCTAGCCTAGTCGGCCGTGCTCGTTCCCAGAGATGACATCCGCAACGTCGCGATCGTCGCGCACGTCGACCACGGCAAGACGACGCTTGTCGACGCGATGCTGTGGCAATCCGGCGCATTTCGCGCGGGCCAGGACGTCGCCACGCGCGTGCTCGACTCGATGGACCTCGAGCGCGAGAAGGGCATCACGATCCTCGCGAAGAACACCTCGCTGCGCTACGAGGGCGTCAAGCTCAACATCATCGACACGCCCGGCCACGCCGACTTCGGCGGCGAGGTCGAGCGCGGGCTGACGATGGTCGACGGTGTGCTGCTGCTCGTCGACGCCTCCGAGGGACCGCTGCCGCAGACGCGCTTCGTGCTGCGCAAGGCGCTCGAGTCGAAACTGCCGGTGATTCTCGTCGTCAACAAGGTCGATCGCCCCGACGCTCGCGTCAGCGAGGTCGTCGACGAGGTCTACGAGCTGTTCCTCGACCTCGACGCCGACGAGCAGCAGATCGATTTCCCGATCGTCTACTGCAATGCCAAGGCCGGCATCGCCTCGCTGCACTACGAGCCCGGTCAGCCGCTGGCAGGCGACACGCTGGCGCCGCTGCTCGACCTGCTGCTGGCGCGGATCCCGGCGCCGACCTACGAACCCGATCACCCGCTTCAGGCGCTCGTGACGAACCTCGACGCCTCGCCTTACGTCGGGCGCCTGGCGATCTGCCGTGTGCGCAACGGGACGATCAAGAAGGGTCAGCAGATCGCCTGGTGCCGCGCCGACGGCTCGATCCGCAAAGCAACCGTCGCCGAGCTGTACGTGACTGACGCGCTCGACCGTATCGATGCGCCTGAGGCCGGTCCCGGCGAGATCATCGCCGTCGCCGGCATCGCCGAGGTGACGATCGGCGAGACGCTCGCCGACCCCGACGATCCGCGCCCGCTGCCGGTGATCACCGTCGATGAGCCGGCGATGTCGATCACGATCGGCGCCAACACCTCGCCGCTGGCCGGCAAAGACGGCGACAAGCTGACGGCGCGCCAGATCGAGGCGCGCCTGGCGCAGGAGCTGGTCGGAAACGTCTCGCTGCGCGTGAGCGAGACGGCGCGCCCGGACACCTACGAGGTGCAAGGGCGCGGCGAGCTGCAGCTCGCCGTGCTCGTCGAGATGATGCGCCGCGAGGGCTTCGAGCTGACCGTCGGTCAGCCGCACGTCGTCGAGCGTGAGATCGACGGCAAGCGCCACGAGCCAGTCGAGGCGCTGTCGGTCGACGTGCCCGAGGAGCACGTCGGCACCGTCACGCAGCTGCTTGCAGCGCGCAAGGGGCGGATGGAGCACATGACCAACCACGGCACCGGCTGGGTGCGGATGGACTACCTCGTGCCGGCGCGCGGGCTGATCGGCTTTCGCACGGAGTTCCTCACCGAGACGCGTGGCACCGGGATCATGCACCACGTCTTCGACCGCTGGGAGCCGTGGGCCGGCGAGCTGCTGACGCGCAACTCCGGCGTGCTCGTCGCCGACCGCAACGGCGCGACCGTCACCTTCTCGCTGTTCACGTTGCAGGAGCGCGGATCGCTGTTCGTCGGGCCCGGCGAGGAGGTGTACGAAGGGATGATCATCGGTGAGAATGCGCGCTCGGAGGATCTCGATGTCAATCCGGTCAAGGAGAAGCATCTGACGAACATGCGCTCTTCGACCTCCGACGTGCTCGTGCGCCTGGATACGCACCGCAAACTGACGCTCGACGAGGCGCTCGAGTTCGTGCGCGAGGACGAGGCCGTCGAGGTGACGCCGGTGTCCGTGCGCATGCGCAAGGTCGTGCTCTCGCGCGTCGACCGCGTGAAGGCCGCGAGACAGGCGCGCAAGTGATCGAGCGCAGGACCGCGCGGCCACGGCACTGAGCGGCGACACGGCGATGCAGGCCGGCGCCGCAAGCGCCTCCGCCGGCCCTGAGATCCGCCTGCGCGGCCTCGTCAAGTCGTTTCGCGGGCCGCACGGCCCGATCGAGGCCGTTCGCGGCATCGACGTCGAGATCGCGGCCGGCCAGACGGTCGCGCTGCTCGGCCCCAACGGCGCCGGCAAGTCGACGACGATCGACATGCTGCTCGGCCTGCTCGATCCGGACGCCGGCTCGGTCTCGGTCTTCGGACGCTCGCCGAGCGACGCCGTCGCGGCCGGCGCTGTTGGCGCGATGCTTCAGACCGGCTCGCTGATTCGCGACCTCAACGTACGCGAGCTCGTCGCGATGATGGCCGCGCTGTATCCGGCGCCGCTGGCCGTCGAGGAGGTGCTCGAGCTGACCGGCACGGCCGAGATCGCCGCACAGCGAACGCAGAAGCTCTCCGGCGGGCAGACGCAGCGTGTTCGCGCTGCAGTCGCGCTCGTCAGCAACCCGCAGCTGCTTGTGCTCGACGAGCCGACCGTCGCGATGGACGTCGAGGGGCGCCGCGCGTTCTGGCGCGTGATGCGCGAGTTCGCCGCACGCGGCAAGACGATCCTGTTCGCGACGCACTACCTCGAGGAGGCTGACGCCTACGCCGATCGCGCCGTGCTGATGGCACATGGGCGGATCGTCGCCGACGGGCCGACGAACGAGATCAAGGCGATGGTCGGCTCGCGCACGATCCGCGCGACGCTGCCGCGCGTCGAGCTGGACGTGCTCGAACGACTGCCCGGCGTCAGCGCCGCCGACCGGCGAGGCGAGGCGATCGTGCTGACCTGCTCGGACTCCGACGCGACGATCCGAGCGCTGCTCACGGCGCATCCGGATGCGCGCGACATCGAGATCATCGCCGCTGGGCTCGAGCAGGCCTTCGTGGCGCTGACCGGCGACGACGCTGAGGCGGCGCCGGATGGCGCCGTGCGGGCCGGCGCCGGCGCGGGCGAGGCGAGCGCCGCACGATGAGCGGCGCGCTGACATACACGCGCTACGAGCTGCTGCGCACGTTTCGCAACAGGCGCTTCTTCGTGCTCTCGCTCGGCTTTCCGCTGATCCTCTACTTCGTCATCGCCGCGCCCAACCGCAACGTTCACAACCTCTTCGGCAGCAGCGTCTCGCTGCCGCTCTACTTCATGGTCGGCCTCGCCTCCTTCGGCACGATGAGCGCGATGCTCTCCTCGGGCGCGCGGATCGCCGCCGAGCGCGCGGTCGGCTGGAATCGCCAGCTGCGGATCACGCCGCTCGCTCCGCGCACGTACTTTCGCACGAAGGTACTGACGGCATATGCGATGGCGCTGCTCAGCATCGTGCTGCTGTACCTCGCTGGCGCCTCGCTCGGCGTCAGCCTCGCGGCGGCCGACTGGCTGAAGATGACCGCGCTGATGCTCGTCGGGCTGATCCCGTTCGCGGCGCTCGGAATCGCGCTCGGGCACATGCTGACGCCGGACTCGATCGGACCGGCGATGGGCGGCGGCGTTTCGCTGTTCGCGCTGCTCGGCGGCACCTGGTTTCCGCTTCCCAGCCACGGCTTCCTCCACGACGTTGCCCAGTTCGTGCCCTCCTATTGGCTCGTGCAGGCCAGCCACGTCGCGCTCGGCGGTAAAGCGTGGAGCGCGACCGCGTGGATCGTGATCGCAAGCTGGACTGCCGTGCTCAGCGCGCTCGCCGTGCGCGCCTACCGTCGCGACACCGGTCGCGTGTAGCGCGACACGTCGCTCGCCTAGGCATTAGGGTACGCGCCGTGAACGCACCGATGAGAGGGATCGCGAGCGTAGCTGCCGCGCTGTGCCTGGCCGCTGCCGGCCCGCTGGCGAGCGTCGCGACGGCCGCCGAAGAAACGACGATCGTCTACGCGCCCGAGAGCGAAGCGACATTCGCACAGCAGCTCGCCGCCAAGCAGATCGAGAGCGTGATCGTCAACAAGCGCCTGCGCTCGCTGCGCGTCACGCTGAAGGACGGCTCGCATGTGCTCGTCAAGTACCCGAAGCACCAGGAGCCGGCAACCGTCTCGAAGATCCAGGCAAAAGGCGTCACCGTGACGGTGCTCTCGACGAAGGAAGCCGAGAAGCAAGCGGGCAAGGGCAAGACCCACCACCACAAAATCCGCTACATCGTCGGCGGCGTGGTGATCCTGGTGATCGTCATCGTCGCGGCAGTCTTGCTGTTCAACCGCCGCCGCCGCAAGGACTAGGAGCCTCAGTACAGAGGGCGGTGCTTCTCGCGGGTACTGCGCGGGGCGGGGCCGTGCTCGAGGACGTGGATCGCCGACTTGATGTCGTGCGCGAGCATGTCGACCATGTCGCGCGAGAAGTTCTCCTTGATCACCATCCGCAGCACCGTGATCTTGTCGGCGTTCGGCGGCAGCGTGTAGGCCGGAACGATCCAGCCGCGCGCTCGCAGCAGCTGCGAGAGCAGCGTCAGGTCGAGCTTCTCGGGATCGTTCGCGCGGACGATCACGATCGGATAGCGCGAGGCGTCGTTGATCAGCTCGAGGTCGTCGAGGTGCGAGAGCTTCTGCGCGAGCGCCTGCGCGTTCGAGAGCACGCTGGCGATCACCTCGCGGTAGCCGTCGCTGCCGAGCCGCAGGAAGGCGAAGTACTGCAGGATCACCGAGCTCGACGGGCGCGAGAAGTTCAGCGAGTAGTTCGGCATGTCGCCGCCGAGGTAGTTGATGTGGAAGACGAGCTCCTCGGGCAGGTCGGATGCTTCGCGGAAGACAACCGTGCCCATGCCTGGGTAGACGAGCCCGAACTTGTGGTTCGAGACGTTGATCGAGCGCACGCGCGGCAGGCGGAAGTCCCACTCCAGCTCGGGCTCTGAGAAGGGCGTGACGAAGCCGCCGCTGGCGGCGTCGATGTGCAGCGGGATCTGCCAGCCGCGCTCGGATTCGACGCGCGCGAGCAGCGCGTCGAGCGAGGCGAGGTCGTCCATCTGCCCGGTGAACGTCGAGCCGTGCAGCCCGGCGACGCCGATCGTGCGCTCGTCGAGCAGCGGCTCTACCTCGTCGGCGCCGATCGTGTAACGGTTCTCCTCCATCGGCACGATCCGCGCTTCGACCTCGAAGTAGCGCGCGAACTTCTCCCAGCAGGTGTGCACGTCGGCGCCCATCACGATGTTCGGGCGGTCCGTCGGCTCGCCGTCGGCTTCGCGCCGGCGCTGCCACGAGCGCTTGTGCGCGAGCATCGCGAGCATGATCGCCTCGGAGGAGCCGATCGTCGCGGTGCCGGTCGCGTGCGCGCCGCCGCTCGGCGCGTGGAACAGGCGGCCGATCATCGAGACGACGCGCTGGTGGACGACCTCGGTCTGCGGGTACTCGTCCTGGTCGATCAGGTTCTTCGCGAGCGTCTCGGCGGCGAGCAGGTTCGCCTGCGGCTCCATCCAGCTCGTCACGAACGAAGCCAGGTTGAGCGCCGGGTTGCCGTCGAGGTTGAGCTCGTCGTGGACGAGCCGGTAGGCCGCGTCGGCGCTGATTCCCTGCGCCGGCAGCCGGTACTTGGGGATGTCGTGCGAGAACGAGCGCGAGGCGTAGGTCGGTGAGATCGTCTCGTCGGAGTCGAGGTTGAGCTTGTGCATGTACGTGAGTATCCGCGATCGCGCCGTCGCGATGGCGCAGGTGAAAGCAATAACAAGACTCAGTCTTGATATTGTCGCTGCCGTGAGCGGCGCGCCGGTACCCGAGCTCGACGGCCGGCCGGTGCTGGAGCTTGAGCGCGCGGCCGTGCGGATCGGCCGGCGGACGATCTGGAGCGATGTCTCGCTGCAGGTCGGCGCCGGCGAGTTCGTCGCGCTGCTCGGCGCCAACGGCTCGGGCAAGTCGACGCTGCTGAAGGCCGTGCTCGGCGCGCTGCCGCTCACGGCCGGTCGGATCGCCGTGCTCGGCCGCGCGCCCGGCGCTGCCGCCGGGGCGGTCGGCTACCTGCCGCAGCGGCGCGCGTTTGCCGAGGCGACGCGACTGCGCGGCGGCGACGTCGTACGGCTCGGGCTCGACGGCGAGCGCTGGGGCCTGCCGCTGCCGCTGTCCTGGGGCCGAGCCGGTGAGCGTGCGCGTGCGACGCGAGCGCGCGTTGCCGAGGTGATCGAGCTGGTCGGCGCCGGCGCTTACGCCGAGCGCCCGATCGGCGAGCTCTCCGGCGGCGAGCAGCAGCGCCTGCTGATCGCGCAGGCGCTCGTGCGCCGGCCGCGTCTGCTGCTGCTTGATGAGCCGCTCGACAGCCTCGACCTGCCCAACCAGGCCGCCGTCGCCGCGCTCGTCGGCCGAATCTGCCGTGCTGAGGGCGTCGCGACGCTGCTCGTCGCGCACGACGTCAACCCGCTGCTCTCCTATCTCGACCGCGTCGTCTACCTCGCGGCCGGCCGCGCCGTCGCCGGGCGCGTGCAGGACGTCGTCACGACGTCGACGCTGAGCGAGCTGTACGGCGTCCCCGTCGAGGTGCTGCACGCCTCCGACGGGCGCCTCGTCGTCGTCGGCGCGCCCGAGCCGCCAGCGCATCATCACGATCGCCACGCGCACGACGCCGCGGCGGCGCTCGGCGCGGGGCACGGCCACTCTCACTCGCATGGCTGACGCGGCCAACCCGACGCTCAGCTGGAACCTCGCGCACGACCTCAGTGAGCTGCTCGAATACCACTTCATGATCAATGCGCTGCTCGCCGGCAGCGTCGTCGCGCTGATGGCCGGCGCGATCGGCTGGATCATGGTCGTGCGCCGCGAGGCATTCGCCGGGCACACGCTGTCGATGATGGCCTTCCCAGGCGCCGCCGGCGCGGCGCTGCTCGGCGTGCCAGCGGCCTGGGGCTACTTCGTCGTCTGCGGCGCCGGCGCGGCCGCTATCGGCGGCCTCTCGGGCGGGCGGCGGCGCTCGTGGGCCGAGCAGTCGGCGGAGATCGGCACGGTGCAGGCGCTTGCGCTCGCCGCCGGCTTCCTCCTCGTCAATCTCTACGGCGGCGTGCTCGG
>DATBBG010000027.1:0-8042 GCA_036271095.1 Solirubrobacteraceae bacterium
CGGATGCGCACGAGCCAATGCAGATCGTGCCGACAGTGTGAGCGGCGGTACGGCCAACGACCGTGCAGCGCGCGAAGCATGCGCGTGTCCTGGCAACCGGACAGCCTCATCGCCCGCTGCCCTCTCCCCGATCCCTCGTACCTGAGCGAAGACCCATGTGACAGGCCCTTTCTCTGAAACCCTCACACCACTCGATCGCTTTGTCTCCGAGTGGGCGGGAGCCCTCTCCCGCTGCGACATATAAATCATCTTTTACGTGGAATGTCAACCGGCAATCGATTCTCCCCACCGTGCTCTCACCGACGGGCAGGCCCAGCGCCTGCACGGCGCTTGTCCGAAAGCCGAGGATCAAGCGGAAGGGCGATGCCGAGCGGCGCTGCGGATCGGTCGTCGACACCGAGCCCGGTCGGCGCTGCGCGCCGGCGCCCGGCGGTGGCGCGGCAAGCGGAAAAAGTGCGCCCGGCGGGAATCGAACCCGCGGCCTGCGGCTTGAAAGACCGCTGCTCTTTGGCTCCCCGAAGAGAACCGTTGACCACTGAGCTACGGGCGCGCGCGCTGGCAGTGTCGCGGCGATTCACGCCACTGTCAACGCCGTAATCTAAGCATGCATCGCGCGAGCGGAGCGGCAAGCCCCGGCGCCGGGCTCGACTGGTCCCGATCGAGCCCTCGAGCGGCCGCGTGAACGAGCGCTTGGGGCGCGCTCAGAGCGCGCCGGCGAACGCGACGATCTCGGCGAGCACGCGCGGCGCATCCTCGCGATGCGGCCAGTGTCCGGCGCGATCGACGATCAGCGCTCTGCTCGGCGCCGGGAACAGCGCGGCGCTCGCCTCGAACAGCTCGGCGTCGAGGAGGTCGGCAGTGCCGCCGATGCAGAGCGTCACGACCGGCGGCGCCTGCTCGAGCAGCCGCGATCCGCCGAGCGGCAGCGCGCGGTAGTAGTCGATCGCGCCTGCAAGCGTCGCCGGCGTCGAGAGCGCCTGCTTGGCCAGTCGCAGCGAGGTGTCTCGCTCCGGACCGGTCCAGTTCGGCGCCCAGCGCGCGTACAGCGTCTCCAGGTAGGCGAAGTCGCGGCGACTCACCGATCGCTCCGACCACGGCAGCTTCAGCGCGAAGAAGTGGCGAGCTGCAAACAGCGAGGCGGGCGTGCGCTTGAGCACGCTCGGGTGCGGGATCGCGAGCGTGACGATCCCGCGCGTGCGTTCCGGCGCCAGCGTCGCCATCGCGTAGGCCATCAGCGCGCCCCAGTCGTGGCCGACGACGACGGCGCGCGGCGCTCCGATCGCGTCGAGCAGCGCGAGCCCGTCGCGTCCGATCGTCTCGAAGTCGTAGGGCCGACCGGGGACGATCGTCTCCGGGTGATAGCCGCGCAGCCACGCCACCGTCACGCGCCAGCCGGCGCGGACGAGCTCGGCCTGCAGCTGCTCGTAGGAGTAGGGCGTGTCGGGAAAGCCGTGCACGAGGACGATGTCCGGTCCCTCGCCCTGCTGGGAGACGACGAACGGCTGCCCGTCGCTGGAGATCGTGTGGAAGTCCACAGGCGCCGCTCAGTCGACCGGCACGAGCCCGCGCTCGGGGTCGAGCCGGCGTGAGGAGACGGTCGTGTGGAACAGCACGTCGGCCGGCTCGGCGAGCAATGGCACGAGCGCAGACATGAACGCGCCGGTGTGCAGCTGTGCAAAGTGGCGTTGCAGCGCCTCGTCGTCACGCCACTCCTCGACGAACACGTAGCGCTCGTCCTGCTCGAGGTCGGCATAGACGCGATAGCCCTCACAGCCGTCCTCGGCGCGTGAGCCGGCGCACATCTCGGTCGCGACCTCGACAAAGCGCTCGCGGTTCTCGGCGGCGATGCGAACTCTTCCGGTGACGACGATCATCCGCTCGCCAGCCTACGCGAGCGCGAGTAGGCTTGCGCGATCGAGCGCAGCGACGTCACATTTCGCTCGGGCGAGGCCGAGTGCGCGGCATGGCTGTACCAGCCGGCGGTCACGCCGGCGTGCTGCGTCGTGATGGCGCACGGCTTCTCGCTGACGCGCCACGACGGCCTGCCGCCGTACGCCGAACGCCTCGCCGACGCGGGCGCGGCCGTGCTCGTCTTCGACCATCGCTACCTCGGCGACTCCGGCGGGCAGCCGCGCCAGCGCTTCCGTACGAGCGCGCAGCGCGAGGACTGGCGCAGCGCCGTGTCGTTCGCACGCGCGCTCGATGGGATCGATCCCGAGCGGATCGTGCTGTGGGGGTTCTCGTTCAGCGGCGGCCACGCCGTCGCTGAGTCGCTCGCCGACGCACGCATCGCGGCGACGATCGCGCTGTGCCCGATGGTCGACGGGCTCGCGCGCGCGCTCGCGACGCCGCCGGCGCTGTCGGCGTGGCTGACGCCGCGCGCGCTCGCCGACCAGCTCGGGCGGCACAACCTCGTCTCCGTGACCGGCCCGCCGGGCGCTCACGCCGCGATGACGCTGCCCGGCGAGGCCGACGGCTTCGCGGCGATCGTGCCGGATGGATCGCCGTGGCGCAACGAGATCTCGCCGGCCGTGTTCCTCACCGTCTCGCTGATCCGTCCGGTCGCGCGCGCCGAGCGCCTGCGCATGCCGTTGTGGGCCGGCCTCGGCGAGCGCGACGTCTCGGTCTCTGCGCGCGCCGTCGAAAAGCTCGCGGCGCGCGCGGCGCATGGCGAGCTGCACCGCTACCCATACGACCACTTCGGCGCGTTCCTCGGCGACGGGCTCGAGCGCGTCGCGGCCGATCAGATCGACTTCCTGCGCCGCCAAGGGCTGCTCGCGCCTGCCGCGTGACGGCAATCGTCTGGTTCCGGCGCGACCTGCGCGTCCACGACCAGCCGGCGTTGTGCGCCGCGCTCGAGGCAGACGATCGCGTCGTGCCCGTCTTCTGCCTCGACGACCGCCTGCTGCACGGGCGCCACGCCTCAGGCTCGCGCACGCAGTTCCTGATCGACTGCCTGCGCGAGCTGGATGCCTCGCTGCGCAAGCGCGGCAGCGGCCTCGTGATCCGCCACGGTCCGCCCGAGCGCGAGCTGACCGAGCTCGCCGAGCGGCTCGGCGCCGAGCGCCTGTACTTCACCGGCGACGTCTCGCCGTTCGCACGCAAGCGCGGCGATCGCACGCGCAAGGCGCTCGAGCGCGCCGGCGTCGAGCTGCACGCGCATCCTGGGCTGAACGCCGTCGACGAGATCGGCGCCGTCCGCACGCAGGCGGGCAGGCCGTACACGGTCTTCACGCCGTTTCACCGCGCTTGGGAGCGCGAGCGCCGCCGCGACGTGCTCGCGGCGCCGCGCGCGCTGCCGCCGCTGCCCGGACGCTTGGCGAAGGGCCGCGTGCCGTCGCTGCGCGCACTCGGGCTCGAGCAGGAGGTCGCGCAGCCGCCGCGCGGCGGCGAGCGGGCGGGGCGCGAGCGGCTGGCCGGCTTCCTCGCGACCGACGTCGACGGCTATGCGGATGGCCGCGATGCGCTTGGCAAGGACGCGAGCTCGCGGCTGTCGCCGTACCTGCACTTCGGCTGCGTCTCGGCGCGCGAGATCGAGCAGCGCCTGCTCGACCACGGCCGCTCGCCGAGCGCCGGCCGCGAGGCGTTTCGCCGCCAGCTCTGCTGGCGCGACTTCCACCATCACGTGCTGCTGCACTACCCGCGCAACGCGCACTCGGAGTTCCAGCAGCGCTATCGCGGCAAGCTCGCGTGGAGCCGCTCGGCGCGCGGGTTCGAGCGCTGGTGCGAGGGGCGCACGGGCTTCCCGCTGGTCGACGCCGGGATGCGCCAGCTGTGGCGCGAGGGCTGGATGCACAACCGCGCGCGCCTTGTCGTCGGCTCGTTCTTGACCAAGGATCTCGGCATCGACTGGCGCCGCGGCGAGCGCTTCTTCATGCGCCTGCTCGTCGACGGCGACGAGGCCAACAACAACGGCAACTGGCAGTGGATCGCGTCAGTCGGCACCGACCCGCAGCCGGTCTTCCGCCGGATCTACAACCCGGCGCGCCAGATGCAGAGCTACGACGCCGACGGCGTCTACGTGCGTCGCTACGTGCCCGAGCTGACCGGCGTGCCCGACGAGTACCTGCGCGAACCGTGGACGATGCCCGAGCACGTCCAGCGCGAAGTCGGCTGCGTGATCGGCGAGCACTACCCGAAGCCGATCGTCGACCATGCGCAGGCGCGGCGCGAAGCACTCGAGCGCTACCGCGTCGGCTAGCGCGCGAGCGGCCGCCGAGGTGAATCGACGTTCACCAAAATAGGCGGACGCACTGCGCGATTGCGGCGTATGCTGATTTGAGAAACGTCAGCTCGTATCGATGTGGGGTAGAGGAGAGCGCAGATGGAGAGTGGTGTCACAGAGGTGAAGGCCCCGGCTCGCGCCGCAGCCGCGGCGGCCACGGTCGCAGAGGCGTTCCGGATCACGGCTGCCGAGCGCGCCGGCGAGGTCGCGATCAGGACCAAGGGCGATGCGTTCACGATCACCTGGGGCGAGCTGCGCGAGCGCGTCGACGCGCTAGCCGGCGGTCTCGCGCAGCTCGGCGTCGGGCGCGGCGAGACGGTCGCGCTGATGCTGTGCAACCGTCCCGAGTTCCACCTCTGCGACCTCGCAGCGATGATGCTCGGCGCGACGCCGTTCTCGATCTACAACACCTATGCGCCCGAGCAGATCGGCTACCTGCTGGCCGATGCCGAAGCGCGCGTGGCGATCTGCGAGCAGCAGTACCTCGCGCAGATCCTCGAGGCGAAGAACGCGGCGCCGCTGCTCGAGCACGTGATCGTCATCGACGGCGAGGCGCCGGCGGGAACGCTCGCACTGAACGACGTCGAGGGCTCGAACGCGCAGTTCGACGTCGAGCAGTCGGTCGCGCAGCTGCAGGGCAGCGACGTGCTGACGTTGATCTACACGTCCGGCACGACCGGCCCGCCGAAGGGCGTGCAGCTGATCCACCGCAACCTGATCGCAGCCGTCGAGGGCCTCGACGAGCTGATCTCCTTTCCCGAGGACGGGCGCGTGATCTCGTGGCTGCCGGCAGCGCACATCGCCGAGCGCAACGCGCACCATTATCTGCCGATCGTCTTCGGCCTGCAGATCACCTGCTGCGACGATCCGCGCCAGGTTCTCTCCTACCTGCCGGAAGTGAAACCAAGCTGGTTCTTCGCCGTGCCGCGGATCTGGGAGAAGCTGAAGGCGGGCCTGGAGACGATGCTCGCGTCGCAGCCGGACGCGGAGCGTGAGCGCACGCAGGCGGCGATCGACGCGGCGGTGCGCAAGGTCCGCTTGGAGCAGCGCGGCGAGCCGGTGCCGGACGAGCTTGCCGAGCAGGTGCGCGAGGCCGACGCGCAGATCTTCTCGGGCCTGCGCGAGATGCTCGGGCTCGACCAGATCGAGGCGATCAACGTCGGCGCGGCGCCGACGCCTGTCGAGGTGCTCGAGTTCTTCCACGCGATCGGCCTGCCGCTGTCGGAGCTGTGGGGAATGAGCGAGACGTGCGGCGCCGGCTCGGTCAACCCGACCGAGAAGATCAAGATCGGCACCGTCGGCCCGCCGGCCCCCGGCGTGCAGCTGAGGCTGGCCGACGACGGAGAGCTGCTGATCAAGTCCGACGTCGTGATGCTCGGCTATCGCAACCTGCCGGAGAAGACCGACGAGGCGTTCACCGACGACGGCTGGCTGCGCACAGGCGACATCGCCGAGTTCGACGAGGACGGCTACGTGCGCATCGTCGACCGCAAGAAGGAGCTGATCATCAACGCGGCCGGCAAGAACATGTCGCCGGCGAACATCGAGGCGACGCTGAAGAGCGCCTCGCCGTTGATCGCGCAGGCGTGCTGCATCGGCGACGGCCGCTCGTACAACACGGCGCTGATCGTGCTCGATCCCGACTTCGCGCCGGCGTGGGCGGCCGGGCAGGGGATCGAGAGCGCGACGCTAGAGGCGCTCGCGCGCGACGATCGCGTGCGAGCGACGATCGAGTCGGCGATCGACGAGGCCAATCAGAAGCTCGCGCGCGTCGAACAGATCAAGCGCTTCACGATCGTCGAGGGCGACTGGCTGCCGAGCGGCGACGAGTTGACGCCGACGATGAAGCTCAAGCGCAAGCCGATCGCCGAGAAGTACGCCGCGCCGATCGCGGCGATGTACGCCTGACCGACGCCACGCCGACGCCGACGCCGCGCTGACGCCGAGGCCGCGCTGACGCCGAGGCCGCGATCGGCCGCTGCTGTGGCCGACGGTGGAAGCCGCTAGCTGCGCGCGGCCTGCAGCCGCTCGAGCATCACCGGGTCGTGCGCGCAGAACAGCTCGACCTCGCCGGCATGTTGCTGCGCCAGCTCGCGCAGGCGCTCGCTGTTGCCTCGCCGCTCGGCGTTTTCGACCGAGCCGATGTTCTGATAGGCCTTCAGCACGGGCGGGCAGCGCGGAGGCGTCTCGAGCTCGCCGCGATGGAAGAAAGCGTCGCCGCAGTGCAGCAGCCAGCGCTCGCCGTCCTTGACCGCGACGCCGGTGTGCCCGCGCGTGTGGCCGAACAGCGGCACGAGCGCGATCTCGGGATCGGCGCCGGGCAGGATCCGCACGCTCTGAAAGCCGAACCAATCATCGCCGCCGGCGCCGTGCTCGACCCACTTCGGGCCGTGCGCCCAGTGCGCGGCGACGTAGCGCTCGCGCTCGCGCAGGCTCGGGTGAAGCGCGGCGTGCAGCTCGCGCGCGAGCACGTGCACGTTCGCGTCGGGAAAGTCGGGCAGGCCGCCGGCGTGGTCGACGTCGAGGTGTGTCGCGACGATCTCGCGCACGTCCTCGCGCTGGAAGCCGAGCGCGCGCACCTGCTCGATCGCCGTCTCCGCCGTGCGCGCCTGCGGGTGGAACAGCTTGTCGAAGACCAGCCCGAGCTGGCGCGTGTTGCGCATGTCGTCGAGCCCGAAGCCGGTGTCGATCAGGACGAGGCCGTCGCTGCGCTCGACGAGCAGGCAGTGGCAGACGATCCGCGCGCGGCCGAGCAGGCTCCCTTCGCCGTTGATCAGCTGCTCGCCGTGCGGACACATCGTGCCGCAGCCGAGGTGGTGAATCGTGTTCGTGGAAGAGTTCATCCAGCGGAGACTAGTCGCAGTTGCGCCAGCCGGCGCGGACGGACTCGGCGCTACGCGGCGACCGGCGCGATGCCGAGCTCGCTCAAGCGCGCGTCGAGCGCCGCGATCCGCTCGGTGTCCTCGTAGAAGTCCTGCTGCAGGACGATCTTGCCCCAGCGAGCCACGCCGAGCAGCAGCGTGCGGTTGCGGTAGATCTCCTCGCCGTCGTGCGAGTGAGCTTCGTCGTCGAAGCGCACGATCAGCGACATCCGCCACGGCGGGCCGAAGAAGAACGCGTCGATGACCTCGCCTTTGATGCCGGCGGCGACGAAGTCGCGCAGGAAGCGCTCGATCGCTGCCTTGCCGCGATGCTCGCCTGCCCAGCGGTGCGTTCCCTCGTTGAACACGAGCACCGCCTCCTCCGCGTAACCGGCGAGCAGCGGACGGTAGTCGCCAGCGTTCAGCGAGCGCACGTCGTGTCGCAGCTTCAGCAGCAGCACGCGCCTCAGCAGCGAGCGCGTCGCGACGGCGCCAAGCGCTCCGGCGGCGATGATCGGCAGGGGGCTCGGCCTGTTCTCGCGCTCGACTCTGCTCACGGCTCGCTCCTCTTCGTCGTTGTCGCCGACACGCTACTAGATCGATCGCTCTAGCGATCGCCCGGCGACGCGGGCGGCGCGACTGCGCGAGAATCCGGCAATGGTCGTAAAGCGAAGCGCAACCGGTTACGCGCAGACGCTCGCTGCGCTGCTCGACGCGATCGAGCGCCGCGAGCTGACGGTCTTCGCGCGGATCGACCACGCGGCCGGCGCGCGCGAGGTGGGGCTCGAGCTCGCCGACGAGGAGGTCGTCGTGTTCGGCAGCCCGCGCGCCGGCACGGCGCTGATGCAGGCCGACGCGCGGGTCGGCCTCGAGCTGCCGTTGCGGATGCTCGTGTGGAGCGACGGCGAGCGAGCGCTGCTCGGCTACCGCGATCCACGCGAGCTCGCCGCGGACTA
>DATBBG010000028.1:0-5305 GCA_036271095.1 Solirubrobacteraceae bacterium
GCCGGCGTGCGCTTCGAGCGCGAGCGGATGGCGCAGGCGGCCTCGGACGAGCTGATCGCGGCGACGGACGTCGCCGATCTGCTGGTCAAGCTCGGGATGCCGTTTCGCGAGGCGCACGGCGTCGTTGCCGGCCTCGTGCGCACTGCAGTCGAGAGCGACCGAACGCTGTCGCAGCTGAGCGACGGCGAGCTGGCCGGGCTCAGCGCGACGCTCGGCGAGCACGCGGCGCAGTTCCGCGAGGTGCTGGCGCAGTCGTCGTGGCTGGAGTCGAAGGTCTCCGAGGGCGGCACGTCCTCGGCGCGCGTCGCCGAGCAGATCGAGCGCGCGCGCACCGTTCTCGCCGAGACCGACGCCGCGTCCTGACGCGCAGCAGCTCGCGATGAGGCCGCTGCCGCGGAGCTTCTACGACCGGCCGGTGCTCGAGGTTGCGCGCGAGCTGATCGGCTGTGTCGTAGAGCACGAGCGCTGTGCCGGCGTGATCGTCGAGACGGAGGCCTATCACGAGAGCGAGCCTGCCTGCCACGCCTACATCGGGCGCACGGCGCGCACCGAAGTGATCTTTGGCGAGCCGGGCGTCGCCTACGTCTACCGCTCTTACGGCATCCACGCGCTGCTGAACGCCGTCTGCGAGCCGGCCGGCATCGGCGCGGCCGTCTTGATCCGCGCGCTCGCGCCGATCGAAGGGCTCGAGCTGATGCGCGAGCGCCGCGGCGCGATCGGCGGGCGCACGCTACGCGACTCAGAGCTCTGCTCGGGCCCGGGCAGGCTGACGCAGGCGCTTGGAGTCGGCCTGCAGGAGAACGGCACCTCGCTGCTGCGCGGGCCGGTGCGCATCGGCCCGCGCACAGGCGCTTGGCGCGAGCCTGCGATCGCCGTCGGCAGGCGCATCGGCATCACGAAGGCGGCCGAGCTGGACTGGCGCTTCGCCGCTGCCGGCGACGTCAACGTCTCGCGGCCGCGCATCTGAGCGCGCGAGCGTCGGCACGGGCGCGCGCGGCGCGGCTGGCGGCACGCGCGGGGCGCGGCGTCGGCCGCTCGAACGGACGGCGTTAGCCGCCCGGACTGACGCCGCCGGTCGGCGACGCCGAGGAGGGCGCGGACGGCTGGCTTTCTTCTGGCGCTGACGGGCTCGGCGAGGGCGTCGCTTCCGGGGCGGGCGTCGGCGTGGCCGATTTTTCGGGCGCGGCGCCTTCGCTGCCGCCGACAGCTTCGCCGCCGCCGGCGCTTGGCGCCTGCGATTTCGAGCCGGCGCCGCCGGCGCCGCCGCTGCTTGGCGAGGAACCGGAGCCGGAGGACGAGCCCGAGTTGCCGACGGCTGGCGTTTCTTCGCCGCTCGTCGAGGCGCCTCCTTCGTCTTCGCTGCCGCCTTTGCTCTTGTCCTTGGCGGCTGCGCTGGCTTCGGCGCGGTTCTTGTCGATGCTCAGCGCGGAGGTCATGAAGTCGTGCCAGATCAGCGCCGGGAAGGTGCCGCCGAGCACGGGTGTGCCGTTGAAGGAGGTCGTCATCGGAATCAGCTTGTTCGGGTAGCCGACCCAGACGGCGACGGTGTACTTCGAGTCCCAGCCGACGAACCAGGCGTCGCCGTAGTTGGACGTCGTGCCCGTCTTGCCGGCGGCGAACTGGCCGATCGCGGCAGCTTTGCCGGTGCCGTACTGCAGCACGGTCTCGAGCATCGAGGTCTCGGTCGAGGCGACGCCGGGCGGCAGCACGGAGTTCGTGCGCACGTGGTTGACGTCGTGGTGGTTGCCGTCGGGCAGCGTGTGTTCGCCGGCGTTGACTTCTTGGATCGCGACCGGTTCGCCCGATTGCGCGAGCGTGCCGCTGACGCGCCGTCCGCCGTGCGCGATCGTCTCGTAGGCGTGCGCCATGTCCAGCGGCGTGACGCCGACGGTGAGGCCGCCGATCGTCATCGCCGGGTTGGTCGAGAGCGGCGTCGTGATGCCCATGCGGTGCGCGAGGCGCGCGATCCGCTTGGTGCCGACCTTGAGGCCGACTTCGGCGTAGATCGAGTTGTCGGAGTAGGCCGTCGCGCCGGTCAGCGTGTCGGTGCCCGTGTAGTTGCCTTCGTCGTTGTGCACGACGAATTTTTCCTGCCCGTGCGTGCCGGGCACGATGAAGGTCTTCTGCTTGGAGGTCCACTCCGATTCGGGCGAGATGCCGTCCTCGAGCGCGGCGGCGAGGTCGAAGGCCTTGAACGAGGAGCCGGGCTGGCGCTCGCCGTTCGTGGCGAGGTTGAACGGCGTCTGCGAGTAGTCGCGCCCGCCGACCATCGCGCGCACCTCGCCGGTCGAGTTTTCGATCGCGACGAGCGACGCCGTCGGCCCTTCGGGGTTTTCGAGGTAGGCGTTGACGGCGTGTTCGGCAGCGTGCTGCAGTTCGAGGTCGAGCGTCGTCTTGATCTTCAGCCCGCCGTCGAACGCGCGCGAGGCGCCGTAGCGTTCGATCACCTGCTGCTGCACCCAGCTCGTGAAGTAGCCGGCGTCGACGCCTTCGATCGTCTGCTCGGTCGGCGTCTGGATGTCCATCGCGGCGGGCAGCGCCTGCGCGAGGCTCTGTTCGTAGACGGGCCTCGTCAGATAGCCCTGCGCGAGCATCTGGCGCAGCACCGTGTTGCGCCGCAGGCGCGCCGCTTCGGGGTGCTCGGCCGGGTCGTAGGCGGTCGGCGACTGGATGATGCCGGCCAGCAGCGCTGCCTCCCACGGCTGCAGCTGCTGCACGCACAGCGTGTGGTTCGGCTCGCCGCAGCCGAGGTGGTTGACGTCGTGTCCGAAGTAGGTCTGCGCGGCGGCCTCGATGCCATAGGCGCCGTTGCCGAAGTAGATCGTGTTGAGGTAGGCCGTGATGATCTTTTCCTTCGACCACTTGTGCGAGAGCTGGAACGCGAGCGCCGCCTCTCTGAGCTTCTCGAAGATCGTGCGATGCGACTGCGCCTGGAGCGCGTTCTTGATGAACTGCTGCTCGATCGTCGAAGCGCCTTGGATGCTGCCTTTGTGGAGGATGTCCTGGACGAAGGCGCGGCCGATGCCGCGGATGTCGACGCCGCTGTTCGTCGCAAAGCGCTTGTCCTCGATCGAGATCACGGCCTCCTTGACGACCTGCGGGATCTGCTCGGGCGTGACGTTGACGCGGTTCTGCTGGCTGACGACGCCGAGCGGATGGCCGAGGTCGTCGAGCAGCACCGAGCTCTTGGCGTTCTTCAGCGTCGAGAAGCGCGCGAGCGAGGGCAGGTCGGAGGCGACCGAGATGAAGATGCCGAAGACGAACGAGACGAGGCCGAGCACGAGCACGGCGAGCACGATCGCGACAAAGCGCAGCCGCTTCAGCCGCGGCTTCGGGCCCGTCGTGCGGTCGTCCGGCTCGGGAGCCGGCGCGGGGGGTATGTCGGGACGGACCTCAACGCTCATCGGCATGCGCAGGAGGGATCCGGAGGCGCCGGCAAGCGGACTTCGGGCGGCGGCGCGAGCCGCGCGCTGATGCGCCACCGAGAGTCCCTCGCGCCGGCGAGAGTCTAGCATTGGCCTCGATGCCGAACGCCAGCAACGGGGCCGCGAAGGACGCCGCTCGCCTCGCCGCTCGGCTGGCGCGAAACGCCGTCGACAGCCTGCCGCAGGGGGCGCTTGCCGGGCGTCTCGAGCAGGCCGCGATCGAGGGCAGGCCGCTGCGCGTCAAGCTCGGTATCGATCCGACGGCGCCGGACATCCACCTCGGCCACGCCGTCGTGCTGCGCAAGCTGCGCGAGTTCCAGGACGCCGGGCACCGCGTGGTCTTGATCATCGGCGACTACACGGCGCGCGTCGGCGACCCGTCGGGGCGCTCGACGCTGCGCCCGATCCTCTCGGGCGAGGAGATCGAGGCGAACGCGGCGACGTTCCAGCAGCAGGCGCTGCGAATCCTCGACGCCGACGGCGAGCTGCTCGAGGTCAGGCGCAACGGCGAATGGCTGGATATGCCGATGGTCGACTTGCTGGCGCTGACGCGCACGACGACCGTCGCGCAGCTGCTCGAGCGCGACGACTTCGCCAAACGCTGGAGCGCGAACGAGCCGATCTCGCTGCTCGAGCTGCTCTATCCGCCGCTGCAGGGCTATGACTCGGTCGCGATCGACGCGGACGTCGAGCTCGGCGGCACCGATCAGAAGTTCAACCTGCTGCTCGGCCGCGACATCCAGCGCGCCTACGGCAAGCCGGAGCAGTCGATCCTGACGATGCCGCTGCTCGTCGGCACGGACGGGCAGAAGAAGATGTCGAAGTCGCTCGGCAACCAGATCGGCATCACCGATGCGCCGCAGGAGATGTACGGCAAGGCGATGTCGATCCCCGACGAGGCCGTCGCCGAGTACCGGCGCCTACTGCTCGACGATCCTTCGGACGTGCCTGCGCGCAACGCAGGCACGTCGGCCGGTGCGGCGCAGGAGCTGCGCGCCGGCGGTCGCGAAAGCGCGGGCGCCGACGGCGCGCGCGCGCAAGCCGGCGCCGGTTTGCCGGAGGCTTCCAGCGGCGCGGCGGCGCGCGAGGCCAAGCGTGCGCTCGCGCGCGATCTCGTCGGCTGGCTGCACTCGCCCGAGCAGGCAGCTGCGGCCGAGCAGCACTTCGACCGCGTCTTCGTCTCGCACGAAGCGCCCGAGGAAATCGAGGAGGCTGCGTTCGCTGCAGCCGAGGGCTCGCTCTACCTACCCGGCCTGATCGCGGCCGAGTTCGGCGTCTCCGGCTCGGAGGCGCGCCGGCTGATCGACCAGGGCGGCGTGACGCTCGGCGGCGCAGCCGTCGGGCGCGGCCAGTACGATGTCGCCAGCGCAGATGCCGACGGGCAGGTGCTGAAGGTCGGCAAGCGCCGCTTTCGACACCTGCGCGCGACTTAGCGCTATACTCAGTCGTTCGCGCCAAAGGCGTCCTCGGACGTGGTGCGAAGCAGGGCTCCTCAGAAGGAAGCACCTTTCGGAGAGACGCTCGGCGGTCTTTGAAAACTCAACAGCATGCGCATCTACGATCGGATCTTTCGATCGTGGTGTGCGTCCAGGTTCGACCCGTCAGCGGGCCGCTTAGGCGATCCGCGTGACGGCAAAGAGTCAAGTAGAAGAGAAGTACCCCGTCATGGTTCGGGACCACGGTGTATAGGTCTCGTACCGTCCGGTAGTCGCAGACCGCTTGCGGCGAGCGAGTACCGGCAAATCCATGACAGCTTTTCGTGAAGTTCTTCACGGAGAGTTTGATCCTGGCTCAGGACGAACGCTGGCGGCGTGCTTAACACATGCAAGTGGAGCGACGAACCAGGGCTTGCCCTGGGGCAGAGCCGCGAACGGGTGAGT
>DATBBG010000029.1:0-16188 GCA_036271095.1 Solirubrobacteraceae bacterium
CTGCAGCTGTTCTGGCGGCGCTTTCGCAAAGATCGCGTGGCGCAGGCCTCGGCCGCGTTCATCCTGCTGCTGATCGTCATCGCGATCTTCGCTCCGCTCGTCGTCAAACTGCTCGGGCTGCCCAGCCCGTACACGCAGAACCCGAACCTGACGGGCTCGTTCGGTGAACCGATCGGACCGAACGCCGCGCACCCGTTCGGCGTCGATCCGCTTGGCCAGGACGTCGCCTCGCGCGTGATCTACGGCACGCGCGTCTCACTCGAGGTCGGCGTGATCGGCACGCTCATCGCGACCGTCATCGGCGTCACGCTGGGGCTGCTCGCGGGTTATTACCGTGGCTTGTTCGACACGATCGTCTCGCGTCTGTTCATCGACGTGACGCTGTCGATCCCGATCCTGCTGCTCGGCCTCGGCATCGGCGCCGCATGTGCTGTGCGCGGCTGCCTCGGCGGCACGATCCAGCCGGGCGTCGGTGTGATCATCTTCTTGATCGCCTTCGCCACGTGGACGTACTTCGCGCGAATCGTCCGCGGGTTGACGCTCTCGCTGCGCGAGCGTGAGTTCGTCGAGGCGGCGCGCGCGCTCGGCGCGTCGGACCTGCGCATCATGTTCCGCGAGATCCTGCCGAACCTGGTCGCGCCGATCATCGTCTACGCGACGCTGCAGATTCCGCTGAACATCCTGATCGAGGCCTCGCTCTCCTATCTCGGCGTCGGCGTGCGCCCGCCGACGGCCAGCTGGGGACAGATGCTCGCCGCGGCGACGCCGACGTTCAACACGGCATGGTGGTTCATGGTCTTTCCGGGCGCGGCGCTGTTGCTCACGGTGCTCGCATTCAACCTGCTCGGCGACGGATTGCGCGACGCGCTCAACCCAAGGGCTTCGCAGTGAGCACTGATTCTCTTCAACAACCAAAGGAGGCGGCTCGATGAGAGCGCTGAGAACGATTCTGCTGACGGTGCTCGCCGCGGCGGCGATGACGGCACTGGCCGCGTGTGGCTCCAGCAGCAGCTCCAGCTCAAGCTCCAGCGGGACCGCGAGCTCCGGCAGCTCGGGGCTGCCTGCGGGCGTGAAAAACCCAGTCGACGAGTCCCTCACGGGAGGCAAGCACGGCGGGGTTCTCAACGACGTCCAGAGCGAGGACTTCGAACACCTCGATCCGGGCCAGGCCTACTTCCAGCTGGATTACCAGATCACCAACTCCACGCAACGCGCGCTCTACTCCTACAAGCCCAATACCTTCTCGCAGACCACGCCCGACCTCGCCGAAGGCGAACCGAAGCTGAGCGACGGCAACAAGCTGATCACGATCAACATCCGCAAGGGCGTCCACTTCAGCCCGCCGGTCAACCGTGAAGTGACTGCCGCGGACGTGGAATACGCGATCGACCGCGTCGCCAACCCGAACGTCGCCAACCCTTACTACCTCGGCTACCTCGAAGCGGTCGAAGGGATGAAGAGCTCCAAGGGTGGCCAGATCCCGGGAGTGAAGGCGACCGGCAAGTACACGCTGCAGATCAAATTGACGGAACCGTCGGCGCCGATCGTGGTCGCTTCGATGGTGCTGCCCTACTCCGCGCCCGTGCCGAAGGAATACGCCGCGAAGTTCGACGCGAAGAAACCGAGCGAATACGCCAACTACCAGGTCGCCTCGGGCCCGTACATGCTGAAGAACAACTCGGCGGGCAAGATCCTCGGGATCGGCTACCAGCCCGGTAAGTCAGCAACGCTCGTGCGCAACCCGAACTGGAAGGCCAGCACCGACTTTCGCCCGGCCTATCTCAACCAGATCAACATCGCGATCGGCGGCGACGCGAACGTGATCGGGCGTCAGGTGCTCGAAGGCAGCGACATGGTCCAGTCCGACGCACCCGCCGCGCCGATCGTCAAGCTCGCAGTGCAGCAGCACCCGAGCCAGCTGACGATCTCAGCCGGCGGTGGCGCGGGCACCCGTTACATCGCGATCAACAACAGCTACGGGCCGTTCAAGAACGTCAACCTGCGCAAGGCGCTGTGGGCGGCGACCGACCGCGAAGAGCTCGACCGGCTGCGCGGCGGCAAGACCGTCGCCGACGTGATGACGCACTTCCTCTGGAACGGCATCGCCGGCTTCGAAGAATCGGGTGGCTTCACCGGCCCGAAGGTCGACTACAACGAACACCCCCAGGGCGACATGGCCGTGGCGGAAAAGTACATGAAGCTCGCCGGCTACCCGAGCGGCAAATACACCGGCTCTGAAACGCTGCAGGTCGTCGGCGACTCCTCGGCCCCCGCGAACAACGTCGCCGAAGCCGTCAACAGCACGCTGGAGAAGCTCGGCTTCAAAACGAAGCTGAACCTCGTCGAGCACACGGTCATGTACTCGAAGTACTGCGGCGTCGTCTCGGAAAAGATCGACGTCTGCCCGAATGTCGGCTGGATCGCCGACTTCGGTGATCCGCAGGCGGTGCTCGACGTCCCCTTCAACGGCAACCTGATCGTCCAGAACGGGACCAACTCGAACTGGGGCCTGGTCAACCACCCGAAGATCAACGCCGCGATGGAAGCGGCCTCGAAGGTCGTCGGCGTCAAGGCACGCGGCGAAGCGTGGGCGAAGATCGACGAAGAACTGGTCAACGAAGCGGTCGCCGTCCCCTACCAGTGGGCGAAGGAACCGTACATCGAGTCCAAGGACGTCGAAGGGATCAACGACTACTGGAACTCGGGGACCTTCGACTACTCGTTCACCTCGCTGAAGTAGGTCCAGGTCCGTCAAAGACAAGTCACGAGCGCGGGGGGCTGCGGCCCCCCGCGTGTTCGTGAGAACGGAGACGAACTGAAGTGAGCAGCAGCAGCCCATGACCCGGTACATCATCCGCAGGCTGCTGTGGGGCGTCGTGCTGCTCGTTCTCGTCCTCGCCCTGCTGTTCGTGATCTTCCGCATCCTGCCGACGGCCGATCCGGCCAAGCTCAGGGCCGGACGCATCCAGAACCCGAAGATCATCGCTGAGATCCGCCACGACCTCGGCCTCGACAAATCGCTGCCTGCGCAGTTCTGGATCTACATCAAGGGCATCTTCCTGCACTTCAACCTCGGCTACAGCTACTACTCCAACGCGCCCGTCAAGGAACTGATCTTCAACCGCCTGCCGGCAACGCTTTCGCTGGTGCTCGGCGGTGCCGTCATCTGGCTGTTCACCGGGCTGAGCATCGGGATCATCTCCGCGCGCCGCGCCGGCTCCAAGCTCGACCGCGCCAGCATGGGTACGGCGCTCGTGCTGGTCTCCGCGCCGGAATTCTGGCTCGGGCTGCTGGTCCTGTTCTTCTTCGCCTCGGACATCGGCAAAGTTCACATCTTTCCGGGCGCCGGCAGTTACGTCGGGCTGACGACGGCGCCCGACAAATGGTTCACCTCGCTGATCATGCCGTGGGTCGTCGTCGCCGCGGGCACCGCCGCGATCTACGCGCGCCTGCTTCGCGGCAGCCTGATCGAGACGATGGGCGAGGACTACATCCGCACCGCGCGCGCCAAGGGCCTGTCCGAGCGCCGCGTCGTCCTGCGCCACGGCCTGCGCTCGGCGATCAACCCGATCGTGACCGTGCTCGGCATCGACATCGCCGTTCTGCTGGGCAGCTCGGTGCTCGTCGAAACGGTCTTCGACATTCCCGGCATCGGACGCCTGAACTACGTCGCCATCACACATTCCGACTTCCCGATCGTGCAGGGCACGGTGCTGTTCGCCGCGATGTTCGTGATCCTCGCCAACATCATCGTCGACATCGCCTACGCATATCTCGACCCGAGGGTCCGCTACTCATGAGCACGCCCTCATCGGCGGCCGAGCCGTTGCTGCGCGTCGAGGATCTGCGCGTCGAGTTCCCGACCGAAGATGGCGTCGTGCACGCCGTCGACGGCGTCTCCTACGAGGTCCAGCGCGGTCGCACGCTGGGCATCGTCGGCGAGTCCGGCTCGGGCAAGACGGTCTCCTCGCTGACCACGCTCGGGCTGACGCGCACGCAGGGCGCGCGGATCTCCGGTCGGATCCTGTTCGACGGCAAGGATCTGGTGGCGCTCTCCGAATCCGAGCTGCGCACGATCCGCGGTAACGAGATCGCGATGATCTTCCAGGATCCGCTGTCCTCGTTGCACCCCTTCTTCAAGGTGGGCGCCCAGCTGATCGAGGCCGTGCGCGTGCACCAGGACGTCTCCAAGGGCGCCGCGCGCAAGCGCGCCATCGAGCTGCTCGGGCTCGTCGGCATCCCCGATCCGAACAGGCGCGTGGATGAGTACCCGCACGAGTTCTCCGGCGGCATGCGCCAGCGGGCGATGATCGCGATGGCGCTGAGCAACGAGCCGCAGCTGTTGATCGCCGACGAGCCGACGACGGCGCTCGACGTGACCGTTCAGGCGCAGATCCTCGCGCTGCTGGAGCGCCTGCAGCAGGAGCTGGGGATGGCGATCGTGATGATCACGCACGACCTCGGCGTGGTCGCCGAGATGGCCGACGACATCGCCGTGATGTACGCCGGGCGGATCGTCGAGAACGCCTCCGCGGAGACGCTGTTCGCGGGCCCGGAACACCCCTATACGTGGGGGCTGCTCAAATCGATCCCGACGCTGACCGGCTCGCGGGCGCAGCCGCTGGTGCCGATCTCCGGATCGCCGCCGAGCCTGATCAATCCCCCTCCCGGCTGTCACTTCCATCCGCGCTGTCCCTACTCGCAGCCCGACCACGCGCGGATCGACCCGCAGCTGCGCCCGCTCCCCGACGCACCCTCTCACCAGGTCGCCTGCCTGCTCGAGCCGAGCGTGCGCAAGCGCCTGTGGGACGAGCTGGGCGAGGGCAAGACGCCCGAGCAGGCGCGCGCGGACGTCGGCCTGCCCGCGCCGGCGGAGGCGCTGGCCAGCGCAGCCGATCCGGTCGGCGACGCGCCCGAGGTCGGGCTGTGAGCGCCGGCGAGGCCTTCTCGCAGTCCGCCGGCGAGGCGCTCGGCGCGAGCGGCGAGCCGCTGGGCAGCGAGATCGCGCCGGCGGGCGGCGAGCCGCTGGTCGAGGTGCGCAACCTCGTCAAGCACTTTCCGATCACCAGGGGTGTGATCGTGCAGCGGAAAGTCGGCGCGGTGCAGGCGGTCGACGGCGTCAGCTTCGACGTCAAGCGAGGCGAGACGCTGGGCATCGTCGGTGAGACCGGCTGCGGCAAGAGCACGACTGCGCGCTTGATGATGCGCCTGCTCGAGCCGACCAGCGGCGAGATCCACTTCGACGGCCAGGACATCACGCACCTGAAGGGCGCGCGGCTGAAGGCGATCAGGCGAGACGTGCAGATGATCTTCCAGGACCCCTACTCCTCGCTGAACCCGCGCAAAACGGTCGGCGCGACGATCGCCCAGCCGTTCGTCATCCACAAACTGAACGAGGGCAAGGGCGAGCGCAAGCGCGCTGTGCAGGAGTTGATGGAGACGGTCGGGCTGAACCCCGAGCACTACAACCGCTACCCGCACGAGTTCTCCGGCGGGCAACGCCAGCGGATCGGCGTGGCGCGCGCGCTGGCGCTGAAGCCGAAGCTGCTGATCGCCGACGAGCCGGTCTCCGCGCTCGACGTCTCGATCCAGGCGCAGGTGCTCAACCTGCTGCGCGAGATGCAGCGCGAGCTCGGTTTGACACTCGTCTTCATCGCCCACGACCTGTCCGTCGTTCGCCACATGTGCGACCGCGTCGCGGTCATGTACCTCGGGCGAATCGTCGAGATCGGGCCGGGCGACCCGCTCTACGCCTTCCCCCGCCATCCGTACACGGGCGCGCTGCTGTCGGCCGTTCCCGTCGCCGACCCGAGCACGCATGCCCAGGAGCGCCATTTGCTCAGCGGCGACGTGCCCAGTCCCGCCAACCCGCCGCAGGCCTGTCGCTTCCACACGCGCTGCCCGAAGGCCGAGGAGCGCTGCTCGATCGAGGATCCGCCGCTACAGGACAAGGGCACCGGGACCGAAGCCGCCTGTCACTTCCCGCTGACTCGCGAGGAGGTTGCGCAGATCGGCGTACGATCTGCGCGATGAGCGCGCCGCAGCCGACGAGTGTCGAGGGGACCGGTCGCGAGGCCGAGCAGCTGCTGGCGCGGCTGATCCAGTTCAACACGGTCAACCCGCCCGGCAACGAGCGCGCGTCGCAGGAGTATCTAGCCGACCATCTGACGCAGGCCGGCTTTCACTGCGAGCTGCTCGGCGCCGAGCCCGAGCGCCCGAACCTCGTCGCGCGCCTGCGTCCGGCCGAGGGCCCGCCTGCCGATGAGCCGGCGAGCGGCGGACCGACGCTCTGCTACCTCGGCCACGTCGACACGGTGCTCGCCGACGCGCGCGAGTGGACGCACGATCCGTGGTCGGGCGACGTCGCCGACGGCTTCCTCTGGGGCAGGGGCGCGCTCGACATGAAGTCTCAAGGCGCCGCCGAGATCGCCGCCGCCGCGTCGCTTGCGCGCTCGGGCTGGCGCCCTGCGCGCGGCGAGCTGTTGATCGTCTCGGTCGTCGACGAGGAGACCGGCGGCTCGCTCGGCGCCGAATGGATCTGCAAGAACCACCCCGAGAAGGTGCGCTGCGACCTGCTGCTGAACGAGGGCGGCGGCGAAGTGTTCGAGTACCGCGGCAAGCGCTACTACGGCGTCTGCTGCGCGGAGAAGGGAGTCTTTCGCTTCACCGTGATCACCGACGGCGTCGCCGGGCACGCGTCGATGCCGGCGATGGGCGAGAACGCGCTGCTGAAGATGGCGCCCGTGCTCGAGCGCTTGGCCCAGCGTCAGCCCGCCTACGAGCTGACGGCTGAGCCGAGCGCGATGCTCAGCGGCATTGGCGAGAACCCGGCCGACCCGGCCGGATCGGTCGCGCACCTGCGCGAGGACGACGAGCTGCTGGCGACGATGTTCGAGCCGATGCTGGGCGTCACGTTCACGCCGACGCGAATCAAAGCGTCGGAGAAGATCAACGTGATCCCGAGCCGCGCCGAGCTGAAAGTCGACTGCCGCGTGCCTCCGGGGCTGGGCGAGGAGCACGTCCGCCGCGGCATCGCCGAAGTGCTCGGCGAGGACGGCTTTCGCGTCGAGTTCACCGAGCGCGTCGCCGGCAACCGCTCGCCGATCGAGTCGCAGCTGATGGACGCGATCAAGCAGTGGATCGGCGAGCGCGACGCAGGCGCAGCGGTCGTGCCGGTGATCCTGCCGGGCTTCACCGACTCGCGCCACTTCCGCGCGGCGTTTCCCGAGTGCGTCGCTTACGGGTTCTTCCCGCAGCGCCACCAGACGATGACTGCGACGCAGCCGCTCGTGCACGGCGCCGACGAGCGGATCGACGTGCGCGACGTGCGCTTCGCGACCGAGTTCTTCCGCGATCTCGCGGTCCGCACGCTCGGCTGACACGCGCGCTTGGCGCGCAGTTGCGACGCCGCTCGATTCACCGATTAACAGGAATGCGGAGGTTTGCGAAGCGTCGCGCACGTCTCACGAAAACTTTTTCGTGAACCTTGCACGGAACCTCTGGCAATAGAACATCCGATTAGCAATACTTGATTCATGTCAAGGATGGCCGAGCTGCTGCAGCACGCGAACGCCGGCGTCGAAGCGGCCGTTCGCGGCGTGATCGACGCGCCGCCTGCGCACCTCGAAGCCGCGCTCGTCGAGTATGCAAAGGAGCCGCACACGTTGATTCCCGTCGCCGCCGTTCACGACCCGATCGTCGCCGGCGCCACGTCCGGCACGTCGATCGTCCAGCAGATCCAATCGGCTGCCTACAACTGGTCGCCGGTCGTGATGATCCTGTTCTTCGCCGCGCTGATCTTCCTGATGTGGCGCACGCTGAAGGTGATGCCGCGCGTCAAGCCGCAGCAGATCAAGCCGGCCTCCGAACAAGCCGTCTCGTTCGCCGACATCGCCGGCGTCGACGAGGCGAAGGCCGAGCTCGAGGAGATCGTCGAGTTCCTGCGCGACCCGAAGCCGTTCGAAGCGCGCGGCGCGAAGGTGCCGAAGGGCGTGCTGCTGCACGGGCCTCCCGGCACCGGCAAGACGCTGCTCGCGAAGGCCGTCGCGCACGAGTCCGGCGCGCAGTTCTTCGCGCAGTCGGCAGCGTCCTTCGTCGAGATGTTCGCCGGCCTTGGCGCCGCACGCATCCGCCGGCTGTTCGCGGTCGCGCGCAAGCACGAACCGGCGATCATCTTCATCGACGAGCTCGACGCCGTCGGCGGGCGTCGTGGCATGGACGTCTCCGGCGAGAAGGACCAGACGCTGAACCAGCTGCTCGTCGAGATGGACGGCTTCGCCTCGGGCGGGCGCGTCGTCGTGATCGCTGCGTCGAACCTGCTCGACAAGCTCGACCCGGCGCTGCTGCGCCCCGGCCGGCTCGACCGCCAGGTGTTCGTCGCGCCGCCGGATGTGCGCGGGCGCGAGGGCGTGCTCGAAGTGCACACGCGCGACAAGCCGCTCGAAGAAGTCGACCTCGGCCTGATCGCGCAGCAGACGAGCGGGTTGACCGGCGCCGACCTCGCGAACATCTGCAACGAGGCCGCGATCTTCGCGACGCGGCGCAAGGCGGCCAAGATTCGCAACGGCGACTTCGACGCAGCGATCGAGCGCGTCATCGCCGGCGTGCAGTCGCGGCGCGTGCTGAACGCGCACGAGAAGCGCGTCGTCGCCTTCCACGAGGCCGGCCACGCGCTTTGCGGCGAGCTGCTGCCGTCGGTCGATCGCGTGCACCGCATCTCGATCGTCCCGCGCGGTCAGGCGCTCGGCTACACGCTCAACCTGCCCGCCGAGGACCGCTACCTGAAGACGCGCGAGGAGCTGCTCGACTACATGACCGTGCTGCTCGGCGGCCGCGTCGCCGAGCAGGTCGTGTTCGGCTCGATCACGACCGGCGCTTCCGACGACCTCAAGCGCGTCGCCGAGCTATCGCACCAGATGGTGCACGACTTCGCGATGGGCACTGCCGGCATGGGGCGCTCGCCCGACGGCGGCGTGCAGCTGTCAGAGACGACGCTGCGGATTCGCGACGAGGAGCGCCAGGATCTCGTCGAGGAGGCGCGCCGTGCGGCGCAGCGGCTGATCGTCGCGCATCGCAATCAGCTCGACGCGCTCGCACGCGAGCTGCTCGAGCGCGAGGTGCTCGAGCGCGACGGGATCGAGCGGATCATGGCCGGCGTGCCGCGGCTGGAGCGAGCGCCCGGCGTCGGGCTGCGCGTGGTCGCGGCCGCCAGCGCTGTCGACATCGCCGGGCGCGAGTAGCGGCTGCGTACGCGCTTACGTATCCCCGGCGCATCTGGCGCGGTCGGGACGGCGGGCTGTGTCACGATGCCGGCCTTCGAGAAACACGCTGAATAGGGAGAGGACGATGCAGCTCAGACGAATCGCGGGGATGTTGACGGCCGGATCGCTCGCGATCGGACTGGCGAGCGCCGGCGCGACGCCCGCGCTCGCGTCTAGCTCGAAACATGCGAAAGCGCCGCTGCTGAAGGCACTGACCTACACGCCGCTGAGCACTGACGGTGAAGACGGCTTCCTCGAGGCGCACTTCACGGCGATGGTCGAGCTGTACCAGAAGGCGCCGTCGATCTTCTTCAAAGTCGAAAGCGTCGGTTCGCACAACATCGATGTCGAAGAGGGGCCGGAGTCGAGCTACAAGCCGGGCTTGCACAAGGTCTCGTTCACCGGCGACGCGCTGCCGGGAGGTACGTTCAAGATCACGTTGATCGCTCGCGAAGGCCCGCCGGTGCATCTGAACAAGAGCACCGACCCGGCGACGCTCGCCGTCGCCGAAGCGCCTGAAGGCGCGGATGGCGCGGGCATGGTCACGAAGATCTAGCGCTGCGCGGCGGCCTGCACGCGGGCGGCGGCCCGACGCGGCGGTCGGCTCATGTACTCGGCCTCGACGCGCGCTCGGCAATAGACTGCTGAGCATGTTCACGCGGATCGATCACATCGGCATCGCCGTCGAGCAGCTCGACTCGGCGCTCGCGCTCTATCGCGACAGCCTCGAGCTCGACCTCGCGCACCGCGAGGTCGTCGAGGAGCAGGGCGTCGAGGCGGTTCTGCTGGACGTCGGCGAGAACCACATCGAGCTGCTTGCGCCGCTTTCGCCAGACACGCCTGTCGGGCGCTTCTTGGCGAAGAACGGTCCGGGCCTGCATCACGTCGCCTACCAGGTAGACGACATCGACGGTGCGCTTGGAGCGCTCAAGCAGGCGGGCCTGAGCCTGATCGACGATCGGCCGCGAACCGGCATTCGCGGCTCGCGCGTCGCGTTCGTGCACCCGCGCTCGACTGCCGGCGTGCTGACGGAGATCGTCGAGCCGGCGAAGGTAGGCGCACACTGATGGCGCCGTCGAGCAAGCAGCAGATCAGCATCGGCTTCCACGGCGGGCAGGTGCTCGCGCTGCGCGTCGGCGAGCAGCAGCTGAAGGCGCTGCACAAAGCGCTCGGCGAGCAGGGCTGGCACGAGCTCGAGAGCGATGAGGGCCCGGTCAAGCTGGACCTCGGGCAGATCGCCTACGTTCGCTCCGAGTCTTCGGATCTGCGCGTCGGTTTCGGCGCTTAGGAGGTTCTGTGTCACTTGACGAGCGGCTGCTGATCGCTGCTCGGACCTGGGGGCACACGCCTGCGCGCGAGCGAGCGGTCGAGCGGTTCTCGCGCCTTGGCGAGCACTCGGCGGTGTGGCTGGCGATCGGGCTGGCCGGCGGCGCGATCGAGCCGCAGCGGCGCGCGCGCTGGGGGCGTGCGACGGCGAGCGTGCTCGCGACGTACGCGCTGAATACCGCCTTGAAGCTGCTCGTGCGCCGCACCCGACCGCAGCCGGCCGGGCTGCCGGCGCTCACGAGCACGCCGACGCGGCTGAGCTTTCCGAGCGCGCACGCCTCGACGTCGTTCGCCGGCGCCTATGCCTACTCGCGGCTGGCCCTGCCGAGGCTGCCGCTCTACGCGCTCGCCGCGACGTTGTCGTATTCGCGGCTCTACCTCGGCGTGCACTATCCCTCCGACGTGCTCGCCGGTGCGCTGCTCGGGAGCGCCGTCGCGGTGGCGCGCGAGCGCGAGAACGGGGCGCTCGCGCCGTTCTCCTCGGACGCCTCAGCGACGCTTGCCGGCGCCAGCGCGAACGGACACGGTCCCGGCTCCAACGGGCACGGGCCCGAGCGCTCCACGCGAACCGCCGGAGGACGCTCGTGAGCACGCGCATCGGCATCGTCGGCATGCCGAACGCCGGCAAGTCCTCGCTGTTCAACGCGCTGACGAAAGCCGGCGCCGAGGCGGCCAACTACCCGTTCACGACGATCGAGCCGAACGTCGCCGTCGTGCCCGTGCGCGACGAGCGGCTGGAGCAGGTCGCCGAGACCGTCGGCGCTTCCGAGATCGTCTGGGACACGATCGACTTCCACGACATCGCCGGCCTCGTCGCCGGCGCGCACGAGGGCGAGGGGCTCGGTAACCGCTTTCTCGCGAACATCCGCGAGACCGACGCGATCGTGCACGTCGTGCGCGCGCACGGCGACGACAACGTGATCCCTCCGGAGGGAAGCGTCGACGCACTGCGCGACATCGAGACGATCGAGACCGAGCTCGTGCTCGCCGACCTCGAGCAGGCCGAGCGGCGGCTCGAGCGCGCGACGCGCCAGGCGCGCAGCGGCGAGCGCGTGGCGATCGCCGAGGAGGCGTGGCTGAAGCAGGTCGTCGCCGAGCTGAGCGCCGGACGCCCAGCGCGCGGCGTGCCGCTGCCCGAGGACGCGCCGAATCTCGCACGCGAGCTCGGCCTGCTGACGGCCAAGCCGGTGCTGTTCGTCGCGAACGTCGACGAGGGCTCGGAGGAGATTCCGAGCGAGATCACCGCGCACGCCGCTGCGCTCGGAGCGCGCGCCGTCGCGATCTCCTCGCGGATCGAGGCCGAGCTGGCCGAGCTCGACGACGAGGACGCGGCGGCGATGCGCGAGGAGCTCGGCGTCAGCGAGTCCGGCCTGCAGCGCGTCGTGCGCGAGGCGTTCGCGCTGCTGCGCCTGATCGCCTTCTTCACCGCCGGCGAGGCCAAGCCGGCGCAGTCGTGGCACCTTCGCGACGGCCTGACCGCGTGGCACGCAGCCGGCGAGATCCACTCGGACATCCAGAAGGGCTTCGTCCGCGCCGAAGTGATCGGCTGGCGCGAGCTCGTCGACGCAGGCGGCTATTCCGGCGGGCGCGATCGCGGCACGCTGCGCCTGGAGGGTCGCGACTACGTGATGGCCGACGGTGACGTGATCACCGTCAAGTTCACGCCCTAGCGGCACTGTCGGCGAGCTTCTCGAGCCGCTCGGCGAGACGGTTCATGCCTAGCTCGCGCGCGGCGCTTGCGCCGCCGGCGAAGTCCGTCGGCGTATCGGGCGGCGGCTGCACGTCGATTTGCTGCAGCGTCGCGATGCGCTTGAAGTCGCGCAGCAGCGCGTCGTGCTCGCGCAGCGTCACAGCCGCGCGCGGGCGCATCTCACCGTCCTCGCGGCGCACTTTCGTCGCGAGCGCGTGCGCCGCGTCGAGCGCATCCTCGAGCGAGCCGTAGCGGCGCAGCAGCTCGGCTGCTGTCTTCGCGCCGATTCCCGGCGCGCCGGGAATCCCGTCGGAGGGGTCGCCGCGCAGCGCGATCAGGTCCGGCACGAACTGCGGCTCGATTCCGTAGCGCTCGCGCACCTGCGCCGGCCCGAGCTCCGTGCTCGTGCCGCCCTTGCCGAGCTCGAGCACCGCGACACGCTCGCTGACGGCGCCGTAGAGGTCGCGGTCGCCGGTCATCAGCAGCGCGCGCCCGCCCGCCGCCTGCTCGACGCGCGCGAACGAGAACATCACGTCGTCGGCCTCGAGCGTCTCGCTGCCGGCGACGATCCAGCCGAGGCTCGCGAGCAGCTCGCCGGCGCGCTGCCACTGCCACGCCAGCTCCGCCGGCATCGGATCGCGGTGCGCGTGATAGGGCGGGTATAGCTCGACGCGGTAGTCCGCCTGCTCGGCGCCGAGGCAGGCGACGATCGCGCGCGGGCGCTGCTCGTGAGCGCGCGACTCGATCACGCCGAGCAGCGCGTTGACCGTTCCGAGCAGCGCGTTCACCGGCCGCTGCTCGCTGCCGACGATCGATTTCGGCAGCGCGAAGAACGCGCGGTAGAGCAGCCACGGGACGTCGGCCGTCAGCAGCGGGCCAGGCGATTGCATGCGCGCAGGTTACGCATGCGCGAGCAGCGCGCGCGCCCGGCTCCTTGCGCTGTGAATCGGTCGCGAGACCGTTCGCGACGCGCGTCCGCTCAGCTTGGCGCGATTGCGCCGCCGCGCGAGTCGCCTTCGCTGCCCGACGTCGCCATGCCCGACGGCGCCGCGCCGGAGGATGCCGCGCTGGCTGACGCTTCGGTCGGCGACGCGCCGCCCTGTTCGCTGCTCGGCGCTCCCGGCGAGGCCGCCGGGGCGGGGCTCGTCAGCGCGGCCGACCAGCCGCTGCGGTCGGGCTCGGGCTTGAGCGCTTGGCCTTCGCGCGTGCTGAAGTACGCCCACGCGCTGTACAGGCCGAGTCGTTCGGCCAGCGCCGGTCCGGTGATCGCCGTGCGGCCGCTCGAACCGAGCACGTAGGCCGAGACGATTCGCGGCGAGAAGCCGCGCGTGATCACTTCGACTCCCTCGAAGCTGCCGCGCACCAGCCCGTGCAGACGCGACGCCGCCGTCGCGAAGCTCAGCGTCGTCTTCCAAGTGTGGTGGTCGCCGCGCTCGTACTGGTCGACGACGCCGCGCAGCCACGGCTCCGGCTGTGAGCCGACGAACGAGTTCTCGACGTTCTCCGTGCGACCGCCTGAGCTGGCGAAGAAGTACGTCGCGACCGGCTTGCCTTGGTAGGTGACGACTTGCCCAGCCGTCGCCGCGACAGCTGCGTTCGTTTGCGGCGTCTGCGCGGCGACGCCGCGGTAGACCTGCGAGCGCGTGTCGGCGTAGACGTCGAACTTGGTGCCCCCGGCGTGCGCCGTGAGCGCGTAAGTGCGACTGGCGACGGCCTGCGCCTCCAGCGCCGCGAGCGGCCAGCTCGCGGAGACCTCCGCCGAGACGACGCCGCGCACGTACGTTTCCATCGCGATCGCCTGCACCTTGCCGCCGACGAGCACGCGCACCTTCGTGTTCGCCGGTGCCGTGCCGAGCGCCGTGCCGGTGTAGTAGTGAGCGAGGATCTGCTGGTAGCTGAAGCCGTGTTCGGCGTAGCCGAGCGCGCCCTCCTGGCTCATGCCGACGCCGTGCCCGTAGCCGCCGCCTTCGATCACCAGTTCCTGCGCCGCCGCCGCCGAAGTGGCCTGCACGAGCAGCACGAGCAGCGCCGCGAGCGTTGCGAGCGAGGCCGCCAGGGAGCGGAGAGTGCGGTGATAGGTTGATCCGGTGACGAGCATCCTTGCTCCGTTTGGTTCAGATTTGCCGTGCGCGCGAGCGCAGGCGTTCGAGCTGCTGCACGCACCTTCGATCGGAACGGCGCGATCGGCGCCTGAGCGAGCCGACGGCAGACGGGCTATTCGTCTAGAAGCCGCAAGATCCGTTGCGCCTCGCGCGCGTGAGACGTTGGAGCGGATCGATCGGTGGGCTCGCCGATGAGCACCGAGTTTGCAAGCCCGGACGAGCACGCCGTACTCGCGAGCGTTCCCAAGCAGCTCTACATCGCCGGGCAGTGGCGCGAGGCGACTGCCGGCGCCACGCTGGCGGTTGAGGATCCGTCGACCGGCGAGACGCTCGTCGAGGTCGCCGACGCGGAGTCCGGCGATGCGCTGGCGGCGCTTGCGGCGGCTGCCGAGAAGCAGGCCGAGTGGGCCGCGCATGCGCCGCGCGAGCGCGGCGAGATCCTGCGCCGCGCATATGAGGAGATCGTCGCGCGCAGCGACGAGCTGGCGCTGCTGATGACGCTCGAGATGGGCAAGTCGGTGGCCGAGTCGCGCGCAGAGATCTCCTACGCCGCCGAGTTCTTCCGCTGGTTCTCCGAGGAGGCCGTGCGCATACACGGCCGCTACATGGTCAACACGACCGGCAAGGGCCGGATCCTGACGATGCGCCAGCCGGTCGGGCCGTGCGTGTTCGTGACGCCGTGGAACTTCCCGACGGCGATGGGCACGCGCAAGATCGCTCCGGCGATCGCCGCCGGTTGCACGATCGTCGTCAAGCCGGCGCAGCAGACGCCGCTGTCGATGCTCGCACTCGCGCAGATCCTCGAGCGCGCCGGGCTGCCAGGCGGCGTGCTCAACGTGATCACGGCCTCGAAGTCAGGCGAGGTGATCGCGCCGCTGCTGAAGGACGAGCGCACGCGCAAGCTCTCGTTCACCGGCTCGACCGAGGTCGGGCGCAAGTTGATCGAACAGTCCGCCGAGCAGATCCTGCGCGTCTCGATGGAGCTCGGCGGGAACGCTCCCTTCCTCGTCTTCGCCGACGCCGATCTCGATGCGGCGATCGACGGCGCGATGCTCGCGAAGATGCGCAACGTCGGCGAGGCCTGCACTGCCGCCAATCGCTTTCACGTGCACGAGTCGATCGCCGCCGAGTTCGCCGAGCGCATGGCCGAGCGGATGCGCGCGCTCAAGCTCGGCCGTGGCACCGAGCCCGGCGTCGACGTCGGGCCGCTGATCGACGAAGCGCAGCGCACGAAGGTCGCCGAGCTGGTCGATGACGCCGCCGAGCGCGGCGCGCGCGTGCTGCTCGGCGGCGAGCGCGTCGGCGAGCGCGGCTACTTCTACGCACCGACCGTGCTTGCCGACGTGCCCGATGACGCGCGGCTGCTGGCCGAGGAGATCTTCGGCCCGGTCGCGCCGGTCGCGACGTTCTCCAGCGACGAGCAGGCGATCGCCGCCGCCAACCGCACCGAGTACGGTCTCGTCGCCTACGTCTACACGCGCGACCTCGACCGCGCCTTTCGCGTCTGCGAGGCGATCGAGACGGGCATGGTCGGGCTCAACCAGGGCGTCGTCTCGAATCCTGCCGCGCCGTTCGGCGGCGTCAAGCAGTCGGGCTTCGGACGCGAGGGCGGCTTCGAGGGGATCGGCGAGTACCTCGAGACGAAGTACGTCGCGCTGGCGACGTAGCCGGGATAGGAAGGGAGGGGACTCCAAACGCCGCACTTTGGCCCCCAGTGACCAGTCCCGCGTCACAAAAGCCCTGCAAATCTAGCCTTTTCCTCGCCCGCCCTGCCCGTCCTAACCCGTCCAAGCCCCCAGAGCCCGTTTCC
>DATBBG010000030.1:0-63926 GCA_036271095.1 Solirubrobacteraceae bacterium
GCACACGACGCGGCGCGCGGTTGGGAATGCGTCGACGACGAAGCCTACGACACGGGCCACCCGTGCGTGCACTCCGGCGAAGCCTCGGCTCCGCCGTTCCTCTCGCTGCCGACGTCCTGCAACAGCTCGCAGCAGAGTGCAGTCACGGGTCGCTCCTGGCCGATCGGCGCTAATCACGAAGAATTCCCGATCAGCGGCGAAACGAGCTTCCCGGCACTCAAAGAATGCAACCTGCTGAGCTTCGAACCCGCACTCAGCGTCGAACCGGACACGCACGCCGCGAACACGCCGACGGGGCTCAACGTCAAAGTCGACGTGCCGCAGAGCTCGACGCTGTCGCCGACCGGGCTCGCCGAGGCCGATCTGAAAGAAACGGTCGTGACCTTGCCGCAAGGCGTGATGGCGAGCCCCGGCGCGGCGAACGGCCTGGGCACGTGTCTATCCGGCATGACCGGATTCGGATTTCCGGGGCTGCCAGGAGAAGAAGAGCCGGTGCCGCTTCAGCTGACGAACACGAAGATCTCGCCGGCGGCCGAGTCGTGCCCTGATCCCTCGAAGCTCGGCACGATCTCGATCAAGACGCCGCTGCTCAAGCACGAACTGAGCGGCTTCGTCTATCTCGCGCACGACGACTTGACCCTCGGCGAAGAACGCCTCGTGCTGCTCTTGGCGGCGTACGACGAAGAATCCGGCGTTCGCGTCAAGCTCGCCGGCGACGTCCACCTCGACCCCGGCACCGGCCAGCTCACCTCGACGTTCGAAAACTCGCCGCAGGTCCCGTTCGAAGACCTGACAATCAACTTCTTCGACGGTGAAACGGCATCGCAGTCGACGCCGCCGCTATGCGGCGGCTACACGTCGAGCGGATCGTTCGATCCGTGGTCTGGTCAGCCGGCCGTCGTCGCGAGCGGCTCGTTCTCGATCACCGAAGGCCCGCACGGCGGCCCGTGTCCGAACCCGTCCTCGCTCGCGCCGTCGTTCAGCGCCGGCGCGACGAACACGGCCGCCGGCCAGTACACGAACTTCTCGCTGACGATCGGGCACTCCGACGCCGACCAGCCGCTGTCGAGCCTGACGGTGCACCTGCCCGAGGGCGCGGCGGCGATGCTCTCGCACGTCACGCCCTGCCCGGAACCTGCCGGCAACGCGGAATGGAGCTGCGGCGCCGAAAGCCTGATCGGTCACTCGACTTCGACCTCGGGCCTCGGCGGGTCGCCTTACACGCTGCCGGGCACGGTCTACTTGACGACCGGCTACGGCGGGGCGCCGTTCGGGCTGCTCGTCATCACGCCCGCGAACGCCGGCCCATTCGAACTCGGCAACGTCGACGTCCGCTCGAGGATCTTCGTCGACCGCACCACGGCCGCCGTGACGATCCAGAGCGACCCGTTCCCGCAGTTCGTAAGAGGCGTGCCGGTGCAGCTCAAACAGATCAACGTGACCGTCGACCGGCCGGAATTCGAGTTCAACCCGACGAACTGCAGCGCGCTCTCGGTCACCGGCACGATCACCGGCAGCGGCGTGCAAACCGGCGTCGGCGACGCGAGCGCCGCGGTGTCGAGCCCCTACGGCGTCACCAACTGTGCCGCGCTGCCGTTCAAGCCGACGCTGACGGCGAGCACGAAAGGCAACGCGAGTAAACCGAACGGCGCCGAGCTGCGGGTCAAGGTGACGTCCTCACCCGGTCAGGCGAACATCGCGAAAACGAAGCTCGTGCTGCCGATCACGCTGCCCTCGCGGCTGACGACGATCCAGAAAGCATGTCCGGACTCCGTCTTCGAGGTCAACCCGGCGGCCTGCGACGAAGGCTCGAACATCGGCTCGGCGACTGTGCACACGCCGGTGCTGAAGAACCCGCTGACCGGGCCGGCGTACCTCGTCTCGCACGGCAACGCGGCGTTCCCTGACATCGAGTTCGTGCTGCAGGGCGAAGGGATCACGCTGGTCCTCGACGGTCAGACGGACATCAAAAAAGGCATCACGACGTCGACCTTCAACGCCGTTCCCGACGCTCCCGTGACGACGTTCGAAACGGTGTTGCCCGAGGGTCCGCACTCGGCGCTGACTTCGAACGTGCCGGAAAGCAAGCACTTCAGCCTGTGTGGGCAGAAACTGGTGATCCCGACGACGATCACCGGTCAGAACGGCATCGTCATCGAACAGCAGACGAAGGTGCCGGTCGAAGGCTGTGCGGCCGTCAAGGCGTCGAAGGAAAGCCGCTCGACGAAGCTCGCGAAGGCGCTGAAGAAGTGCCGCAAGCAGTTCAAGCACAGCAAGAAGAAGCGCGCCTCCTGCGAAGCGAAGGCGCGCAAGAAGTACGGCGCGAAGAAGGCCAAGAAGTCGAAGAAGAAGGCCGCCAAGAAGAAGTAGGCGGCCGCGCGCCTCGCCCAGGCGGAGCCCGCCGGCGCGGGGTCAGCCAGGCTCGTTGTCCAGCGAGCGCCAGAGGTAGCGACAGGCGAGCGTGCGATACGGGCGCCACGGCTCGGCCAGCGCTTCCATCTCGGCTGTCCGTGGCAGCTCTTGGAGCCCGTATGCGCGCTCGATCGCGCGGCGGATGCCGAGGTCGCCGACGGCGAGCACGTCGGGGCGGTCGAGGTGGAACATCAAGAACATGTGCGAGGTCCACTCGCCGAGGCCCTTTACCGCGACGAGCTCGGCGATCACCTCCTCGTCTCCCAGCGCATCGAGACTGTCGAGCTCGAGCTCGCCGGAGACAACGTGTTCGGCCAGCGAGCGCAGGAAGCCGACCTTCGCGCGCGAGAGCCCGGCGGCAGCACGCAGCGCTTCGGGATCGTCGGCGAGGATCTCCTGCGGCGTCGGCGCGCGGCCGCCGAAGCGCTCGGCCAAGCGTCCGTAGATCGCGCGCGCGGCGAGCACCGAGAGCTGCTGGCCGACAATCGAGCGCACGAGCGCGCCGTAGTGGTCGTCAGCGTCCGCGCGGCCGGCGCGGACACTCGGCAGCTTGCCGACCTCGTCGATGATTCGCGCGAGCACCGGATCGCTCGCCCGCAGGTGCTCGACGGACGCGCGCATCGACGCTCTGCGCGGCGCCATCGCGCGAGCGCCTAAATGCCCGATGCGAGCGCGACCGGCTCGCCGTCGAGCGCGTTCAGCGCACGCTCGAGCGACATCGCCAGGCAGGTGAAGCTCGGCGTGTCGCGCACCGTGTAGCGCGAGGCCTCGGTCGTGCGCAGGCGCTGGACGAGGTCGAGGAACGTGCCGACGTCGTCGGTGTCGAAGGCGACGACGAACTCCTGGTCGTCGAGCCCGAAGGAGTAGGTCGTGTGGTTGTCGACGCCTGGGTATTCGCGGCCGACCTGGATGTGGCCCTGCATGATTCGCCAGCGCTCCTCGGCCGGCAGCGCGTACCACTCGCGCGACTTCACGAACGGGTAGACGAACACGTACTTGCCGCGAAAGCCGCGCGGCACGGTGCGCTCGTCTTCGGAGTACTCCGAGCTCTTGCGCATGCCCAGGAACGAGTGCGAGATCTGCGCCCACTTCATCAAGCCGCTCTGCGCGAGCACGACGTGGAACTCGTGGATCCGGTCGAGGTTCTCCGCCTCGGAGATCAGCAGCAGCTCGGCGTCGCCGCGCGTGCCGACGAGCGAGAAGCTCTGCAGCGTGTGGCCGTCGGCGAAGTCCTCGCAGGCGGCGAGGAACTCGCGCTTGTCCTGCTCGCGCTGCTCGGCCTCGAGACGCCGCCAGGCCGGGTCGAGCTTCAGGAAGGTGTACTTGACGAAGTGCCGCGCGCTCACGCGCCGATTATCGCAGCCGCTGCGTTCCGGTCGGCCCCTGCTGTGGATAGAGTTGGCACGTGCGGATCGCGCTGCTCTCGCCGTACTCCTGGACTTATCCGGGAGGGGTCACCCGCCACATCGAAGCGCTTGCGCGCGAGCTGAGCGATGCAGGTCACGACGCGCGCGTGCTCGCGCCGTTCGATCCCGACGACGCGCGCTCGCGGCGCCTGCATCACGGCGCCCGCCCGCAGCGTCACCCGACGCCCGAGTCGTTCGTCTCGCTCGGGCGCACCGTCGGCATCCAGGCGAACGGCGCCGTCTCGAACATGGCGCTGACGCCGAGCTCGCTCTATGCGCTGCGGCGCGAGCTTCGCGACGGTGGCTACGACGTCGCGCACATCCACGAGCCGGTCGTTCCGGTGCTCGGCTGGGACGCGCTCTGCTCGGCCGGCGAGCTGCCGCTCGTCGGCACCTTCCACACCTACTCCGAGAAAGTGATAACCAACGGCATCGCCGCCGTGCCGCTCGGCGGGCGGCGGCGGATGAACCGTCTGCACGTGCGCATTGCCGTCTCCGAGGCGGCTGCGTGGACCGCGCGGCGCTTCTACGGCGGCCGCTATCGGATCGTGCCCAACGGCGTGCGCATCCCGACGGAGTCAGAGCTTCGGCAGGCCGCGCGCAGCGACGATCTCGCCGAGGATCGGCTCCGCGCCGGCGACGCGCGCGAGCCGCTGCGGATCCTGTTCATCGGGCAGGCCGTCGAGCGCAAGGGCCTGCCGATCCTGCTCCGTGCGTTCGAGGCGCTGCGCGAGCAGGTTCCGGCGACGCTGACGCTCGTCGGCGCGTCCGCCGAGGAGGTCGCGCACCTGATGCTCGACGACCGCGGCGTGCGCGCTCTCGGCAAGGTCTCCGAGGAGCGCAAGCTCGCCGAGCTGGCGCGCGCGGACCTGCTGTGCGCGCCGTCGCTCGGCGGCGAGAGCTTCGGCATGATCCTGACCGAGGCGTTCGCCGCGGCGACGCCCGTGCTCGCGTCCGACATTCCTGGTTACCGCGACGTCGTGCGCGACGGCGTCGACGGGCGGCTCGTGCCCGCCGGCGACCCGCTCGCGCTGGCCGAAGGGCTGCGCCGGTTGGCGCTCGATCGCGGCGCGCGCGAGCGGATGGCGCGCGCCGCGCGCGAGCGCGTCGAGCGGTTCGCGTGGCCGCACGTCGCCGCCGAAGTGCTCGACTCCTACGAGCAGGCCGTCGCGATCGCCGAGCGCACGCGGCGTGGCGAGCGCGGCGCGCTCTCGCGCGCGGCGCTGCGCCACGGCTTCGCGCCGGCAGACCTGCTGCCGCGCGTGCCGGCGCAACGGCTAGCTTCGCTCTCGCCCGAGCCGCCGCCGCTGGTTGGCCGCGAGAAGCGTGTGCGCGCCCTGCGCCGCGCCGGCCTGGCGGCGACGTCGCTGGCTGGCGCAGCGCTGGCGGCGGTCGCGCTCGAGCGCGTCGGCGTGACGCACGTCGTCGCGTCGCTGCTCGCCTCGAAACCGGGCTTGATCCTCGCGGCGCTCGCGTTGATGTGCGTCGCCATGTTCACGCGCGCGCTCTCCTGGCACGCGATCCTCGCTGCCGCGCCGACGTGGCGCCGGGCGAAGCATCGCGACGCGATGCAGGGCACGTTCATCGGCGTGCTGATGTCAGCGACGCTGCCGGCGCGTCTCGGCGAGCCTTCGCGCGCGCTGATCGTCGCGCGACGGATCGGACGCGCGCGCGAGACGCTGCCGATCGTGCTCGGCACGATCGTCTCGCAGACGCTGCTCAACCTGCTCGCGCTTGCGATCCTCGGTGGCGTGACGCTGTCGAGCGTCGACATCTTCGACGGGCACGATCGCGCGCTGCTGCTCGTCGCGCTCGCTCCGCTCGTCGCGCTCGTCGTCACGCGGCTGGTGCCGCTGCTGGTGCCGTCGACGGCGAGCTCGCGCCCGTACGCAGCCGACGTGCTGCTGAGCGCCGCTCGCAGCGCGCCCAGGCGCCTGCGCGACGGCGTTCGCGTGTTCGCGCATCCGCGCCAGGCGGGTGTCGCGACGGCCGCGCAGCTGGCGGCGTGGGCGCTGCAGTGGCTGTCGTGCTGGCTGCTGCTGATCGCGTTCGGCCTCGGCGCGCAGACGGGCGCCGCAGCCGCCGCCGGCGTGCTGTTCGCCGTCAACGTGACCGCGATCGTCCCGGCGACGCCGGCGAACGTCGGCGTCTTCCAGGCCGCCTGTGTCGCGGTGCTCGCCGGCGGCTACCACGTCTCGACGGCAGACGCGATCGCCTATGGCATCGTGCTGCAGGTGATCGAGCTAGCGACAGCCTTCGTGATGGGCCTGCCGGCGCTGCTCAACGAGGGACTCTCCTGGCGCGAGGTGCGCTTGCGCACGATGCACGCCGCGCCGGTCAGCCTCGGCCCGCTGCCGAGCGCCGTCGCGGCGCTGTCGCGCGCCGAGCGCTGAAGCGCACCGTTGGCGACGGTCGCGACGCGAGCAGGCATCGGCGCTCGGGCGGCGTATCGGTCGGCATGAGCGACGCCTGGGTCTACATCCTGCGATGCGCCGACGGCTCGCTCTACACCGGCTGGAGCACCGACGTCGCGCGGCGCTTGCAGCGCCACCGATCCGGCAAGGCGAGCCGCTACACCGCGAGCCGCCTGCCGGTCGAGCTCGTCTATCAGGCGGCGATGCCCGATCGTGGCGCGGCGCTTCGCGAGGAGGCTCGGATCAAGCGTCTGCGCCGCGGCGCGAAGCTCACGCTGATCGCCGCACGCGAGGCCTGAGCCGCCCGGCGGCAGGCTCGATTGGCGCAGCGCGAGCGCTCGCGATCGCGTCTCGGTTCCGGTGCGCGTCGCCGGATGAGGCATCATGAGGGCATGCCTGGAGATTCCTCAGCGAGCCGACCGAGCTCGCGCAGCGTCAAAATTGGCGTCGACGAGCGCACCGGCTGGTCTTCGGACCGCCCGCGGCGCGACGGCGCGCCGGAGCGCCCGCCGAACCTGTCGGTGCACTGCAGCGTGCTCAAGCCGGTCGACCGGCTGCGTTACTCGCCCGGCAGCCTGCTCATGATCGTCTCGGCGTCGGCCTCTGAGCGCGAGGCGTTCGCGACACGCCTGATCGAGGATCGCGCGAGCCTGCTCTCGCTCGGCAAGGTCCGCGGCCTGTTGAGCGGCAAGGTCGCCGCCGAGGAGCTCGAGGAGCGCGCACAGGAGCTGCTGCTGGCGGCCGTGTCCAAGCGCCTGCAGAACAAGGACACCGTGGTAGTCGTCGCCGAGGGCCTGGACCCGGCCGAGCGCGAGCCGTTCGTCCGTGTCGCCGCGGCGCTGCGGCGCCCGCGTCACCTGATCCTGCTCGAGACGACGCGCGACCAGGTCGCCGAGGAGGATCTGCTGACGCTCAACGCGCTGCGCCGCTCCCTCGATGCCGGCGAGCTCGGCGAAGAGGGCTTCCAGACGGCGCTGCGACTCGGCGGCGGCACCGCCTCGGAGGTCAAGCGGATCCTGTTCCGCCCGCCTCCGCGAGAAGACGACTAGCCAGCATCGCCGGCCATCGCCGGCTCGCCCGTCCCCGTCAGGGGCTCCTCGTCTTCGACCGCCCCATCGGGCGGATCCTGATCGTCGATCTCGCCGAACAGCGACGGATCGCGGGCCGAGCCGCGGATCAGATCGTCGGGCGAGCCGTCCGGCAGCAGCCTGCCCTGACGGGTGCCGAAGTAGATCGCCTGCGGGTGGTGCACGATCATCGCAAGCGTCGACTGCTCGGGATTGGGCGCGTAGCCGTCGGTGATCGTCATGCCGATCTGCTGAAGGTCGAGCAGCTGCTCGACCTTCAGGTGCTCTGACTGCTCGGGCACGGCCGGATAGCCCCACGAGTAGCGCCGCCCCTGCGCCTCGTCGATGCCGAGCATCTGCCGCGCACGCCAGTGCAGCCATTCGGCCAGCCCCTCAGCCGTCTGGACGCCGAGCCCGTGCACGAACAGCTGCTCGGCGAACTCGCCTTCGGCCTCGAGCTTCGCCATCAGCTCGGTCACCTCGGCGCCGACCGTCACAGCCTGCACGGCGATCACGTCGAGCTCGGCCGGCGGCTTGCCGTCGACGGCGGGGCGGAAGAAGTCGGCGAGGCAGATGCGGTCGCCCTTCGGCTGGCGCGGGCAGACGAAGCGCGTCAGCTCGCTCGCGCGGTCCTCGGGGTCGAGCACGACGATCTCGTTGCCGAGCGCGTAGCAGGGGAAGAAGCCGAGCAGCGCGCGCGGGTGCAAGTAGGTCTGCTCTTCCCACATCCGCTCCAGGCGCGGACGGAAGTCCTCGTCGAGCAGCTTCTGCCAGGCCTCGCCTTTGACGCCGCGCCCACCCCAGTGCAGCTTGAACAGCACGTGCGTGTCGAGGTGGCGGTAGAGCTCGTCCAGCTCGACGTCGATCTCCTGAACGCCCCAGAACGGCGGCGTCGGGACCGGCACGTCGGTGCGCGCCGCCGAGCGCACCGAGTCATCGGCGAAGTTCAGCTCCTCCTGCGGCGCCTCGCCCTTGGCGCGGAACTCGGTCGCTCCGGCGAGCAGCTTCTCGACGAGCGCTCCGCGCGCGTCGGAGTCGACCAGCTGATCCATCACGGAAAGGCCCTCGAAGGCGTCCTTGCAGTAGAACACGCCCGGCTCGTAGACGTCCTCGGAGTCTTTGCCGCCGGGGTAGAGCGCGCGATAGCTGAACGCGCGGTTGATCGCCGCGCCGCCGATCAGCACGGGGTAGGAGAGCCCCTTCGCGTGCAGCTCCTCGATGCACGCCGGCATCTGTTTCGAGGTCGACACGAGCAGCGCGGACAGCCCGATCGCGGTCGCGTCGTGCTCCTGCGCGGCGTCGACGATCGTCTGGATCGGCACCTGCTTGCCGAGGTCGACGACCGTGTAGCCGTTGTTCGTCAGGATCGTGTTGACGAGCGACTTGCCGATGTCGTGCACGTCGCCGAAGACCGTCGCGAGCACGACCGTGCCCTTCGTGTAGCCCTCGATCTTGTCGAGGTATTTCTCCAGCTGCGCGACGGCCTTCTTCATCACCTCGGCCGACTGCAGCACGAACGGCAGGATCAGTTCGCCGGCGCCGAACTTGTCGCCGACCTCTTTCATCGCCGGCAGCAGCACTTCGTTGAGCGTCGGCACGGCGCCGATCTTCTCGACGCTGCGATCGACCTGCGCCTCGACGCCGTCCTTGCGCCGGCGCAGGATGTGGAAGTGAAGCGCCTGCTCCGGCTCCATCCCCTCGGTCGGATCGGCCGCTCCGGCCGGACCCTCCTCCTCGCCCTTTGACTCGAAGTGGCCGATGAAGCGCTCGAGGGCATCCTCGCGGCGGTTGAAGACAAGGTCGTCGGCGAGCTCGCGCTCGTTGTCCGAGATCTCCGAGTACGGCGTGATGTGGTTCGGGTTGACCATCGCGAGGTCGAGCCCGGCGGCGACGCAGTGGTGCAGGAAGACCGAGTTGAGCACCGCGCGCGCGCCCGGCGAGACGCCGAAGGAGACGTTCGAGACGCCGAGCGAGGTCTTCACGTGCGGGATCTCGGCCTTGATCGCTTTGATCCCGGCGATCGTCTCGACGGCTGACGGGCGCCACTCCTCATCGCCCGTCGTCAGCGTGAACGTCAGGCAGTCGAAGATCAACAGCTGCGGATCGAGCCCATGCTCTTCGCAGCAGAGATCGCGGATCCGCTTGGCGATCTCGACCTTGCGCGCGGCCGTCTTCGCCATCCCGACCTCGTCGATCGTCAGCGCGATCAGCGCGGAGCCGTGCGCGAGCGCCATCGGCACGACGCGGTCGAGCTTGTCGCGACCGGCCTCGAGGTTGACCGAGTTGACGATCGCGCGTCCTGGAATCTGCTCGAGCGCACGCTCGATCACCTCCGGCTCGGTCGAGTCGATCTGGATCGGCGCCGGCTGCGTCAGCGAGACCTTCTTCGCGAGCAGGCGCATCTGTTCGTCCTCGTCGGTGCGCTCGGTCAGCGCGACGCAGAGGTCGAGCACGTGTGCGCCGCCCGTCACCTGATCCTCGGCGATCTGCACGAGGCCGTCGTAGTCGTCGGCCAGCAGCAGCTCCTTCGCCTTGCGCGACCCCTGCGAGTTGACGCGCTCGCCGACCATCGTCGGCGCCGGCTCCTGCTGCAGCGGCGTCGAAGCGATCATCGAGGAGAGCTGCGGCGCGCGCGGCGCGGGTCGCGCCGCGACCTTGCGCGCACCGACGCGCTCGACGATCGCCGCGATGTGCGCCGGCGTCGTGCCGCAGCAGCCGCCGACGACGCCGACGCCGTAGCGCTCGACGAACTCCTTCAGCGCTTCGGCGAGCGGTTCGGGCTGCTCCGGGAAGATCGTCTCGCCGTCGGGCCCTTGCAGCGGCAGGCCAGCGTTCGGGATGCAGGCGACCGGCACCGGGCAGAACTCGCCGAGGAAGCGGATCGCGTCGCGCATGTCCTCGGGGCCGGTCGAGCAGTTCAAGCCGATCACGTCCACTTTCAGCGCCTCGAGCGTCGTCAGGACCGAGGAGATGTCGGTGCCGAGCAGCATCTTGCCGCCGTTCGGCAGCAGCGAGACCGATGTGTGGATGGGAAGCGTGCGCCCGCTGCTCTTGAATGCCTCGCGCGCGCCGAAGATCGCCGCCTTGACCTCGAGAATGTCCTGCGCCGTCTCGATGATGATCAAATCGACGCCGCCGTCGATCAGCGCGGCGGCCTGCTCGGAGAAGACCTCGACGAGCTCAGCGAAGCGGATCTGCCCGAGCGTCGGATCCTCGGAGGCCGGCAGGTAGCCGGTCGGGCCGATCGAGCCCGCGACGAAGCGGTTCTCGCCGGCAGCCTTGCGAGCGATTTCGGCGGCCTTCGTGTTGATCTCGACGGTGTAATCGGCCAGGCCCCACTCCTCGAGCTTGATCCGCGAGCCCTGGAAGGTGTCGGTCTCGAGTACTTCTGCGCCGGCCTCGAGCATCGAGCTGTGCACGCCCTCGATCACGTCCGGGCGGTTGAGCACGAGCGCCTCGTGGCACTTGCCCTGAAGGCCGCCATAGTCCTCCGCCGTCAGCTCGAACTGCTCGAGCGTTGCGCCCATGCCGCCGTCGTAGACGACGACGCGCTCGGAGATCGCCTGTCTGTAGTCGCGAGCCATCAATCAATGCTAGCTAGCAGCCGCGGTTGCCCGTTTCGGGCAGCGTCCGCCCACTCGGGACGACGCTCCGTATGCCCTTTCGCACGCGGCGCTCGAACGGCTGTCCAGAGACGTTGGCCAAGTCCGTCGGTGTGTGCAGACTGCGCCGCGACGAGGACCGGATCGGGGGGTAGCCAGATCCGCGCCGGGCTCCTGACGAAGCGCTGAAGACCTGACCGTCCGCGATGCGGCGATCGAGCAACTCCAAAAGCTGATCATGCAGATCGAAAAAGGGGGAATCATGTTGCGAGACCTTGCGGTCGAGTCTGCCGGCGAGCAGGCGACAGAGCATCCCGACGCGGTGCTGGCGAGTCGCGGCGCGATCGTCAATGGCGACGCGCCGATCGCGACCGAGACCGGTCATGCGGTGGTTGCCGTCGTCGGACTCGGATATGTCGGCCTGCCGACCGCGATCGCGCTGCGCAACGCCGGCTGCCGGATCATCGGCATCGACACCTCCGAGCGTCGGCTGGCGCAGATTCGAGACGGCCAGGCCGAGCTGCTCAGCTCCGAACGCGATCAGCTCGGCGAGCATCTCGCCGGTGACGGCTTCGTCCTGACAGACGACGGCGCGGCGCTGAATGCAGCCGATCTCGTGCTGATCTGCGTGCCGACACCGGTCGACGAGCAGCGCGAGCCCGAACCGCGCGTGCTGAAGCAGGCGTGCGCTTCGGTCGTGCGCCACGCGCGCCCCGAGCAGACGATCGTGCTGACCTCGACGACGTACGTCGGCTGCACGCGCGAGCTGCTCGTGCAGCCGCTGGCCGAGCGCGGGCTGCGCGCCGGCGAGGACGTGTTCGTCGCGTTCGCGCCCGAGCGGATCGATCCGGGCGTGGAGGCGCATTCGCAGGTGAGCACGCCGCGCGTGCTCGGCGGCGTCAGCGAGACGTGCTTCCGCCGCGCCGCCGCGATCCTGCGCCACACCTGCGAGCGGCTGCACCGGGTCTCCTCGCCGGAGGCGGCAGAGATGGTGAAGCTGTACGAGAACACGTTCCGCGCCGTCAACATCGCGCTTGCGTTCGAGATCGCCGAAGCGTGCCACGGCTATGGCCTCGACCCGATCGAGGTGACAGACGGGGCGGCGAGCAAGCCATATGGCTTCATGGCGCACTATCCGTCGGCCGGTGTCGGCGGGCACTGCATCGGCGTCGATCCTCACTACCTGGTGCAGCCGCTGCGCGCCGCCGGGCGCCCGGCGAAGGTCGCCGAGGAGGGCCTGCGCAAGCTCGCCGGGCGTCCGCGCCACGTCGTCTGGCGCGCGCACGAGATGCTCGTCGAGTCCGGGCAGTCGCTCGCCGGAGCGCGCGTGCTGCTCGTCGGCGCCTCCTACAAGCCGGGCGTCGCCGACGCTCGCGAAGCACCGGCGCGCGAGATCGTGCGGCGTCTGCTCGACGAAGGCGCGACCGTCGACTTCCACGACCCGCTCGTTCCCGAGCTCGAGCTCGACGGCGAGCTGCTGCACAGCGTCAACCCCGACCCGCGCGTCGACGCGTCCGGCTTTGGCCCCGAGGACTATCAGCTGGCGATCATCGTCACGATCCATCCCGATCACGACTACGGTTGGCTCGAGCGCTGCGACGCGGTCCTCGACTGCACTTATCGAACCCCCGTCGGACGCCGCCGGATGGTGCCGTAGCGATGCTGCTCCGGCGCGTGTTGAAGGCAGTCGCGGCGCTCTACCTGGTCGTGCTGATCGTCTCGGTGATGGCCTACAAGGCGGCGTTCATCAACCTGATGTTCCACAACGTCTTCTTCGGCGTCTACAGCGTGTGCGTCGCCGGTTACATCCTCAGCCGCTTCCTCTTCAGCCTGTTCTACCGCTCGAGTCCCGACGCCGGGCTCGAGCCGCGAATCGCGATCGTGATGCCCGGCTACAACGAGCAGGAGGCGATCGGGCAGTCGCTGCGCTCACTGCTCGCGCTCGACTACCCGATCGAGAAGCTGCAGCTGATCGCCGTCAACGACGGCTCCTCCGATCGCACGCTCGAGGAGATGCAGCGCGTCGCCGACAGCGCGCCCGGCCGCGTCAAGGTGATCGACTTCCCGGAGAACCGCGGCAAGCGCGCGGCGATGGCCGCCGGCATCCGCGACAGCGACGCCGAGGTGATCGTCTTCGTCGACTCCGACTCGGTCGTCGTGCCCGACGCGCTGCGCAAGCTCGTGCAGCCGTTCGCCGACGCTCGCGTCGGCGCCGTCTGCGGCCATGCCGACGTGCTCAACCTGCGCGACAACTGGCTGACGCGGATGCAGGGCGTTCGCTACTTCGTCGCCTTCCGTGTCGTCAAGGCCGCCGAATCGGTCTTTCACTGCGTCACCTGCTGCTCGGGCTGCTTCTCGGCCTACCGGCGCGAGGCGATCCTCGCGCGGATGGAGTGGTGGGAGAACCAGACCTTCCTCGGAATCGAGTCGACGTTCGGCGACGACCGCTCGCTGACCAACTGCGTGCTGCGCGACTGGCGCGTCGTCTACGAAAAGCGCGCGATCTCGCACACGATCGTGCCGGACACGTTTCGCGGCTTTCTCAAGCAGCAGACGCGCTGGAAGCGCTCGTGGACGCGCGAGTCGCTGCTCGTCGCGCGCTTCATCTGGCGCAAGCACCCGATCGCCGCGTTCTTCACCTACCTCAGCATCGTGCTGCCGCTGATCGCGCCGATCGCGGCGCTGCACGCGCTGTTCTGGGGGCCGGTGCTGCACGGCGGCACGCTGCCGCTCGTCTACCTCGCCGGGATCTACGCGCTGGCGATGGTCTACTCGCTCTACTACGTGATCTTCCAGGACGAGTACAGCCTCGTCTGGCTCTACGGCGTGCTGTTCGTCTTCTTCTACCTGGCGATCATGCTGTGGCAGACCTACTACGCGATCGCGACATGCCGCAGCTCGAAATGGGGCACGCGGATGGCGCCGAGCGCCGGGCTCGCCGGCGGAGGCGAGCTGTGACGCGCGCGGCTGCCGTCGCGTTGGAGCGCCCCGCCGGTGAGCCATCCGGCGGCGGGGCCGGCGGCCAGGCGCCGTCGACTGCGCCGAAGCTGACGCTGCGGCGCATCCTGACGATGCTCGTGCTGCCCGCATCGCTGCTGCCGGTGCTGCTGCTCGGACCGGGCATGCTGCACGCGCCGCGCAAACTCGGCCGCCAGCTGTGGGCCGACGCGGTGCGGCTCGATCGCCGCCTGCAGCCGGCGCGGAGTCTCCCGCCGGCGCCGCCGGTGCTGCACGCGCGCGTCAGCTTCGGCAACGTCTACGGCAGCTGGCGAGCGTTCCCGCAGTTCGGCCGCGAGGGGCTGATCCGATTGGGGCCAGAGCAATGAGCGCGATTCGCTCACGAGTGCTGGTGATGGCAATGCTCGCGCTCGGTGCCGCGTCGGCGCTTGCCGCGCTCGCACCTGGTGCATCGGCGGCGATCGCGACGCGCTCGCCGTCGGCTCGCGCATCGACGCCGGCGTGCTCCGGGCAGACGCCGCGCGACCTGCGCCTGACGCGGCTGCCGAGCTTGCGCGCGCGCTTGAGCTGGAAGCCGCCGAAGTCGATCGGCGGCGCGATCAGCTATCGCGTGCAACGCTCCGGGCGCACCGTCGGGCAGACGACGCACGGATCGCTCGTGCTGCGCGTGACGCCAGGTCGCGTCGTGACGCTCTCGGTGCAGGCGCGCTCGGGCACCGGCAGCGCCGGCTGCTGGTCGAAGCTGCGCTCGAAAGTCCCGTTCCGCGGACCGGGGCGTGTCGCCGGCGTGTGGATATCGGCACGCGCCGCCGGCAAGATCACGCTGACCTGGAAAGCGGCCTCGCGCGGCGACGCGCCGATCGCCGGCTATCGCGTCGAGCGCGACGCGGCCGTAGTCGGGCAGACGCACGCTCGCAGCTACGCGCTGAAGCTCAGCAGCGGGCGCCCGCATCGCGTCGTCGTCGCCGCCGTCGATACGCGCGGCCACCTCGGTCCGGCAAGCGCAGCGCTCGTGATCGCCGCAAACGGTCAGAGCGTCGGCGCCGCCGGCGCTGGCGCGCCGAGTACGCCGGCCGGGCTCAGCGTCGCGGAAGTCTCAGAACAGGGAGCGACCGTCCAGTGGCTCGCGAGCAAAGCCGGCGGCGCGCGCATCATCGGCTACCGCGTATACCGCGACGGGCAGCTCGTCGGGCAGACGCCGAGCCTGTCGATGCGCCTGTCGCACCTGACCTTCCCGCACACCTATACGATCGCCGTCAGCGCGATCGACGCAAGCAAACATGAGAGCGCTCGCAGCGCGCCGCTCAGCCTTTCGACGACGCACGAGGCGCCGGGCGGCTCGCCGCTGATCGCCGCCGAACACGTGACCGACACCTCGGCGACGCTGTCATGGCAGCCGGGCACGGCCAACACGGGCACGCTCGCCGGCTACATGCTCTACAAGGACGGCGCCGCCGTCGGCGTCTTCCACGGCCAGAGCGCGACGGTCGCGCTCGCCTCGGCACGCGAATACGTCTTCACGGTGCGCGCCGTCGACTCGCTCGGCTACCTCAGCGAACCGGCGCCGAACGTCACGGTCGTGACTACGCACACGCCGCCGCCGGCGCCGACCGGCCTCAGCGCAAGCCGAGTGACGAGCCAGTCGGCGCAGCTGAGCTGGTCGCCGAGCACGGCCGTCAGCGGTGAAATCGTCGGCTATCGCGTATTTCGCGACGGCATCCCCGTCGGGCAGACGGCGACGCCCGAAATGTCGCTCACGAGCCTCGCGCCGTCGAGCGGCTACGAGATCACGGTCGTCGCCGCGGACTCGCTCGGCGCGATCAGCGAACCGACGACGCCGCTGACGGTGCACACGGCTGAACCGACGCCGACGAGCGGCGCCGCACAGGCGTTCCTGCTCGCTTCGACCGATCAGAGCTTCGACGACCTGCAGGCGCACTATCAGCAGATCGGCGTCGTCTATCCGACGTACTACGAATGTGGCGCCGGCGGCGAAGTGACCGGCAAAGACGACCCGCTCGTGACCGGTTGGGCCGAGGCGCGTCGAATCGAAGTGATGCCGCGGCTGAACTGTCAGAGCTCGACACGCGAGGCGCAGATCCTGAACAACGCCGAAACGCGCACGACGTTCATCGAAAACCTCGCAAGCCTATGCCGCACGTACGGCTACCAGGGCATTCAGATCGACTTCGAGGGCGCCGAACCGAGCGAGCGCAACCCGTTCACGGCGTTCATCACGGCGCTCGCCGAAAAGCTCCACTCGCAAGGCAACAAGCTCTCGACGATCGTCACGGCGAAGTACTACAACATCCAAACCGGGCGGGCGGCGATGTATGACGACGCTGCGCTCTCGGCGGTCTCCAACTACATCTTCGTGCTCGACTGGGGAATCCACTGGACGACCTCCGGCCCCGGCTCGATCGACGAATACGCGTGGTTCAAGCGCGTCGCCGAATACACCGCGACGATGCCGAACCTGAGCAAGTTCGTGCTCGGCATGCCGATGTACGGGATCGACTGGGCCGGCAGCGGCGGCTCGGGCGACCCCGGCACGCCGCTCGAGTACGAAGACATCGTCGCGCTCGCGAGCGTCTTCGGCGCGCTGCCCGAATGGGACTCGACGGCGCTGAGCCCGCACTTCTCCTACACCGACGGCAGCGGCGTGCATCACCAGGTTTGGTACACCGACAAACAGTCGATCGGCCTGCGTACAGAACTGGCCGCCTCGCTCGGGCTGAAAATTGGGCTCTGGCACCTCGGCAGCGAGGATCAGAGCGTGTGGAGCCTGCCGCAGCTGGCCGCCGCCGGATGAGTCGTCGCTCGGGCCGAGCGGACGGCTCGGTCATCGCCCGCGGCACGGCTCGCGCCGTGCGATCGGCCTGCGTCGCATGCCTGGCGCTGCTGATCTGCGCGTCGCTCGCGCCGGGCGCCGGCGCCGCGCGTCGCCGAGCGCCCGCTGTCGTCAGTGCGGCTCGCCACCTGCCCGCACGCCCGCTGCAGGCCTATCTGCTGCCAAGCGCACCCGACTCGCTGCGCGACCTGCGTGCGCACGCGGGCTCGATCGGCGTGCTCTATCCGACGTACTACGAATGCGCCGCCGCCAGCGGGCGCGTGACCGGCGCCGACGATCCAACCGTCACGGACTACGCACGTGAACAGCAAATCGCCGTGATGCCGCGCTTCAACTGCCAGAACGGCGAGACCGTCCACCTGCTGCTGGACGAACCGAAGCTGCGCGCGGCGACGCTCGCGCGGCTCGTCGCGATCGCGCGTGATCCGGCCTACGCGGGGTTGAACCTCGACCTCGAGAACGACGGCGCGAGCGACCGCCAGGCGCTGACGGCGTTCGTCACGGCGCTCGCCAAACGGCTGCACGCGCAGCACAAGAAGCTCGCCGTCGTCGTCGACGGGGTAGGCGAAGACAACCCGCGGGTCGCGACCGGCTTCTACGACGATCGCGCGCTCGCAGCCGTCGCCGACACGGTCTTCGTGCTCGCCTGGGGGGCGCACTGGGAAGGCTCGGCGCCGGGGCCGATCGCTCCGCTCGCGGCCGCTTCGGCGACGGCGACTTACCTGGCGTCGCTGCCGAACGCTTCGCGCTTCGTGCTCGGCGCGCCGATGTACGGGCTCGACTGGGCCGACGGCGGCGGCCCGGCGCACCCGGCGACGGCCTACCAGTACGCGAACGTCGTCGCGCTCGCGCGCGCCGAGCACGCCGTCGTGCGTCGCGATCCGGCCTCGGGCGAGCTGACATTCGACTACACCGACGCGCTCGGCGCGCCGCACGTCGTCTGGTACATGGACACGACGTCCGTCGTCGCGCTGCTGCGGATCGCGCGCGAGCACGCTCTCGCCACGGGCGTGTGGCGGCTCGGCGAGGAGGACCAGGCACTGTGGTCTTCGCCGCTGACGGCGTCCCCCCGAGCCGGCTGATCGCGGCCACTCATCGACCCGGGCAGAAGTGCTCATCGCCGACGCGAGCGTGGGAGAATCGTCCGGTGGCGCGACGTGATCGAAAGAGCGAGGCGGCGCCGTTCGTAGGACGGGAGGCCGCATGAACCCACAGACGCCGCTCGATGACTTGTCCGGGCTCGACTTCTGGGCGCAGACGCCCGCCGAGCGATCGGCTGCGTTCGCGCGGATGCGCGCCGAGCAGCCGATCTCCTGGCAGCGCCAGCCCGACACGGCGATGATGCCTCAAGAGGACGGCACCGGCGGCTATTGGGCCGTCCTGCGCTACGAGGACGTCCGCACCGTCTCGCGCGACCCGGACACGTTCCGCTCCGGAGCTGGAGTGATCTTCGAGGACATCCCGCCGGAGATCCTGGAGGCTTCGCAGTCGTTCCTGGCGATGGACGATCCCCGGCACGCGAAGCTGCGCAAGCTCGTGAGCGTCGCGTTCACGCCGCGTCAGGTGAAGCTGATCGAGGACGGCATCAGGGCCGACGCCGCCGAGATCGTCAACCGGCTGGACGCCGACGGCGACTTCGTTCAACAGGTCTCCAAGCAACTGCCGTTGATGACGATCATGCGAATGCTCGGCGTGCCCGAGGCAGAGCGTGAGCGGCTGGTCGACGCCGCCGACGCGATGGTGTCGGTCAACGACCCCGTGTTCATGTCGGGCCGCGAGCCGCTGGCCGTGATCGGCGAGTCGCTGTTCATCCTGCACACCGCCGCGAAGGAACTGCTCGAGCAACGCAGGCATACGCCGACCGGCGACCTGCTCTCCGGCTTGGCCCACGCGGAGGTGGACGGGGAGCGGCTCACCGACGATGAGATCGCGGCCTTCTTCGTGCTGCTGTCCGTCGCGGGCAACGACACGACCCGCCAGACGACCTCTCACGCGCTCCGCGCTCTCTGTGACTTCCCCGACCAGCGTGCGGCGCTGCTCGCCGACCTCGACGGTGGCCTGGAAGCAGCGGTCGAGGAGTTCATTCGCTGGGCGACGCCGGTGATGACGTTCCGAAGGACCGCCACGCGCGACACAGAGCTGTCCGGGCAGCCGATTGCCGCCGGCGAGAAGGTCGTGATGTTCTATTCCTCGGCCAACCGCGACGAGGACGTCTTCGCCGGCGCGGACCGGCTCGATCTCGCGCGCGACCCCAATCGTCACGTCGGCTTCGGTGGCGGTGGCCCGCACTTCTGCATGGGCGCGCCGATCGCCCGCAGCCAACTGCGCGCGATCTTCCACGCGCTGCTCAGCAGCCGTCCGAGCGTTGCGGCCGGACAGCCTCGCTACCTGGTCGGCAACTTCATCAACGCGATTGGCGAGATGCCGGCTCACTACGGGCCGCTACACAACCCGGCTCGAGCGGGCGGCTGACTACGGGCTTGCGACACATGCCGGCTCCAGCGGCACGACCGCGCCCGATGAGCGACCAGCGAGCTGCGAACGCAACGAGGGGCGCCCGAACCGGCGCCCCTCGTTACTGCGTGTAGTGGTTGCGCCGCGAATCGCCGCGCCGCGCGCCTACTTGATGAACAGCATCTCCGAGTACTTCGGCAGCGGCCAGAGGTCGTCGGCGACGAGCTTCTCCAGGCGGTCGGCGACCTCGCGCGTGTCGTCCATCGCCGAGAAGACGACGTCGCGCATGTAGACGGCCTCCTTCTGCGCCGAGTCCTCAGGGTGGTTCTCATCGAGGTTCGCGTCTTCGAGTGCGCGAAGCGCGAAGTGGAACTCCTTGACGAGCGGTTCGATCTCGCCGACGAGCTCCTCGAGCCCTGTCGCGCGCAGTTCGTTGAGATACCTGATCGCGGCAGGCAGCACCATCGTGCGGGCGACCATCGCGGCCGTCTCGGCCTCGATGTTCAGGTTCATCACGTACTGCTCGGTGTAGATGTCATAACGCGCCTCGAGCTCGCGCTTGGTCAGCACCTTGTATTTCTTGAACGCGGCGATCGTCGATTTGTCGACGATCCACGGCAGCGCGTCGGGCGTCGTCGGCAGGTTCGCGAGGCCACGCTTCTCCGCTTCCTTGTGCCACGCTTCGGAGTAGCCGTCGCCGTCGAACACGACCTGCTTGTTCGCGTCCCACGTCTCCTTGACGACGGACGTGACGGCCTTCTCCAGCGTCGAGCCTTTCAACGCCGACTTGAGCTTGCCCGCGAGCTCGTCGACGGCTTCGGCGACGATCGTGTTCAGGACCGTGTTCGGGAATGCCGGCGAGGCGTTGGAGCCGAGCGCGCGGAACTCGAACTTGTTGCCGGTGAACGCAAACGGGCTGGTGCGGTTGCGGTCGGCGCCGTGCAGCGGCAGCGGCGGCAGCACGGGCGTGCCGAAGCCGAGGAACGAGCCTGGCTTCGACGGCTGCGTTTTGCCCTTCTCGATCGCCGTGAAGACCTTCTCCAGATCGGTGCCGAGGAAGATCGAGATGATCGCCGGCGGCGCCTCGTTGGCGCCGAGGCGGTGGTCCTGCCCGGCGCTCGCGATCGATGCGCGCAGCAGCTCCTGGTGCTGGTTGACGGCCTGGATCACGGCCGAGCAGAAGAACAGGAACGAGAGGTTCTCCGCCGGCGTGTCGCCTGGGTCGAGCAGGTTCAGGCCGGTGTCGGTGCCCATCGACCAGTTGTTGTGCTTGCCCGATCCGTTGACGCCGGCGAACGGCTTCTCGTGCAGCAGGCAGACCAGCCCGTAGCGGCGCGCCGTGTTCTGCAGGATCTGCATCGTCAGCATCTGGTGGTCGGAGCCGACGTTCGAGTTCTCGAAGATCGGCGCGACCTCGAACTGGTTCGGCGCAACCTCGTTGTGGCGCGTCTTGATCGGCACGCCGAGCTTTGCCAGCTCGAGCTCGACCTCGAGCATGTAAGCGAGCACGCGCTCGGGGATCGAGCCGAAGTAGTGGTCGTCGAGCTCGTGGCCCTTCGGCGGTTTTGCGCCGAACAGCGTGCGCCCGGTCGTCAGCAGGTCGGGGCGTTCGAAGTAGTACTGCTCGTCGATCAGGAAGTACTCCTGCTCGCAGCCGGTCGTCGTGAAGACGTGCTTGGCGTCGTCGATGCCGAGCAGCCCGAGCGCGTTGACGGCGGCGCCGGAGAGCGCGTCCATCGAGCGCAGCAGCGGGATCTTGTTGTCGAGCGCCTCGCCGGTCCACGAGGTGAAGGCCGTCGGGATGCACAGCAGCGTGCCGTTCGGGTTCTCCAGCACGAACGCCGGCGAGGTCGGATCCCAGGCGGTGTAGCCGCGCGCCTCGAACGTGGTGCGCGTGCCGCCGCTCGGAAACGACGATGCGTCAGGCTCGCCCTGGATCAGCTCCTTGCCGGAGAATTCGGCGATCGCATTGCCCTCGCCGTCGGGTCCGTAGAAGGAGTCGTGCTTCTCCGCCGTCGATCCCGTCAGCGGCTGGAACCAGTGGGTGTAATGCGTCGCGCCCTTCTCCATCGCCCATGCCTTCATCGCCTGGGCGACTTGATCGGCGATCGTCGCGTCGAGCGCCTCGCCGCGAGCGAACGTCGCCTGCAGTGCCCGGTAGACGTGCTTGGGCAGGCGGTGACGCTGAACAGAGGCGGAGAAGACGTTTGCTCCGAAGACCTGGTTGTCCTGGAGGGTCAAGTCGGGCGAGCCGAGGGCGGAGCCATTGGCGCTCCACTGCGCGGCGGTTACGTTTTGCTGGCGGGTCCGTGGCATGAGCGGAATCAAGTCCTCCTGAGAGCGTCGGGCAAAGGGGCCGGAAAAGCCGAACGCAATCGTAATGCTCGGCGGCGGCCCGCAAACCGGCGTCTGGCGAAATCGAGCTCGGCGCCTTTCGACAACGGGCCAAAGCCCAGCGGGCTCAGGCCCAGCGGACGCTAGGGCTGCGCCGGGAACTTGCCGAGTTCGACGCGGCCGGTGCTCGGGTTGACATGGCGCGACGGTGGCGCCGGAGCGATGTCAGAGCTGAACCGAGCCTGCAGCGCGCCGCCGTTCGGCAGCGTCGCTTTCGCCTGACCGCCGAGGCCAGCCGAGATTTCGACGTTGATGTGGTGGATGCCGGACTTGACCGGAATCACGGTCCATTCGAAGACCTGCGTGTGGTGCGGCGCCAGCGCGCCGAGCGCCCAGGTGTTGACGTAGGCCGTCTGCCCGCCGCCGGGCGGGCTGACGGCCTCGCTCTGGACGGGATGCTGTGGCGGCGCTCCGGGCCCTTGTTCGACGACCCAGACCGGCCGCTGGCTCGAGGCCAGTTCGGGGAATTTTTCCGTGTAGTAGAAGGAGTCGAGCGTGACGGCGATGTTCGGGATCGTTTTGGTGTCGGCGTTGCGCACCTCGATCCGCATCTTCGCCGGGCGCCCGACGGCCTGGTCGGGCTTGAACGTCAGATCGATCACTTCGATCTTGTAGGTGTGTTCCGGTTCGCCGGCGGTCTGCTTGGCGCCGCCGCCGCAGCCGGCGACGAGCAGCGTCGCGCACGCCGCCAGCACCCCCCCGAACATGCCTGTTCGCCTCCTCACGGGCGTCGGACCTTATCAGCGGCGCTCCTGCGCGCGAGCTGCTGCCAGCGCGACTGCAGCGGCTCGCGCGGGTGACCGCTGGCGCGCCTTCTATGCATCGCGTACAGTTCATCCGACCGCCAAAGCAACCCGAGGAGGGGCAGGCAGAGATGGTTCGCAGCGTCGCCGACCGGGCGTTCGTTCCCGTGCGCAACGTGCTCGAGGAATTCGGGGACATGATGATCCTCACGGGCAGGACGATCGTGTCTGCGCTGCGCCCGCCGTACCCCTATGGCGGCGAGCTCGTCTCGCAGTTCCTGTTCGCGCTGCGGCTGTGCTGGTTCCCGCTGCTGATCTCGACCGTCTGCATCTGCTACGCCGCGCCGGGGCTGCAGGCTGCGAACTTCCTCACGATCTTCGGCGCGCTCGACCGCCTTGGCGGCTTCTTCGTGCTCGGCGCCGTACGCGAGATCGGCCCGAGCGTGACGGCGATCGTCGTCGCCGGCGTTGCCGGCACGGCGATCACGGCCGACCTCGGCGCGCGCAAGGTGCGCGAGGAGCTCGACGCGCTGCAGGTGCTCGGCGTCGACCCGGTCAAGAACCTGGTCGTGCCGCGCTTCCTCGCGCTGATGGTCGTGACCGGCCTGTTCGACATCTACGCGCTGCTGTTCGGCATCTTCGGCGGAATCATCGCGGAGCTCGTCAATGGCCAGCCGCTCGGCCCGTTCTGGAACACGTTGTTCGCCAACGCTTCGACGACCGACCTGTGGGGCTCGGTGCTGAAGACGACGATCTACGGCGCGATCATCGCGATCGTCTGCTGTTACAAGGGCATGACCGCCTCCGGCGGCGCCGAGGGCGTCGGGCGCGCTGTCAACGAGGCTGTCGTGATCGCGTTCACGGCGATCTTCTCGTTCGACTACGTCTTCACGCAAACGCTCCTGGCGACCCATCCGCAGATCTTGGTGATCAAGTGACGACGCGCGAGCTGGCGATGCGCACGCGAGAGGAGGGCGGACGCTGATGGGCGAGCTGCTCGCAATGCCGCGTGAATGGCTCGCGGCGACCGGAGAAATCGGCAAGTTCACGGGCCAGATCGTCGGCGACGTCTATGGCCTGCGCGTGTTCCGCTTCTTCGGCGAGTCCTTGCGCCAGGCCGGCATCCTGATCGTCGGCTCGACGACGATCATCTGGACGCTGATGTTCATCCTCGGCCTGCAGTGCGGGATCGAGGGCGCCTACTTCACGGCTGCGCAAGGCGCTCCTGCATACTCGGGCGTGTTCACGGCGTGGTGCGACCTGCGCGAGATCACGCCGTATGCGTTCGGCTACATGATGGCCGCGAAGGTAGGCACCGGCATCGTCGCGGAGCTCGGCGCGATGCGGATCTCCGAGGAGATCGACGCGCTCGAGGTGATGGGAATCAACTCGATGACGTTCCTCTGCGCGACGCGCCTGCTCGCGGCCTGGCTGGTGCTGCCGTTCATGTACCTGGCCGGGATCGGCGCGGCGTTCCTGGCGTCGTACATCGCCGTCGTGCAGCAGATCGGCTACGTCTCCTCGGGCGGCTACTTCCTGATCTTCTGGCAGTTCCAGAATCCACCGGATTTCCTCTACAGCCTGATCAAGGCCATGTTCATGGCCACGGCGATCGTGCTCGTGGCCTGTTACTACGGCTACAACGCCAGTGGTGGGCCTGTCGGCGTGGGCCGCGCGACGGCGAAGTCGATGGTGCTAAACCTGGTGTTGGTGCACGTGATCGGAATGTTGGGAACGCAGATCTTCTGGGGCGCCAATCCGCGCGCTCCAATCGGAGGCTGAGAATGGCCGACGAGGACGTGTCGGGACCGCACGGCGACGCCGAGGGCGCCGAGGAGTCCTACGAGCAGATCGAGCATCACAACGCGCCGGTGCAGGACGGCGGCGAGGCCGAGTTCGCGCCGGCTGCGTCCGAGCAGCAGGCGCCGACCTCAGGACGAGTCGAGCGCGACCCGCGGATCGAGATCGTCGAGCGCGAGCAGGAAGCGGAGGAGTTCGGCTACCACACCGGCACGCTGCGCCCGTCTGAGACGCCGGACGCGATCGAGTTCATCGACGTGCACAAGGCGTTCGGGCGCAATCAGGTGCTGCGCGGGCTGAACATGGGCCTGCCGGACGACAAGATCTCGATGATCCTCGGCCCGTCGGGCACGGGCAAGTCGGTCTGCATCAAGCACATCGTCGGCCTGCTCTATCCGGACGAGGGCGACGTGCTCGTGCACGGCGTCTCGATCCCGAGCCTCGCCGACGCCGACCTGTTCGAGACGCGCAAGAAATTCGGCGTGCTGTTCCAGGACGGCGCGCTGTTCGGCTCGCTAAACCTGTGGGACAACGTGGCCTTCCCGCTACGCCAGCACACAGAGAAGGGCGAGGAGGAGATCGCAGAGATCGTCAACCGCCGGATGGGCGAGGTCGGGCTCGGCGGCGAGGGATCGAAGATGCCGAACCAGCTCTCCGGCGGCATGCGCAAGCGCGCCGGCTTCGCACGCGCGCTCGTGCTCGACCCAGAGATCGTCCTGTTCGACGAGCCCGACTCGGGCCTCGACCCGGTTCGCACGGCGCTGCTGTGCGAGCTGATCAAGGAAATCCACGCCGAGAACGGCGGCTGCTACGTCGTGATCACGCACGACATCATGAGCGCGCGCCGTGTCGCCGAGCACATCTCGGTGCTGTGGAAGGGGCGGATCGTCGAGTCCGGCCCCGCCGAGGAGCTGTTCGCCTCGGAAAACCCGTTCGTCCGCCAGTTCCTCGCAGGCGAATCGGCCGGCCCGCTGGGCATGGAGTAGTTGCAGCACGTACTGCGCGCGCGATCGTCGCGCGCGGTTAGCCTTCAACTGTGAACGCGGCGCGGCTTCTCTCGGGCCTGGCGGGCGGCGCCGCGCGGCGTCCGCGCGCGGTGATCGCGCTCGTCGTCGTGCTCGCGCTCGGCTGCGCGGCGCTGGCGCTGCGTCTGCATCCGACGGCGGCGACGAGCACGTTCGTGTCCAGCTCGAGCTCGCAGTACAAGGCGACGCAGCGCTACTACGCGAGCTTCGGCGAAGAACCGATCGAGGTGCTCGTCAAAGGCAACCTGCAGCGGCTCGTGCTGAGCGAAGACATCGATCGGCTGATCGGGCTCGAGGGCTGCCTCTCGGGAAACGTGCCGACCAAGGCGCTCGCGCAGGAGGGAGGCCTCGACGGGCCGTGCGGGCAGCTCGCGAAAGCTCACACGGTCAAGGTCGTGCTGGGCCCGGGAACGTTCATCCAGGAGGCGGCCGAACAGATCGACGAACAGCTCGCGAGCGAGACCAAGCAGGCCGAAGCGCAGGCCAAGCAGGCCGAACGCACCGTTCGCGCCGCTGCGCTGAAGCGCGGCCTGAGCGCGAGCGAAGCCGACGCGCTCGGCCGCGAAGCGAGCAAGATCACGACGGCGCGCTTCCAGGAGGGCCTCGTCACGCTCGCGCTCGAATATGGCTTGACGTCGCGCCCGAGCCTCGAAAACCACGAATTCGTCACGGCGCTCGTATTCGACTCGAGCAAGCCGGCCGGCACGCCGAAGCAGCGTTTCGCCTACCTCTTCCCGAGCCGCGAAGCGGCGCTCGTCTCGGTGCGGATGCGCTCCGGGCTGAGCGAGGCGCAGCGCACGCGCACGATCGCGCTCGTGCGCCGGGCGATCGCGATGCCGCAGTGGAAGCTGCAGCACGGCGAGAGCTACCTCGTGACCGGCGTGCCGGTGATCGTCTCCGACCTGACGAGCTCGATCACGCACTCGATCGAGCTGCTGCTGATCGCCGTGCTGCTGGTGATGGCCGCGACGCTCGCGCTCGTCTTCACCGGCCGTCCGCGGCTGCTGCCGCTCGCCGTCGCGCTGCTTGCGACGGCGATCACGTTCGGCGCGCTCTCGCTCGCCGGAGCTTCGCTGACGCTCGCGTCGGTCGCCGTGCTGCCGGTGCTGATCGGCCTCGCGGTCGACTACGCGATCCAGTTCCAGTCGCGCGTGTCCGAGCAGCGCGTGCGCGAACAGGTGCGCGCCGAGAGCGGCGCGCCCGGCACGACGCCGGTGGACGGTGAGCTGCTGGTGCGCCGCGCCGCGGCGCTCGGCGCGCCGACGATCGCGACGGCCGGCGCGGCCAGCGCGGCGGCGATGCTCGTGCTGCTGCTCTCACCTGTGCCGATGGTGCGCGGCTTCGCAGCGCTGCTCGTCGGCGGCCTCGTCGTCGCCTTCCTCTGCGCGCTGAGCGCCGGTGCGGCCGTGCTCTCGTTGAGCGCTCGGCGCGCCGGCGAGCCGAGCTCAGCGGGGGTGGGGGCGCTGTCGAGTGCGGCCGTCACATCGGCCTGGCGCGGCGCCGGCGAGCTGCTGCGCGACAACGCGCTGACGCGCGCCGTCTCCCGCGCGGCGCTCGTCGGCGCGGTCCGGCGGCCGGGGCGGGTGCTCGCCGTCGGCCTCGTGCTGGCGGCGCTCGGCTGGGGGCTCGACACGCAGACGAGCGTGCAGACGGACATCACCAAGCTCGTGCCGCAGAGCCTCGGCTCGCTGGAAGCGCTGAACGTGCTCGAGCGCACGACCGGCGTCGGCGGCGAGATCGACCTGATGGTGCGCTCGAACGAGCTGACCAAGCCGGCGACGATCGAATGGATGAGCCACTACCAGAGCGCCGTGCTGAAGCGGCTCGGCTACAGCGCCTCGCGCGGCTGCGGCAAGGCGCGCTTGTGCCCGGCGTTCTCGCTGCCCGACCTGTTCTCGCCGCAGGCCGCCGCAAACCTGCAGGCCGGCGTCGGCAAGGCGGTCAAGCAGAAGAAGCTCACGCAGGCACAGGTGACCGGCCTGCTCGACGCGATCCCGCCGTACTTCTCGCAAGACGTGATCGCGGCCGATCGCCGCGTCGCGACGCTCGCGTTCGGAATCCGCGAGATGAGCCTGCAGCAGCAGCAGCAGCTGATCGAACAGATGCGCTCCAGCCTGCACCCGCCGAAGGGCGTCAGCGCCGACCTCGTCGGGCTGCCGGTGCTCGCGGCGAAGTCGGCGAGCGAAGTCTCCTCGCCGCTGCGCCGCGTGCTGACGCTGCTGATCAGCCTGGTCGTCGTCGCGCTCGTGCTGCTGCTCGCGTTCCGCGGCGACCGGCGCCGGGCGCTCGTGCCGCTGGTGCCGATTGCGCTCGCCAGCGGCTGGTCGGCGCTCGTGCTGTATGTCGTGCGCGTGCCGCTGAACCCGATGTCGGTGACGCTCGGAGCGCTCGTGATCGCGATCTCGACGGAGTTCGGTGTGCTGCTGTCAGAGCGCCACCGCCAGGAGCGGCTCGCCGGCTATGACACGATCGAGGCGCTGCGCCGCAGCTACCGCCAGACCGGCGCCGCAGTTGCGGCGTCGGGCGTGACGGCGATCGCCGGCTTCGGCGTGCTTGCGCTGTCGGACATCAGGATGCTGCGCGACTTCGGCTTCGTCACGCTGATCGACCTGACCGTGTCGCTGCTCGGCGTGCTGATCGCGCTGCCGGCGGCGCTCGTGCTGTTCGAGGCTGCGCCGGCGCGAGACGGGCGCGGGCGGGCGCTCGAGCGGCGCGGCGGCAGCAGCCCGCGCGAGCCCCTGCATGAGCCCGTCTGAGCCGCGCGGCTCGCGCCCGCGCACGACGCCTCGTTACGGCGGCATCGTCGGCATCGTCGCGCTGGTCATCCTCGTGCTGATCACGGTCAACACGCTCGTGACGAAGCCGAACGGCGTGAAGGGGCTCGGGCCCGGCGAACAGCTGCCGCCGTTCGCCGTGCCGCTGGCGCTCGGCAACCTCAAGGGCGACGCCGACACGGCGAGGCACGCCGATGAAGGCTCGGCCGGGCGCGTGCCGGCATGTCAGGAGCGCGGCGCGCAGATCCTCAACGCCTGTCAGCTCTACGAAGGCGCGCCGGTGATGCTGGCGCTGTTCGTCGACGGCGGCTCCTGCCCGGACGTGCTCGGCGACATGCAGGCGCTGGCGCCGTCGTTCCCCGGCGTGCGCTTCGCGGCGGTCGCGATCAAGGGCGAACGCGCGAAGGTGCGCAAGCTGATCGACTCGCGCGGCCTGACGCTGCCGGTCGGCCTCGACAGCGACGGCGCGCTCGCGGCGCTGTACAAAGTTGCGACGTGCCCGCAGCTGACGTTCGCCTACCCGGGCGGCGAGGTGCAGGGCAAGGCGATCCTCTCGCGCCCGACACGTGCCGCATTGCGCGCGCGCCTCGGCCAGCTCGTTGCGGGGTCGCGCCAACGAGGCTGGAAGGGGCCGAGATGAGCGGCGCCGGCGTGCCGGCGAGAGGCGCCGGCGGATGACGCAGGAGCTGCAGATGACTCCGGGCTGGTGCGCGCGCGAGATCGAGCAGGAGCTGCCGGGCCTGCGGCTGCTGAGCGCACACGTGCGCGTCGGGCGCGGCGAGTCGTTGACGGGCGCGACGCCGCCCGATGTCGAAGATCGGCTGAAGCAGCTGTCGAACCGCTTTCGCGGCGCGACTGCTGTCGCGATCCGCCGCGAGCCGCTGCCGTCGGCCTATCGCGTCTTCTTTCGCCAGATCGGGCTCGACCCGGAGGTCGTGCGAACGCCGCTGGAGGCGGCCGTGTTCCAGCGGATGATCAAGGGCGGCTTCCTCGCGCGCGCGATGCTCGCCGACATTCTGCTGATCGCGCTGCTCGACACCGGCGTGCCCGTCTGGGCGCTCGACGCGGCCAGCGTCGGCGGGCCGCTCGGGATCCGCACGAGCGAGCAGGGCGAGCGCTTCGGGCGCGACGCGCGTGCGGCCGAGCTGCCGGCGGGGCGGCTCGTCGTCGCCGACGCGACGGCGCCGCTCGCGGTGCTGTTCGGCGAGCTTGCGAGCGGGCACGAGCCGAAGCCGCACAGCGAGCGCCTGGAGCTATTCGCGGTGCAGGTCGCAGGCGTGCCGCAGCTCTATGCCGAAGAGGCGCTGTGGACGTGCTGCGGTGCACTCGAACACGCCGGGCACTGGTAGAATCGGCGCGTCCGGCGTTACCCCAGGAGGAGTCGGAGGCGTGGGCCAGTTCGAGCAGCTGACGGTCGATCGCAGCGCCCAGCCCGTCGAGCAGGTCGACGAGCGCGCGGCACGGCGTTCGCTGCGCGCGCAGATTGCGCGCCTGGAGCGTGAGCTGTCGAGGACGGTCGCGGCGTTCTTCCCGCACATCCCGGCTGCCGCCGCGCGATGCGCGGCGATCGATCCGGCTGGCGGCCCGCGGCTGCTGGGACTCGAGGAGCTCGAGCGCCGCCGCGACGCGCTTGCCGGCCGCCTGCAGGACGTGCGCGCGATCGCGAGCGCTCGCGTCGAGCACGAACGGCGCTCGCGCGAGCTGCTCGAGGCGATCAAGCTCGAGCCGGGCCGCTACAAGTTCATGCGTCTGGCGGCGCGCGACCTCGGCGAAGGCGGCTGCGGCGTCTGGGAGGTGCGTCCGCGACTCGGCCTGATCGGGATGCTGGCCGGCTGGTGGCAGGTCAAGCTGTCGTCAGGCTGTCCGTTACCCAAGGGGTCGCGCTCCACGCGCGGCCCCGCTCACCGGAGGAACGCAGCATCGCGGCGAGCGTCTGGCGCTGGCGGTCGGTCATTGAGCCGATCGTCTTCTTCTCCGACATCGGGATCTGCGCGAGGAACTTGCGGCAGCGAGTCTGACCCCAACGGCGCTGGCTCATCAGCAGGTCGGCGACGGCCATGCTCTGCGCCTCCCACGGGCAGGACAAGATCACCTCGGCGGCATTGAGGTCATCCATCGAGACCTTGCGCTTGAGCTCCGCACGGGCCAGGCGAACCTTGTTTGCGCGCTCCAGTGCGCGCATGTACTGCGGAGCAGGGGCGATTGTCGCTGTCGCGTTCATAAATGGACTCTCCCCGTCACGGTCCTGGGCTGTAGGACCGCAACATCCGTGCTTGATTTTTGACGAGTACGTCTCGGCGATGGCCGTCCGCGACTCACCCAAGGTCGTCGGCTGTCGACCTTGAAGATTGACCTGGAGATGGCGGGTGTCGGGCGAACCCGGACGTCATGCAGAGCGCTCCCGCAAGCTATGTCAGGGCGGCCCATCCGGTCAAGCAACGTCCATCGCTTCGTACGCTAGAAGCGACCTTTTTGTGTCCAGCTCGGACTTGTGAAGATTTGGACAAGTCGCGACGGCGCCGGCCGCCGTCCACCGCGGCTCGTCAGTCAGACGACGAGCGCTCGTTGGAGCTCGGCAGCGGGCCGTGCTCGGCCTCGAACTCGGCCTTGACGCGCGTGAACGCGTCGAGCGCGCGGTCGAGCGTGGCGGCATCGTGCGTCGCCATCACGCTCGTGCGCAGCATCGCCCCGCCGGGCGGCACGGCCGGATGCAGCGCCGTGTTGACGAATACGCCTGCGTCGTACAGCGCGCGCCACAGCAGCGCCGCCTGCCAGTCGTCGCCGACGAGCACAGGAACGATCGGCGTGACGATCGTCGACGCAGCCGTCTCGCTCGCCGCGCCGGCGGACGCTTCGTTTGCGAGCACGCCCGGCGCGCTCAGCTGGACGCCGGCCTCGCGTGGCAGCGCCTGCGGCGAGACGACCGCGAAGCCGCGCTCCTGCAGGCCGTCACGCAGGTGGCGCGCGTTCTCGAGCACGCGCGAGAGCAACGCCGGGCCGTCGTCTGAGCGCACGACGCGCAGCGCCGCGAGCGCCGCGCCCAGCGCCGCGGGAACGGCCGAGGCGGTGAACAGAAAGGCGCGCGAGTAGAGACGCAGGTACTCGATCACCTCGCTGGAGCCGGCCACGAAGCCGCCGCAGGAAGCGAGCGACTTCGAGAAGGTGCCCATTCTCAGGTCGACGCGGTCGGCGACGCCGAGCAGTTCTGCCGTGCCGGCGCCGCGCGCGCCGAGCACGCCGGCGCCGTGCGCCTCGTCGACCATCAGCCGCGCGCCATAGCGTTCGCACAGCTCGCAGATCTCGCCGAGCGGAGCGATGTCGCCCTCCATCGAGAAGACGCCGTCGACGACGACGAGCACGCCGCCGCCGTCGGCCTGCGCGCGCTGCAGCATCTTCTCGAGCTTGTCGAGGCGGTTGTGGCGGAACGGGCGCAGCTTCGCGCGCGAGAGCAGGCATCCGTCGAGGATCGAAGCGTGGTCGCCGGAGTCGACGATCACCGTGTCAGACGGCCCGAGCAGCGTGCCGAGCGTGCCGAGGTTCGCCTGGTGGCCGGTCGTGAAGACGATCGCGTCGTCGGTCTCCATCCACTCGGCGATCTCGCGCTCGAGCTCGAGGTGCAGCGGGACCGTGCCGTTGAGCAGGCGCGAGCCGGTCAGGCCGGTGCCGAAGCGCTGTAGGGCGTCTTCAGCGCCTTTGATCACGCGCTCGTCGCCAGTCAGCCCGAGGTAGTTGTTCGAGCCGAGCATGATCCGCTCGGCGCCCTCCATCTCGACGACCGGCATCGCCGGCGAGTCGAGCAGGTGGAAATAGGGCAGTACGTCGGCCTCGCGCGCCGCCGCGAGCAGCTCCGAGCGCTCGTGGTCGCGAACCTTGGCGAAGACGTCGGTGGAGGTCTGCATGTAGTGTGCCTCGGCCGTGGGAGTCGAAATCAGGACTGTTTCCGGTGGGAGCGATCTGAAGCGCTTCATCGGCCTCCCGTACGCGCTGCATGCTAACCGCCCGCAATGGGTGCCTCCGCTGAGGCTCGAGCGGCGGCTGTTCCTGAGTCGGAGGATGAACGCCTTCTTCAGCCACGGCGAGGCCGAGTACTTCCTCGCGCTGCGCGACGGGCGCGTCGTCGGGCGCATCAGCGCGCACGTCAACGACGCGTTCAACGAGCACCAGCAGAAGAACTGGGGCTGGTTCGGCTTTCTCGAGTTCGAGGACGATCAGGAGGTGCTCGATGCGCTGCTCGATGCCGCCGCGCAGTGGCTGAAGGTCCGCGGCAAGGAGCGGATGGTCGGCCCGGCGAGCTTCACGATGAACGACGACAGCGGCGTGCTGATCGAGGGCTACGAGCTGAAACCGATGATCGCGCAACCTTGGAACCCGCCCTACTACCAGCAGCGCCTCGAGCAGGCGGGAATGGCCAAGGCGATGGACCTGCTGATGTGGAGCCTCGACGTCGGAAATCGCGAGGAGGTGATGCCGGTGATGTGGGAGCTCGCCGAGAAGGTCGAGAGCGAGCACGGTATCCGCGTGCGGCCGATGCGCCGCTGGCAGTTGCGCAAAGACATGGACTCTTTCGCCGAGGTCTACAACTCCGCCTGGTCGAAGAACTGGGACTTCGTGCCGTACTCGAAGAAGGATCTCGACGCGTTCGCGCAGGAGCTGCAGATCGTCTTCGACAAGCACTGGTTCATGCTCGCCGAACGGATCGACACCGGCGAGGTCGTGGCGATGGCGATCACGATCGTCGACGTCAACGAGCTGCTCGCCAAGATGAACGGCCGGCTGCTGCCGTTCGGCTGGTGGTACCTGCTCAACAAAGGCCGGCTGATCAAGCGCCTGCGCGTCGGCTTCCTCGGCGTCAAGCCCGAGTACCAGCACACGGGCGTCGCAGCGCGGCTCTACCAGCTGCACTACGACGCTGCCGAAGCGCGCCCGCAGAAGGGCGGCGAGATGGGCTGGATCCTCGAGACGAACAAGCCGATGAACCGCGGCATGGAAATGATGGGCGGCAAGGTCGTCAAGCGCTACCGGATGTACGAGCGCGAGCTGGCGCCGTCCGGCGATGCGGTCTGAGTCCCTGTTTACACTGAGTCGGTGAGCGACTCCAGCGACGAGATGGCAGAGGCCGACGCGACCGACGAGGTGGAGACGGTCGACGCCCTGCCGGTGCTCGCGCAGGAGGCCAGCGTCGTCGGCGGGTACCCGTTCTCGGGTCAGCTCTCGCGCTCGAGCGGCGCGATCCCGGCCGTTCAGGCTGCGGCCGTGGCAGCCGGCGGCTTCGTCGCAGGTGCAGCCGTCGTCGGGCTCGTGACCCATCGTCAGCGTCGCTCGGCGGCGTTGACGAAAGGCCGTGGCTCGAAGTCGCGCCTTGGTCGTCGTCGTGGCAGCGGCACGAGTGCCGGCGAGCTCGTGCAGATCGTCGGGAGCCGGTCGCTGCTCGTAGACGTGCACCTGCTCGGCGGGCGCGGCTAACGAAGCGTACGGCGGCGCGGTCGTGAGCAGCGTCGAGCAGCGTGTCGAGATCACGCCGGTCAGCCCATTCCGCTTGCCGCGTGGCGGCATGGATGGTCTCTTGCGCCGTCGCGGCGGCGTCGTCGAACGGCTGTTGCACGACGACGGCGAGCCGGTGCTCGTGCGCGCGGCGCAGCCGGCGCGTGACCGCGTCGTGCTCGGCGCTCGCGCGTGCACGCAAGAGGCGGCGGCGCACGGCATCGAGCGGATGCGCTTCGCGCTCGGCGTCGACGACGACCTCAGCGCGTTTCATCGGCGCTTCGCGCACGACCCGCTGATCGGCCGCTCGCTCGAGCGCCGTCCGTGGCTTCGCGCTCGCCGCCGCCCGGAGCCGTTCGAGGCGCTCGCGTGGGCCGTCTGCGAGCAGTTGATCGAGTACGAGCGCGCTGCTGCGATCGAGCGCCGCGTGCTGTCGCGGCTCGGGCGCCGCTGGGTCGGTTGGGACGGAGCGCCGAGCGCGCTGCGCGACATGCCGACGGCGCACGCGCTCGCCGGCACGGCGCCGGCGCTGCTCGAGTCCTTCGACCTCGCCGCCGGTCGCGCCGTGACGCTCGTGCGCGTCGCGCGCGAGGTCGCGCTCGGCCGCGTCGACCTGCACGGCTCCGACCACGAGCGCGGCTGGCGGCGGCTGCGCGCGATCCCCGGCATCGGCAGCTGGACGATCGAGATGCTCGGGCTGCTCGGGCAGGGCCGGCACGACCAGCTGCCGGCCGGCGACGTCGGACTGCTGAAGCTAGTCGGGCGGCTTCTCAGCGGCGGCGATCCGTACGCGCGCGCTGACGAGCCGCAGGTTCGCGAGTTCTTCGCGCCCTACGAGGAGTGGGCGGGACTCGCGGCCGTGCACGCTTACGGGATCTAACGCGCTCGAAATCCCGAGCAGAGCACACGCATCCACTCGATTTGCCCGTCTCGCGCTGAGATGTAGGCCTGCTGCTCGACTACGAAAGGGCCGTCCGGGCAAGTGACGCGGAACCGGTAGCCGACTCGCTCGCGATCGGCGAACGTCGAGCTGTCGAGGTCGTCGATCGCCTCGATCTCATCCTCCTCCTCAAACCACTGATCGAGGAAGATCGCCACAACGGCATCCGGGTCGTTCGCCTCCCAGATGCGGTTAGGCGTCATGCCCCTGAAGTCGATCTCAGAATGCAGCAGGTCGCGCATCTTGTTCGCGTCCTTCTCGGCGAGCGCGCGAGCGAACTCGACTCCCGATGCAGTCGCCTGGTGCACAGTGTGATTGTCCGCGACGCATCGTGCCGAGTCAATACCCGACGATCCCGCTAGGCGTGAGAAGAGTCGTCCGGCGGGTTGTCGCCTGATCGTCGAAGTTGCCTACGGCACGAGCACGGCCGCGCCGTGGAACCGACCCGCGCGCAGGTCGGCCAGCGCCTCGTTCGCCCGCTCGAGCGGATAGGTCGTCACGCGCGTCTTCACCGGCACTTCTGGAGCGAGCTGGAGAAACTCGTGCCCGTCGGCGCGCGTCAGGTTCGCGACCGAGCGCACGATCCGCTCTTGCCAGATGGCGCTGTAGGGGAACGACGGGATGTCGCTCATGTGGATGCCGCCGCAGACGACGACGCCGGCCGGCGCGACTGCCTGCAGCGCGAGCGGCACGAGCGCGCCGTCGGGCGCGAAGATGATCGCCGCGTCGAGTAGTTGCGGCGGGGGCTGCTCGGACGCTCCTGCCCAGACGGCGCCGAGCTCGCGCGCGAACGCCTGCGTCTTCTCGTCGCCGGCGCGCGTGAAGGCGTAGACCTCGCGGTCCTGTGAGACGAGCACCTGCGCGAGGATGTGCGCGGAGGCGCCGAAGCCGTAGAGCCCGACGCGGCGCGCGTCGCCGCACATGCGCAGCGCCCGGTAGCCGATCAGCCCGGCGCACATCAGCGGCGCCGCCTGCTCGTCGGCGTAGTCCGGCGGGATCGGAAAACAGAAGCGCGCGTCGGCGACGGCGTACTCGGCCATGCCGCCGTCGATGTCGCAGCCGGTGAAGCGCGCACGCGGACAGAGGTTCTCGCGCCCGCTGAGGCACCATTCGCATTCGCCGCAGCTCCAACCGAGCCACGGCACGCCGACGCGGTCGCCAGGCTCAAACGCGGTCGCAGCCTCGGCGGCTCCGGACTCGGCGGCGTGCTCGCCGGCCGCGGAACGGTCGGCGTTCGATCGCTCGCCGACTGCCGAGCGCTCGGCGCTCGACTCTGAAGCCTGCTCGCCGATCCGCTCGACAGTGCCAATGATCTGGTGGCCGAGGACTCGCGGCGGCTGGGCGATCTCGACCTCGCCGTCGAGCAGGTGCAGGTCGGTGCGACAGATGCCGCACGCGTGTACTCGCAGCAGCAGCTGACCGGCGCCAGGCGAAGGCGTGTCGCGCTCGACCGCGCGCAGCGGTTGCCCGACCGCCTCGAAGATCATCGCGCGCACGCCGCTACCCGAAGAACAGCTCCGCCGTCTCGTACAGCGCCGGGTCGAGCAGCTTCGGCTCGCGCAGCGCCTCGGCAAGCGGCGTCTCGACGATCTCGGTGCCGCGCAGGCCGACCATCGCGCCCCAGCGTCCGCCGATCGCAGCGTCCATCGCGGCGACGCCGAAGCGCGTCGCGAGCACGCGATCGAACGCGACCGGGCTGCCGCCGCGCTGCACGTGTCCGAGGATCGTCACGCGGCTCTCGTAGCCGGTGATCCGTTCGAGCTCGCCCTCTAGCGCGACGCCGATGCCGCCGAGCCGAGCGTGCCCGAACGCGTCGGTGCTCGTCGCCTCACGCGTGTGCAGCGTGCCCTCGCGCGCGATCGCGCCCTCGGCGACGACGACGATCGAGAAGTTCGGGCCACGCGCATGGCGCTTGCGCAGGTGCTCGGCGACCTCCTCGACGGCGAACGCGCGCTCGGGCACGAGGATCGCGTCGGCGCCGCCGGCGATCCCCGCGTGCGTGGCGATCCAGCCGGCGTGCCGCCCCATCACCTCGAGCACCATCACGCGGTTGTGCGACTCGGCCGTCGTGTGCAGGCGGTCGATCGCGTCAGTCACGATCTGCACAGCCGTCTGGAAGCCGAACGTCACGTCGGTGCCGCCGAGGTCGTTGTCGATCGTCTTCGGCACGCCGACGACCGGTACGCCGTCTTCGTGCAGGCGCAACGCGACGCCGAGCGTGTCCTCGCCGCCGATCGGAATCAGCGCGTCGACGTCGTGCGCGCGCATCGCCGCGCGAACGGTCGCAGTGCCGTCTCGCCCGTCGGAATAGGGATTCGTGCGCGACGTGCCGAGGATCGTGCCGCCGCGCGGCAGGATCCCGGAGGTGCTCGCGAGCGTCAGCGCCGAGGCGTCGTTCTCGACAACGCCGGCCCAGCCGTGTCGGTAGCCGACGAAGCTGTGCCCCGGCTCGGCCAGTCCGCGCCGCACGATCGCGCGGATCACGGCGTTCAGGCCGGGGCAGTCGCCGCCGCCGGTCAGCAGCCCGACGCGCATCAGCCGATTCCCTGTCCGGGCAGGAACTCGTTCGTGAACGGCGGCAGGCCAGTGTTGGGGTCGTTGTGCAGGAGCTTGTGCGAGAACATCCAGTTGGCAAATGATGCCCAAGCCTTCGGGCTCTGCCAACCGTAGGGCTTGCCCGCTTCGCTCGGCACGGCCGCCGGCAGCGTCTGCTTGATCGATTCGAGCTGCAACTTCGGTTCGAGCGACGGGTTCGCCTTGACGACGAGCCCAGCGGCCGCGCTCGGGTTCGCGCGGACCTCGTGCTCGCCGCGCGTCAGCGCCTGCAGGAACGCGCGCAGTTCTTCGCCGTGTTCCTTCGCCTCTTTTTCGCGTACGACGAGCACCAGCTCGTTGTAGCTCGGCACGCCGGCTCGGTCGACAGGAATCGTCAGCGGATGCTTGTGCAGCAGCTGCAGCTGGATCGCCTCGTAGTTCCAGAAGCCACCGAGCGTCGCCGCGACCTTGCCTGAGAGCATCGCCGGGACGAGGTTGAAGCCGACGTTGACTTCCTTGACGCTCGACGGGTTCGCGCCGGCCGCCTGCACGGCCGTGCGCAGCTCGGCCGCCTGGTAGGGGATGCCCGCCGTGCCGACGGTCTTGCCGGCGAGATCGGCGACCTTCTTGATGTGGCTCTGCGGCAGCGCGATGATCGACGTCAGCGGCCGCTGCACAAGCGCCGCGACCGAGACGAGTTTGAGCCCTTCGTCGCGCGCGAGCATCAGCTCGGGCTCGTAGGAGATCGCCATGTCGACCTTGCCTGCCGCGAGCAGCTTCAGCGGTTCGGACGGGTCGGCCGGCGTCTGCGGTGTGACGTTCAGCCCGCTCGCACGGAAGTCGCCGTTGGCGAGCGCCGAGTACAGCGCGGCGTGGTCGGCGTTCGGGAAGAAGTCGAGCATCACCGTGAACGGCTTCGCGCTCGCTGCCGTCAGCGTGTCCTGCTTGGAGCCGCAGGCCGACAGCGCGAGCACGGCGCAGAGCGCGAGCGCGGGCGCGAGCAGGCGCGCGGCGAGCGCACGTCGTGAGTGCAGACGGGCTCGCGTGGCGTGGGCGCGGCGCGGACGAAGCGGGACTCTCAATGTGTCTCTCCTGTTTGTCGGTGGGCCCAGGGCGCGAGCGCTCGCTCGGCCATGGTCAGGGCGTAGAAGCACGCGATCGCAAGTACGAACAGCACCAGCGCCGCGGCGTAAGCACGCGGCGTCTGCAGCGCCGTCAGGTCAGCGTTGATCTCGTGGCCGAGGCCGGCGTGAGTGCCGCTCGTGACCGTCTGCGACTCGGCGATGTAGGCGCCGATCACGCCGACGGCCAGCGCGATGCGAGCGCCGCTGAGCGCCGCCGGCAGCGCCGCCGGCAGCTCGGCGAAGCGAAACGCCTGCCAGCGCGAGGCGTCGAGCGTGCGCAGCAGCTTGAGCTGGTCGCGGTCGACCGCACGCAGCCCGTCGACGGTCGTCACGAGTACCGGAAAGAAGCAGATCAGCACGATCACGACGAGCTTCGGCAGCACGCCGAAGCCCCACCAGAAGACGAGCAGCGGTGCGATCACGGCGATCGGGATCGCCTGCGAGCCGACCGCCAGCGGGTAGACGGCGCGGCGCAAGAAACCGGATAGGTGAACGAGCACGGCGAGCGCGAAGCCGAGCAGCAGCGCCAGCAGGATGCCGAGTGCGACCTCCTCGGCGGTCGTCGCCAGGTTGCCGGCGAGAAAGCCCGCGTTCTGCCACAGCGCCGAGGCGATCGCGTGCGGCGCTGGCAGCACGTAGGAGCTGGTCGTGCCGAGGTCGGCATACGCCTCCCAGACGCCGATCAGCGCCAGCGCAAGCGCCAGCGGCGGCAGCACGGTCGCGGCGGCCGCGCGCGTGCGGGCGCGACTCACGGACGCTCCGCCGGCTGCTCGCGCGACGCTCGCGCGAGCGCATCGAGCGCCTGCTCGCGCAGAGCTGTCACGGCCGCATCGGTGCGAGCGCGCGGCCGGGCGAGCGTGACGTTCAGCTCGGCGACGACGCGGCCGGGTCGCGGCGAGAGCACGAGCACGCGGTCGGCGAGCACGATCGCCTCCTCGACGTCGTGCGTGACGAGCACGACCGTGCGCGGCTCGCGTGCCAGCGCGCGAGCGAGCCACTCCTGCATCTCCGCGCGCGTGATCGCGTCGAGCGCGCCAAACGGCTCGTCGAGGCAAAGCACCGGCTTGCCCGAGAGCAGTGTGCGCACGAACGCGACGCGCTGGCGCATGCCGCCCGAGAGCTGCGCCGGCGCGGCGTCCTCGAAGCCGGAAAGCCCCAGCTCGGCGAAGATCGCCGCCGCGCGCTCGCGCGCGTGCGTGCGTGAGACGTGCGCGATTCGCAGCGCCAGCGCGGCGTTGTCGAGCGCGCTCAGCCACGGCAGCAGCAGGTCGCGCTGGGGCATCAGCGCGGCCGGCTCGCTCTGCAGCGTGCCGTCCTGCGGCGCCTGCAGCCTGCAGATCAGCTCCAGCAGCGTTGTCTTGCCGCACCCGCTCGGACCGACGATCGCGAGCAGCTCGCCGCGGTCGACGTGCAGCGAGACGTCCTGCAGCGCGCGCACCGGCGTCCCGCGGCGATCCTCGAAGACGCGCCCGACTGCGCTCAGGACGATCGCACGCTCGTGCGTCAGCCGCTCGATCGGCGGCTGTGCGCGGGACTGCAGTTCGGTCGCCACTCGACTCCCTTCGCGGGCATTACCCCACAGGTTCAACGGGTCGACGCCGGTGGAATCGCTTCCCGGACGCCATCTCAGCCGGCCTGCCGCCAGCCCCCCTGGTCTTGTTCGGATGTGAACGCGATGCTACCGCGCGAGGGCGAGAGCACTCGCGTCCTCGCGCGCCGTTGGCGCTTGCGAGAGCGTCGCCCGCTCAGGCCGAGACGACCGGGCGCGTCAGCGCGCGCACGAAGTCCTCGAGCTGTCCGGTCGTCCAGCACTCGAACGCCGTGCAGTACTGCTCGTAGGCTGCGATCACCGAGTCGCCGTAGTTCCAGTACAGACGCGGCTCCGGATTCAGCCAGAACGTGCGCCCGGCGCGTGCAGCGATCTGCGCGAAGATGTCCGCGCGCGGATCGCGCCCGTTCGTGCGCGCGTCGCCGAGCACGATGACCGTCGCGCGCGGGTGCAAGTCGTCCTCGACCTGCACCAGGAACTCCGACCAGACGCGGCCGTAGTCGGTGTAGCCGGAGATGTCCGCGACGCCCGCGTCGGAGCCGATCCGTTCGGAGACCGTCTTGAAGTTGCGCTCGTGCTCGAAGATATCCGTGACCTCGGAGATCCGCTCGATGAACACGAACGAGCGCATCTTGCGGAACGTGTCGTGCAGCGCGTGCAACACCGAGAGGAAGAAGACCGACGCCGACGTGACGCTCGTCGAGACGTCGCAGAGGACGTAGATCTCCGGTCGTTTCGGGCGCTTGGGGCGGAACTTCAGCTCGACCGGCACACCGCCGGTCTGCAGCGAGGCGCGCATCGTGCGCCGCACGTCGACCTGTGCGTGCTTGCGGTGCCCGCGCAGCTGCAGACCCTGCGTCGCCAGGCGCCGGCGCAGCTGCGTAACGACGCGATGCACCGCCGCGAGGTCCGCGAGCGGACCGGACGGCAGCGCGCGGTCGAGCTCGCCGAGCGGGCGCGCAGGGGGGAGGTTGCCGGTGCGCTCGATCTGTGCGCGCTCGAGCTCGCGCCGCAGCATCGCCTCGAAGCGGCGCAGCTGATCGCGCGGCAGGCCCTCGCGTCGCGGATCCTCCTCCGGCAGGTCGGGCTGCGGCTCGGCGCGCAGGCCGAGCGCGCGGCGGATCCGCTGCACGTCGACGCCGATCACGCCCGAGCCCTCCTGGCGCTTGGCGAACGCCGCGATCGCCATCCGCGCAAGGTCGCGCATCGTTCCCTCGGCGCCGTCGCGAACGGCCGCTGCGATCTCGGCGCGCAGCGCCTCGAGCTCGTCGTCAGAGAGCTCGTCGAGCATCGCGCGATCCTCCTCGCGCACGCCCTCGCGCGCCGCCGCGAGCTCGACGGCGCGGAAGAAGAAGCGGTCGAAGACGAGCTCGAACACGCGCCGGTCCTCTTGGCTCTTGGCGAGCGTCGCCGCGAGCGCCTCGCGGAAGTCCTCCTGCGTCGTCCAGCTGATCTCGCGCAGCACCGCGAAAGCGTCGAGCAGCTCCGAGGTGCCGACGGCTATGCCCTCGCGCCGCAGCTCCTCGCCGAGCTCGAGGATCCGCGCCGGCAGGCCCGCAGGAGCGAGCGCCGCCGCCGGCGCGCTCGCGCCGGCTCTCGTCGTTGGGCGCAGTCCGGGACCGCCTGCGCTGCCGCCGTCGCGCGGCGGCTCAGGCGACATCGGCCGGCGCCGAGAGCTTCAGCCCGACGCGCTCGGCGACGACGTCCATGTCGGCGCGGTGCTTGACGATCACCGACATCGTCTCGTTGAACGTCTGCGTGTCGATGTCCTCGGCGCCGAGCAGCAGCAGCGCGCGCGCCCAGTCGATCGACTCGGCGATCGACGGCGGCTTCTTCAGGTCGAGCTCGCGCACCATCCCGATCACCTCGACCAGCCGGCGCGCGATCGTCTCGGAGAGGTCAGGCGCATGGAGGCGGACGATCTCGAGCTCGTGCTCGAGCTCGGGATAGTCAAGCCAGAGATAGAGGCAGCGGCGCTTGAGCGCCTCGGTCAGCTCCCGCGAGTTGTTCGACGTCAGCAGCACGATCGGATGCGTGCGCGCCTCGACGCGGCCGAGCTCGGGAATCGAGATCTGGAAGTCGGAGAGCACCTCCAGCAGCATCGCCTCGAACTCCTGGTCGGTCTTGTCGATCTCGTCGATCAGCAGCACGACCGGCTGCTCGGAGGCGATCGCGCTCATCAGCGGCCGCGCGAGCAGGAACTCCTCGCCGAAGATGTCCTCCTGCACGGCCTCCCAGCCGGTGTCCGACGCCTCCGCCTGGATCCGCAGCAGCTGCTTGCGGTAGTTCCACTCGTACAGCGCCTTCGCCTCATCGAGGCCCTCGTAGCACTGCAACCGCACGAGCTCGCGCCCGAGGAACGACGCGAGCGCCTTTGCCAGCTCGGTCTTGCCGACGCCGGCCGGCCCCTCGACGAGTACCGGCTTGCCGAGCTTCGTCGCCAGGAACGAGACGAGCGCCGTCGACTCGCCCGGCAGGTAGCCGACGCTGCGCAGGCCGGCAGCGACCTCGGCGACTGAGCTTGGCTCCGACGCGGAAGCGCCGGACGCCTCGGACGGAGAGACGGACATCGTGCGCTCCAATGATAGGCACCCGCGTCGGCGCGGCTCAGGCGCGTGTTCCGCGCGACCGCGCTACTCCTCGTCCGGCGGCGAGTCCTCGAACGACATCTGCTCAGCCGGCGCGCCGCGCTCGGGCGGCGCCGGCGGGAGTCGCGGGCGGCTGCTTCGCGGTCGCGTCGTGGCGCGCACCGGTTGCGCCTTCGGCTCGCCGGACTCCGCGCGCGTCGGCGCTGCCTCGACGATGCGAGTCGCCGCCGTCAGCGGCTCGCGCCGCACGGTCGTGTCGCGCTCGCTCAGATCGTCCGAAGGATCCTCATAGACGTCCGCAAAACTCGTCTCACCCGGCTGCTCGGCGCCGTGCGCAGACGGACCACGGCTCGGCCCGCCTCGTCGGGGTCGCGTGAGCGGCGGCTCGGCACGTTCGCCCGCACGAATCCGCCTTCCCGTGTAGGCGAGCCCGAGCGCGAGCAGCAGCGCGACGAAGATTCCCCACTGCACGCCGACCGTCGAGGTCACGCGCGCGTTGCCCGACAGCCCCGGCTTGTCGAGCAGCCGGTAGAAGATCAGGATCGCCGCCCACGAGCCGGCGATCGTCACGATCGTGCCGTCGCCGCCGGGCAGTTGGAACTCGCGCCCCTCCGCGCGCGCGAACAGCAGCGCGAGTACGCCGGCGCTGATGAGCAGCACGGCCGCCTCGACGAACGAGAACGCTTGGAACGCGCTCAGGCTCTGCCCGGTCGCCTTCGCCGCCCCGCTGACGACGAACGTGTCGGTCTTGCTGTACCAAGGCAGCAGCATCGACACGAACAGCCCGAACGAGACGAGCGCCGTCCTGCGACGTTCCGCCGTCAGCGCGCGCCAGACCTCGCCGAGGCGCGTCATTCGCCCTCGCCTCGCAGCCGCGCCGCCTCGAATCGCCTCACTCCAACCAGTCTAGGCGCGCTCCGGCGCGAGGAAGCGGCTAGCGCTTGGAGACGACGATCGTGCCCGTCGTCGTCGCGAAGTTGCCCGCCGGATCACTCGCGCTGAGCGTCACGTTGAACGTGCCGCCGCCCGCAGGCGTCTGCCACAAGAGCTTCGGTTTGCCGCGTTCGACGTACGCGCTGTTCGTCCAGACCGTGCGCGAGCCCTGCTTGACCGTCAGGCGCACCGTCGAGACCTTCGACAGCGACAGCTGCACGCCCGCGCGCGTGCCGCCTTTCAGCGTCTTCGTCAGCAGCGCGAGTACCGGCGGCGTCTTCTCATAAGTCGTGAAGTGCTGTGCAGTCGTGCAATAGATTTCGTCGCCCGCGATCGGCGTCGCCGCCGGTTTGCTCGCCGCGGCGTGTGCGCGAGCGCCGCGCGCGACGATCTGTTCGGTCGGTTCGGTGCCGCCGGAGGTCGTCGTCGGCGTAGTCGAAGTCGTGGTCGGCGTGCTGGTCGTCGGAGCCGTCGTCGCCGGCGTGCTCGTCGTCGGGGCCGGCGCCGGCGCCGGCGTCACCGGGATCGGTGGGCCTTTGCGCGTGCGTTCGCAGAGGTGCTGGAGGAATTCGGTCAGTAGTTCGTGGTAGTTCAGATCCGATTCGGAGTACTGGTCGTACTGCGACCACGCGCCCGTGTCGTAGTGCGGCGTCTCCAGACGCGCCTCCGCGTCGCCCGCTTCGAACAGTTTCTGCCCGAGCGGGTCACTCGTGATCTGCGTGTAGTCGTACAGCCCGACGACGGCCTGAATGAAGCCGTTGAGGATGCGATCACTCGGTGCGTACGTGTACTCGGCGTACTCTGTGCCCGCAGCCGTCTTCACCTGCACGCCGTTCGGCGGCGGCGTCTGGAAGATCCCGAGCGCCTGCTGTGCCGCCGTCAAGAGCGCCGGTTCCTTGAAGCGCGACCACGAGCGTGCGAGCACCTGCAGCGCCGTGCCCTGCGAGAGCCCGCTCGTCCACGGCGGCTTGCCGCCGTCGAACTGGAACATGTACTCCCACGCGATCCCACCGGCCCGTTTCGTTGCGAGCGGGATCACTTCGCTGAGCAGTTGGTGCAGGTTTGCGTTTTCGTGGCCCGAGAGGTAGTAGCCGTTGGCCTCGCCGAACGTGCCGAGCCATTGGATCTCGATGCCCTGCCCGGCGTAGTGCTCCCAGACGATCTTGCTTCCAGGAAAGCTCACGCGCGTGCCGCTGCCGACGAGCGGTTCGGTCGTCCACCACTGGCGGTTGTGTTCGAGCGTGTAGAAGATCACCGGCAGGCGTGAGGAGATGAAGTAGCCGCCGGCCGCCATCGCTTCGACGTTTGCCATCACCGCGCCGAGTTCCGCGCGGCGGGTGCCGCTCAGCTTGCCGAGCGAGCGTTTCGCGGCGGCGTATGCGGCGGCGTATTTCGTGTATTCGGCCGGCGTGATCTGCGCGCTGCTCTGCAGGCCCTGCAGGGCCGAGCTGACCGTCGGCTTCTTCGCCGCAGCAGACTTCGTGGCGGCGGTCTGCGCGGCGCGCGACCGAGCATGTCCGGTGCTCGCCAGCGACGGCGTGATCGAGACGGCGAGGAGCAGCGCGCCGAGGGCGAGCGCCTGCAGAAGCTTTGCGCGCACGCGGCGCATGCTAGGCGCGCGGTGCGCCATTGCCGAGCGTGCAGCCCGCGTTGCAGCGAGGATTCGAGTGCGTCTGCGGCGCGGCAAGTTCACGACTGCTGCAACACGCACGTGCGCGCGCTAGTTGCGCAGCGCCGTTCGCTGCGCCGCGTGCTGGACGTGCGGTCTAGTTCCGATTCCGCGAGCCGATAGCAGCTGTATATACGCCGTATCTACGATTGCTATCGCGCTGCGAAACGCAAAGTCCACGGCCGACTTCGCCGCGACCTAAACGAGGCTCACTCGGCGTCTGGCTCGAGCTCGTCTGGTTCGAGCTCGTCCTCCTCGTCGTCCTCGACCTCGTCGTCACCAGCCGCCAGCAGCGCGCCGCCGGGCGCGTAGGTGACCTGGAACTGCTCGATCAGCTCGTCGCGCTTGACTTCGTCGAGCGGCGCGTCGTCGGAGATCAGCACCCAGTCGTCGCTCTCGAACTCGCCCGACTCGAAGATCTCGTGGTCGACGACCGGCGAGTCGTCGACGACGACCATCACCTCCGTCGAAGGGTTGAAGTAGGTGCCCGGACGGATCGTGAGCTCGTCGAGCTGAAAGCGGCGCGCGTCCTTCATCGCTGGCGTTTATACCCGACTCGCATGCGCGTTGGCTGTCGGCCGACCGACTATGGGTCGAGTTCCTGCAGCGTGCGCACGACCTCGGACTCCACGTCCAGCTGCTCGAGCCCCTGGCGCGAACGCCGCTCGTTGCGCGCAATCACGAGCTGGCGCACCTCCAGCTCGATGCCGGGATCGCGTGTCGCCCGTTCGCCCGGCGCCAGCAGCCGCGCGACCTCGGCCTCGATGTCCAGCGCCGGCTCGCCTCGGCGCGCGAGACGCGCGCTGCGCGCGCGCAGCATCTGGCGAATCTCCGTCTCCTGCTCGCTGCGCTCGGCCGAGGAGCCGGGCGCCGGCGCCGGCATTTCCTCGCCGGGATCGCGTTCGGGCGCGAAGCCGCTGTCGCCGATCTGGTCGTAGGCGCTGCCGCGGCTGAACAGGAATACGAGCGACATCACGATCGAGAGCGCGACGGCGCCGAACACGACGAGCGGAAAGACGCTCTGGAGCACTCCTCGATTGTTGCCGATCGGCGTGCGCTTCGCTACCCTGGCGAAAGCGATTGACTGACCAGTCAATCACTGCGCACGACGCGCAAGCAACGATCCGCATCCGCCACCTGTTAGGGGGACTTCCGAGAATGGTCGATTTCACGCTCACCGACGAGCAGAAGAGCCTGCGCGAGATGGCGCACGACTTCGCCGTCAAAGAGATACGCCCGGTTGCCTGGGACTACGACAAGGACGGCACGTGGCCGGCCGACATCATCCAGAAGGCGTGGGAGCTCGGCCTGATGAACTCGCACCTGCCCGAGGAGTACGGCGGCGTCGGCGCGAGCTATCTCGACGGCTGTCTGATCGAGGAGGAGCTCTCGTGGGGCTGCTCGGGCATCCAGACCTCGCTCGGCTGCAACGGCCTGGCGACGGCGCCGATCATGCTCGGCGGCTCTGAGGAGACGAAGAAGAAGTACCTCGGCGCGCTGACCGAATCGCCGAAGCTCGCCTCGTTCTGCCTGACCGAGCCCGAAGCCGGCTCGGACGTCTCCGGCATGCGCACGACGGCCGTGAAGCAGGGCGACAAGTACGTGATCAACGGCTCGAAGTGCTTCATCACCAACGGCGGCTACGCCGACTACTACACCGTCTACGCGAAGACCGACAAGGACGCCGGCCACCGTGGCATCTCGGCGTTCGTCGTCGAGCGCGACTGGGGCGTCGTCGTCGACAAGAAGGAGGACAAGCTCGGCCAGCGCGCGTCGAACACGGCGACGATCTCGTTCAACGACGTCGAGGTTCCGGCCGAGAACCTGCTCGGCGAGGAGAACAGGGGCTTCAAGCTGGCGATGATGACGCTCGACCGCACGCGCCCGGGCGTTGCCGCGATGGCGACCGGCATCGCGCGCGCGGCGTTCGAGTTCGCGACCGACTACTCGCGCGAACGCGTCCAGTTCGGCGTGCCGATCGCGATGCACCAGGCCGTCCAGTTCATCATCGCCGACATGGCGACCGAAATCGAGGCGGCGCGCCTGCTGACGTGGAAGTCGGCGTTCATGCTCGACAACGGCGAACGCAACACGCTGATCTCCTCGCACGCCAAGCGCTTCGCCGCCGACGCGGCGATGAAGGTCGCGACCGAAGCGGTGCAGGTCTACGGTGGCTACGGCTTCATCAAGGACTACCCCGTCGAGAAGCTGTTCCGCGACGCCAAGATCATGCAGCTGTACGAGGGCACCTCGCAGATCCAGCGCCTCGTGATCGCGCGCGAAACGCTGCTTCCGCGTCGTGTCGAGGAGCCGGCCGCAGTCGGCGGCGTCGAAACTGTCGCCGTCTAGCTCATCGCGACTGCTTCAGCATCGGACGATCGCTTGGTGAGCGCCGCCCCTCGGCGGCGCTCACTGCGCTCTCCCCGTCTCCGCTCAGCCGATCAGCAGCGGCGTGCCATAGGCGGAGACGACGCCGCCCGGCGCGACCTTGACGAGCACGCGATACGCGCCCTTCTTGACGCGCACGACGCGGCTGAACTGACCGCTGATCGAGTTGCGCGCCTTGACGATCGTGCCGCCGGCGAGGATCCCGCGGCCTTGCGCGATCCGCAAGACGCCGACCTGCGCGCCGATGACGGCCGGCGTGACCGTGCCGTAGATCCGCGCATAACCGGCGCGCTTCGTGCGCGCGACATGACTGGAGACGCGCACGGCGACGTTCTCGGTCGCGATCGGGCTGACGACGGGCGTGCTCGTCGTCGTGAAGACGCGAAACTGCGTGATCTGTTCGAGGCTCGGAACGGTGAAGCTGAAGCTGCCGGTCGCAGTCGTCAGCTCGGGGTTGCCGATGCTCAGAAAGCCGGCCGTGAACGGGAACGTGCTGGCCTGCAGCACGACCGCGCGGTTCGCGTTGGCGGTGCCCGAGAGCGTTCCCTGAACGGTCACCGCACCGCCGAACGGAACCGGGTTGGGCGAGGAGAGGATCTGCAGCGAGAGCGGCACGACGGTCGTTTTGAAGGCGTTGTCCGATCCCGTGCTGACGCCACTCGCGTTGACCGCGACAAGCCGGTAGTGGTAGACCGTGATCGGCTGCAAGCCGCTGATCGCCAGGCGTACGGGCACGGCGCTGCTGCCGGCGCCGGCGTCGGAGATCGCCGTCTGCGAGCCGTATGCCTTCGTCGGCCCGTATTGGAAGTAGTAGGACGTGTTGCTGGCGTTCGGGTTGACGTTGCCGGCGAGCACCGCCGAGGCGTAGCTGATTTCTTTTGCTCCTCCGGTGTTCGCCTTCGGCGCGCCGGCGGCTTGGGCGACGGCAGGCAGCGCCGACGCGGCGAGCAGCACCGCGCCGAGCGCCAGCCCACGCCGCAGCCCTCCCATGCGCCGCGGCGTCTCACCCCCTACAAGCTCTCTGTGGTCTTCAGTCGTTTGGCTCATGTCTCACTCTCTACCCGCGATCGCGCGTCGTTTACGCACCCGCCGTGCGCTCGCATGTCTTCCAGCAATGCAAACCCGCGCGAAGAGCGATCGGTGCGGTCTCGCCGCAGCGACGATCCTCGCGACAGCTAGGCTCCGGCCTCACCGGCCAGAAGAGGAGATCGAAAAGCATGTTCGTGTTCAAGGCGGCAGTTGTCGGCGCGGGAACGATGGGCGGTCAGATCGCCCAGACGATCGCCGCCGCGGGAATCCCGGTCGTGCTCAAGGACATCGACGAGGCGCTTGTCCAGGCGGGTCTCGACGAGGCTCGCAACGTGACCAGCGGCCAGGTCGGCAAACAAGTCGAGAAGGGCCGGCTGACGGCCGAGCAGGGCGACGCGCAGATCGCTGAGATCGTCGGTCGGATCGAAGGCACCACCTCGTATCAGCCCTTCGGCGACGTCGACTTCGTGATCGAGGCCGTGCCCGAGCGGATGGAGATCAAGCAGGCCGTCTTCGCCGAGCTCGACGCCGCTACGCCGGGCCACGCCGTGCTCGCGTCGAACACCTCCTCGCTGTCGATCTCCGAGATCGGCGAAGCGACGCTGCGCCCGGAGAAGGTCGTCGGCTTCCACTACTTCTACCCGGCCTCGATCATGCCGCTGATCGAGATCGTCGAGGGCGAGGAGACGGCAGCGGAGACCGTCGCCGCGGCAGTCACGTTCGCGCAGGCGATCCGCAAGCAGCCGATCACCTGCGCCGAGGTGCCCGGCTTCGTCGTCAACCGGATCCTCAACTCGAGCATCGCCGAGGTCTGGCGCGAGCAGGAGGAGAAGGGCCTGTCGATCAAGCAGATCGACGCCGGCCTCGGCAGCGCCGGCGTCCTGCCGATCGGCCCCTACCAGCTGATCAACCTGCTCGGCCTCGACACCGTGCTGCACGTCGCCGAGCACCTGCTCGAGTCCTACGGCGAAGAACGCTTCTACGCGCCGAAGGGCATGCAGAAGCTCGTCGCCAACGGCAAACTCGGCGCGAAGACCGGCGGCGACGGCTTCTACGACCCGCAAGGCGAGCCGAACCTGCCGGGCGAGAACGAGCCGGACATCGAGGAGCTCGTCGAGCTGCTCTCGCTGAAGACGTTCCTCGAGGCCTGCCTCGTGCTCGAGGAGGGCGTTGCCACCCACCGCGACATCGACTTCGGAATGATGGCCGGCGCCGGGCTGGACCCGCGCCGCGGCCTGCTGCCGCCGTTCATGCGCGCCGACGTCGAGGGGCTCGACGCGGTGCTCGAGCGGATGGAGCGCGCGCAGGAGCGCTACGGCGAGCGCTTCACGCCGCCGACGATCCTACGACGGCTCGTCGCGCAGGGCCGCCTCGGGCAGAAGAGCGGTCAGGGCTTCTACGCCTACCCGCAGCCCGACGCCGAGCAGCCGGCCGAGGTGATCAAGCTCGAGACGCGCGAGGACGGCGTCGCGATCGCCTGGCTCGCGAACGGGCAGATGAACTCGATCTCGCCGCAGGTCGCCGGCGACCTCGCGCAGGTCTGGAGCAAGGTCAAGAGCTCCGGCGTGCGTGCGCTCGTGATCGCGTCCTCGAATCCGTTTCTCTACTCCGCCGGCGCCGACATCAAGGCGTTCACGAAGATGGACGCCGCGGCCGGCGAGACGCTCGTCAACGAGACGCACGCGCTGTTCAAAGAGCTCGGCGAGGGTCAGATCGCGACGATCGCTGCCGTCAACGGGCTCGCGTTCGGCGGCGGCTGCGAGCTCGCGATGGCGTGCGACGTGCGCATCGCCGCGCGCGCAGCGCTGTTCGGCCAGCCGGAGATCAAGCTCGGGATCATTCCCGGCTTCGGCGGCACGCAACGTCTGCCGCGCCTAGTCGGGCAGAACAAGGCGCTCGAGATGAACCTGATCGGCGATCCGCTGCTCGCCGACGAGGCGTTCGAGTTCGGCCTCGTCAACCGCGTCGTCGACGATCACGAACTGCTCGACACCGCGCTCGCGTGGGCGCGCAGGCTCGCGCAGGCCGCGCCGCTGGCGCTCGAGCAGATCAAGCGCGTCTCCGCCGCCGGCGACCTCGACGCGGGCGTCGAGGCAGAGAAGCGCGCGTTCGCCGAGGTCTTCCAGAGCGCCGACGCAAAAGAGGGCATCGCCGCCTTCCTCGGCAAACGCGCGCCGCATTTCGAAGGCAAGTGAGCGCGAGCGCGCAGACTGCTCCGTCGCTCGAAGTCGAGCGTCTGGCCGAGCGCGTGCGCGACGCGCGCTCGGTCGTCGCGCTGACCGGCGCCGGCGTCTCGGTGCCGTCGGGCATTCCCGACTTCCGCACGCCGCGAACCGGCCTGTGGGCGAACGTCGATCCGATCGAAGTCGCGCACATCGACGCCTTCCACGCTGACGCCGTGCGCTTCTGGGCGTTCTACGGCGAGCGCTTCGCGACGCTCGGCGAGAAGCAGCCGAACGGCGCGCACGAAGCGCTCGTCGAGCTGGAACGCCGGGGATTGCTCGACGGCGTGATCACGCAGAACATCGACATGCTCCATCGCAAGGCTGGCACGAGTGAGCTCGTCGAGGTGCATGGCAGCATCGAAAGCTGCACGTGCCTGCGCTGCGGCGAGCGCGCCTCGCTGGAGGAGACGCTCGTGCGGATCGAGGGCGACGCCGAGCGCGTGCCGCGCTGCTCAGCCTGCGCCTCGGCGCTGAAGCCCGACGTCGTGCTGTTCGGCGAGATGCTCTCGGCCGCCGCGCTCGGCCGCGCGCAGGAGCTGTGCGAAGGCGCCGAGCTGCTGCTCTGCATCGGCTCCTCGCTCGAAGTCCATCCGGTCGCCGCGCTGCCGGCGCTGACGCGCCGCGCGGGCGGGAGCGTCGCGATCGTCACGCAAGGGCCGACGCCGCTCGACGACGTCGCCGACGCGCGCTTGCGCGGCGACGTCGTCAGCGAGCTTGAGGCACTCGTCGCGGCGCTCGACGCGCTCGACGAGCGCTGAGCTTGCGCTGCGCGGTTACTGCTTGACGAGATCGCGCGCCGGCTCGATCTCCCAGCGCGTCGCCAGCGTCGCCAGCTCGCCGTCGAGCTCCCAGCGATCGGCGACCGGCGCGCCGCTGTATTCGGGGCTCGCCCCCTTCAACGTCATCGAGCCGCTGTTGTCGCCGATCGCGCGCATCTCGCGCACCTCCTCGGCGCTCAGCGGCGAGCGCGACGCGACCGCCGCCAGCTCGGCGCGCTTCTGCTCGATTGCTCTCGCGCTCGCGCCGCGCTCCTGGATCAGCGTCGGAGCGACGCAGCGCACCGGCTCGTGCGCGAGATCCCAGGCGCACGCGAGCTGAAGCATCGTTAGGTCGTGACGATCGGCATAGGGACGCAGCCGCTCGAGCCGCTCGCGGCCCTGCTCGACCCAGCCCTGCGGACGGAACTTGCGGTGGTCGTACTCGGCGAAAGCATGGCCCGCCAGCACGTCGTCGTGGAACAGCCCGCCGTAGTCGACCACGCGCGCGATCAGGCTGACGTCGTTCGCGATTGCAGCCGACAGCGCGAGCTCGCCCGGCCACGGCTCGAGCGGGTTGAGGATGATCATGCCCCAGTCGATCAGCTCGCCGAAGCGCTCGAAGCAGTCGATCAGGTCGAGCGTGAAGCCGTTCGCCGGACCCGGCGCGACACCGAGCAGGCGCGTCAGTCCGGCTTCGCGCACTGCCGCCATTCCCTCCCAGACCGCCTCGCTCGTGTATCCGGTGCGGTCGGGATTGTGCAGCAGCAGCAGGTCGAAGCGCTCGACGCCGAGCCGCTGCAGGCTGCGCTCGCATGCCATGCGAATGTAGGAGCCGTATTCGCTCGCCGGGCGCAGCCGCGGATCGGTGAAGCGCGGGAAGCCCTTCGCGCCTTCGCGCTCGCCCTCGTAGAAATCGTGGCCGATCGCGCCGACGAGGCAGTAGCTCTCACGCGGGCGGCCCTGCAGCGCGCGCCCGAGCAGCTCGTCGGCCTCGCCGGCGCCATAAGCGTCGGCGGTGATCACCGTGTCGATGCCATCCCCGGGGCGCAACAGCGCGAGCAGGCGCTGTTCCTCCACTGGCTCGCCGAAGTGCATGAAGCGCCCGCCGCTCCACGTGCCGATCGCGCTCGTCGTCGGGTCGATCATCGCTTCAGCCTAAAGCCCGTCGCCGTGCGCGCTCGCAGGATCGCTTCGAGGCGTTCGAGCGCATGACGAACGACCGCCTCGTCGAGACCATCGTCATCGCCGGCTTGCTCATCGCCGGCGTCGTCGGCAACGTCGCCGCGCTTGTCGCCTTCGCCGAGCGCTGCGCGCGCCTGCAGCTCGACGCCGCCCTGCAGCTTGCGCAGCTCGTCGATCCGAATCGCGAGATCTTCGCGCCGCTCGCGCGGCAGCTCGGCGAGCGCGGCAGCGTAGGCGCCTCGCAGCTCGATCGCCGCGTGCGCGAGGCGTCGTTGATCGAGATCGACGCGCGTTCGCAGCGCAAGCTCCTCGCACAGCAGCGCGACGCCGCGACCGCCGAGCATCACGGCGAGCCGCTCCTGCGGGCGCAGCGCCGCCGCGCGATCGCCGATCCGTTTGCGGCGCACGCCGCCGCGGCCGCGCCAAGGAAGCTCGACGGCGTGCGTCCAGATGCCGTCGGCGACCTGCTCGCCCTCGCCCCAGCCGGCTCTGATCACAAGCGCCTGCTCGGGCGAGACCTCGTGCTGGTAGGCGTCGGCCGCCGCGATCCGGTAGAGGTGCAGCACGCGATTGAGCACGGCAACCGCGCTCAGCACCTCACGCTCTCCCTCGATTTCGGCGAGCCAGGCCTTCGCCTGACGCTCGGCTGAAACGGAGACGGGGTCGACGACCGTCGCGCGCGCCGTCGCGACCGGTGTCGGCTCGGGCTCGGGCTCGACCGGCCGGCGACGCGCGCTCGATCGCGGCGAGGCGACTCGCAATGCTCCGCGTGGCGGCGGGTGTCGCTTCGCCCCGTGCGTGCCGAGCACGACGACGTGCTCGGCGTCGGCCTGCTCGCCGGCGCGCAGCAGATAGCGCCCGTCGGGCGGACCGAGCTCCCAGGGAAACTCCAGCTGCAAGAACAGGAACCAACGTTCGGACATCGCTTCACCGTATCCTTCCGCGGTGGCGGTGACGTAGCTGCCGCGGGCCGGCGGCCCGCCGAAACTCGAGACCGGGAGCGCGAGGATGTCCGATGCGAGCAACGTCGCCAAGAGCCTGCGCGAGCGGTTGAGCGAGAACACGGAGGAGCGTCTTGGGAAAGCGCTCTCGGACCTGCTGGAAAATCCCCTCATCACAGGAGCGATCGGACGTGCATTCGATGCGCGCGAGAAGGCTTCTCAAGCACAGGAGGTGGCAATGGGTGCACTGAACATTCCGTCGGCTGCAGACATCGAACGGCTGACACGCCGGCTGCGGGCGGTCTCACATCGACTGGAGGGCATCGAGGACGGCGTGCATCGGCTCGACCGCGCGCTTTCTCCGGGCCAGGTCGAAGCACGTCTGGCCGCGATCGAGGAACAGCTCTCTCGACTGACCGGCAAGCTCGGCGCAGAAGCTGCGCGGCCGGCGCGCGCCGCTGCCGCTGCCGCGAAATCGACGCGCAGTAAATCGGCCGGCAAAGCGAAACCGGCCAAAGCGAAAGCGGCGGCGAAAAAAGCGCCGGCCAAAGCGAAAGCCGCGAGCAAAGCAAAAGCGGCAAGCAAAGTGAAAGCGGCGGCCAGAGCAAAAGCTCCGGCCAAAGCCAAAGCCAAAGCAGCGGCGAAACCGAAAGCGAAAGCGGCGGCCAAAGCGAAAGCGAGCGCCGGCGGGGCGGCGAAAGCAGCCGGCAAAGCGAAAGCGGCGAGCAAAGCGAAAGCAGCCGCCGGCAAAGCGAAAGCCGCGAGCAAAGCGAAAGCCGTGAAAAAAGCGGCGACCAAAGCGAAAGCCGCCGGCAAAGCTCAGGCCAAAGCAGCCGGCAAAGCCGCCGGCAAAGCCAAAGCGGCCGCGAGCAAAAGCAAAGCCGCGAGCAAAGCGGGCAGGACGAAAGCTCGCAAGAGCTGAGGCGCGAGCGACGGCGCTAGGCCGCGAGCGCGGCCAGCGCGACCTCACCCATGCGCTCGGCGGCGGAAAGCAGCGCCGCCGAGTCGATCCGACACCGTGCGCCGTGCTCGTCGAACGTGTCAGAGACCGTCAGCAGGCACGCGGCGGGAATCGCCGCGCGTGCGCCGATCGCGAACAGCGTCGCCGCCTCCATCTCGACGGCGAGCGCAGCGTGCTCGGCGCTGCGCGCTCCGTCGCGCTCGTAGAACAGGTCGACGCTGACGATCGTGCCGGCGCGCGCCGTCGGCGCGGCTTGCGCGAGCGCGTCGCTCAACTGCACATCGGCGTACGCGCGATCGCTCGCGCCGAGCGCGCGCGAGGCGCCGTCGGCGCAGATCGCCTCGCGCGCGATCACGAGATCGCCGAGCGCGAGCGAGCGATCGAGCGCGCCGCAGGTGCCGACGCGGATCGCGCGCCGCGCGCCGAGCGCGATCAGCTCCTCGAAGACGATCGCCGCCGATGGGCCGCCGATGCCAGTCGCCTGGATCGTCAGCGCATGGCCATCGGCAGCCTCGCCGGTGTAGCCCCAGAGGCCGCGGTTGTGGTTGAACATCTTCGGCTCGGCGAGCAGCGTCTGCGCCAGCGCCAGCGCGCGTCCGGGGTCGCCCGGCAGCAGCACGCGCTCGGCGAGCGGCGCCGTCGGGTGCAGGTGGATCGCGTGCTCGGGAGTGGTCGCGCTGTCGGGCACCGCGAGGCGACTTTAGACTGCGGCGCATGGGAAAGCCCGTCGCCTCGCGCCTGAGTGGCTGAGCCCGTAGAGCCGATCCCGTCGCCGGCCGGCGAGTTGAAGCTCGCGCAGGTCGCGGCGCGAGCCGGCGTCTCGCCGGGCACGGTCAAACGCTGGATCGAGATCGGACTGGTGCCGGGCTACGCCGGGCGCTGGACGCCTGCCGCCGCCGCCTACGTTCGCGTCGTCGCGCGCCTGCGCGCACGCGGGCACTCGCTCGCCGAGATCAAGCGCGCGAGCGACAACGGCCAGCTCGCAGTCGGACCGCTCGAGGATCTGCTGGGCGGCTCAGAGGGCCGCTATACGGTGCGCGAAGTCGCGCGCGCGACCGGCCTCGAAGCGGCGCTGATCGAACGCATCCTCGCCGCGATGGGGCACGGTTGGCAGGCGCCCGAGCTGCTCTCCGATGAGGATCTCGAAATGCTGCGCTACGTCGCGACCGTGCTCGACGCGGGGTTGCCGTCGGTCGCGTTCCTGCAGCTCGCGCGCGTCTACGGGCAGGCAGTCGCGCAGATCGCCGAAGCCGAGGTTCGCCTGATCCACCTCTACGTGCACGAGCCGCTGATGCGCGAGGGGATGCCGAACGTCGAGATCGCCGAGGAGATGGAGGGCCTTGCGCGCGAGCTGATCCCGTTCGTCGTGCCGCTGCTGCGCTACACGCACGACCGCATGCTCGGCTACTTCGTCGAGCAGGACGTGATCGGCCACATGGAGAGCGACCTCGCCGAAAGCTCTTCCGAGCAGGGGCGCGTGCGCGTCGCGATCGTCTTTGCCGACCTCGCCGGCTACGCGCGCCTGACCGTCGAGCGCGGCGACGAGGAGGCGCTCGCCGCCGTCGAGCGCTTCGTCGACGCCGTCGAACGGACGCTGCCGAGCGACGCGCGCGTGATCAAGACGCTCGGCGACGAGGTGATGGTCGTCGGACCGGACGCGAGCGGGCTCGTGCGCTGGGCCGTCGGACTGCACGCCGCGAGCGCGCCCGGCGACCCGCCGCCGCGGATCGGCATGCACTACGGCGACGCGCTCTATCGCGACGGCGACTACTACGGCCGCGAGATCAACCAGGCCGCGCGCGTCGTCGCGCGCGCGGGCGGCGGCGAGGTGCTCGTCACGCGGCCGGTCGTCGACGCCGCGGCGGCGCTTGACGAGCTGCGCTTCGAGCGGATCGGCGAGGTCGGCCTGAAGGGCTTCTCCGAGCCGACCGAGCTGTTCATCGCCGCGCCGAGGCGCGAGTAGGCGCGACGCTCGTGAGCGTCGCCGAGATCCGTGAGAGCGTTCGCGCCGGCGGACTGCTCGCGCCCGGCAGGCCGCTCGTGGCGATGCTCTCGGGTGGGCGCGACTCGGTCTGCCTGCTCGACGTCGCCGTCGCGCTTCACGGCGCCAGCGGGCTCAGCGCGCTGCACGTCAACTACGGGCTGCGCGACGACTCCGACACCGACGAGCGCCACTGCGCGGCGCTTTGCGCCGAGCTCGGCGTCGAGCTGTCGCTCGTTCGCGCCGACCCGCGCGAAGCGCCGGCAGCCGAGCAGGGCAACCTGCAGGCGTGGGCGCGCGAGCTTCGCTACGCGGCGGCCGCGCGGATCGCCGGCGAGCGCGATGGCTTGTTTGCGACCGGCCATACGGCGAGCGATCAGGTCGAGACGATCCTCTATCGCCTCGCTGCCTCGCCGGGCCGGCGCGCGCTGCAGGGAATGGCGGCAGCGGACGGGCGCCTGCTGCGCCCGCTGCTCGGCGTCACGCGCGCGCAGACGGCTGAGTACTGCGAAGAGCGCGCGCTGCAGTGGCGAGAGGACGCGAGCAACGAGGACGAGCGCTACGCACGCGCGCGCGTGCGCCGGCGGTTGGTGCCGGCGCTGCGCACGGTGCACCCGGCAGCCGAGTCGAACGTGCTGCGCACCGCGCGCCTGCTGCGTGAGGAGACCGAGCTGCTCGACACGCTCGTCGAGGCAGAGCTCGACGGTGAGCGCGCGATCGCGCTCGAGCGCCTTGCGCTGCTGCCCGCCGCGCTCGCGCGGATGGTCGTCGTGCGCCTGGCCGAGCATGCCGCCGGCGAGTTCGTGCCGCAGGCCGGCGATCGCGTCGAGGAGCTGCTCGCGCTCGCGCGACGCGGCGGCCGCGCCGAGCTGCACGTCGGCGGCTCGGTCGGCGCGGTAATCGACGCAGGCGTGCTGAGCATGCGCGTGCTGCCGGCGCGCACCAGCGCGAGCGGGAGCCCGCGCGCGGCCTTCGACGATGCCAAGGCACCGCCGGAGGCGGACTAGACTCTCAGCGGTGGCGAGTCCGGTGCGAGCTCCAGAGGAGTCGGCAGTAGGCGAGGTGCTGGTCAGCGCCGAGGACTTGCAGCGGCGTGTCGCCGAGCTCGGCGAGCAGATCTCCAGCGACTATGCCGGGCGCTCGCTGCTGTTGATCGGCGTGCTGAAGGGCGCCGTCTTCTTTCTCAGCGACCTGATGCGCTTCATCGACGTCCCCGTCGAGGTCGACTTCATGGCGGTTGCCTCCTACGGATCGGCGACCGACTCCTCGGGCGTCGTGCGGATCCTCAAGGATCTCGACGCGGCGATCGAAGGGCGCGACGTGCTGATCGTCGAGGACATCGTCGACTCCGGCCTGACGTTGCAGTACCTGATGCGCAACCTCGGCTCGCGCAACCCGCGCACGCTCGAGGTCTGCGCGCTGCTGACGAAGCCGGAGCGCCGCAAGGTCGACTTGCCGACGCGCTACGTCGGCTTCGAGATCCCCAACCGCTTCGTCGTCGGCTATGGCCTCGACTACGCCGAGCGTCACCGCAACCTGCCGTTCGTCGCGGTCCTCGAGCGTTAGATACCTCGTTCTGACACTCATGTGACGGGACTCGCAATCGCCGGAATCGCGACAACCCCATGGTACGCTAACGGACTGGTGACCCCGACTTCAGACGGCGCCAGACCGCCCAGGATGACCCTATGAGCCGTTTCTTCAAGAGCGCCGCGTTCCCGATCTTGATCGTGGTCGTGCTGGCGTTCCTCGCGGTCAAACTGGTCAATCCGGGCTCGAGCGAGCACCGCAGCCACAGCTACCAGACGCTCGTCGCCAAAGAGCTTCCGTCGGGCGAAGTTCGCGAAGTCAAGTTCAAGAACAAGGGCAAGTCGCTCGAAGTCAAGCTGAAGAACAAAGAAACGTACGAAGTCGGCTACATCGATCAGGCTGCGCCGGAACTGATCAAAGAACTGCGTACCGACGGCGTCGCCTACAACGTCGAATCGGAAAAGAGCAGCGCGCTGCTGAGCCTGCTCACGTACATCATTCCGTTCGTCCTGTTCTTCGGCTTCTGGATCTTCTTGATGAACCAGGTCCAGGGCGGCGGCTCGAAAGTGATGTCGTTCGGCAAGTCGCGCGCAAAGCGATTGTCGGCCGACTCGCCAAAGATCACCTTCCGCGACGTCGCCGGGGTCGACGAGGCCGTCGAGGAGCTCCACGAGATCAAGGAATTCCTCGAGAATCCGAAGAAGTTCCAGGCGCTCGGCGCGCGAATACCGACCGGCGTCCTGCTCTACGGGCCGCCGGGCACCGGCAAGACGCTGCTCGCGCGCGCTGTCGCCGGCGAGGCGGGCGTGCCGTTCTTCTCGATCTCCGGCTCGGACTTCGTCGAGATGTTCGTCGGCGTCGGCGCCTCGCGCGTGCGTGACCTGTTCGAGCAGGCCAAGCAGAACAGCCCTTGCATCATCTTCATGGACGAGATCGACGCCGTCGGTCGCCACCGCGGCGCCGGCCTCGGCGGTGGGCACGACGAGCGCGAGCAGACGCTCAACCAGCTGCTCGTCGAGATGGACGGCTTCGAGGCGAAGGACAACATCATCATGATCGCCGCGACCAACCGGCCCGACATCCTCGATCCGGCGCTGCTGCGCCCCGGCCGCTTCGACCGCCAGATCGCCGTCGACCGCCCCGACCGCAAGGGTCGCGCGAAGATCCTCGAGGTGCACACGCGCGGCAAGCCGCTGGCGAAGGTGATCGACATCGACGCGCTCGCCGGACAGACGCCTGGTTTCACCGGCGCCGACCTGTCGAACCTGATCAACGAGGCGGCGCTGCTTTCGGCGCGCACCGGCAAGCGCGAGATCGGCCAGGAAGAGCTCGAGGAGGGGATCATGCGAGTGATCGCCGGCCCCGAGAAGAAGACGCGCGTGATGAGCGAGAAAGAGCGGCTGATCACGGCCTATCACGAGATGGGCCACGCGATCGTCGGGCACTTCCTCGAGCACTCCGACCCGGTCCACAAGATCTCCGTGATCTCGCGCGGGCAGGCGCTCGGCTACACGATCTCGATGCCGCAGGAGGACCGCTTCTTGACCACGCGCGCCGAGCTGAAGGACACGATGGCGATGACGCTCGGCGGTCGCGCTGCCGAGGAAATCGTCTTCGGCGAGATCACGACGGGCGCGTCGAACGACATCGAGAAGGTCACGGCTACGGCGAAGCAGATGGTGATGCGCTTCGGCATGAGCGAGAAGCTCGGCCCGCGCGTGTTCGGCCATGACCACGGCCAGCCGTTCCTCGGGCGCGAGTTCCAGACCGAGCCGGACTACTCCGACGAAATCGCACGCGAGATCGACGACGAGGTGCGGCGGATCATCGAGGCGGCGCACCAGCGCGCGCGAGAGATCCTGACTGAGCACAACCACGACCTGACGAAGATCTCCGAGGTTCTCGTCAAACGCGAGACGATTGAGAAGGAGGAGTTCCTCGCCCTGCTCGACGGCAAGAGCGAGGAGGAAGTGTTCGGCGTCGAAGAGGACTCCAAGCCTGAGCTGCCCGCGCCGCCGATGCCGGCCGACCGAGGCACCGAGCGCGAAGCGCCGCGCACGATCCCGCGTCCCGGCCTCGCCGGCGGCACGGCCGAGGCGCGCGCGCACGACCCGAAGGGCCCTGAAGTCTCCTAGCAACGGCCCCGAAGGCTTCCGCCTGATGGGGATCGTCAACGTCACGCCGGACTCGTTCTCCGACGGCGGGCGCTTCGTAGCCGCCGAAGCGGCGATCGAGCACGGTCGTCAGCTGGTGGGCGAGGGCGCGGCGATCCTCGACGTCGGCGGCGAATCGACGCGGCCCGGCTCCGAGCCGGTCGGCGCCGAGCAGGAGCTCGAGCGCGTGCTGCCGGTGCTCGAAGGGCTCGCCGCGAGTGACTGGAGGGGCGCGCGCCCGCAGATCTCGATCGACACTCGCAAGGCTGCAGTCGCGCGGGCGGCGCTCGTCGCCGGCGCGACGCTCGTCAACGACGTCAGCGCGCTGCGCGACCCTGAGATGGCGAGCGTGATCGCCGAGGGCGGAGCGGACTGCTGTTTGATGCACATGCGCGGCGAGCCGCGCACGATGCAGGATGATCCGCGCTACGAGGACGTCGTCGACGAGGTCAAGGCGTTCCTCGAGGAGCGGCTCGCGCTCGCCGTAGAGGAGGGCATCGACGAGCAGCGCGTGCTGCTCGATCCGGGCATCGGCTTCGGCAAGACCGACGAGCACAACCTCGAGCTGCTGCGGCGCTTGGACGAGATCGTCGCGCTCGGCCGGCCGGTCGTGGTCGGCACATCGCGCAAGGGCTTTCTTGGACGGATCGGGCAGGCGCCGCCGGGCGGCGAGCGGGTCGCGGCGACGCTCGCGACGAACGTGCTCGCGTTCGAGCGCGGCGCGAGCGTCTTTCGCGTGCACGACGTCGCGCCGGCGCGCGAGTCGCTGCTCGTGGCGGCTGCTACGTTGGGCGCGAGATGGACGGCGAAGAGCAGGGCGACGACTCCGACGAGCTAGACGATCGCGACGACGCAGGCGAGGAGGCCGCCGAGGCGGTTACCGTCGAGATCACCGGGCTCTCGCTCTACACGCATCACGGCGTCAGCGAGGCCGAGCGCGAGGTCGGCCAGCGGCTCGTGCTGGACCTGCGCCTCGACGTCGGCGAGACCGACGCGACGGTGACCGACTCGATCGAGGACACGGTCGACTACGCCGAGGTTTGCCAGCTCGTCGCGCTGATCGCGCAGCAGCGCTCGCACAAGACGCTCGAGCGCCTCTGCAGCACGATCGCCAACCGCCTGCTCGCCGACTACGACCTCGAAGGCGTCTGGGTCAAGGCGACCAAGCCCGAGCCGCCGATTCCGCTCAGCGTCGACGAGGTCTCGGTCGAGCTGTGGCGGGAGGGCGAGGGATGAGCATGGCGTCGGAGACGACTGCCAAGAGCTTTCGCGTGGCGGTCGAGGCCAAAGACATGGCGGCTGCGGGCGAACTGCTTGCAGCGGATGTCGTCTTCCACAGTCCTGTGACCTTCCATCCGTTCCTGGGGCGCGAGACCGTGTCGGCGCTGCTCGAAGAGGTGGCGCAGGTGTTCAAGCACTTCCGCTACACCGACGAGCTCGCGATGGACGGCGCTCACGCGCTGATCTTCCGCGCGGGCGTCGCCGGCACCGATCGCGAGATCGAGGGCATCGACCTGCTGCGCTTCGACGGCGACGGCCTGATCGCCGACTTCACGGTGATGCTGCGTCCGCTCTCCGCGCTCGTGCCGTTCGCGCAGGCGATGGGCGAGCGCGCCCAGGCCGCCGGCCTGCAAACGACGCGCGCCTGAGCGCGCGCTAGCGTCCTCGCCCGTGTCAGCGCGCAGCGGACTGCTCGGACTCGGCTCGAACGTCGGCGAGCGACGCGCGCAGCTGCAGGCGGCCGTCGACGCGCTACCCCGCATCGGCGTCGCCGTGCTCGCGGCCTCGTCTACGTATGACACCGACCCGGTCGGCGAGGTGCCCGACCAGCCGAGCTTTCTCAATGCGTGCGTGCGTGTCGAGACCGAGCTGGAGCCGCTCGAGCTGCTCGACGCGGTCAAGCGCCTCGAGCGCGAGCTTGGGCGTGCCGCCGGAGGCGTCCATCACGGCCCGCGCGCGATCGACGTCGACATCCTGCTGCTCGGCGAGATCGAGCTGCGCTCAGAGCGAATGACGCTGCCGCACATGCAGTTGCTTGCGCGCCGCTTCGTGCTGATCCCGGCGCTCGAGCTCGACTTCGAGCTCACCGTGCCCGATGGCCGACGGCTGTCAGATGCGCTCGCCGCGCTGGCGCTGGATGAGGGCGTGCGCTGGGCCGGGCCGCCGCTCGAGCTGCGCGCCGCGGCAGCGAGCTGAGCTCGCCGCGCTTACCGTCGCGACGTGCCGGCATCGCAGCGCAGCGGCGTGCATGCGCGCTCAGGAGGCGACCGAGCGGTGGTCGTCCCAGCTGGCCAGCCGCAGCAGCGTCGCGCCTTCGATGCCGCGGCCGGAGATGACGCAGAGGTGGCCTTCGCGCGTCCACGCGACGACGGCGACGCCTTTGACGGTCAGCAGCCGGTAGGGCGTGCCGTCGCGACGCGAGACGACGCCGCCGGTGACCTGCGGCGGCGTGCTGCCGGCGACGATCGCGTAGCCGACGCGCCTTCCGTGCGCGTTCTCGTAGAAGACCGTCGTGATCGTGCGTCCATCGACTTCGTCCGTGCGCTGTCCGGTGGCGCGCCAGCCGAAGTGCGCGCTCCAGTAAGGAAACGCGACGTCGTCGACCGAGGCGGTGAGCTCGCCGCTGCTCGTCGAGCTCTCGCGCGGCGCAGCCGTCGTCGCCGGGCGCAACGTCAGGGCCGAGGCGTCATGGACGCTCAAAGTCGAAGAGCCGCCGCTGAGCGAGACGACGATCACCAGCGCGACGATCGCCGCTGCGATCGAGCCGACGGCCGCGAGTCGCGCTCCGAACCGCGAGCGGCCGCCTCCGGGGGCGCCGGCGCTCGCGCCCGCCCGACCGCGGCCCGCCCGCGCGGGCTGCGTCGAGCGCGAGGAGCCGCGCGAGCGCTTCGATCGCGAGGAGCGCTCGGCGATCATCGCGTCGACCTTTGCGTGCAGCGACTCGGGCGCGCGAACGTCGATCGAGCGGATCAGCTCGACGACGTCGGACTCGGGCTCGAGCTCGGAAGTTGTCTGTGGGTCGCTCGGTTCGCTCATTACACGTCTCTGCTGGGCACGACTCCGCCGGGGCGCTTTTCTTCCCTGCTGCGCCGCTGCGCGAGCTTGTCGCGCGCCGCCTGTGAGCTTGCCGCGAGCGTCGCCCCGCCGGCGGGCACGGCCTCGTCGTGCAGGGCGTCGGCGTCCGGCCGGGGCTTGGCCTCGGTTTCGGGCTCGGCGAGCTTGCTCGCGACCTGCTTGCGCGCGCGAAACAGGCGCGTCGTGATCGTCGCCTCGCGCACACGCAGCGCGCGCGCTGCTTCGCGGTAGGAGAGCCCGAGCACGTCGATTGCGACGAGCGCCAGGCGAAAGTCCTCCGGCAGCTCGGCGATCGTCGCGTAGAGCTCCTGGATCTCGAGTGCCTGCTCGGGTCGCGCGAGCGGCTTCGGATCGGCCGCGACGACGTCGTCGAGCGTCGCGACGGTGACCGGGCGACGGCTCGCCGTGCGTCGGCTCGTCAGGAACGTGTTTCGCAGTACGCGCATCAGGTAGTACAGCTCGTCGTCGCCGGTCAGCAGGCGCGGACGCGAGAGCACGCGCGCGAACGTCTCCTGGACGAGATCCTCTGCGTCCTCGCGCGAGCCGCACAGGCCCCAGGCGGCGCGGTAGAGGCGGTCGACGTGCTGGCCGAGTGATTGTGGATCGAGAGTGCGCATCGCGGCTCGGATCGGATCGGGATCCCGTTCGACCCTCCGGCGACTGTAGCGCCGTGTTAGGCGCTCGTGGCCTGCGCGACCCAAGCGGCCGGCAGCGTGCCGGCCGGCACTTCGCCGATCGTCGGCGGGAAGTAGCGCGCCAGCTCGGCTGCCGCGTGCGCGTCGATCGTCGGACGCACGTCGGCGACGGTGCGAAGCAGCCGCACGGTGCTGCCGATCTGCAGGTCGGCAGCGTTCGGCTGATCGCCGCCGAGCAGGCCGTCAGCGATCCAGCCGTCGACCCGATCGAGCTGCGCCGGCAGCGCCGCGAGGTCCGCGCGAACGGCCTGCTCGCGCGCACCGTTCTGGATCGCCATCAGCCGTGCGA
>DATBBG010000031.1:0-56634 GCA_036271095.1 Solirubrobacteraceae bacterium
GATCCTCGGGCCCTCACGCGTGCCGCTGAAGGAGATGGTCGCGCTGGACTACCTCTACGTCGCCAACTGGTCGCTGTGGACCGACGTGAAGATCCTGCTGCGGACCGTGCCGCATGTGTTGGGGCGGCGGGGGCTGTGAGAATTTAGATCGCCGAGCCGTGACAGTCTCGGGCAGGTTCTGCATGTGGCAGAAGCCATCGCGCTCAGCTAGCAGCATCCTGTCGAGTTCGGAAGCTTCGACTTAGACGTTCGTCGGCACTTCGATGCGCGTCGTTCATGCAGCGCGCCTATCCTCCCGATGATGTGCCAGCCGGTACTTGCCTCGCGCCGTGTCGAGGCGGTCATCGATACGAGAAATACTTGTCCATGGACGGCCCATCTCTGACGCGTCGCCGCGCGCGCATACTCGCGTCCGCGAGCGTGCTGCTGATCGTTGCCGCGGCGGGGATGTTCTCTGGCAGCAGCTCGTCAGCGTCGGCTCATCAGGCGGCGGAGGCGGTGTCAGCACCCAAAGTTCGGACGCGGAGCGGCCAGGGATCGCATCACGGCTCGGAGCGAGGCCGTCCGTGCATGGCAAGAGCTCCGCGGCGTCGACGAGGCTGTCGCCGGACGTGCGCGAAGCAGGCGTGCCGCAGCGCCAGTCGGCGAAAGTCGAGGCGAGTTGTGCGTCCGAGCTCGGCGTCGACTCTCGCCGGGTTGGCCGGGCCCGCTCCGCCATCGGCGGGTACGGCGCCCTCCGATGGGGCCGTCGCGGCGCCAACGAAGTCGACCGGAGAGCCGACGCCATCGGCCCCGCCGCGGCCAGCGCTGCCCGAAATCCCGTTGGGGGGCGTGCCACCCGAAGCAGGCTCGACCAGCCCGTTCCGCTTCTTTTCACCGAGCAGCTTCTGGAACGCGGAAGTGCCTGTTTCAGCGCCGGTGGATTTGGACTCGCCCGCGGCGGTGGGAGCACTGGAGAGCGAGATCGCCGAAGAAGGCCAGGGCCCAGGTATCAATACGACCGAATACAGCGTTCCGATCTACACGGTGCCGGCCGGGCAGGCAATGGTCTCGGTATCGCTGATCTCCACAGCGACGGAACCGAGCTTGCAGGCCGCTTGGCAAGCCGTTCCGTTGCCATCGAACGCTCAGCCTGCCGCAGGCAGCGACGGTCACTTGGTCGTCTGGCAGCCAAGCTCGAACCGTCTCTGGGAGTTCTTGAGGCTCGTGCACAGCACCGCGGGATGGCACGCGTCGTGGGGCGGCGCGATTGACGATGTCTCCGGAGCGCCAGGTGCCTACGGGCCTGAATCCTGGCCTGGCGCCAGACCGGGGTGGGGAGCATCCGCCTCATCGCTCTCGATTGCTGGAGGGTTGATCACTCTCGAAGATCTCGAACACGGCGAAATCAACCATGCCCTGGCCGTCTCGCTGCCGGATGTGCGCGCGAGCGTTTATGCAACGCCCGCTCGGCGCACGGACGGCATTCTCGCCTCTGCTGCGGCTCTGCCGGAGGGCGCGCGACTGCGTCTCGATCCGAACCTCAATCTCGCTTCGCTGCACCTGCCGAAGTTGACGCTGATGATCGCGCGCGCGGCCCAGCGGTACGGGATCATCGTCAGGGATCGTGCCTCGCACGTGACGTTCTACGCGCAGGATCCGACGCCGACGGGGAGCAATCCGTACGCCGGTCCTGGCGGCTACTTCGAACGCAGAACCCCGACACAGCTCCTGTCGAGCTTTCCGTGGTCCGATCTCGAACTTCTTCGGATGGAACTGCACGAAGTGGACTGAACCTGACGCCAGACGGCGCACGCGCAAGAGATCGATGCTGTTGAGCGTTGTGCGATGTAGACCCGAACTGGCGGACAGTTGAGGTTTCAGCCGTGCAGCGCCCAATCATTCGCAGATGTTTGCCACGTCCCTGGGCAGTTTCAGTGGCGCTCGCGCTGCTCACTCTCGGAGCCGCTGGCTGCGGCCGGACGGCAGCAAGGTCCGCGCGTCTGGCGGACCCTGGCACACCTCACCGTCTCGTGGCCGATGTAACTCCCTTCCGCTTCTTCGCAGCGGACAGTGTCTGGAACGAGCCGATTCCGTCGGATGCCGCCGTCGATCCGAGCTCTGCCGTGCTGACGGGCGCGCTCGACGCGGAAATCGACCAGGAGCGGCAGGCCGGGGGTGGGCCTGGAATCAACACGACCGAATACAGCGTGCCGATCTATGTCGTCCCGGCGAGCCAGCCGACAGTACGGGTCAGGCTGGTCGCCCGAGCCCCGGAACGGTCGCTGCAGCGGGCGTGGGCCGCAGTGCCGCTGCCGGCTGACGCCCAACCGGCCGCGGGCACCGACAAGCATCTCGTCGTCTGGCAGCCGAGCGCGGACCGCCTCTGGGAGTTCTGGCGACTCGCGCGCGGGTCCGCCGGGTGGGAAGCGGAGTGGGGCGGAGCGATGAGAGACGTCGCTGCGAACCGCGGCGTCTACGGCCCGAGGGCGTGGCCTGGAGCGCGCCGGTCTTGGGGTGCCTCTGCGTCGTCGTTGCCGATCGTCGGCGGCTTGATCACGCTCGAAGACCTTCAGCGAGGAGCGATCGATCATGCGCTTGCGATCTCGCTGCCGCAGGTGCGAGCCGGCGTCTTCGCGACGCCGGCACAACGCAGCGACGGAAGAAGCGTCAGCGAGCTGGCCTTGCCGGAGGGTGCCCGTCTTCGCTTGGACCCCACTCTGAACCTGGCCTCTTTGAGACTGCCGAAATTGACGTTGATGATCGCCGAAGCGGCACAGCGTTACGGGATCATCGTGAGAGACCAGGCCTCGCACGTCACCTTCTACGGGCAGGATCCGAGTCCAACCGGCGCCGATCCTTACGAGGGTGCGGACGGCTACTTCGAAGGTGAGGCGCCGATACAGCTGCTCGCCGCGTTCCCCTGGACGAGGCTCGAAGTGCTCCGTTTGCGCCTGCGCCGTACGGGAGTGTCGCGTGACTAGGCATGCGAGGTCGGGATCTGCCGCGCTGTCTCATACAGAGCGCGAGCTGATTCTTCTCAGCGCCGGGACGGCGGCACGGCGAAGCTCGGTGCGTCGCCGTGGCGCCGCGGATCTCGACGAGGTGCGCTGGTCGCTGTTGTGCGACACGCTGCGGGCCAGAAGGTTGTTGCCAACTCTCGGGCCGCGGATCGTCGAGCTGGCACAAGGTCGAGCCGGCGAGCAGTTCGAGGCGGCAGTCGACGACGCCCTCACCGCGGGTCGCCACCAGGGCACCTACCTGCAGATGGTTGCAATCCGGATGATGCAGGCGCTGTTCGACTCCGGCATTCGTTGCTCCGCCCTGAAGGGTCCGCTCCTGAGCGAAGCGATCTACGGCGACCCGGGCCGTCGTCTTTCGAGCGACATAGACCTCCTGGTGCCGGCCGAGCGGCTGCAGGACGCGATCGCCGCGGTTCGCAGGATCGGCTACGCCGCGCCATCCGATTACGTATTGCCGGACGGGCGACCGCTGTTGCATTTTGTCCTTGCGCATGAGAGCGGCGACCTGCCGCCGATCGAGCTCCATTGGCGTGTGCACTGGTACGAGCGGGATTTCGCCCGCGAGCGACTGCTCCCCGATCCCGGAGAGGATCGCGCCGATTGGCGACCTGCCTGCGCCGACGAGCTTGCCTCGCTCCTGCTGTTCTATGCGCGCGACGGTTTCGTCGACCTTCGTCTCGCCGCTGACATCGGCGCGTGGTGGGATGTATACGGAGACTCGGTTTCGCCCGGTGCGCTGGACGAGATCGCGGCATCCTTCCCCGCGTTGGCACGAGCGCTAGCAGTCGCGGTGACCGTGGCTGAGAACGTCGTCGGGATTCCTGCGGCGCGAGTTTGGACGAGCAGCAGTCCCGTGGGGCTCCGAGGCAGGCTCGCCGCGCGCTTGGCGAACCCGCATCCTCGTACGAGCCAGTCGCAGCTCTACGCGGACATGGGACTGGTTGACGGCCTGCTCGCGCCCAACGGTGATTTTCGAGCCTTCGCTCGACGCCAGCTGCTGCCGCCGCACGAGGTCTTGAGCGAACAGGCCCACCATGCTGCAAAGGAGCGGACGCGGTCGGCGATCGGACATTGCGTTGGAGCGTTGACCCGGTACGGCGTCACGATCGCAAGGACGTTTCGAGGCCCGACACTGTCGCGCTGAGCCGGATTCGCTCCGGCGCGTCGGGCACACGGTTGAAAAAGGGATGAGTCGCGCGATCAAGCCGAAAGTAGGACGAGCTCGCTGCCGTTTTCTCGGCAATTCCAGCGGCGAGGTTTGTGGCTGCTTTGCAGCCTTTCGAACCTGTCAGCCGCTATCGCGGCGATGCGCGCGTCGGGCTGCCAGTGAGCACCGTAAGTCCCCAATCCCACTTCCACGACACACTCGAGACCCCGTTCGTGGGAGTTCGGCACCGTGACCTCAGGCATGCTCGCATCATGGGCTTGAGCATTGCCGCGGTCACCGAGGAGCAGGCGGTGGCCGGCGTCGTCGACGCGGCGCTCGCCGGGCGGGGTCAGTGGACGATCACCGCCAACCTCGACCACCTCAGGCGCTACTGCTGCGAACCGGTCGCGAGACGGCTGCTGGACAGTGCCGACACCGTCGTGGCCGACGGCGCCCCGCTCGTATGGGCGAGCAGGATCGCCGGTACGCGTCTGCCCCAGCGTGTTGCCGGTTCGGACATGGTCTGGTCGATCAGCGACGCTGCAAGTCGCTCGCAGGTTTCGATCTTCCTACTAGGCGGCAACCCCGGCGTTGCCGAGCGGGCGGCGGACGTCTTGCGAACCCGCTTCCCGGACATCAGTATCTGCGGGACGCTCTGCCCACCGCATGGCTTCGACAGCGATGAGCGGCAGCTCGAGTTGATCGAGAGGCGCATCGCCGGTGCCCGTCCGGGCATCGTGCTGGTCGCTCTCGGCTTTCCGAAGCAGGACGTGCTGATCGAGCGGCTGCGGCGAAACCTCCCGGGCACGTCGCTGATCGGCGTTGGGATCGGGCTGAGCTACGTCGCCGGCGAGATGAAGCGCTCGCCGGAATGGACTCGTAAGGTGGGGCTGGAGTGGCTGCACCGCCTTTTGAGCGAGCCGGGCCGCCTCGTTCGCCGCTACCTGGTGCGTGGCATGCCGTTCGCGATTCGGCTGCTCGGATCTGCCGCTGGGTACAGGGTGCGCTACAGCCCCCAAGTGATGACGGGACAGTCGACATGGGGCTGGGATCCCGACGGATGATCGGCCGCACGGTCCATCACTTCGGCCCCGACCCGGCCGAGGTCGGCGGGATGGCGAGCGTGATCCGCGTCATCACCGAACACAGCATCGGTAGCGACGACGTCCGTTTCCACCCGACGTGGAGATGGCGGTCCAGAGCGGCGACTTGTCGCCTCACGCTTGCTGCCGCTTGCAAGATCGTCGCGTTGAGACGCGGCGAGATTGCGCACGTTCATCTTTCCGAGCGGGGCTCTTTCGTGCGGGAGGGGATCCTGATCGCACTTGCTCGGATGCGCGGGACAACGGCTGTCGTGACGATCCACGGGGCCGACTTCTTGACGTTCGCGCACAGCCGGCCGAGGTTGGTCGTGGCCGTTCTTGGGCGCAGCTCGCTGATCACGTGCCTCGACACTGCCGTGCTCGACTATGTCCGTCGCGTCGTGCCTCGAGTCAGGGCGGAGATGTTGCCGAACCCCGTCCCGATGGATGAAACGTCGCCGCCCGCCGACGAGACATCTGAAGTGATCCTGTTCGCGGGCGAGATCGGTATTCGCAAGGGCGCCGACGTCTTGCTCGGCGCCTGGCGGATGATCGCGGCGGCGAGACCCTCCGCGCGCTGCATCATGGTCGGTCCCGCCAACGGCTTCACGGTGCCGGAGGTTGAGCGGCTGACGGTTCGCGGAGTGGTTGGCCCGAACGAGATGCAGGCGCTGATACGGAGTGCGCGAGTCGTCGCACTCCCCTCGCGTGCCGAGGGGATGCCAATGGCTCTGACCGAGGCGATGAGTGGCGGGCGCGCGTTCGTGAGCACTCCAGTCGGCGGCATCCCGGAGCTGGCAAGGAGCGGTGGCGTGCTCGTACCTGTAGGAGACGAGGTCGAGCTTGCGCGGTGCCTCGGAATGTTTCTCGACAGCCCGGATCTGGCAAAGCGCCTGGGCGAGCGAGCGCGGCAGTATTGCGGCGAGACGAGAAGCGTCGCTGTCATCGACGCGCGGCTGCGTGAGCTGTACGACGCTGCGCGCGTCGACGCGCTCGATACACGCTGCGCTCCCATCTGAGCGCCACTCGCGGCATCGGCTGATCGTCGGCGGGCACGCAAGTCGGCGCCGGCGTATCGCGTTCCTGTTGTCAGGAATGGGCATCCTCAGTAGTCAAACCGGCGCGGACGGCCGGGTTCCGCCGGCCAGCGTGATCATCAGGACGCTGAACAGCGCCAGCACTCTTGCGGCAGTGCTCGATGCCGTCTCGGCCCAGACGGTGGCGAGCGAGATCATTGTCGTCGACTCCGGCTCCACCGACCGCACGCTCGAGATCGCGTCTGCGCGCGCACACCGTTTGATCGAGATCGACGCGTGCGAGTTCTCCTTCGGGCGCGCACTGAATCTCGGCGCGGCCGCTGCAACCGCGCCGGTTCACGTGGCCCTCTCGTCACATTCGTTCCCTCCCGACGAGAGCTGGATCGAGCGCTCTCTCGCGAAGTACGAGCGGCCTGATGTGGCCGCGACGAGTGGCGCGCCGACGCTCCCAGGCTCGCGGACGCCGCTGCGGGCGACCCACTTCCAAACGGTCGCGGACGCAGTCAGTCAACCGTCTTGGGGGCTCTCCAACACCGGCGCGTCCTGGCGAGCTGAGGTCTGGGCTCGATTCCCGTTCAACGAGCACCTACCAGCCTGCGAGGACAAGGAGTGGGGACTGCGCGTGCTTCGCGCCGGCTGGACGATTGCGATCGACCCGTCGCTCTCGGTCAGCGATGCACACCGCCGACGGCGCGGCTTGCAAAACCTGTATCAACGCGCCTACCGCGAGCAGGCGTCGATCCGGCGCTTTGCATCGATACCTGACTACTCCCTCGCCGATCTGTTGCGCGAGTGGATCTTCGACGTACCTCGCGACGCTCCGTATCGCGGGTGGCGCCGGCGCCTGAACTACTTCAGATGCACCGAGCTCCTCGCAAAGCATCGCGTCTCGACCGCCGCGCGTCGGTCGCCCGCGTGTTCAAGCGCCGCTTGCTCGGACGGCGGCCGGCTGACCGGTGGGAACCGGAGAGGGCGGAGCACGTGACGGCGACTCACGGGCGAGCAGGCCGGGCCAAAACCGGCTCCTCCTACAGCACCGGTCTGCTCTTCAGCCTCGCCAGCTTCGCCGGCATCGCGGCGATCACGCTGTTTACCGGCGTGCTATCGGCTCGCCTGTACGGCATCGCCGTCGTCGGACAAGCCGCGCTCGTGCTGGCGCCGGTAGTGATTGTCACGCTGCTCTCGACGGTGCGAGAGCAGCCGTCGATGGTGCGCGAACTCGCGAAGCTCACGCCTCGCCACCCTCGCGCGACCGGCATAACGCTCGCGGTCTTCGTCTTCTCGTTCGCGCTGACTGCCGTGGTGACGCTGATCGGAGTCGGACTCTGCTACCTAGCCTTCCGCGGGCCGCTGCACCACCCGGATCTGTTCGCTCCGGCCGCGGTCGGGCTGTGCGGCTATCTCGTCATCATCAACACGTGTTGGAACATCGACGGAGTATTCGGCGCATTCAGGGCGGCGCGCGAGCTGTTCGCGGTCAGGTTGCATCAAGCGGTGATGTATGGGCTGCTGCTCGTGGCGTTCAACATCACGACGCACAGCGTTTGGGGCATGCTGTTCGCCTTCCTCGGCTCATGGGCGACGGCGCTGGTCCACCGGCTGTTCCTGCTTCGCAGAGTTCTGCGCCTGCGTGTTTCCGCGCGGGATATTCGCGGCGGTTTCGACACGCTGCGCACGATCGTCAGCTTCGGCCTGAAGATGACGCCCGGCTTTCTTGCAACCGGCCTAAGTGAAGCGAGCGGCACCTGGATCATCGGTGCCACGAGCTCGGTGAGCGCCGTCGGCGCCTACAGCCGTGCGTGGAACTTCGCGACGCGATTGACAGAACTCAACTGGCGCATCACGGAGATGCTGCTGCCGACGCTCGTGCAGCATCGACACGATGGCGACATCGAGAGCTTCGATCGGATCGTGACGGAATCGATTCGCTACGCCGCCTTCGGCATGCTGCTGCCGGCCGCTGTCGGCGGCGGCGCGGCGGACGCTCTGATGAGGGTCTTCGGCGAAGGATTCGACGCCGCGGCGCCGGCTTTGCGCCTGCTTCTGTTCGTGCCTCTGCTCCAGACCTTGACGGCGATCCAGGGGGCGGCGCTCGTCGCTCACGACCGCCCGTGGCTCACAGCGGTTGCGCAGGTTCTGCGCTTCGGCGTGACTGCGATCGCCGGCATCGTGCTCGCCACGCTCTACGGGATCACCGGCATGGCGGTCGCGATGGCGGCTGGCAGCCTCGTGTGCTTCGTGGCCTACCACGTGATCTTGCACGTACGGCTGCGGACGGCGACGCCCACCCTGTTCAAGCGCAGGCAGCTCGGGGGCTTCGCCGCGGCGTACGCCGGCGGCTTCGTCGTAGCGCACGTGATCGAAGCGGCGGTCGGAGGCGATCTCGGGCTGCTCGCCGCTCTCGGAGCGGGCTCGGCTGCTTACGTTGCCGTCGCTGTCGCCGTCGGTGGAACGACCGTTCGAGACAGGGCTCGAATCCGCAGTGTCGCCGGCAGGTTGATGAAGGCGCGGATCGCGCGCGCGGAGATGTCGGGTGCGGCATGAGGCGCGCGTCACCGAGCCGAATATCGAGAGGAGTGACGACTACGTGAGCACGACGGAGTCGACGCCGCTGTTCCTGCTCTCTACGGCTCGCAGCGGATCGACGCTGCTGCAACGGATTCTTGGCACATACCCCGAGATAGCGACGACTTCGGAGCCGTGGCTGCTGATCCCTTTGGTCTACGCGCTCCGCCGCCGCGGCGTTTACGCCGAGTACGAGCACGGAACGATGGTCAGTGCGATCGAGGATTTCTGCTCTGAGCTTCCCGGCGGCCGCGAGGATCTGCAGCGCGAGATCGCAGACCTCGCACGGCGCCTGTATGCCCGCCAGACGAAGCCGGGCCAGCGCTACTTCCTCGACAAGACGCCGCCGTACTTTCTCGTCGTCGATGAGATCCTCGAATGGTTCCCGGACGCCAAGTTCGTGTTCCTGTGGCGCAACCCGCTCGCCGTAGCAGCATCGCTCGCCGACTGGCCGCAACGAGACTGGGGCGGCCTCTATCGCGAGAACCTCTTCTTCGGGCTTGCCAACCTGATCGACGCGTCGCGGCGACACGGCGAGCGCGTTTGCAGCATTCGCTTCGAGGACTACGTGACGGGCGATCGTGAGACGTGGCAGCGGCTGATGGACTACCTCGAGATGCCGTTCCGCTCGGAGTCGTTGACGGAGTTCGTCGACGTAGGCTTGCCGGGGCGCATGGGCGACAAGAGCGGGACGGCGCTCTACGGCAGCCTCAGCAGCGAGCCGCTCGAGAAGTGGCGCACGACGCTCGCGAACCCCCTGCGCAAGGAGGCGGCACGGCGCTACTTGTCGTGGATCGGCAGGGAGCGTCTGTCGATCATGGGCTACGACGGCGATCGTCTATATGCCGAGCTCGATGAGATACCGGCCGGAACGCAAAACCTCGTGCCGGACGCCTGCAACCTCGCACGCGCGATGCTCACCGAGCCGATCCACGTCGCTGCGCGACGGCGCGTGAACGTGGGGCGGCCGAGCTCGCTCAGGTACATCCTCGGCTCAGGACGGGCGCTGTAGCGACGACATCGGTGTACTCGTTTCGTCAGGCGCACCGGCGAGTGCGCGACGCGCTATTGCGAGCACTCCGTCGACGACCCCGAGCGCCGACTGCAGCATTTCCTGCTCGGCCGTGATCGCCCCATAGCCAAGGTGAAGGATCAGGTCGCCGAGCGTCGACCACCAGAACGCAAGCGATGACATCCCAAGGTCGGTGTGTTGCTGCACCCAGCGGTGCGTGGCTTCAGTGCTTTGTCGCGCGTGAGTGCGGGCCGAGCCGCGCAGGATCGGGCTGAAGTGATGGGTGCATCTCGCTCGCGGTTCGACGACGAGTCGATGCTTTCGACTCGCGCGAAACGAGAAATCGTAATCCTCGCCCAGCGAATATCCCTCCATCGCATTGTCGAAGGAGATCTCCTCGAAGATGTCGAGACGGAAGCTCATACTGCACCCGATCAGCCAATCGACGGGCTCGGTCGGCGATGCGTCGGGATACTGGCCCAACACGTTTCGCCCCGATCGCAGGACCGAACTGGGCTGGTTGCTGCCCAGCAGGAAGAGTCGCTTCGCGGCGACGAAGTTGACCTGTGGTTGGTTGACGACGACGCCGCCGATGCCCATCACCATGCCCTCACCGCGAAAGCGAGCCTCGATTGCCTCGAAGTACCCCTCCGTCACCTCGGTGTCGTCATCGATGAAATGGACGAGCTCGGCTCCGAGCTGGCGGCAGAACGAGATCGCCTCGTTGCGCTGGCGCGCAAGGCCGGGCCTTCTCGCCCGGCGGTACAGAAGCTCGAGCGAGCCATCAAATTCGTGCAGGAGTCGCGCGCAGGCTTGCCGCGTGAGATCGGTCGTACTTGCATCGACGACGATGATCGGTTTGCCCGGTGATGCCCGCTGCGCCGCCGCGCAGGACATCGTGACCTCGCCAGGCCGGTCCTTAGTGCAGATGACGACGACGCCGTAAGGCCGAACCGTCGAAGGCGCTCCTCGCACGTTTCGTGCCCACTCAGTTGGCGGACGGCGTGGCACGCGTGTCTACCGGAGATCCTCGCGTGTGGCCAGCGAGACCGGGCGCACCGCGGGAATCGCGAGAGCGGCTGCGACGATCAGAGCGGCCTCGTAGCCGGTCGTCGTGTAGAGAAACGTATTGTCTGCAAGCGCGTTGATCAGGCAGCCGACAACGACGGCAAGTGCCAGCGTGCCTGCGTTGCGTTCTAGGCTTCGACGCTGATTGAGGCGGCGGATCAAGATGACGACGGCACCAAGCAGAATGATCAAGCCGACTGCACCCGTCTCTACGAGGTAGCGCAGGTATTCGTTGTGGGGCGCTTTGCCGGTGATCAGCATGTATGAGTTCCCTTCGGCGGAGACCGTCGCGCCGAGACCTTGTCCGAAGAACGGTTCCTCTTCCCACTCCGGAATCAGGGTTTCCCACTTGTAGAGTCGCCATCCGAGCGAAGTGCTCGCCAGCGCGTGCTTCTGCGCGGCGTTGAACTGCGTTGAGGACTCGTTGGCGATCCGGGCGGCGCCGAACGGCGTCGCGAGGAACACCGCCACGATCAACCCGGCAACCGCATATGAGCCCAACTTCAGGCGCGCCGAGCCGGGGCGCAGCGCGCCGAAGGCCACGAGCATCACCAGCAGGCTCGCGAGTGCCGTGAGGCTGAAGGTCGCGATCGTGGCGGCGGCGAACAGGGCGACGAGCGACAAATCGAGAAGCCGTCGTCCGACGTCGACATATCGCCAAAGCGAAGCAATCGATGCGATCGCAAAGAACATCGCGGCTCCGTCGGGATGATTGAAGGTGCCGTAAGCGCGGATGTGGCCTTCGATGTTCAGGCCCGTGTGAGTTGCCAGCTGATAGAGCGCCAACACTGCTGGGACTACTCCGAGGAGCTGCACCAGGCCCGTTGCGACTCGCATGTTGATCTTCGAGCGCGAGTTGTAGACGATCACCGCAACCGCGACGATCGCCGCCTCGCGGACTCCCTGTCGCGCCGTTTCTGAGGAATGGCCGTGAAACAGGAGACCGACTGCGGTCCAAGAGCACAGCCACGCCGTCGCAAGCGTCGTCGCGAACAGTCCGCGGCGCCGCTGGATTACGAGCCCCGCAGCAACGAGGATCAGAAGCACTGCAATCCCGCCGGAGAGGTTCACGGTTCCCGACCCGGCGCTCGGCGTTGAAAGCGTCGCGTCGGTCAGCACCCGAACCAGCAGTACGAACGCGAGGAACGGCCGCATCGGTATGTCCGTGGCGAATATCACGACGAGCGCGCAGACGATCGGGCCCGCCCATAGATACGAGTGTGCGACGGCTACCCCTTGCGCGATGAGCACGCAGAGAAGGCCGGCGGTCCAACCCACGCGCGGGTCGAAGCGCCTGCCGGCTCGAGTCGAGAACCGCAGATGCGCGGACGATCCGCGAAGGTCTCGGCCCAGTCGTGCCGCGGGCGGCCAAGCGCTCATCTCTGCGGTGCAGTTGTGCTCACACCGAACGTTGGCCACGTTGCGGACGTGAAGTGACGCATAGCCTAAAACGCCGAGCCAGAGCGATTTCTTGTGGCAGACGCAAGTTTCCCTTGGTCGACCCGGTTTGTGGAGGCAGCGTCGCTCGACAACCTGCGGAGGCCACTAGACGTGCAGCAGCCGGTGGACGGACCCGAAGGGCTCACTCTCGAACGTGCTTTGACGATCGTTCGTCGGCGCGCACCGCTGATCGTTCTGTGTGCGGCGGTCGTCGCCGGCGCGGCGTTCGCGTACTCGAAGAGCCAGCCGAAGCGGTACACAGCGACCGCGTCGCTCGCGTTCAACAACGACCAGCTGAGTCAGCAGGTCGCCGGGTTGCCCGCGACGAACAACGATGTGCCGGCTCAGCAGGCGAGCAACCTCGAACTCGTCAAGCTCGGCAACCTGGCGGCCACGACGGCCGGCATCGTGGGGCACGGTCTCAGCGAACAGCAGGTCGCCGGCGACGTCAGTGTGAGCGGAGCCGGCGAATCGGGGATCGTCGCCGTATCGGCGACGACGGGTTCGCCGGCGCTGTCGGCGACCGTCGCGAACACCTACTCGCGAAAGTTCGTCGAACAGCAGCAAGCCACGAACCAGCAGTACTTCCAAGCGGCGCTTGCAATCGTCGACAAGCAGCTCACGTCGTTGTCCCCGAAGCAGCGGCTGGGGGTCGACGGCCTCGAGCTCCAGAACAGAGCACAGAGCCTGCGACTGCTTTCGGAACTCGATTACGGCGTGGTCAAGGTTGCCCAGGAAGCGGTCCCGCCAACGGGCGCGTCCTCTCCGAGAACGTCGCGGAGCACGGCGCTCGGAGGGATCCTCGGACTGCTGATCGGCCTGGGCATCGCCTTTGTGCTCGAGCGTCTGGATCGGAGGATCCGCGGGCCCGAGGATCTGGAGTCGATCTATGGGCTGCCGCTGCTCGGCGTCGTCCCGGACAGCGCAGCACTGTCCGCGATGTCGGTTGCCGGCGCGGGCCGCGGAGGCGAGCTTCCTCGTGCGGAGACCGAGGCCTTCGGGCTCGTGCGAGCGCACCTGCGGTTTTTCAACGTCGACCGCGAGTTGCGCACGGTTCTCGTTGCCTCACCGGCGCCCGGCGACGGCAAGACGACAATCGCCCTCCACCTCGCCGAGGCGGCCGCGAGGGCAGGATCACGCGTGCTGCTGCTCGAGGTCGACCTGCGGGCTCCGGCTCTGTCGCGCGCCCTCGACGTCGGTAAGGGAAGAGGCATCGCGGAGGTGCTGATTGGGGTCTCGACGCTTCACGAGGTGGTCGACTCCGTCGAGATCGACGGGACGTTCAGGCGAACCGTCTATGCCGGTAGCCTCGACGTTCTCAGCGCCGGCGCCGTGCTGCCGCCGAATCCTGCTGAGCTGCTGGAGAGCAAGGCGATGAACTCGCTCCTGGTGCAGGTGCGAGCCGCTTACGATCTCGTCGTGATCGATGCGCCGCCGTTGACTGCAGTCTCAGACGCGATCCCGTTGTTGAGCCGGGTCGACGGCGTGGTGGTCGTCGGACGCATCGGTCGCAGCCGGCGCGACGCGGCGGGGCGTCTTCGCCAGGTTCTCGAAAGCAGCGGCGCCACACTGCTGGGCGTGATCGCCAATGGCGCCAAGTCGGGCCCGGCCCCTTATGTGCCCTCGGCAGTGGAAGAAGCTCCGCCGTCGGCGATGCCGTCGATCAACGGCTCGGGGCCGGCCGATCGGCTGGCCCCGACGGCTTGACTCCCAGGCCTGGTCGCCGTTTGGCTCAGGTGAGGTCGACGGGCGGTTTGCCGACGACGGGCAGTTTTCCGATCCAGCGGTCGCGCTCGACGAGCCGTTCGGGGTCGCGCAGCGAGTAACCGAGCGCTGCCACGCGCTCCTCGTAGCGGTGCACCAGGAGCCTCTGGCGGAGCGCTCCTCCGGGGCTATGCCTCATCGCGCGCCAACCAGCGAAGTAGTCATCGTTGAGTCCCTTGCGCGTTTGCAGCCGGCACGCGCTTGGCTCCATGCCGAGGAATACTTGAAGCCGTGCGAGCTCGCCGCCGGCGTCCGCTGTGAAGTCCTCATATCTGACGAGCTCGACGTGTCGAAGATGGACGATGTCAGCCACCATCTTCTCGTTGCTGACGAGCCAGTGCTCGATCAGCTCGCCGACTCGCGTGCCACTCCACTTCTTCGTCGCGAGCGCAGTCGCGATTGGGTGTCGCAAGACGATCACGAAATGCGCTGTCGGAAATATCGCTTGAAGGAACCTCGTCTTCAACAAATTCGGTGGGGACTTCTCGATCAGGAATCGGCGATCATCGTCCCAGTACCTGCCCCACTCCTGTAGGAGACTCTGCCGATTGGCCTCGGTGACTAGCGGCGATCGCTCGGTCACGTGCATTGCAGATGCGAAGCCGAACCGGCCAGGGCCGCCGAATCGCTCGGCTGTCGGGTAGACGGACTGGAGGTGCTGGCCCTCGTCCTCTTCTGCGCCGGTCTGCGAGAAGCCACTGGCGTCGGCATGGTCCGCGAGGCAGCGTGCGATCAGCGAGGTGCCGCTACGGTGCAGGCCGCCGACGAAGACGAAGATTGGCTCGCAGACGAGCGGAGCCGACTCAGATCCAGGGCTGCGAGCAGCGACGCCCACCTCAGCCCTTCTTGCTTGATTTCCGCCCGGTCGAACGACGGCTTCGCCGCGGCGCGCACGTGTGGTAGACGCGCCGGCCCGAGATCTTGTGTCCAAGCACCGTCGTTCCGCGCACCGTCAGCGTGAAGGCGCCGCGCGGAAGGCCGCGCAAGTTCACCGTCGCGACGACCTGGCTACCGTGGCGAGTCGCCGTTATCCGGTGACCTCTGATCGCGATCGCCACGGTCTTGAACGCATCGTTGCGCGGGTCGTGGACATGGATCTTGAAGCTGCGGCGACTCAGGCATTTCTTCGTGCTCGGCAGCGTCACGAGCTCTCTGAAGCTCGCAGTTTCGGATCTGGCGGGAGTTGAGTTGACGCATCCGTAGCCGGCCTGGCTGACAGTGCCGTCCGCAGCGATCGCAGGTTGGGGATCGCCGGGCGAGCTGAGGCAGACCCGCAGATAATGCGCGCCGCCGGCGCCTTTGATCACGCGCAGCGCCGTCAGCCCGAGCACCGGGTTCAGGTTGCACCCTGAGGATTCGAAGTACCACTGGTGCTTTCCCCAGTAAGAACCGTCGGGCTGCGGGCGGATGTCGGTCCAGATCGGCTGGCCGACAGGATGCCCGCATTCGGCGAATTTCGTTTCGGTGACGACGGTGCCGACATATGTGCCGGCCGTTGCCGGCTCTATCGCGATCGCGCCGCCGTTGAACGACCACACACCTTCGATGCTGGAAGCCGCGCCTGCAGTGCCCGCTCCAACAAGAGCAAGCGCCGTCGTCGACATCGCGAGCACGCGAAACACGATGCGTGCGCGGCGGCGCGGCCGAACCTTGTCCATCTGCAGCATCGACTACAGCAACGGCTCGGCTGCACCCGTTCTTTCACATCGCGGCGCCGGCGATGCGAGCGCTCACGGCGCGCTTCGGCTTCGTCAGCGCGCTGCGTCGAGCGAGCGCTGCAGCCGCTCGAGCACGCCGACGACGCGCAGCCCGCTGAGCCCATCCGAGCGCGGTCTCGTGCCCTCGCGCACGCACGCGACGAAGTGCTCGCACTCCAGGCGCAGCGGCTCGGCGTTGGCGATGCGCGGCGAGAAGCTCTCGCCCGAGCGCGTGATGTACTCGCCCCACGAGTGTGCGTCCTCATCGAAGCCCTTGTCGTAGACGGTGAGCTTGCCCTCGACGAGCATGTCGTCGAACGTCGCCATGCGCTTGGCGCCGACGACCGTCATTCGCCGCTCCTTGTGCGGGTCCAACCACGACAGGTGCAAGTGCGCGACGACGCCTGACGGGAAGCGCAGGTAACAGAAGACGACGTCCTCGACGCCTTCGCGAACGTAGGAGGCGCCATGCGCGAGGCACTCGTCCGGTTCTTCGCCGATCAGGTGCAGCACGACCGAGACGTCGTGCGCGCCGAGGCTCCACAGCGCGTTCTCGTCGACGCGCAGCTTGCCGAGGTTCAGCCGGTTGCCGTAGACGTAGTACAGCGAGCCGAGCTCGCCCTCCTCGACGAGCTGCTTCAGGCGCGTAACGGCCGGGTGGTACTCGAGCAGGTGGCCGACCATCAGCACCTTGCCGGCGCTTGCCGCCGCGTCGACTGCCGCCTGCGCGTCGCGCGTGTTCGTCGCCAGCGGCTTCTCGACGAAGCAGTGCTTGCCGGCCCGCGCCACGGCGACGGCCAATTCCGCGTGTGTCGTCACCGGCGTCGCCAGCGCGATCGCGTCGAGCTCGTCGTCGGCCAGCAGGTCGCTCAAGTCGCCGGTCGAGCGCGCGCCGGGGAACGACGCGGCCAGCTTCTCGCGCGCGCCGACGTCGGCGTCGCACAGCCAGCGCAGCTCGCAGCCCGGCGTCGCCGCGAGGTTGCGAGCGACGTTCGGGCCCCAGTAGCCGAGGCCGACGACGCCGACGCGCACCGGCCGATCGCCGACGCCGCTGATCTCGCCGAGGCCGCTCATCTCACAGCGAGCCGATCTGCTCGACGCAGCGCTCGGCTGCGTGCCCGTCGCCGTAGAGCTGCGGGTGTTCGCTCGGCGGACGCGACGCGAGCGCGGCGAGCGCCGACTCGGCGTCGAGGTCGACGAGCGTGTTCCAGCCGGAGGCGACCGTCTCGACCCACTCCGTATTCGCACGCAGCGTCACGCAAGGCACTCCGGCAAGGTACGCCTCCTTCTGGACGCCGCCTGAGTCGGTTAGGACGGCGCGCGCTTGCGACAGCAGCGAGCTGAACTCGACGTAGCCCAGCGGATCGATCACGTGCAGCCCATCGATCGCGTTCAGCTCGCCGAGCAGCCCAGCGTCGTCGAGGCGAGCGCGCGTGCGTGGGTGCAATGGCAATAGGACCGGCGCTGGCAGCGACGCGATCAGCGAGAACAGCATCTGCAGGCGGTCGCGATCGTCGACGTTGCCGGCGCGATGCGCCGTCAGCAGTAGGTACTCACCGGACTGCACGCCGTGCTTGGCCGGCGTCGCCGCATCGCTGCGTGCCGAATCCAGCCGGCGCAGCGCGATGTCGACCATCACGTCGCCGACGACCGCGACGCGGCCGGCGACCGACTCGGTGCGCAGGTTCGCCGCGGCGGTGTCCGACGCGCACAGCAGCAGCTCGCTCATGTGATCGGTCAGCACGCGGTTCAGCTCCTCGGGCATCGCGCGATCGAACGAGCGCATGCCGGCCTCGATGTGGATCACCGCGATCCGCGCTTGCGCCGCCGCGAGCGCGCCGGCAAGCGTCGAGTTCGTGTCGCCGTAGACGAGCACCGCGTCGGGATCAAGCTCTCCCATCAGCGGCGCCAGCGCGGCGAGCATTCGCGCCGTCTGCTGCGTGTTCGTGCCGCCGCCGATCTCCAGCTCGCGGTCGGGCGCCGCGAGACCGAGCTCGGTGAAGAACACGCGCGAAAGCTCCTCGTCGTAGTGCTGGCCGGTGTGCACGAGCAGCTCCTCGTGGCGCTCGCGCAGCAGCCCTGAGACGGCTGCCGCCTTGATGAATTGCGGGCGGTTGCCGACGACCGTCAGGATTCGCATCGGCCCAGCCTATGAGGTGTGCTGCTCAGCCGACGTGCACCCAGTAGGCCTTCGACGGCGTCGCTTGGCCGTTGGCGACGAACAGCATGTACCAGCCGGACGGAACGAGGCCGGTGCTGTCCGGCACGCGCACGCTGATCGAATTGCCATGGCGCGTCAACGAGAGCGCGATCGAGCGCTGCTCGACGTCCGTTACGTGCGTGACCGCGCTCGGGCGCAGCAGGCTGGCGCTCTCGATCTTTGCCGCGTCGGGCGTCGAGAATGTCGCCGTCTGTCCGCGCGTGAGCTGCTTCGGGCCGCCGGCGATCGTCGGACGCTTGCCGTGGTAGAGGTACGGAGGCGAGTAGATCTCGATCCGTTTCTCGAATTCGCCCGGGATCGTGTCGGCCTTGTTCGCATACAGCGGGTTGCCGCCGAGCGTGACGATCCGCCCGTCTGGAAGCAGCATCGCCTCGGAGTGGTAGTCGCGGCCGACCGACGGCTTCGCGAGCGCCGTAAGCTTGCCGGTCGCCGGATCGAACGAGTGGCATTCGAATAGGTCGCTGTCGTGTTCGCCGCGGTAGCCGCTCGACCCGCCGGTGATGACCACGCGACCGTCTGGCGTGATCACGATGTCGGGGTAGCGCGTCGGCTGGGCGAGGTTCGGTCCCGGCTTCCAATGTGGGTTCGGTTCGGCGAGGTCGGCGATTGCCGTGCGCGCGGTCGAGCGCGGCGACGAGCCGACGCCGCCGCCGCCGACGATCATGTACTTCTGCGCCTGCGCCGGTGGCAGCAGCACGCTGCCGCTCGTCTCGGTCTCGTTCGGATCGCGCAGCCCGGGAACGATCCGGAATGAGTTGTCCTGCGTGTTCCACACGCCGGGCGTGCGCCCGACACTCGCCGAACCGTAGCCGGCGTTGCTGCCGGTGTAGAAGAGGTTGCCGCTTGGCATCAAGAACAGCGCCGGGTACGTCGGGAACGTCCGCGTCAGCTTCGGTTCCAGTTTCCACGTCCTCGTCGCCGGCGTGTAGATCTCGTTCTTGCCCTGGATGATCCTGCCGAACTGATCGAGCCCCGAGACGGCGAGCACGCGCCCATCTGCCAGGCCGACGAGCGTCGGATACCAGCGGGCGAGCTGCAGGTTGCTGACCTTTTCGTAGTTTTCGCTTTGCGGGTTGAACAGGTAGGACTTGTCATCGCCCCAGTACTCCTGCTTGTTCAGCGTCAGCGAATTGGTGATGCCAAACAGGTTGCGCGCCTGCGCGCCGTGCACACCGGCGATCGACAGGTGCGTGACTGCGTCGATCGCCGAGCCGGAGCCCTTCTGCACGGCTTCGACCCAAAGTTCGGCTTCGCCGGCAGTCACCTTCGTCACACCGTTGGCGCTGACGGTCTTGCTCGCCTGTGGCACGCTTACGGCCTTCGTCGAGCGGAACGCGGCCCCGTCAGGCGCGACGAATTCGGCGCCTGGCGGCAGCTGTACCGGGCCGCCTTCGGGAGACTGGTCCTGGAGCGTGACGACGCCGGCCGCGCGGTGCACTTCGTTTGCGAGCACCTCGTAGCGCTTCGTGCCGCCGGCGATCAGCAGCTTGCCGTCGGGCAGGAAGGCGTGGCCGCCGCAGAACATGTCGCTCGGCGTGTGGATCAGCTTGAACTTGTTCGTCGCCGGGTTCCAGATGAGCGACTTGAACGTGCCGGCGTTGAAGTACGAGCGATCGTTACCCGAGCCGGCGATGATCAGCACCTTGCCGGTGTCGAGCAGCGCCGCGTGGATCGCGTTGACGCGAAAGCGGCCCGGAACCTTGAGGATCGACCAGTGCCCCTCGCGCGCCTCATAGCCGTGCGAGTTGATCTCGTAGTTGTGGATCGCGTTCAGCGCCGCCGATGTGACCGTCGGCAGGTTCACGCCGAGCAGCACGCCGGCGACGATCGTGCCGATCACCCACTTCAGCAGCCCGTCGCGCTTGCGCGGCGATGCGCTCACGCCGGCTCGACGCCTTTCGGCAGCGCGTGAGCACGCTCGCTCGCATGACGCTCGACCGTGCGACGCTCGCGAGCACGCGAACGCTGCTCGCCGCGACGGCGCGCCTCGAGTCGCCAGATCATGATTGGCAGGACGCAGACCGCGAGACCCAGCGACGACCACAAGTACATCCACGGGTCGCCGCCGCCGAGCGCCGCCGAAGCGACCATCGGTAGCGCGATGACAACTCCCCAGCGGATGTGCCTGGCGAAGGTCGCCAGAGTGTCGCGCTGCGTCGAGTCGCCCTTCGACGTGACGACGAATGCTCCACCACGTTTGCGCACCGCCGCGAACAGCGCCGAGACGTAGATCGGCGTCGAGAGCATCGAGATGAACATGCCGGTCATGCCTGACGAGCCCTGGCGCTCGTGCGGGCTGACGTTGTGGCGACGGTTCCAGAAATAGAGGCCGACCTGCAGGGCCGCAGCGTCGAGATAGAGCATCAGCCACAGGTGGATCGGCACGACGACGCCGCCGGTGTGCAGCGTCAGATAGAGGGCGCCGTTGAGTACGCCGAGAACCCACGCGACGGCCGTCGTCGGGTAGTACGACATCAGCAGCGCATAGTGGATCAGCTGTCGTGGCGAGAGGCGATGCGCGCAGCGCCAGAAGCTCGCCAGCAGCGTGTCGTCGGTCCCGCGCGCCCACCGCCACTGCTGTGTGAAGTAGTCGGTGAACGACGTCGGGCCCTCGCCGACCGCGATCAGATCCGGTGTGTAGACCGAGCGCCAGCGCCCGGAGGTCTGTGAGTTGCGGCTGGTGTGAAACGCGAGGCTCGTCGCCATGTCCTCGGTGATCGAGTCGCGCAGCCCGCCGATCTCCTTCAGCGCGCTGATCCGGATCGCGTTGTTGGTGCCGACGAGCATCGGCGTGGCGCTGCGGTTGCCGGCGCGCTGCAGCAGCGAGTGGAACAGAAACTGCTGCGACTCGGCCGCCTGCGTGACGAAGCCGCTGTAGTTGCCGTAGACCTGCGGACCGACGACGAACGCGACGTCCGGATCGCGGAAGTAACCGAGGAAGCGCTCGCAGAAACTCGGGAACGGCACATGGTCGGGATCGACGGAGATCAAGAACTCGTAGTTCTCGCCATGCGCGTCGAGCCACGAGTTGTAGTTGCCGTGCTTGCTCTTCGTCTTGTACGGTCCCGCCGGCCGATTCCACCGTTTGACACCCCGCCGGGTGAAATGGTGCACGCCGAGCTCGTCGCACAGCTCGGCGACATCAGGATCGTCCCCCTCGTCGAGCAGCCAGACATCGACCACGCCGGTGTGCCTGATCAGTCGCGCCGCTTCGAGCGTGCGCCGGACCATCGCCAACGGCTCGCGGTCGGGCACGATTGTCGTCAGGAACGCGACGCGACTGCCGCGTTCGGCGCGTACCGGAATCGGATCACGTGCCGCCAGCGACGCGCGGCACAACGTCGCGACGTTGATCAGCGCAAGCAGTCCGATTACACCCGAGTTCGCCGCCATCACGATCGAAACGATCTGCAGCGCGCCGGCGCGACCGTCGTGCGGCCAGTGACTCGGCAGCATCAGCCAGGCGAGAAAGCCCGACACGAACGCGAACGCCAGCAGCACGAGCGCGCCGGTGCGCAGCGGGCGCCACTGGCCCAGGCGGCGGAACTCGACGCGATAGTCGTTCTCGCGCGGCTCGCTCAGCGGCCCGGCGAGCGCACCGAAACGACGGTAGGCATAACCGTCGTGCGCTTTTCTACGGTCGCCGCCCGGCCAACCGGGGCGTGCATCGTCGTGAGTCCGTGGCATCGTCATCCATGACTTTTCGGGGTGAAACTCGACGACTGTCCGGGTCGCCGAGCGCGGGAGTGTAGCGCCAAATCCGCGATGTGAATAGGGCCGAAAGGCAACTCGCGCGCGCCCGCTACAGTCTGGCGATGCACAGGGCGTCCGCAGTCGCAGCCGCGGCGCTGGTGTTGCTCGCCGGCATCCTCGCCGGTTGTGCGTCGGCCACTCAGCGAGCGTCGCACGGGGCGCCGGTGAGCCTCACGCACGCGATCTTCGCGCGGCACGATCCGCTCGCCGCGCTGTCGTTCTACGTCGACCCGCACGGCCCGGCCGCTGCGCAGGCCGCCGAACTGCGCGCCGCCGGGCAGTCGGCCGACGCCGCCGCGATTCAGCGGATCGCCCAGCAGCCGACGGCCACTTGGTTCACGGGCTCCGCAAACGTGCAGGCGGCCGTGAGCGGTGTCACGTCGCTCGCGCAGCAGGCGCACCGCGCGCGTCTGCTCGTCGCCTACGACATCCCCGGGCGCGACTGCGGCGGCTTCTCCGCGGGCGGAGCGCCGTCGCCAGCTGCCTACCGTGTCTGGATCAACAGCTTCGCCGCCGGCATCGGCGAACGCTCGGCGACGGTGATCCTCGAGCCCGACGCGATCGCGCAGGCGCTCTCCGGCTGCGCGCCTGGTGGCAGCACACAGCGCTATGCGCTGCTGCGCTACGCAATCGGCGCGCTCAAGGCCCGGCCGCACGTGAGCGTTTATCTCGACGCCGGAAATCCCGGCTGGATCCACCCGGCCAGCCGTCTAATTGGCCCGCTACTGCAGTCCGGCGTCGCGCACGCAGACGGCTTCTCGCTGAATGTCGCCAACTTCTACACGACGTCGACGGCGATCGCCTACGGCAAGTCGCTGTCACGTTTGCTGCACGGCGCGCACTTCGTGATCGACACCTCGCGCAACGGCAATGGCCCCGAGGGCGCCGCGCGCGACCAGCTCGACTGGTGCAACCCACCGGGGCGCGCGCTGGGCGCCGTACCGACCACGGACACGGCCAGCCCGCTCGTCGACGCCTACCTGTGGATCAAGGAACCGGGTACGAGCGACGGCTCATGCCGGCCAGGAGAGCCGCGAGCGGGGCAGTGGTGGCCGCAGTACGCGCTCGAACTGGCTCGAGGCTCGGGCTAGTCAGCGTCTCCGCAGCGAAGCGGGCACTCTCTTTGCAGCCTCGCGCGGTCGAACCGGTCGACCGGCGGCCGTCTACCAGCCCGACGCGCCAGCGCCGGCGGTTGCGCCGACGACCGACGTCGACCAGTCGATCACCGAAGTCGGCCGCACGACGTGGCGGTTCATGCCGAGCTCCTTCGGCTCGAGCCCGAGCGCCAGGCCGACGAGCTGCGGCAGGTGCAGGATCGGCAGGTCGAGCGCGCGCCCGACGACTTTCTCGGCGAGCGGCTGCTGCAGGTCGAGGTTCAGGTGGCACAGCGGGCACGGCGTCACGAGGCAGTCCGCCTCGGCGTCGACGGCGTCGCCGATGTGGCGGCCGGCCTGCTTCAGCGAGGCCTCCTTGTTCATCGTGATGATCGGAAAGCCGCAGCACTTGCGCATGCCGGCGTAGTCGATCACGGTGCCGCCGAGCGCCTCGATCACCTGGTGCAGGTAGTGGTCGCGCGGGTGCTCGGCGTCGATCCCGAGACGGTCGCGCGGGCGCACGATGTAGCAGCCGTAGAACGGACCGACCTTGAGGTTCGACAGCGGGCGCTTGACGCGCGAGCGAAGCTCGTCCAGGCCGAGCTCCTCGACCAGCAGCCAGAGGAAGTTCTTGTTCGTCAGGCCCGTCTCATAGGTCAGTCCCTCGGCGGCGAGCGTCTCGTTGACGTGCGCGCGGTACTCCGAGTTCGCGTCGAGCCGTTCCTGGCACTCGCTCTGCGCGCCCTGGCAGGTCGAGCAGATGTTCATCATCAGCTCGGCGCCGTCGACCTGCTGCGCGAGCGCGAACGTGCGCGCGTTGAGCGTGTCCGCGAGCTCCTGGTTGTGCTCGGCGATCACGCCGGCGCCGGTGCAGCAGGCGCGGTCGAGCTCGACGAGCTCGATGTCGAGCAGCGGCGCGACTTGCGCCATCGAGCCGTGCAGCTCCGGAGTGAAGCCGCGGCTGACGCAGCCGGGCCAGTATGCGACCTTCATCAACCCGTGTCTCCTTTGACGCCGTGTGTTCCGCCTCCCGCGTCGCCAGGCTCGGCGCCGCTGGACGCGTCGGGCTCTTTACCGCCCGGCTCGTATGTCAGCCCGACCGCGACCGGGTCTTTCGGTGACTGCAGCGGCTCGTTGGCGGCCGTGTCGGCATCCTCGTCCTCTCCGGCGATGTAGAGGTTCAGCTCGTAGCGCTGCTCACGACTCTCGATCTTGTCGAAGATCGACTGCACGTTCTTTAGATCATCCTTCGGAATCCTGTGCGGTTTGAGCGCGCCCATCGGCGTGACCTTGCCGCGGATCAGCGCCTTGAGGATCGCCGGCAGCGAGCTGAGCAGCTCCTTGCCGGCCGGCGGCGCGAATTTGCCGAACCACGAGTTGCCGCCGTAGGAGCGCGGCAAGAGCTCGGCCTCCCACAGCAGGCCGTTGTCTTTGATCAACGTCGTGAACGCCGCCTCGTGGCGCTCGCCGTTGTTCTGGTCGACGATGTGATGGTCGCCCGTCGCGATCCGCCGCAGCCGCATGATCTGGCCCATCGGGTTGACGTCCTTCGGGCACGCCTCGACGCACTTGAAGCAGTGCGTGCAGTCGAAGATCCCCTCGGGATCCTGCGCGAGGTCGTTGAGCCGCTCGAACTGCTGATCGTCGCGCGGGTCGCCGACGAAGCGGTAGGCCTTGGCGAGCGCCGCCGGGCCGATGAAGCCTGGGTCGACCTCCATTGCGAGGCAGTCCGAGACGCACGCGCCGCACTGGATGCAGCCCATCGTCTGCGTGACGTCGACCATGTTCTCGTGCGGCACGATGTACTCGCGCTCGGGCACCGGCTGCTTGGCGATCAGCCACGGCGTGACGCGCCGGATCTTCGTCCAATGGACCGCGTCCATGTCCACGATCAGATCCTTGATCACCGGCATGTTGCCCATCGGCTCGATCTCGATCACGCCGTCCTTGGCTCCGCTCAGCGCCGCGTCCAGGTGCGTGTGGCAGGCAAGCGCCGGTTCGCCGTTGACGCGAATGCCGCACGAGCCGCAGATCGCCTGCCGGCAGGAGCAGCGGATCCCGATCGAGCCGTCGAAGCGGTCTTTCGCCTGCAGGATCGCCTCGAGCACCGAGCGGTGCGGCTCGAGCTCGATCGTGTGCTCGTCCCAGTAGGGCGCCTCGCCCGACTCCGGGTCGTAGCGGCGCATGCGCAGCTTGAACTGCTCCGGCGGCTTGTGCGTCTCGGCCATCAGTACTTCCTCTCCTCAGGCTCCCACTGGGTGATCGTCACCGGCGAGTAGCTGACCTGCGGCCCGTCGGTGGAGAGCGTGATGTCGATGTGCTTCAACCACTGCTCGTCGTTGCGCTCGGGGAAGTCAGTGCGGAACTGTGCGCCGCGCGACTCCTTGCGCTCGATCGCGCCGATCACGGTCGCCTCGGCGCAGTCGAGCATGTAGCCGAGCTCGAGCGCTCCGAGCACGTCCTGGTTGAAGACCGTCCCGTGGTCGTCGATCCACGCCTTGCCCGACTCCTCTTTCAACCGCGTGAGCGTCTCGCGAGCGCTCTGCAGCCCCTGCTCGTCGCGGAAGACGGCGGCGTACTGGTTCATCATCTCGCCGAGCTCGTCCTTGATCTCCGACACACGCCGCCCGTCGCGCGAGCGGCCGATGATCGCGTCGAGCTCGCCCGAGTCGCGGCGAAGCTGCGCGTTGCCGTCGACCTCCGGCATCGCCGTCGACGCGGCGCGCGCTGCCGCGTGTTCGCCCGAGCGCCGGCCGAAGATCAGCGTGTCGAGCAGCGAGTTGGCGCCGAGCCGGTTGCCGCCGTGGACCGACACGCACGCGACCTCGCCGGCCGCGTAGAGGCCTTCAATCGGCGTCTGCCCGTCGACGTCCGTCTTGACGCCGCCCATGATGTAGTGCTGCCCCGGGCGGATCGTGATCGGCTCGCGCGTGATGTCGACGCCGGCAAAGTCCTTGCCGAGGTTGACGATCTCGCGCAGCGCCTCGAGCGTGCGCTTGCGCGGCACGACCGTCACGTCGAGGTAGATGCCGCGCCCGCCCGGTCCGACGCCGCGACCCTCGTTGATCTCGATCTGCTCGGCGCGCGAGACGACGTCGCGCGAGGCCAGCTCCATCTTGTTCGGAGCCGACTTCTCCATGAAGCGCTCGCCCTCGGAGTTGAGCAGGTGCGCGCCCTCGCCGCGCGCACCCTCGGTGATCAGGATGCCGGTCTCGACGAGGCACGTCGGGTGGTACTGGACCATCTCCATGTCCATCAGCGGCGCGCCCGCGCGATAGGCCATCGCGATGCCGTCGCCGGTCACGATCAAGCCGTTCGTCGTCGGCTTGTAGACCTGTCCGGCGCCGCCGCACGCGAGGATCACGTTCTTTGCCTTGAAGACCTCCATGCGGCCGCTGCGCACGTCGCGCGCGATCACGCCGCAGCAGCGCCCGTACTCGTCCTGCAGCAGCGAAGTCGTGAACCACTCCTCGTAGCGCTCGACCGTCTCGTGGTGCTTCATCAGCTGCTCGTAGAGCACGTGCAGCAGCGCCTGGCCGGTGATGTCGGCGACGTAAGCCGTGCGCTTCATCGAAGCTCCGCCGAACGCGCGCAGGTCCATTTCGCCCTTGCCGTTGCGGTGGAACGTGACGCCCATGTGCTCGAGATGCATGACCTCGCCGGGCGCCTCCGAGCACATCACTTCGATCGCGTCCTGGTCGCCGAGGAAGTCCGAGCCCTTGACCGTGTCGTAGGCGTGCGAGTGCCAGTCGTCGTCGACGCTGATTGCCGCGTTGATGCCGCCGGCTGCCGCAACCGAGTGCGAGCGGACGGGGTGGACCTTGCTCATGATCGCCACGCTGGCGCCGTCCTGCGCCGCCGCGAGCGCCGCGCGCTGGCCCGCGAGACCGGCTCCGATGATCAGTACGTCGTGTGCTGGCATGGCTCTTTTGGGTCGACTTCAGGGGGAGAGGAGGGGTGCTGCGCGGAGGACTCTATAACGCTCGGCCGCTGCAGCCGCCTCACGCTCAGGTCGCCACGCGCAGCGCGCGGCGCACCTCGGCCAGCGTCACGACGCCGCGCAGCACCCCGTCCTGATCGACCGCGACCATCGCGCCGAGGCGTCCGAGGCCCTCCGATCCGAGCAGCGATTCGAGCGGCTCGGCCTCGCCGATGCGCACCTGCACGTCGTCCTCCATCACGTCGCTGACCGGCAGCGCGGGGCGCCCGGCGGAGATCTCCGCGTCGACGCGCGCCGCCGCGACGACGCCGAGGAAGTGTCGAGTCGGATCGACGACGGCGAACCACGGCCAGCGGTAGCGCAGGAAGAAGTGCTCGTGCGCGTCGAGCAGCGTCGCGCTGGCCGGGATCGTCACCGGCTCGCGATCCATGATGTCAGCGACAGTGATGTTCTGGATCCGGCGCCCGAGCGCGCCCTGCACGACCGCCGCGCCGGCGGCCTGGTAGAGGAAGTAGGCGAGCAGCAGTCCGGTCAGGCCGAGCGAGGAGTCGCCGCTGCTCAGCCGCCACAGGCCGAACAGCCCGAGCAGCACCGCAAAGCCCTGCCCGGCGCGCCCGGTCGCGTGCGTCGCGCGGTTGCGATCGCCCGTGCGCCACCAGACGATCGCGTGCGCGATCCGCCCGCCGTCCAGCGGAAACGCCGGCACGAGGTTGAACGCGAGCACGAGCACGTTGATCGTCATCACCCAGCTGACCCACAGCAGCGCCGGTGTCGCCTGCACGTTTTCGGCGCCGACGGCGGCGTTGAAGAAGTGGCTGCTGCCGGCGACGAGTGCGCCGACGGCGATGCACACCACGATCACGGCGAGCGTCACGAGCGGACCGGCCGCGGCCACGCGCAGCTCGACGCCGGGGCTCTGGACCTCGCCGATGCGCGTGATCCCGCCGAGCGCCCACAGGTCGATGCCGGCGACGTGCAGGCCGTTGCGGCGCGCGACGAGCGCATGGCCGAGCTCGTGCAGCACGAGCGAGGCGAAGAACGACAGCACCGACGCGACCGCGACGAGATAGGCCGTCGTGCGCGAGCCGCCGAGCTCGTCGTGGAAGACCGGCGTGACGACGAAGATGAACAAGAACAGGACGACGAACCAGCTGATGCCGACGCCGATCCTGATCCCAAAGATTCGAGCTAGCTGGAAGTTCCTACGCGGCGCCATGCTGACAATGGTAAGCGGATGTGCCCCCGGCGCCGCCTGCAGAGCGCTCGCTGCAGCTCTCGCCGCAGTGCGCTTGACTAGAGCTTGCGTCCGGCGCAAGCGCGCCGCTCGTCCTTTGCGAATGCGCCGGTTGATCCCCTTCCTCACGCTGCCGATCGTGCTGCTCGCGTGCGGCAGCGCCTCGCCGCAGACGACAGCGCTCGACGCACGCGATCAGACCTGCTCGCGTGTCGAACTGAGCCGCGTCAACAGCGTCGTCTCCTCCGGACGGACGACGGTCGGCTGGGAAGTCGCCTCGACCGTCGACGTGCGCAGCTTCGTCGTCGAACGCCAGCTCGGCGGCGGACGCTGGAAGCGCTACCCGCCGCGGCCCGCCTCGGCGCGCAGCGAGCGGTTGAGCGGGCTCGCCGACGGGCCGGCCGAATTTCGCGTGTGGGCAGTGCTGAAGCGGGCGCCGCGCCGCTCTGCGCACGCTTCCGCTGCGGCCGCCGTGCGCGACCGTGCGCGCGCCTCGCTCGCCGCCGGCGCGATCGCCGTCGGGCTCAACGCCGGCTACTGGGGACCGTGCGAACCGCCCGAACTGAGCACGGCGATCAAGTACATCCGCCTCGACACGCCGTCGAGCATCGCGCCGTGGACGAGCGTCGGCTTGAGCGTGATCGCCGACGAGTCCGGACCGTACAACCGCGGCGGCGTCGCCGCGCTCGACGCGAGCGCCTACGTGCAGCATCTGCTCGCCTTCGTCAAGGCCAACCCGCAGGTCTGGGCGGTCGAGGTGCTGAACGAGCCGGGCAACGCCTTCTTCTGGGGCAAAGGCTCTGAATCGGTCGCCAATCGCAGCGCCTACGCGAGCCTGATCATCGCCGTGCACGACGCGCTCGTCGCGCAGTTCGGCGCCCGCAGGCCGTTGATCTTCGCCTCCTACGACGGCGGCGACAGCTCGAACGCCTGGGGCGAAACGTGGACGCAGAACCAGACTGCGCTCGCCGACGCCGACATGCTCACCGAGCACCCGTACGGGCTTGGCGATCAGCGCGCGAGCGCAGCGCTCGGAAACCGCGCCGAGGTCGAAGCGGCGCACGCGCACACGGGCAAGCCGATCGCGATCACCGAGGTCGGCTGGCCGACGAACGGCGCGACCGTCGAATCCGGCCCGGTCGAGTACAGCGAAGCCGAACAGGCGAGCAACATCGGCGCGGTCGTCTACTGGGCGCGCACGACCGGCTACGTCAAGTCGCTGACGATCTACAACTACCGCGACACCGGTGAAGGCGGCGGCTTCGGCGTGCAGACGCACGCCGGCGTGAAGAAGCGCTCGTGGTTCGCGCTGGTCCGCGCCGCGCGGCTGGCCGAAGGCTGAGCGAGAGCCGAGCGAGGCTGAGCGAGAGGCCGAGCGCGCTCTAGCGATCGACGTCGGCGAGGCTGCGCGCGACGATCGCCTCGAAGTCGACGCCGGCCGGCAGCGTGCCGTACTCCAGGCCGCCGTCGTCCGACAGGCGCGAGGCGCAGAAGGCGTCGGCGACTGCCGGCGCTCCGTAGCGCACGAGCAGCGAGCCCTGCAGGCACAGCGCCATCGATTCGACGACGCGCCGCGCGCGCGTCTCGAGCGTCGCCGGGTCGGCGAACTGCTCCTCGAGCTTGCGCACGCTTGCGTCGAGGCGCGAATCGGCGCCCTGTGCCTGGCGCACCTCCTCGAGATACACCTCCAGCGCGCGCGGCGAGCGCGTCAGCGCGCGCAGCACGTCGAGGCTCATGACGTTGCCCGAGCCCTCCCAGATCGACGCGAGCGGCGCCTCGCGATAGAGCCGCGGCATACCCGACTCCTCGACGTAGCCGTTGCCGCCAAGGCACTCCAGCGACTCGAACGCGTGGTTCGGCGCGCGCTTGCACGTCCAGTACTTGCCGACAGCCGTCGCCAGGCGCTTGAACAGCTGCGCGTCGGTCTCGTTCTCGCCGCTCTCAGCGTCGATGTGCGCCTCGTCGTAGGCGCGCGCCAGGCGCATCGCCAACGCCGTCGTCGCCTCGGACTCGACACACAGGTCGGCCAGCACGTTGCGCATCAGCGGCTGGTCGATCAGCGTCTTGCCGAACGCCTGGCGGTGCACCGCGTGGTGCGTCGCCGCGACGACACCCGAGCGCATGCCGGCGGCCGAGCCGATCACGCAGTCCAAGCGCGTGTGGCCGACCATCTCGATGATCGTCGGCACGCCGCGGCCAGGCTCGCCGACCATTCGCGCCCAGGCGCCGTGGAACTCGACCTCCGAGGAGGCGTTCGAGTGGTTGCCGAGCTTGTCCTTCAGCCGCTGGATGTGAAACGAATTGCGGCTGCCGTCGGGCAGGATCCGCGGCAGCAGGAAGCACGAGACGCCCTCGTCCGTCTGCGCGAGCACGAGAAACACGTCTGACATCGGCGCCGAGCAGAACCACTTGTGCCCGACGATCTCGTACTCCGCGCCGGCGCCGCCGCCGCTCAGCGGCTGCGCGACGGTCGTGTTCGCGCGCACGTCCGATCCGCCCTGCTTCTCGGTCATCGCCATGCCCGCGATCGCGCTGCCCTTCTCGCTCGCTCCCAGCAGCCGCCCGTCGTAGCTGCGCGAGGTCAGCAGCGGCTCCCATTCGGCCGCCAGCTCCGGCTGCGCGCGCAGCGCCGGAATCGCCGCGAACGTCATCGTGATCGGGCAGGCGTAGCCGGCCTCGGCCTGCATCGCCGTCATGTAAAGCGCCGCGCGCGCCGTGTGCGCAAACGGCTCAGAGCTCGTCCACGGCAGCGAGTGCAGCTCGTGCTCGACGCCGAGCGTCATCAATTTGTGCCACGCCGGATGGAACTCGACCTCGTCGATGCGGTTGCCGAAGCGGTCGTGCGTGCGCAGGATCGGCTTGTTCTCGTTCGCCAGCCGGCCCCACTGCTGCTGCGGCTCGCCGCCGATCAGCCGCCCGAGCGCCGACGCGCGCTCGCGCACCCAGCCGGCGCCCTCGCGCTCGGTCGCCTCGACGAGCGGCGTGTTGCTCTCGAACACGTCGACGCCTTCCAGCGGCGGCGCCTGGTTGAAGACCCGGTGCGTCTTCCACGGCGCATCCCCGAGCGCCGGTTGCGGCAACGTACTGGCCATATGGACAGTCTAGAGGCCTGTCACTCGCTCGTGGCGTTCGCGACTTGCGCAATTCGGCCGGCACCGGTCGCTCGCGTCGGCATCGACGGATACGCTGTGGCGCATGCGCACGGGGGTGAGCAGCGCCGCAAGCGCGGCAGGAAGGCGACACCGCCTCACCACTCTCTGCACGCTCACGCTCGGCGCGCTCGTTTGTGCGCTCGCGTCGAGCAGCGGCGCGCGCGCAGCCGTTTCGCTTGCTCCGTCCCCGACGACGCCGGTGATCGCCTACGTCACGCAGACCGCGACCTCGCAGCCGGTGATCTGGACGCTCGGTGCGAGCGGCGCGCCGCCGGCGCGGATCGGCGCCGGCTTCTCCCCGCTCGTCGCGCCGAGCGGCGGCCAGATCGCGGCATCGCTGTTCGGCGCCGGACCGAGTGAAAGCGGCCCGGCGCTGATCGTCTACTCGACGAGCGCCGGCGCGCCGCAGACGTACTTCAACCTCAAGCGGGAAACGACGCAGCCGCTCGCGTGGTCGAGCGACGGCCGCTACGTCGCCGTCGACGTGCAGTCGACGGTGCTGCGCAATGCAGCGAAGCTGTCGGGCCTGGCGATCGTCGACACGCAGCAGAAGACGGTCAAGATGATCGCGCGCGGGCAGATCTACGGAGCGAGCTTCGCGCCGAACGGCAACGACCAGGTCGTCTACGGGCGCTCAGCGCAGCAGACGCTCACGTCGCGTGTCAACGTCTACCGCAGCAACGCCGACGGCACGAGCACGGTTGCCTTGACGCACGACGGGCGCAGCCTGTTTCCGCTGTGGGGCCCCGGCGCGATCGCCTACGACCGCGAGCGCCTGCGCCGCGAGGACGCGCCGGTCTACCAGATCTGGCTGCGCCCGACGAGCGGCCGCGCGCGCCAGCTGACGCACGTCAGCGTGCGCACGCTCGTATCCGGGCTGACGCCGATCGCGTTCTCCTCCGACGGGACGAAGCTGCTCGCGCAGTTCGTCGGCCAGGACACGAGCGAAGCATGGACCGTCGACGTCGCCTCCGGCCGAGCGCGGCGCGTCACGGCGCGCGGCGCGCGGCTGCCGCTGCAGGCGGCCGGGCTCTCCTCCGACGGCTCGACGATCTTGATCGACGAAGGCGGCGACGAGGGCCCTGCCTCGGAAGGGCGCGTCGCGACGATGCCGTTCGCCGGCGGGCTCTCGAAGGTGCTAGTCGCGCACGGCTCGCAGTCGAGCTGGAACGGCTGAGCCAAGTCGCAGCGCCCGCCGACGCGGGCCGACCGAGAAGCGGCTGAGCAGCGGTCGATAGCATCGGCGGCCCCGCCCGCGACCCTGCAAGGACTGAAAGACATGCCCAAGATCAAGGTGAAGAATCCGCTCGTCGACCTCGACGGCGACGAGATGACGCGGATCATCTGGTCTTTCATCAAGGACCAGCTGATCCTCCCGTATCTAGACGTCGAGCTGAAGTACTTCGACCTCGGCATCGAGAGCCGCGACGCGAGCGAAGACCGGATCACCGTCGAAGCGGCCGAAGCGGTCAAGCAGCACGGCGTCGGAGTCAAGTGCGCGACGATCACACCCGACGAGGCGCGCGTCGAGGAGTTTGGCCTGAAGGACATGTACCGCTCGCCGAACGGCACGATCCGCAACATCCTCGGCGGCGTCATCTTCCGCGAGCCGATCGTGATCAAGAACGTGCCTCGCCTCGTGCCCGGCTGGACCAAGCCGATCGTGATCGGCCGCCACGCCTTCGGCGACCAATATCGCGCGACCGACATGGTCGTGCCCGGCGAGGGCTCGCTGACGCTCACGTTCACGCCGAAGGACGGCAGCGAGCCGATCGAGCTCGACGTCTATGACTTTCCCGGTGGCGGCATCGCGATGGCGATGTACAACCTCGACGACTCGATTCGCGACTTTGCGCGCGCGTCGATGCGCTACGGCCTCGACCGCAGCTATCCGGTCTACCTGTCGACGAAGAACACGATCCTGAAACGCTACGACGGGCGCTTCAAAGACCTCTTCGAAGAGGTCTACGAGGCCGAGTTCAAGAGTGACTTCGAGGCCGCCGGCATCACCTACGAACACCGTCTGATCGATGACATGGTCGCTTCCGCGCTGAAGTGGGAGGGCGGCTACGTCTGGGCGTGCAAGAACTACGACGGCGACGTGCAGTCCGACACCGTCGCGCAGGGCTTCGGCTCGCTCGGGCTGATGACGAGCGTGCTGATGACGGCCGACGGCAAGACCGTCGAGGCCGAGGCTGCGCACGGCACGGTCACGCGCCACTACCGCCAGCACCAGCAGGGCAAGCCGACCTCGACCAATCCGATCGCCTCGATCTTCGCCTGGACGCGCGGGCTGGAGGCACGCGGCCGTCTCGACGAGACGCCCGAGGTCAGCGAGTTCGGCCAGACGCTCGAGCGCGTCTGCATCGAGACTGTCGAAAGCGGCAAGATGACCAAGGATCTTGCGCTGCTCGTCGGTCCCGAGCAGGAGTGGCAGACGACAGAGGAGTTCCTCGCCTCGATCGACGAGAACCTGAAAGCCGCGATGGCCTGAGTCAAGTCGCGACGGCTCGAGCCCGCATCCGGGCCGAGCCGTGTCTGCCGCGCTTCGCGCATGACCGCGCCGCGCGAACCATCGATATCCAAATCTTAACCCAACCGAACCGCACAGGAGATGAATTCGTGAGCAATCCCGTTCGTGTGACCGTCACCGGCGCCGCCGGCCAGATCGGCTACAGCCTCGTCTTCCGCATCGCCAGCGGCCAGCTGCTCGGCCCGGACCAGCCGGTCGACCTGCGTCTGCTCGAGATCCCGCCCGCGATGGGCGCGCTCGAGGGCGTCGCGATGGAGCTGATCGACTGCGCCTTCCCGCTGCTCAGCGGCCTCGACCTGCACGACGACCCGAATGACGCCTTCGACGGTGTCAACATCGCGCTGCTCGTCGGCTCGCGCCCGCGCACGAAGGGCATGGAGCGCGCCGAGCTGCTGGCCGAGAACGGCAAGATCTTCACCGTGCAAGGCAAGGCGCTGAACGACAAGGCCGCTGACGATCTGAAAGTTCTCGTCGTCGGCAACCCGGCCAACACGAACTGCCTGATCGCGATGAACAACGCGCCTGACATCCCCAACGAGCGCTTCACTGCGATGCTGCGCCTCGACCACAACCGCGCGATTGCGCAGCTCGCCGCCAAGGCCGAGGTCGCGGTCACCGAGGTCACGCAGATGGGCGTCTGGGGAAACCACTCGCCGACGATGTACCCCGACCTGTTCCACGCCGAAGTCGGCGGCAAGCAGGCTGCGGCCGTCGTCGACGACCAGGCCTGGCTCGAAGACGACTTCCTGCCGAACGTCGGCAAACGCGGCGCCGCGATCATCGAGGCGCGCGGCGCCTCCAGCGCCGCGTCGGCCGCGAGCGCCGCGATCGACCACGTCAGCGACTGGGTCAAAGGCACCAACGGCAGCTGGGTCTCGATGGGAATCCCCTCAGACGGCTCCTACGGTGTGCCCGAGGGACTGATCAGCGGTTTCCCATGTACCTGCACCGCCGGTGAGTACTCGATCGTCGAGGGCCTCGAGCTCGACGATTTCTCCCGCTCGAAGATCGACCTCTCCGTCGCCGAGCTCTCCGATGAGCGCGAGACGGTCAAACAGCAGGGCTTGATCTAAGCCGACGCGCCAGCCGGCGCAGCGAGTCGCGCACGATCACGTAACGGTGATCCGCGCGCGACTCGCGCACGTAGCCGTATTGCGTGCACGCGACAGAACAGAGCCTGCGCGCGGCGTCGCTCGCGACCATACGCAGCCGACTCGCACACGCAGATGCCCGACTGCGCCGTGATCGCGCCGGCGCGCGCGTAGCGATCCTCGCCGGCCTGATCTTCGTTCCGGCCGGACTCGTCAAGTTCGCCTTTCACGGATGGGAGCTGCGCGCGTTCGAGTCCTTCGGGCTGCCGTGGCCGTCGGCCCTCGTGATCCTCGCCGGTCTGCTGGAGATCGGCGGCGGCGCACTGCTGGTATTGCGCCTGGCCGTCGTTCCCACCGCGCTGCTGCTGGCCGTCACGATGCTCGTCGCGATCGGTGCCTCAGGCATCGGACACGGCGATGTGATTCCCAGTCTCACGCTCGCGCCGGCGCTGCTTGCGAGCCTGCTGTTCGTGCTCGCGCGCACGCTGCCGGCCCGCCGCGTGCCGGCGCCGCGACAGCAATGAAAAGGGCGCGGCTCCGAAACTGGAACCGCGCCCTCCAAACTGCTCGAAGTCCGCCGGCCGTCCGTGACCTCCCCGGCGACGTCTTCGCTACTGCAAGAAATCCCTCATCCGACCCGATCGGGCGTGTCTCAGCCTTTCGGGTGCCAGCCGCGGCCCTGCTTCTGAACTTTGCCTTCCTGCTCGAGCCCAGGCAGCACGCGGTACAGGTAGTTCTGCTTGATTCCCATCTTCGCCGCGAGCTCCGGGATCGTGATGCCCGGCTGTCCCTGCACGAAGGACAGCGCCTCGGCGGCACGCGTGCCACTGCCTTTGCGCCGTCCCGCGCGACGGCCGGCGGGGCGACCCGCTTTTTTGGCCGCAGTTTTCGCAGGGGCGGCCGTTGCCGTCGCCGTTGCTTTTTTGCGGCTCACAGAGCCGCGCGGGCGACCGGGTCCGCGGCGGCGCGGAGCGGCGGTCGCCGTGCTGGCGGCGGCAGTTCCACCGACGCCTTGCAGCGCTGCAGCGGCGGCCTCCAGGCGGCTGTACTCCTCGACTGCCGGCTTGAGCTCCTTCAGTCGCTCGGCAATCTCTTGGCGCTTCTCATCAAGGAAGTCGGTCACGGTGCATCCTCTTCATTAGGTAAACACGCAGCAAACGCGTGTGGGGTTGACGTTTACCTTACTAGCTGGCGCGATCGAGGTTACGCGGACAGCTAGCGCTCGAGGTACTCGCGCAAGCGCTCGAGCGTGTGCATTGCCTCACGCTCGGGCATCCCACCGACGAGCGCACGGCTGGCGAGCGCGCCGACCGGCCCCAACGGTGGGTGGAACTCGTTGCGATAGTCAAAGCGAGTGCCGCCGTCCTCGGCGCGCAAGGCGTACTCCGTGCGCGCGCGTGAGCGCGCCGGGCCGCGGCCGTCCCAGACCGCCCGCTCGCACGGCTCGAACTGCACCAACTTCCAGTGAACCTCGACGCTGACGCCGCGCAGGTGGATCTGCTGGTCCATCTCGAAGCCGATCCGCGGCGGGCCTTCGTCGGCGTGTAGGAGCTTGCGGTGAATCGTCACCCAATCGCGCAAGCGCGCCGGGTCCATCACGGTGTTCCAAACCTGCTCGCGCGAAGCAGCGATCCGAGTGCTCGCAGTGACGACGCTCATCCGCTCATACCCTCAGCGCGCGGCGAGCCACTCTGAGCTTTCCCACTCGCTCAGCGCATGTTCTACGGCTGAGTCGAATGAGTGCAGCGCGACGCCGAGCAGCTCCGCCGCGTTCTCGCCCGTCGACAGCAGGTCGCCCTGCAGGCTTTCCATCAACGGCACGACGAGATTCGGATCCTCACCGGCGATCGCCGCGGCGACGCGCGCCGTCACAGCAGTCGCGCTGAGACCGAATCCGAGCGCCGGCCGGCTCACGAGCATCAGCTCGGCGATCCGTTCGATCATCGCTCCGTAGGACAGCACGTCGCGCCCGCCGACGTCGAGCGAGCGCCCGCCGACTGGCGCCGTCGCGGCCGCGAGGAGCAGCTCGGTCACGTCACGCTCGTCGATCGGCTGCGTGCGAAATCGCCGCCACGCCGGCAACGCGAGCACGCGCATTCGCTCGACCAGGTGCACGAGCAGCCGAAACGAGCGCGAGCGCGCGCCGATCACGATCGAAGCGCGCAGCGCGACCGAGTCGGGAACCTGCGCCAGCAGGATCTGCTCGACTTCATAGCGGCTGTTCAAGTGCCTCGACCCGTGAGCGCTGCCGAGCATGCCGCCGAGATAGACGATCCGCTGAACGCCGGCCGCGCGCGCCGCCGCTGCAAACGTCTCCGCAGCGAGCCGATCGCGCTGCTCGAACGTCGCGCGTGCCGCCGTCGTGCGCTCCATCGAGTGGATCAGGTAATAGGCGACATCGACCTCTTCGAGCGCCTGCGCCAGCCCCTCGCCGGTCATCGCGTCGCCGCGCACGAGCCGGGCCGGCGAGGCGACGCGAGCCGGATCGCGCGAGAGTCCGCGCACGTCGTGCCCGTCCGATTGCAGCCGCGAAACGAGCAGCGAGCCGACGAAGCCGCCGGCGCCGGTGACGAGAATCCGCATCTGCGCACATGATGACGCGAGCGCGCCGTCCGGCGCGAATCTACGCAAAGTCCGGCAAGGGCGGCGCGATTGTCACATCCAAGTGACTCGATTTCAGCTGTTTCCGGGTAGCACGCAGTTTTGTCTGCGATTTGCGGACTGGCCCTCCTCGGGTGCTCGCGCGCAGTGCTTTGATGCCTGCTCCGTTCAAGCCGATGGTCCTGGAGGCAGTTAGTGGCAAACAAGCCGCAGAGCAAGCGATCGAGCAAGAAAGTCAGCTGCGAGGAATGCTTCTTTCGCTGCAACCTGCTCTGCGCGCTCGATCTGCCTGAGCCGTGCGCGACGTTTCGCCCGAACGAGGCGCAGCTGCGCCCGCCGCCACAGCTTCGTTTCGTCTTTCGCCAGGAGCGACGCTCGCGCGCTGCATGGGCCTTCCCCTCGGCGCAAGAACAAGCCGCGCTGCACGCCTAGCTGGGCGCGGCACACGCCAGCACCCGCGCCGCCGACCGCGCAGTCGCGCCGCGGTACGCGCAGCACGCTCACGGCGGTGAGGCCGGCGAGGCGCGCGCCGCCTCGCGTCGGCGCCGCGCGACTCGTTCGGCGTGGCGCGCGATCCACTCGGCGCCGGGCGTGTCGGTGATGCCGTGCAGCAGGATCGAGCAGAACACGACGAGCGCCGTCAGGTCGAAGATCCGCACGCCGGCGCTCACCGGGCGGTCGAGCACGATCAGCGCGAACGTCATCGACGCGACGCCCTTCGGACCGAACCAGCCCATGAACAATCGCGTCGGCGTGTCGGTGCGCGTGCCGAGCAGCGACAGCCACACCGCCAGCGGCCGCGCGATCAGGAAGATCACGGCGACGAGCGCGATCGCCGCCCAGCCCTCGCGCGTGAACGCATGCACGGTCAGCAGCGATCCGAACACGAAGAAGATGCCGAGCTTGACGATTTCGACGATCTCTTCGGCGTTGCGCTCGAAGTGCACGCGCGCGTCAGGGCGGCGCACGCCGAGCACGATCGCCGCGACGAAGACGGCGATGAAGCCATTGCCTTTCGGCGAGAGCACCGTCACGCCGTAGGTCGCAAACGCCGCGCCGAGGCCGAACAGCGACTTCTGGTGCAGCGGGATCGACAGCGCCGGCGGCGCTCCCGTCTCGCGCGGCAACAGCAGCGAGGCGAGCCAGCCGCAGGCGATCCCGAAAGCGAGTCCGAGGCCGACGTCCTGGAGCACGAAGCGCCACCAGACGAAGCCGTGCGAGTCGGCTTCGAGCGCCGCTGCGAACGCGAGCACGGCCGGCAGCGCGAGCCCGTCGTTCAGGCCCGACTCGAGATTCAGCGAGTGGCGCACGAGCCGCGGCACGCGCGGGTTCGTGACGATGCTCGACGTCAGCACCGGATCGGTCGGAGCGAGCAGCGAGCCGAGCAGGAACGACTCGGTCCACGACAGCCCGATCAGCAGCCGCGTCGCCGCCGCGACGATGACCGTCGTCAGCGGCATCGCCAGGACGAGCTTGCGCAACGGCAGGCGCCAGGCGCGCTGAAGCATCTCGCCCTCGACCTCGAGGCCGTCGCGAAACAGGATCACGATCAACGCCGCGAACGCGAGATCCTCGACGAATCCCGAGCGCGCGCGGAAGTCGATCCAGTCGAGCCCGCCGTTGCCGAGCACGAAGCCGGCGAGCACGAACAGCGCCGCCAGCGAGAGCACCGAGCGCCGCGCGATGCCCGAAGCGAGCGCGCCCAGCATCAGCAGCACGCCCAGCACGGTCATCGTCGCCTCGAAGCTCGGCACCGCGCCAAGCCTCGCACGTCGAGCAGATCACGCGCGTGGTCGTCGCCACAATCGTTATCGGCATGCGCCAGGAGGGTATATTTGCCAGCACGACCCAGCAAAAGCTTCGGCAGAGACGAGGTTCGGTGATGGCAGCGAAAGACAGGATCAACAAGGCCGGCGAAGCCGCCCGAGCGGCACAGCGCAGCCAGTACCTGCAGCGTCTGCTCGCGGACGAGGAACTGCGCGGTTCGCTCCTGACGGCCTATGGCGCAGCGCGCAGCGCCTACGGGCGGATGACGAACGGCAAGCCCGCGACGCAAGCGCTGTTCGAGGACAAGAAGCTCCAGCGTGAGCTGAAGGAGGCCGCAGAGGCCCTGCGCGAGGCTTCCGGCTCGCTGCGTGAGGCGCCGAAGAAGGCACGGCGCAAAGGCGGGGCCGGACGCTCGCTGCTGCTGCTCGCCGTCGCCGGCGCGCTGGCGATCGCGTTCAGCGAGAGCCTGCGCTCGAAGCTGCTCGACCTGCTGTTCGGCGCCGAGGAGGAGTTCGACTACAGCTCGACGACCGCCCCGGCTGAGCCCGCGCCGGCCGGCGCGACGGCGTCCTAGTCCAGCGCTGGCGCAAGGATGAGCGCAGCCTTGGACGCAGCGACCGTTGACGGCGACGCGGCGGAGAAGCGCTCCGCCGCGCCTCGCTCGCTGTCCGGCGAGAAGGCGCAGCGGATCGTCGAGGCGATGCGCCGCAGCGTCGCCCGACGCGGCACCGCCGGCTCGACCTTCGACCACGTCTCGCGCGAAGCCGGAGTCTCGCGCGGACTGCTGCATTACTACTTCGGCACGAAGGAGCAGCTGCTGGTCGAGGCCGTGCGGCGCGACTGCGAGCTGCGAATGGAGCTGCTCGAGCGCCAGCTCGCCACGGCGCAGTCGGCCGACGGCTACATCGACCTGATGGCGCAGAACCTCCAGGAAACCGTCCAAGACGACCCCGAGTTCGTCACGCTCGTGTTCGAGCTGTTCACGCTCTCACGCCGCAACGAGGACATCGCCGCCGAGTACGGCCGGCTGATGCACGGCATGCGCGAGCAGGTCGCCGCGATGCTCGCCGCTGCCCAGCGCGAGCGGATCCTGCACCTGCACGCGGAGCCCGAGGCGGTCGCCGAGGTGCTGTTCTCACTTGCCGACGGTCTCGCCCTGCGGATGCTCGCCGAGCCCAAGCGCGACTTCAGCGCGACCGTGCAAGCGGGCATCGTCGCGGTCCGAGCGCTGCTGACCGACTAAGTTCATCCGATGCCGATCTATGAGTACCGACGCCCCGACGGGACGACGTTCGAGTTGCAGCAGTCCTTCAGCGACGAGAGGCTGAAGGTCGACCCCGAGACGGGCGTGCCGGTCGAGCGCGTGCTGCACGCGCCGGCCGTTCACTTCAAGGGCAAAGGCTTCTACAACACCGATTACGGCACGCGCAAGCGACAGCGCGAGACTGCCGCTCACGCCGAGAGCTCCTCCTCGAAAGACTCCTCGTCGAAGGACTCGGCCTCGAAGGACTCCTCCTCGAAGGATGCGTCGTCCTCCGGTGGCAGCGGCGAGTCCTCCGGCTCGTCCGCGAGCAGCTCCTCGAAAGGCGACAGCGCCGCGAAAGGCGACTCCGGCAAAGGCAAGCCGGCCGCCGCCGCCAAGAGCGACTGAGCGCTTCAGCCGTTCACTGAGCGGCGTCAGCCGTTCATGAACTGCGCGACGGCCGCGCGCTTCTCGGCTTCGGAGACTTCGAGCCCGTCCTCGCCGTCGGGCAGCGTGATCGCGCCGGAAGGCTTCAGCACGCGCGTCGGCGGCGTTCCGGAGATCGCCATCGCGCCGAACAGGCCCAGCAGCGTCGGCCCGCTCATGTCGGAGATGATCGCCGGCGGCGCGTTCCATGCGATCAGCGGCAGCCGCAAGAAGCTCGACGGCGACAGCAGGCGGTTCTTCATGTCCGTGAACAGCGCCTGCTGGTGTTCCTCGCGCTGCAGATCCGTCTCGTTCGGCTCACAGAGGTTCTCGCGCGTGCGCGCAAGCGCGAGCGCTTCCTTGCCGTCCAGGTGATGCGTGCCTTTAGGCAGGCGCAGCGTGAAGCCGCCGTCGCGAAAGCCGCCGTCGAGCCGCGAGACGATGCAGCCGCCGGTGTAGTCGACGCCGCCCATCGCGTCGACGAGCTGCGGGAAGTCTTCGAAGTTGACTTCGACGAGATGGTTGATCGGGATGCCGAGCCAGCGCTTGATCACCGAGATCGACAGCGCCGGCCCGCCGAACGCGTAGGCCGCGTTGATCTTCTGCAGCCCGTGGCCGGGTATTTCGAGCACCGTGTCGCGCGGGATCGACAGGCGCGAGTCGTGGCCGCCGCCGATCCGCAGCAGCAGGATCGAGTCCGATCGGCTCGGCCCGGACGTGTTCGCGCCCGGTTCCTTGCTGCCCTTCGGCCGCCGGTCGGAGCCGAGCACGAGGATGTTGTTCGCCGACGTCAGCGAGAAGCCGGCCGGGTCGAGCACGCGCGCGACGTCCTTCGGCGGCGAAGTGCGCTCGAAGTGCGAGCTGATCAGGAACAGCACGAGCGAGAGTGCGATCCACGCGAGCACGAGCGCGATCAGCCCGAGCACGACCCGTTTGGCGCTCGGACGCTGACGCCACCAGCGCCGCCGCCCGCCGGCGCCCGCGCCCGGCGGCGGCGCCGCTGCGTGCGAGTCGCCGTCTCGCCCGCCGCCGCCGAGCACGCGCGGCCGCGCCCGGTAGCGCTTGTACGCCGGCGGCGCCTCGCCCGGCGGACGCTCCGCCGACGGCCCGCCGGCGGGCTGACGGCCCGCGCTTGGCTGTGGTGGACGTGGCAGTCGCCGGCGCGACTGGCCCTCGTCCGGCTGGTCGTGCTCGGAAGGCATCGCGCGGACCCTATATTTGCGGCATGACTCGCGCGGAGGGCGCCGCCGGTCGGCTCGTCGTGTGCCCGACGCCGATCGGCAACCTGCAGGACGTCACGCTGCGCGTGCTGCAAGTGCTCGGCGAGGCCGACGCGATCGCCTGCGAGGACACGCGCCACACACGCGTTCTGCTCGATCGCCACGCGCTCGCGCGACCGCTCGTGAGCCTGCACGAGCACAACGAACGCGCGCGTGCCGGCGAGCTCGTCGCGCGGATCGGCGCGGGCGAGACGATCGCGCTCGTCTCCGATGCCGGCATGCCGCTGGTCTCCGATCCCGGCTTCGCGCTCGTGCGCGCTTGCATCGCTGCCGGCCTGGACGTCGAGGTCTTGCCGGGGCCGAGCGCCGTCACGACCGCGCTCGTCGCCTCCGGCCTGCCGGCCGAGCGCTGGCTGTTCGTCGGCTTCCTGCCGCGCTCGCGCGGCGCCTCGGGCGAGCTGCGCGAGCTGCTCGCGCGCGCCGAGCAGACGCTCGTCGCATTCGAGTCGCCGCGACGGCTCGCTGCGACGCTTCTGACGCTCGCCGGGCTCGACGCCGAGCGTCCGGCGGCCGTCTGTCGCGAGCTGAGCAAGCTGCACGAAGAAGTCCGCCGCGGCAGCGCGCGCGAGCTGGCCGAGCACTATTCCGCCGTCGCCGCGCGCGGCGAGATCGTGCTCGTCATCGGCGCCGCGCCGCCCGGCTCCGCCGCGCGCGGCGAGGCTCACGCGGCGCTGGCCGAGCTGGTCGCTGCAGGCGCGCGCGCACGCCCGGCGGCAGCCGTCGTCGCGAAGCTGACCGGCATTGGCGCGAACGAGCTCTACCGCGCGCTCACGAGCGAGCGCGCGAGCGCCGGCGAGTAGCCTGGGCGCGGCATGTCCTTCTACGTCACGACTCCGATCTACTACGTCAACGCGGCGCCGCATCTCGGCCACGCCTACACGACGATCGCCGCCGACGTGATGGCGCGCCACCACCGCCAGCGCGGCGAGGAGACGTTCTTCCTGACTGGCACCGACGAGCACGGCGAGCCGGTCGCCGACGCCGCGCACGCGCACGGCATCTCGCCGCAGGAGCTAGCCGATCGCAACGCCGAGCGCTTCAAGGCGCTCGCGCCGCAGATCGAGGCGAGCAACGACTTCTTTATCCGCACGACCGACGCTCAGCACATGGCGAAGGTGCAGGAGGTGCTCGCGCGCGTCCGCGAGAACGGCTTCGTCTACGAGGGCGCCTACGAAGGCTGGTACTGCCCGCGCTGCGCCGACTTCAAGGCGGAGAACGAAATCGACGAGGACCGGCGCTGCCCGATCCATCACATCGAGCTGACGCGCGAGCAGGAGGACAGCTACTTCTTCAAGCTGTCGGCCTTCCAAGATCGGCTCGAGCGGCTGTTTGCCGAGCGCGAGGACTTCGTCGCCCCGCGCACGCGCTACAACGAGGCGCTTTCGTTCATCCGCTCCGGCCTCCGCGACGTGCCGCTGACGCGCCACAAGCTGACCTGGGGCGTGCCGGTGCCGTGGGACGAAGAGCACGTCTTCTACGTCTGGTTCGACGCGCTGCTGAACTACTACACGGCGCTCGGCTACGCGCCCGCGCCGGATGGGCTGCAGGCTGACGCCGCGGCGGACTTGACGAAGACGTTCTGGCCGGCCAGCTATCACGTGATCGCGAAGGACATCCTGCGCTTTCACACGGTCTACTGGCCGGCGCTGCTGATGGCCGCCGAGCTGGAGCTGCCGCGGCACGTCTTCGTCCACGGCTACCTGCTGATGGACGGCGAGAAGATGAGCAAGTCGCTCGGCAACGTGCTCGACCCGTTCGAGGTGATCGAGCGCTTCGGCGCCGATGCGCTGCGCTTCTATCTGATGCGCGACGTCCAGTTCGGCCAGGACGGCTCGGTCTCGACGGCCTCCTTCGAGCAGCGCTACGAGAGCGAGCTGGCGAACGATCTCGGCAACCTCGCGAGCCGCACGATCGCGATGATCGTTCGCTATCGCGAGGGCACGATCGTCGCGGGCGAGGTCGATTCGTCGCTGCGCGAGGACTTCCTCGGATTGTCCGAGCGCGTCTCGGAGTGCCTCGACCGCGCCGAGTTGACGCTCGCACTCGAGGAGATCTGGCAGCGCGTGCGGCGGCTGAACCGCTTCGTCGAGGAACAGGCGCCGTGGAAGCTCGCGAAAGACGAGGCGCGCGCGGAGGATCTCGATCGCGTCCTGCGCACGCTCGCCGAAGGTATTCGAACGGTCAGCGTGCTGCTCTGGCCGTACCTGCCAGCGAGCTCCGAGCGGCTGCTCGCGGCGCTCGGCTCACCGGGCCTCTCGCTCGCCGGCGCGGCGCTCGGCAGCGGCGGCGTCGAGCACGTCAGCGCGCTCGAGCCGCTGTTTCCGAAGGACCGCAGCGAGGCCGAGCCGAAGGCGATCGAGGACGAGACGATCGACGGCCAGGCGACCGAGGTCGATGCGATCGACGTCGACGCGAGCGCATGATCGACTCGCACACGCACCTCGAGCTGTGCCAGCCGTCTGACGCTGAGCTCGTCGAGGCGGCCGGCGCGGTTGGAGTGACGCGAATGCTGACGGTCGGCATCGACGGCGCCTCCTGCCGCGCTGCGCTAGCCGCAGCCGAGGCGTTCCCGCAGGTCTACGCCGCCGTCGGGCGCCATCCGAACGCGGCGACGGGCTTCGACGACGCCGACCTCGCCGAACTGCAGGCGCTTGCCACGCACGAGCGCTGCGTCGCGATCGGCGAGACCGGCCTCGACTTCTACCGCGAGGGCGCTCCCGCCGAGGATCAGCAGCGCGCGTTCGCCGCGCAGATCGCGCTTGCGCGCGAAACCGCCAAGCCGCTCGTGATCCACTCGCGTGCTGCCGATTCGCAGACGCTCGAGCAGCTCGCCGAGGAAGCCGACGGCGTCAGCGTCGTGATGCACTGCTTCTCGATGCCCGATCGGCTGGCGGAGTGCGTCGAGCGCGGCTACGCGATCTCGTTTGCCGGCAACGTCACCTACAAAAGCGCTGCCGAGCTCGCCGAGGCGGCGGCTGCCGTGCCCGAGGAGCGGCTGCTGCTGGAGACGGACGCTCCGTACCTGACGCCGCAGGTCGTGCGCAAGCAACGCAACCAACCGGCGTTCGTCGCGCACACGCTCGCGTTCGTCGCCGAGCTGCGCGGCGTCGCCGCAGACGAGCTCGGCGCGGCCGTCGAGCGCAACGCAGCGCGCGTGTTCGGCTGGTGAGCGCTCGCGGCGCGACCGTGTCGGAGGAGCCCGTGCAGCCGAGCCTGCGGCGGATGCGACGCTTCGGCGTGCGCCCGAATCGCGAGCTCGGTCAGAACTTCCTGATCGACTCGAACATCCTCGGCGTGATCGAGCGCGCTGCCGAGCTCGCGCCGCAGGACGTCGTGCTCGAGATCGGCGGCGGTCTCGGCGTGCTCTCCGAGCACCTCGCCGCGCGCGCCCGGCACGTGCACGTCGTCGAGCTCGACGAGCGCCTGCGCGACGCGCTGCAGGACGCCGTCGGCGCGCTGCAGAACGTCACCGTCCACTGGGGCGACGCGATGCGGATCGACCTGCACGCGCTGCAGCCGCCGCCGAGCAAGCTGATCGCCAACCTGCCGTACGGGATCGCCGCCGGCGCGATCCTGCGCACGCTCGAACAGCTCGACAGCGTCCAGCTGTGCGTCGCGATGGTCCAACGCGAGGTCGGCGAGCGGCTTGCAGCCTCGCCGGGCGGCGGCGATTACGGAGCGCCGTCGGTGATCGCGCAGCTCGCCTGCGACGTCGAAGTCGTGCGCGCGATCCCGCGCACCGTCTTTCATCCAGTTCCGAACGTCGACTCGGTGCTCGTCAGCCTGCGCCGGCGCGAGCGATCGCCGTCGCCTGAGCTGCGCGCGCTCGTCGCCGGCGCGTTCTCGCATCGGCGCAAGACGCTCGTCGGCTCGCTTGCGCTCGCGAGCGGCGCCGGCGGTGCGGCCGGCGCCGGTGCAGCCAGTGGACGCTCGCGCGAGCAGGTCCGCGCGGCGCTCGTCGAGCTGGGGCTGCGCGAGGACGTGCGCGCCGAGCGCTTGGAGCCGCAGCAGTTTCGCGCGCTGGCGGAAGCGCTCGTGCGATGAGCGTGTATCGCGCGCTCGCGCCGGCCAAGGTCAACCTCGGGCTGTTCGTCGGCGCGCGGCGCGAGCACGACGGACGTCACCGGCTCGCGAGCGTGATGCAGTCGATCTCGCTCGCCGACGAGCTTCAGCTCGAACCGGCCGATGACGGGGACGGTGATGGCGGGGGCGCGGGCGGGGGCGACGGCGCGGGTCCGAGTGGGGACGATCGCGGCAGGCTCGGCACAGGCGACGTGCTCGTCTGCCCCGGCCTGCCGGGCGCGCCGCAGGACAATCTCGCCGCGCGCGCGCTCGCCGCGTTTCGCGAGGCGACCGGCTGGGACGCGCCGGCGCAGCGCCTTACCGTGAGCAAGCGAATTCCGGTCGCTGCCGGTCTCGGTGGCGGCTCGGCCGACGCCGCCGCGACGTTGCGCCTGGCGCAGTGCGCATCCGGCCTCGGCGACGAGCCGCTGCTGCGCGAGCTGGCGGCCGGCCTTGGCGCCGACGTGCCGGCCCAGGTCACGCCGGGGCGCTGGCTGGCGACCGGCATCGGTGAGCTGCTCGCGCCGCTGCCCGACCCGCTGCCGACGCTCGAGCTGCTCGTGCTGGCCTCGAGCGCGCAGCTCTCGACGGCCGACGTCTACGCGGCGGCCGACCGGCTTGGCGCCGAGCGCGACGAGCACGAACTCGAGCAGCTGGCCGAGCAGCTGCGCGTCGCGGCGCAGCTCGGCGCGCCGCTGCCGGCGTCGCGCGAGCTGCTGCACAACGACCTGCAGACGCCTGCCTTGACGTTGCAGCCGCAGATCGCGCGCGTGCTGAGCGCGGTCGAGGAGGCGGGAGCCGAGGCGCTGCTGAGTGGCTCCGGCCCGACCGTGCTGGCGCTGTTCGGCCACGCCAATGCGGCCGGCCGACGCATGCGCGCCGAAGCTGCGCTGGCTGACCTCACGCCGACGCCGATCGCCGCCAGATCGGTCGGCAGCGATTTCGCGCGAGCGGTCGAGATCCGCGAATGACGGGGCTGTGCGTCACAATCAGCGCCAGAAACAGCCTATGAGCAGGACTACGATCAACGAGCTCGTCGCGGTTTGCGCCGGCACGTTCGGCTTCGCGCTGTACGCCGGTCTGATTCTGGTGCCCGCATGGACGGCCTATACGCGCCTCTGGCAACGCGTCGCGGCGACGGTGCTGTCGCTGTACGTGCTCGCTGCACTCGTCGGCATCGGTGTAGGCGCGGCGCTTGCCGTCGTCTACTTCTGGGGCTAGCGATGCCCGATTACGCAGCGCTTGACGCGATCACGGAGGCCGTCGAGTCCGGCGCCGGGCTGCCGGAGGTCGTGCGCGCGGCGGCGAAAGCGCTCGATGCGAGCCTCGCCGTCAGCGATGCGTGGGGCGCGACGCTCGCCGTCGCCGCGCGCTCGCCGGCCGAGGAGCGCGCGCTGCTGTCGCAGGGCGAAGGCGTCGCGAGCATTCCGCTGCGCGTCGCTGACGCGACCGTCGGCGCGCTGCACATGCGCGCGAAAACCGAGCCGAGCGCTTCGATGCGGCGGCTGCTGGCGACGATGATCGCCTCGGAGGTCGAGCGCGTGCGCGCGCCCGAGCGCGCTTCGGAGTCGGCCGCCGGCGAGTTCCTGCGTGCCGTGCTCGCGCGCGAGCTGACCGAGCGCGACGAGCTGCTCGCGCGCGCCAAAGAGCTCTCGCTCGACGTGCTCGACGGCGCCAGCATGATCGTCGCGCGAGCGCATCCGCAGACGCCGACCGACGAGGGCTGGCGCGGGCGCGTACGCGCCGTCGCCGAGCGCGGTGCGCGTGCCACGTCGAGCCGCTCGATCGCGGCGCTGTCCGAGCGCGACGGCATCCTCGGCGCCGAGGTGCTGCTGCTCGTGCCGGGCGGCGACGAGGCGACGGCGGCGCGTGCAGCCGACGGGATCTTGCGCGAGATGGAGGCTGGCCTGTCCGGCTACACGTTCGCGCTCGGGCGCAGTCGCATCGCCGAGGATCCGGCCGACCTGCCGCGCGCGGCGAGCGAGGCGCTGCTCGCGGCGAACGTCGCGCAGGGGTCCGCCGACGGCACGGCGCTCGCGTTCGAGCAGACCGGCGCCTATCGCCTGCTGCTGAGTGCGATGAGCGAGAACCCGAACGAGCTGCAGCGCTTCTACGACGAGACCGTCGAGCCGCTCGTCGCCTACGACGAGCAGTACGAGACCGAGCTGGTGCGCACGCTCGAGGCGTTCCTCGAGGCCGACGGCAACGTCGCCGGGACAGCTCAGCGCCTGTTCACGCACCGCCACACGATCTACTACCGGCTCGAGCGCGTGCGCGAGCTCTCCGGGCACGACGTCAGCTCGAGCGACGGCCGCGAGAAGCTCAGCCTCGGGTTGAAGGCGATGCGCGTGCTCGGCATCTCCTCGGCCGACGGGCCGGCGTCGGAGGCCGGCGCCGAAGGTGGCCGCGTGCCGCGCCGCTCCGGCCGCGCGTCCTAGCGCTCGCGCGACGTTTGGCTCACCGCTCGGGGTCTCACCGCTCGGCGCGGTGACTGGGCTCAGCGCTCGCGCGCGCCGAACTCGACGGCGTAGGTCGCGCCGAGCCAGCGCGAGCGCAGCTGGCTGGGCACGGTCGGCGCGACGCCGACGCCGACGTCGCGGTAGGCGGCCGTGAGAATGATCTGCCGATGCGGCGGCGAGAGCATCCAGGCCTTGACGATGCCTGCCGGTGTCGCGTTCGGGCCGGTGCCCCAGCCGATGTTCTGCGCCGTCAACAGGCGCACGTGCGACGCTGGCACGGAGTAGCCCGAGGCCTTGATCCGGCTCAGCGGCGAGGCGCCGGAGAGGCTGTCGTCGCCGAAGTAGCCGCCGCGCACCATGTCGCCGGCTTGACCGCTCGCGATCGACGCGAGCGTGCCGTTGGCGTGCAGCGGGCGCAAGCCGTGCGCCACGCGCAGCTCGTTCATCAGGCACAGCGTCGCGCTGTCGACGAGCGCGGCGTTGCGGGCGTTCGGCGTGACGTGAGCGCCGGTGCACGGAGCCGTCGCGGCGTCCGCCGAAGCCACCGCGCCGGCGCTGAGAAAGGCCAGAAGAGAGGCGCAGGCGCAGGCGTACATCAGCTTGCCGGAAATGGCACGCGCGTACTTCCTCGCTCTGCGTTCTCCCCGGCGCAAGTGCAAGAATCGTTGCAGACGCACTGGATCGGCGTTGTTACTAACCCGTTTTACGAGGTTTCAATCGCCTTCGCGTCCGCTCTTGCTCGCGCCCGCAGCATCTATCCTTGAGCGGCCCCGTTGGGGGGTCGTCCAATGGCAGGACATCAGGTTTTGGTCCTGAGAATCGGGGTTCGAATCCCTGCCCCCCAGCTTTTCGTCGAGAAGACGTCGCGCGCACGGCCGATCCCGCACGAGCGGCGGTCCGAATCGAGCTAGCATCCGCAAGGTGAGCCTGGCGCCGACGGTTCTGATCCTCGCCGCAGGCCAGGGCACGCGGATGCGCTCGAGCACGCCGAAGGTGCTGCACGATCTCTGCGGCGCGCCGATGGTGCTGTGGCCGGTGCGCGCCGCGCTGGAATCCGGCGCCGCGCGCGTGGTCGTCGTCGACTCACCCGCGCGCGCTCTCGAAGGCGTGCTGCCGGACGGCGTCGAGCTTGCCGTGCAGCCGGCGCCGAACGGCACCGGCGGGGCGGTGCAGGCTGCGATTGCGCAACCCGACGCGGCCGGCGCGCCGGCCGACGGCGCCGTGCTCGTGCTCAGCGGCGACGTGCCGCTGCTCAGCGCCAAGCAGATCCGTGCGCTCGCCGACGCGCACTCACAGAGCGGCGCGGCGGCGACGCTCGTGACGAGCGTGCTCGACGATCCGAGCGGCTACGGGCGCGTCGTGCGCGACGGCGAGGGCAACGTGCTGCGCGTCGTCGAGACGAAGCAGGCCGGCGACGCGAGCGAGGCGGAGCTGCAGATCCACGAGGTCAACGCCGGCATCTACGCATTTGACGCGAGCGCGCTGCGCGAGGTGCTGCCGCGGCTGAGCGACGAGAACGCGCAGGGCGAGCTGTACCTGCCGCAGGCGCTCGACTTGCTGCGCGACGACGGCCGCACGATCGCTGCGCACGTGCTCGACGATCCGAACGCGATGCTCGGCGTCAACGATCGCGTCTCGCTCGCAGCGGTGCGCAAGCTCGCGCAACGGCAGATCAACCGGCGCCACATGCTCGCCGGCGTCGAAATCGTCGACCCAGACGCGACGGCGATCGATCTCGACGTGACGATCGGCCAGGACACGCTGATCGAGCCGTTCACGACGATCCGCGGCGTGACGCAGATCGGCAGCGGCTGCACGATCAAGTGCTCCTACCTGATCGACTGCGTGCTCGAGGACGGCGCCAGCGTCGGCCCGTTCGCCTACCTGCGTCCCGGCGCGACTTTGCGCGCCGGCGCGAAGGCGGGCACGTTCGTCGAGATCAAGAACTCGGACATCGGCGCGGCCTCGAAAGTGCCGCACCTCTCCTACATCGGCGACGCCGACGTCGGCGAGCGCACGAACCTCGGCGCCGGCACGATCACGGCGAACTACGACGGGCAGAGCAAGCACCGCACGACGATCGGCAGCGGCGTGCACGGTGGCGTCGACACGGCGTTCGTCGCGCCGGTGACGGTCGGCGACGACGCTTACACGGCCGCTGGGTCGGTCGTGACCGAGGACGTGCCCGACGGCGCGCTCGCGGTCGCGCGCGCCAAGCAGCGCAACGTCGAGGCATACGCTGAGCGACGGCAGGCCCCTTTACACTCCAAAGAGACATGAGCGGCGCGATCGACACGAGCACGTCCTCGCGGGCGAGCCTTCCGTTCGATTACAACAAGCGCCTGATGCTGTTCAGCGGGCGCGCGAACCCGCAGCTGGCGATCGACATCGCCGACAAGCTCGACGTCGACCTCGGCCCGGTCACGCTGAAGACGTTCTCCAACGGCGAGGTCTACTGCCGCTACGAGGAGTCGATTCGCGGCGCTGACGTGTTCATCGTGCAGTCGACGTGCGGCAATCCATACACGGGCATCACCGCCAACGACGCGCTGATGGAGCTGCTGTTCATGATCGACGCCGCCGTCGGCGCCTCGGCCCACCGCGTGATCGCCGTCACGCCGTGGTTCGGCTACTCGCGCCAGGACAAGAAGTCCTCGCCGCGCGAGCCGATCTCGGCGCGCCTGGTCGCGCGCATGCTCGAGTCGGCAGGAGCCGATCGCGTGCTGACGATGGACCTGCACGCCGGTCAGATCCAGGGCTTCTTCCAGAAGCCGGTCGACCACATGACGGCGCTGTTCATCCTCACGCAGTACTTCGCCGATCTCGGACTCTCCGACCTCGTCGTCGTCGCACCCGACGCCGGGCGCGTCAAGTTGAACAAGAAGTTCGCGTCGAAGATCGGCGCCGAGCTGGCGATCCTCGACAAGGAGCGCCCGGCGCAGCAGGTCGCCGAGATCGGCTACGTGATCGGCGACGTCAAGGGCAAGACGGCGGTCATCGTCGACGACATGATCGACACCGCCGGCACGCTCGCAGCCGCTGCGAAGACGGTGCTCGACGAGGGCGCGACGCGCGTCTACGCCGCCGCGACGCACGCCGTCTTCTCCGGCAATGCGTTCGAGAATCTCGAGGCCTCCGGGCTCGAGGAGATCGTCGTCACCGACACGATCCCGATCGGTCCCGGCGTGCCGAAGAACGTTCGCGTGCTCCCGTGCGCCGAGCTGCTGACCGACTCGATCCGGCGGATCTTCGTCGACGATTCGGTCAGCGAGGTCTTCGGCGGCGAGAACCAGCTGTTCTGAGGGTCGGGAGTCGGACCGCGACCGCTCTGGCGCTGGGATCACCTGCATCTCGCTCAACGGATCGATCAGCGGGCACGGCTCTCGCGTCAGCGCGACGGAAGCAGTCGCGGTAGCTTGACCAGCAGTTGCGCGACGCCGGGCACGTTGGGAATACGATCTCTGCGTGTCGCACGAAATGCTCGCCGAGGTCGTGTTCACCGGTTTGATCGTGCTGCTCGTCGTTGCGCTGGTCCTCTACGTGGCGATTGCCGCGTTTCGCGAGCGCAGGGCCAAGCGCCTATCCGCCGATGTCGCCGGCCGGCCGCCGGCCGATTAGCCCGCCGCAGTCTTCTGCGCCGCGCCGCCGGCGCGGCAGGCGCCTGCTCCTGATCGCGATCGGCGTTCTCGTCTTCCTCGTGATCAGCGGACTGCTGGCGAGGTTTCTGACGACGGACAACCTCGAACGTGAAGATGACCTCGCGCTGATCCAGGCCGAGGCGAGGGGCGACTCGAAGGCGATGCTCGACAAGCTCAGTGCTTGCCGCGAGCGCGCGGTGTGCGTCGCCGATGTGCAGCGCAGCGTGTCCGATCCGCGCCTGCGCCGTCCCGGCGCGGTCAAGATCCTCTCGCTGACTGCTGCGACCGCGAACTCACCGACCGGCGCAACGGGCAAGACGCGCCTGGCGTGGACGGTGCTCGGGGAGGATCCGATCGTCCAGTGCATCGACGTGCGGCGCACCGGCAACGCGCTGACGGGAGTCAGCGTGAAGCTGCTGAGCATCAGCGCGCCGATCGAAAACGAAGGGGATTGCTAGAGTCCACGAGCTTTCCCATGGCAGAGACGACCAGCAAGCTAGAGGTACGCAGCCGCGCCGCGGAGGGCTCGCGCGCGGCGCGACGCCTGCGCCGAACCGGTCGCGTGCCCGGCGTCATCTACGGCAGCGGCGGCGATCCGGTCGGTTTTGACGTCGACGAGCGCGAGCTGCGCCATGCGCTCGCGGCTGCCGGCGCGGTGCTCGACCTCAGTGTCGATGGCGCCAAAGCGACGCCTGTCGTGCTGAAGGAGGCGCAGCGCGACCCCGTGCGCGGCGACACCGTGCACGTCGACCTGCTGCGCGTCCGTCTCGACCAGGCGATCCACGCCGTCGTCCCGCTCGAACTGGAGGGCGCCGACGACGCGCCGGGCGTCAAGGAAGGCGGCATCCTCGAGCAGATCGTGCGCGAGCTGAACGTCGAGGCGCTGCCGACTGCGATTCCCGAGTCGATCGTCTACTCGGTCGGCGAGATGCAGATCGGCGAGACGATCGCGCTCGAGCAGATCGAGATGCCGGACGGCGTGACACTGCTCGACGAGCTCGAAGACGGCGTCGTCGCGACGCTGTCGCCGCCACGCCTGCAGGCTGAGGCGGACGAGATCGAATCTGAGACGGAGCTCGTCGGCGAGAGCGGCGGCGACGCCGAGGCCTCCGGCGACGGCGACTCGGGCGGCGGGGACTCCTCCGACGGGGAGTAGCTCCTCCTGCGACGCCCGTTTCGTGGCGGCAGGAACAGCGCGCAGGACGCTGGCGACAGTGGCGGCGGCGCGATCGACTGGCTCGTTGTCGGTCTCGGCAATCCTGGCGCGGAGTATGCGCGCACACGGCACAACATCGGCTTCGCTGTCGCCGAGGAGCTGGTGCGGCGCTGGCAGCTTCCCAAGGCGAAGGATCGCTTTCGCGGGCGCATCGTCGAGGGGCGCGTCGGCGGCGCGGCTGCGAGCGGGCAGCTCGGACAGGCGCCGCAGCGTGTCGCCGTGCTCTGCCCGCAGACGTTCATGAACGACGTCGGGCGCTCGGTCGGCCCGGCGCGCGGCTCCTACAAGCTGGCGCTCGAGCGCGTGCTCGTCGTGCACGACGAGATCGACCTGCCGTTCGGCGAGGTGCGCACGCGCGTAGGCGGCGGCCTGGCTGGGCACAACGGCCTGAAGTCGATCAAGCGCGAGCTAGGCAGCGGCGACTTCGCGCGCGTTCGCGTCGGCGTCGGGCGCCCGGACAGCAGCGACCCGGAGATCGTCTCGGCGTATGTGCTCGGACGCTTTCGCGAGGACTCGGAGGACGTCGCCGCGCTGGTCGAGCGCGCGAGCGACGCAGTCGAGCGGATCGTGCTCGACGAGCAGTCGCCGCCGCCAGGATGAGCGCCTGCACGACGGCTCTATTGTGGGAGCGCCACCTGTAATGCCGCTCCGCCCGCTGCTCGCTCACATCGAAGAGGATCCGGCCGCGCTGAAGCTCGCGCGCGACGGCGGCAACGCGTTCGTCTCCTCCTCGCTGCGCCCATACGTGATCGCGGCGCTGGCCGAGCTCGACGGCGCGCGCGAGCGCGCGCAGCTGATCGTCGTCGGCGACGATCGCGCCGCGCGCGACCTCGCGGCGGATCTGCGCGCGTGGCTGGCGCCGCGCCGCGTCCGCTACTACCCCTCGCGCGGAGTCACCTACGAGTCCCACCTGACGCCGCCGCCGCACCTCGTCGGGCTGCGACTGGCGGCGCTCGATGCGCTGCTCGGCGTCGAGCGCGAGGACGCGCTCGAGCACGGCGCGCCGGTCGTCGTCGTCAGCGCCGTCGCGCTGTCGGAGAAGGTGCCCGACCCGGCGCTGCGACCGCGCTCGTTCACGCTGCGCGTCGGCGAGCTGCTCGACCTCGAGGAGTGCGCGATCGAGCTCGTCGGCGCCGGCTACGAACGCGTCGACCAGGTCGAGGAGCGCGGGCAGTTTGCGATGCGCGGCGGCCTGCTCGACGTCTTTCCGGCGACCGAGGAGCGCGCCGTCAGGGTCGACATGTTCGACATCGAGGTCGAATCGCTGCGCTGGTTCTCGACGTTCACGCAGCGCTCGCTCGGCGACGTGCAGGAGGTCGAGATCGCGCCTGCGGCCGAGCTCGCCGAAGAGCACCGCGCGCTTGCGGCGCTCGCCGGCGCCGAGCTGGCCGCCGGCGGCCAGCGGCTCGTCTCGGGCGAGGACGAGGAGGCGACGCGCCCTGACATCGCCGAGCTGCTGCCGGTCGATCGCTTCGGCGCGCTGCTCGACCTCGTCGAGCAGCGGACGGATCTGCTCGTCGCGGCGCAGGAGGAGCTGGCGCCGGCGCTCGCCGACCACTGGTCAGACGTCTGCGCGGCGTTTGGCGACGAGGACGCGCACCACCTCTACGTCAGCCCTGACGCGGTCGAGTCCTCGGTGCGGGAGCGCGCGCGGATCTGGCTCTCGGCGATCTCCAGCGACCAGCAGATCGAGCTGCGCGCGCAGTCGGCCGACACGGCTGCGCGCACGCTCGCCGAAGCCGAGCCGGAGCTCGAGAAGCTGGTGCGCTCGGGCTACCGCACCGTCGTCACGTTCCCGCGTCGTGGCGAGGGCGAGCGCGCGGCGTACAACCTCGGCCGCCTCAAAGCGAGCTGGCTCGGCGAGGGCGTCGACGCCGGGCTCTCGCCGCAGGAGCCTTCGCTGCGCTTCGTCGCGGCGTCGCTGCGCGACGGCTTCGTCGCGCCGTCGCTGAAGCTCGCCGTGTTTCCCGAGCACCGTCTGCTGCGACGTCGCCGAGCCGAGCGCGGCGGTGCCGACCGGTCCGGCACGGGCGGGCGCAGCGGACCGCGGCGTGGCGCGCTGCGCTCGTTCGCGGAGCTGCGCGCGGGCGACGTCGTCGTGCACGAGGACCACGGCGTCGCGCGCTTCGCCGGCTTTGAGACGCGCACGGTCGCTGATGTCACGCGTGATTATCTATATCTCGAATATCAGGGCGATGACCGCGTGTTCGTGCCGGTCGACCAGCTCGCGAAGATCTCGCGCTACGTCGGTGCAGGCAGCGAGAATCCACCGCTGTCGAAGCTCGGCGGCACGCGCTGGGAGACGATGAAGGCGCGCGCGCGCCGCGCCGCGCAGGAGCTCTCCGGCGAGCTGCTCGGGCTCTACGCCGAGCGCCGGCGGCGCACCGGCTACGCCTTCGGCGAGGACTCCGACTGGCAGCGCGAGTTCGAGGAGGCGTTCACGTTCACCGAGACGCCCGACCAGCGCGACGCGATCGAGCTGGTCAAGGCCGACATGGAAGCGCCGCGGCCGATGGACCGGCTGATCTGCGGCGACGTCGGCTACGGCAAGACCGAGGTGGCGCTGCGCGCGGCGTTCAAGGCGGCCGGCGACGGCAAGCAGGTGCTGATGCTCGTGCCGACGACGATCCTCGCGCAGCAGCACTACGGCACGTTCTCCGAGCGCCTCGCCGACTACCCGTTCACGATCGAGCACGTCTCGCGCTTTCGCACGCCGGCCGAGCAGAAAGAGGCGATCAAGGGCTTTGCTGACGGTCGCATCGACATCCTGATCGGCACGCACCGCGTGCTCTCGCGTGACGTTCGTGCGAAGGACCTCGGGCTGTTGATCGTCGATGAGGAGCAGCGCTTCGGCGTCAAGCAGAAGGAGCTCTTGCGCCAGCTGAAGCTGCGTGTCGATGTGATCTCGATGTCGGCGACGCCGATCCCGCGCACGCTGCAGATGTCGCTCGCCGGCCTGCGCGACATCTCCGTGATCGAGACGCCGCCAGAGGGCCGCCGCCCGGTCAAGACGTACGTCGGTGAGTACGAGGAGGAGCTGATCAAGCGCGCGATCGTGCGCGAGCACGAGCGCGGCGGGCAGGCGTTCTTCCTGCACAACCGGATCGAGT
>DATBBG010000032.1:0-2066 GCA_036271095.1 Solirubrobacteraceae bacterium
GTCGGTCAGGAACCACTGGCCCGTCAACGCGAGCGTGCCCTCGATGATCATGTGGTAGAGCGTCACGAAGTCGACCTTCGCCTCGACGTCGCGAGGGTTCTCGACCAAGCGCTGCCCCCAGTCGACGAGTACGCCGTCGAACATCTCGATGAACGCCGGGTTCAGATCGGCTCGAGCCCGCTGCAGGCGGTCCTCGAATGTGCCGTCGATGCCGAGGACCTGCTCGTAGAAACGGTTGAAGTGCTGCGCATGACGCGCCTCGTCGACCTGCTGCGTCGTCAGGAACGCCTCTTCGCTCTGGCTCTCGTATGCCATCACGAGACCCGAGAACTGCGTCGTGACGCGCTCCTCACCGATGAAGAACGACGACAGGTTCCACGCCAGTTTCGAACGCAGATCGCCGTCCATCGCCTCCCAGTCGCGCACGTCCTGGGCGAAGTCGATCGTGTGCGACTGCCAGCTCTGGCGCTCCCACAGCTCATACAGCTGCTGCGGGTTCATCAGCGTCACCGAGGACAATCGCGACTCGTCGCTGATCGTCCCCACGTCACCCTGGCTCGTCAGGTCCAGAAGCGAAGGCATGCGGCGACCCTAGCTGGTTTCAATCGCCCGCGACAGACTGTCTGAAGCTCAAGCAGCGCCGCCGTCGCGCCGATGCAAAGCCATGCGGCGAACGCTGCGCGAAAACGCGCCGTCCGCGCTGCTCGCCTGTGCGGGCAGCGCCGTCCTGGCCTGGCTGACGCTCGGCTCCTACGTCTGGAACGACTACGACACCGAGGCGCGTCCGGCGGTCGAAGCGCTCGTCCACGGGCACCTGCGTACCTTCCTCGATCTCGCGCCCGTCTACGGCGGCTCGCTGCTCGAGCGCGCGCCGCTTGCGCTCCTGCCGGGCCTGTGGAGTGGCGGCGCGCTCGCCGTCTATCGCCTGCTTGCGCTTCCAGCGCTGGCGAGCTCTGTGCTGCTCGGCGTCTGGCTCGCCGCGCGCATGCGCAGGCGCGGTCAGACGATTCTCGCGCGAGGCCTCGCCGTCGCTCTGTGCGTCTGCAATCCGGTCGCGATCCCGGCGCTCGAACTCGGCCACGCGGAGGAGCTCTTCGGAGCCTGCGCCTGCACGATCGCGGTGCTGCTCGCCACGCGCGCACGCGCACGCCGCTTCGACGGGCTGCTCGCCGGTGCCGTGCTCGGTGTCGCGATCGCCAACAAGGACTGGGCCGTACTCGCCGCAGGCCCCGTGCTGCTCGCGCTGACGCCGCGTGCCCGTGCAGCCGCGGCCGCCGCAGCCGTCGCGGTCGCCGGTCTGCTGCTATCGCCGCTCGTGCTCGGCGCCTCGGGAACGTTCGTCGCCAGCACGCGCTCGCTCGGCGCCGGCGCGTCGCCGATCTTCCAGCCGTGGCAGGTCTGGTGGTTCCTCGGCCATCACGGCGCGCTCGTGCGCGGCATCTCCGGCCCGAAGCCCGGCTACCGGACCGGGCCCGCCTGGATCGAGAGCGACAGCCACCTGCTGATAGTCCTCGCCGCGCTTGCGCTCGCATCGGCGCTGTGGTTGGCGCTGCGCATGCGCACCCGCGACGTCGTGCCGCGACGGTTGGCCGGCGTCCTGACCCGCGCCGGCAGCGCCGCCACGATCGGCGAACGCGCTCGCCGTGGTGCCGGCAACGGGCCCGTCCTGGCTGCCCGTCTCTCAGAGCGCGAGGCGCTCTGTGCGCTCGCGGTCGTGATGATGTCGCGCTTCATGCTCGACACCTGGGACTTCGTCTACTACCCGCTGCCGTTCCTGATCGCGCTCGTCGCCTGGGAGGTCTGCGAGGCGCCCTCGCGGCCTCCGGCGCTCGCGTTGCTCGCCAGTGCACTCGTCTGGCTGACCTTCCAATGGCTTCCGGGGCGCGTCTCGCCCGACGCCCAGGCCGCAGCCTTCCTGCTCTGGACCGTTCCGCTGGCGATGTTGCTGCTGGCGCGCCTGCCTTGGCCCGGTCGCGCACCGCAGACCGGCGGCGCATCCGCGACGGCCGGGTCGCGATCCTCGCGACCTGCTCAGGAGATGACCGTCAGGTCCTTCGGCAGCCCCG
>DATBBG010000033.1:0-60470 GCA_036271095.1 Solirubrobacteraceae bacterium
GCGCGCGCGAGCATCTTCTCCGAGAAGTCGCAGGCGACGACCTCGCCCTCCGGCGCCACCGCCCGTGCCAGCGCGACCGCCAGATCACCGGTGCCGGTTGCGACGTCGAGCACGCGATCGCCGACGCCGACACGCGCCAGCTCGACGGCGCGCGCGCGCCAGCGGTGGTGCAGGCCGGCCGTCATTGCCGTGTTCAGCACGTCGTAGACGCCGGCAATGCCGTCGAACATCGCGCGGACCTGCGGCGCCTCGAGGCGGCCTTGCTCCGAGCCGCGCAGCGCGTGCTCAGACGGATCCGTCCCGTTCGCGCCGCTCGGCCCCGTGTCAGCTCCGGCGCCTTGCTCAGCCCGCATCTACGGACGCTACTTCAGCTGCGAGAGAAATTCGACGATCGCCGTGAACTTCTTCGCCGGCAGGTTCTTGAACGACGGCATCGGCGCCGTCGGATTGACAAGCGTTCGCGCGATCGCCTGGCGTGGGATGCGCGACGCTATGTGCGTGAGATTCGGGCCCGGTCCCGAGTTGCCGTTGTCGCCGATCGTGTGACACGCCTCGCAGCCCGACTGGGCGACGACGAGGCGTCCTTCGTTCCATTTGGCGACCGCCGCCGGCCCATCTGCCGTAACCGCCTTCGGCGTCGAGATTTCCAAGGCGTCAGGGGTGCCCGCCGTGGCCCCATGGTAAGTGAGGAACGCCATCGCGCCGATCACCGCAATACCCGTGATCGTCGCGATCGGCCGTCGCTCTGGCCGGCGCTCGGCGCCGCGATCGTAGAAGGGCAGCAGGATCAGCAGGATCATGCAAAGCGTCGGGATCCCGATTGTCGCCAGCGGCACGATGCTCGGCGTCTTGATCACGCGCAGAACCTCGAAGAGGAAGAAGAAGTACCACTCCGGCCGCGCGTCGTAGCTCGTCGAGGCAGCGTTGACTTTTGGACCGATCTCTGCGCCGAGCACGAGCGCCATCGCGATGATCACGGCCATCACTACGCACGCCATCAGAGAGTCCTTGGCGACCGCGTAGGGGAAGAAAGGCTTGCCCTTCGCCTTCAGGGTCGCATACTCGCGGAGGTACTCCTCCTTCTCGCGCTGGTTCATCTCGGGCTAGACCTCCGCCTCGAGCAACTCGGTACGCTCTTCCGCTTTCGTCCACGGCGGCGCCGTCGTGCCGAGCTTCGCGACGAGGTAGAGGTGCGCGCCGATCAGCGCGGCGATCAGGCCCGGGACGAGCAGCATGTGGATCGCATAGAAGCGCGAAAGCGTCGTCGCGCCGAATTCACCGCCGCCCCGCAGGAAGTCCGACAGATAGGGGCCGACGAGCGGCCCGGTGCCGTTGATGTTGACGCCGACGATCGTCGCCCAGTAGGCGCGCTGGTCGAACGGCAGCAGGTAGCCGGTGAACGACATCACCATCGTCAGGATCAGCAGCACTACGCCGATCACCCAGTTCAGCTCGCGTGGGTACTTGTACGCGCCCCAGAAGAACGTTCGGGCCATGTGCAAGAACACCAGGATCACCATCACGCTCGCGCCCCATTTGTGCATCCCGCGCATGAACTGGCCGAGAAACACTTCGTTGGTCACGTGGCGGATCGATTCGTAGGCGCCGCCGGCGGCATCGGGGCGGTAGTACATCGCCAGAAACACGCCTGTGACCGCCTGCGAGAGGAACGCGAACATCGTCGCCGAGCCGAGCGTGTAGAACCAGTTGGTCCCCTTCGGCACCTTGCGGAACATCAGCCAGCGCGCCGCGCCGCTCAGCGATGTGCGCTCGTCGACCCAGTCGACGACCGTGATGCCGGCCTGCTTGGCGTCCTCGATCGGGCCGCCTTTGCCGTTGCGCTCGCCCGGGCGCGGCGGCGGCGCCTGCAGCGGCTTCGGCAGTGGCGGAGCGGGTAGCTTTGGCAGCTTCGGCACGGTTGCAGCGCTTACAGTTTGCGCTCGGACGGGCGCGACGGGTAGAGGTACTGGCCGATGCCGTCGATCGGCTCGCCAGGGTCACGCGGCGAGAATCGCTTCAGCTCGCTGTTGACGCTGAAGCGCGGTCCAACCTGGACCTGTTCGCCCTCGAGGCGCGTGTAAAAGCGGTCGAGCGGGCGCACCGGCGGGCCGCTGACGCGCTTGCCGAGCAGGTCGTAGACGCCGCCATGGCACGGGCAGATGAAGCGCTCGGCGGCGTCGACCCAGCGCACCGGGCAGCCGAGGTGCGCGCAGCGGCTGGAGATCGCGATGTACTTCGTGCCCTTGTCATACGGGTCCGTGTCGAGCTTCGCGTTGAACTTGCGCACGAAGGCCGTCGTTTTGCCGGCCTCGCCGATCCCTGGCGTCTCAGTAAACGTGACCGGCACGTAGTTGTCTTCGTTGAACTGGCCGACCGTGCCGACCGTCTCCCAGCTGTGGGGTGCTTCCTTAAAAATCGGTCCGATCGCGAAGCCGAGCGCCGGCAGCGTGAATGCTGCGGCGGCAACGGCGCCTGCCGTGTGGACCGTGCCGGTCATGAACCGCCTCCGTGTCACCGTCTCGCCCTCGAAGGCGCCCGGGATCATTCGGTCGGCCGTGTATTTGGACTTGTGCTTCGCGTGCTTGTCGGACACCGAGCGGAACAATATCGGGACGCGATTCAGGGCGCGCCCGAAACCCCCGCCGCGCTTGTGCGCATCGCCTCGATCGCCTCGCGAGCGCCGCTTGCGACGAGGCGCTTTGCGCGCTGGTGCTGCTCGCTCGAACCCCAGCCGACAGCGCGCGCGCCGGCGGCCCAGACGGCCTCGGCGAGCGGCGCGTTACCGGACCCCTGCGCGAGCGCGCTGAGCGTGATCGTGTCGGCCAGCTCCGCGACGGCCGTTGTGTCTCCGAGCTCGACGAGCCGTGCCAGGCCGATCGCATAGAGGCGGTCGCCGGCGAGCACGCGCAGATCGGCGTCCGGCGCGCGCACGACGCGCGGCGGGCCGTAGTGCAGCAGGTAGCCCTCGTAGATCGCCTCGACGAGCAGCTCGTACTCGTCGCGGCGCGACTGCGTGCGCGGCCCGCTCGCGGCGAGCTGGGCCGGGGCGCCGGGCGCCGCGGCGACGCTCGCGCCCACCGCGGGCGCAGCATCGTCGAGCAGCGATGCGATCAGGCCGCCCTCCTCGCGCAGCATCGCGCGCAGGCGCTCCAGCGCTCCTGATCCCGCGTCGAGCACGGTCGCGTCGATGGCCACAGCGCGAGCTTACGCGCGAGCGCCGGAGAGGCGCAGCGCGGCGAACGACGCCGCGGCCGCTTCGGCCGTGCGATCGATCTGCTCAGGCGAGTGCGCGAGCGAGGGGAACCACGCCTCGAACTGCGACGGCGGCGGGTAGACGCCGCGCGAGAGCAGCTCGCGACACCAGTGCGCATAGGCGTCGAGGTCACATGCCTGCGCTGAAGCGAAGTCCTGCGGCGCCTGTTCGCTGAAGAAGACCGTCAGCAGCCCCGGCGTCGAGACGACCTGCACCGGATAGTCGCCGGCCGCCTCGCGCAGCGCGCTCGCCAAGCGCTCGGTGCTCGCGGCCAGCCGCGCGTAGGCAGCCTCGTCGAGCAGCGACAGCGTCGCCAGGCCCGCGGCGACCGCAAGCGGATTGCCCGACAGCGTGCCGGCCTGGTAGACGTCGCCTTCCGGAGCGAGCATCCGCATCAACTCGGCGCGGCCGCCGAGCGCGGCCGCCGGCAGCCCGCCGCCGATCACCTTGCCCATGATCGTCAGATCGGCGTCGACGCCGAGCGTCTGCTGAGCGCCGCCGCGCGCGACGCGAAAGCCGGAGATCACCTCGTCGAGCACGAGCAGCGCGCCGCCGGCGTCGGCCTGCTCGCGCAGCAGCTCGACGAAACCGTCGCGCTGCGGCACCAGGCCCATGTTCGCCGGCACGGGCTCGGCGAAGATCGCCGCCAGCTCGTAGCGCTCACACGCCGTGAGCAGCGCCTCGGCGTCGTTCCACGGGACGATCACGGTGCCGGCCGCGGCGCTCGCCGACACGCCCGGGCTCGCCGGCAGCGCCTGCGTCGCGAGGCCCGAGCCCGCCTGCGCGAGCAGGCCGTCGACGTGCCCGTGATAGGCGCCGGCGAACTTCAGCACGTGCTCGCGCCCCGTCGCCGCGCGAGCGAGGCGAATCGCCGTCATCGACGCCTCCGTCCCGGACGATGTCATCCGCAGCATCTCGACGCTCTGCAAGCGAGAGCTGACCTCGCACGCCAGCGCCGTCTCGCCGGGCGTCGGCGCGCCGAAGCTCGTGCCCTTCGCCGCCGCCTCGGTCACGGCCGCGACGATCGCCGGGTGCGCGTGCCCGTGGATCAGCGGCCCCCACGAGCAGACGTAGTCGAGGAAGCGGTTGCCGTCGACGTCGATCAGCTCGGCGCCTTCGCCGCGCGCGACGAACAGCGGATCGCGGCCGATCGAGCGCATCGCGCGCACGGGCGAGTTGACGCCGCCGGGCAGCAGCTCGAGCGCGCGGCGATAGCACTCGGCCGAGCGCGTGTCGGTCAGCGACGTCATCGACTGCGTGCGCACCTCGGCAGTGCCCGGCCGGGCACTGCTATCCGTACTTCCTCTCCCAGTCCTTGAACTCGTCGGTGAAATACAGCAGGCGGATCTTCTTGAACTCGGTCGAGGAGTACAGCGTCGCGCGCTCTTCGATTCCCGTCTGCTCGGCGATCGCGTCGAGCACCGCGTCGCACTCCTCCTTCGAGCGCCCGTGCGCCATCGTGAAGACCGAGTACGGCCAGTCGGCATAAGTCGGGCGCTGGTAGCAGTGCGAGATTCCACGCACGGCCGCCATCCGCCGGCCGATATCGAGGATCTGATCGTCCGGCACCTTCCACACGCCCATGCCGTTCGCGGAGAAGCCGGCGCGGCGGTGATAGAGGATCGCCGCGACGCGGCGCAGGATGCCGCGCTCCTGCATCCCGGCGAGGTGGTCGAGCAGCTCAAGCTGTGAGCTGCCGAGCGCTGCCGCGGCCGGCGCGTACGGTTCGGAGATCACCGGCATGTCGCCCTGCAGCGCGCGGATGATCGCGATGTCGCGCTCGTCGTAGGGCTGCGGGGTGAGCTCGATCGGCTCTTTCGCCTCGACTGCCGCGGCGAGCGCCTGCGTGTCGCCCTCCATCTCGAGGTCCATGCGGATCTTGAACAGCTTCAGCGTCGGCAGCTGCCTGACCGACTCGGCTCCCGCTTCGCGTGCGAGCACGTCGAGCGTCCCCTGCAGGCCGAGCGGCGAGTCCGGCTCGGTCGCGATCGTGAACCAGAGGTTGAACTCGTGGTTGCGCAGGTAGTTGTGCGAGACGCCGGGGTGTTCGTTGATCACGCCGGCGGCGCGATGCGGATTCTCCGGGTCGACCTTCGCGGCGACGAGCATCGAGGAGTAGCCGAGCGCGCGCGTGTCGAAGATCGGCGTCACCTGGCGGATGATCCGCTTCTCGAGCAGCCGCTGCACGCGGCTCATCACCTCGGCCTCGCTGACGGCGGCGAGCGAGGCGATGTGCTCGTACGGACGCGGCGCGATCGGAAAGCTGCCCTGCATCAGGTTCAGCAGCTTGCGGTCGAGGTCGTCGAGCGGGATCGCCGCGCCGTCCTTGCGACTGCGCAGCTTGGGTATTACCTCTGCTCGGCTAGCCATCTCGCGGCATCCTTTGCGTGGTAGGTGATGATCGAGTCGGCGCCGGCGCGACGCAGCGAGGCGAGGATCTCGAGCACTGTCGTGCGCTCGTCCAGATAGCCCGCAGCCGCAGCCGCCTTGACCATCGCGTACTCGCCGCTGACGTTGTACGTCGCAACCGGCAGGCGTGTCTCGCGCTTGACCGCTGCGATCACGTCGCCGTAGGCGAGCGCCGGCTTGACCATCACCATGTCGGCGCCCTCCTGCACGTCGAGCAGGGCCTCGCGCACGGCCTCCTCGCCGTTGGCCGGATCCATCTGGTAGGAGCGGCGATCGCCGAACGACGGCGTCGAGCCGGCCGCGTCGCGAAACGGGCCGTAGAAAGCGGAAGCGAACTTCGCCGAGTAGGCGAGGATCGGCGTGTCGAGAAAGCCCTCGCCGTCGAGCTCGGAGCGAATCTCGCGAACGCGGCCGTCCATCATGTCCGACGGCGCGACGAGGTCGGCGCCGGCGCGCGCCTGGCTGACAGCGGTGCGCGCGAGCAGCTCGACGCTCGCGTCGTTGTCGACCGCGCCGTCCTCGCGCAGCACGCCGCAGTGGCCATGATCGGTGTACTCGCAGAGGCACACGTCGGTGATCACGAGCAGCTGCGGCACGGCGCGCTTGATCGCGGCCGTCGCCAGCTGCACGACGCCCTCCTGATCCCACGCGCCCGAGCCCTGCTCGTCCTTCTCGGCCGGCACGCCGAACAGCATCACCGCCGCGATGCCCGCCGCTGCGGCCTCGCGCGCCTCCTCGACAGCCGCCGCGATCGGCAGGCGATCCACGCCCGGCATCGCCGCGATCGGTTCGCGCGAGGCGGCCGTCTCGGAGACGAACAGCGGCAACACGAAGCGCTCGGCCGAGAGCTCCGTCTCGCGGACGAGGCCACGCAGCGAAGCCGATGCTCGCAGCCGGCGCATGCGCGTCTGTGGGAAAGACATCGCTGCTCAGGTTAGAGACTTCGCGCCGGCGCGTTTTCAGTCGAGCCGCCGCAGGCCGGCGTACGCGAGCGCGCCGAATGCCGCGCTCAGCACGGCGAGGTGCACGAGCGGGCCGCCGAGCGACGGCGAGGCGCCGTTGACGGCCGCGTCGAGCGCTTGCAGCGCCGCCTTGAACGGGAACACGAACGAGATCGCCGAGATTGCGTCGTAGAGGCCGTGACCGACCGCGCCGCTCGGCACGAGCGCGAGAAATGCGAGCGGCAAGGACAGCAGGAACGCCAGCAGCGACGCCGCGCGCACCTCGCGCGCGAGCGCGCCGATTGCGACGCCGAGCGCGGCGAACGCTGCCGCGGCGAGCGCGAGCGCGGCGAGCCACAGACCGATCCGGCTCCAGTCGAGCGTGACGAACGCGCCGATGCCTGCGAGCATCGCCAGCGCGAGCACGAACGAGCAGCCGGCCGCGAGCAGCGCCTTCTCCAGCAGCAGCCCGGCGCGCGAGCTGAGGCCGCGCACCAGCCGCGCGAGCGTGTGCTCCTCGCGCTCGAGCGCGAGGCCGCCGGAGGCGAGCAGGACGCAGACGAACATCAACGAGATGCTGACGGCGACTACGACCGCGAACGTGTTCAGCGGCGTGCGCCGTCCTGAGATCAGCGTCGTCTTGACGTGGATCGGCTGGCCGATCGTCGCGAGCACGTTCTTCGCCAGTCCGAGATTCGACGCGGCGAAGCTGGCGAAGCCGGCGATCTGCTCGAGCGTCGTGCGATCGCGCCCTTGCGGCAGCCGCTCGGCGATCGCCTGCAGCTCGGGCGCGATCTTGCCGAGGCCGACCAGTTCCGGCACGCCGAGCACACCGAGGTTGCGCCCGCTCAAGAGCGCGCCGATCGCCTGCGACGCGGCGCGCTGGATCTGTTCGGAGAAGCCGACGTTCGCCTGCGCCAGCGCCGATTCGATCTGCGCGCGCACGATCGACTGCTCCAGCGCGTTGCCGTTGTAGATCACTTCCAGCTGCGCCTGTTTGAGGCCGGCGCCGAGCCGCGCGGCGATGTTCGGCGGGATCACGACGGCAGCAAGCACTTCGCCCGATTCGATCTTCTGCACCGCCTGCGATCGCGTCGCGACACGCTCGGACTGCACCTGCGAGAAGATCTGCTGCGCGTAGGCGTCTACCGACACTCGCCGGTTGCCGACCGAGACGGTCTGCCCCGGCGGCGTCTCGTCGACGACCGCCACCTTCGGCTTGCCCGGGGAGCGCGAGATCGCCAGCCCGATCAGCAGCGCGATCGCGATCGGATAGATCACGAGCAGCGCGACGAGCAGCCGCGAGCGGCGCAGGATCAGCAGATCCTTCGCGAGCAGCGCTCTCACGCGTGACCTCGCGCGCGCAGCAGCTCCAGGAACGCGCCCTCGAGATCCTCGGCCGCCGCGGCCTCGCTCGCACCGCGCATCAACTCCTCCGGCGCTCCGTCGAAAAGCAGCTCGCCGTCGGCCAGCACGATCGCGCGGCTCGCATAGCGCCTGACCTCGCCGAGGTGATGCGTCGAGAACAGCACGCTCGTGCCGCGCGCGGCGAGCGCGCCGACGAACTCCCACAAGCGCGCGCGCTGTCCGGGGTCGAGCGCCGAGGACGGCTCGTCGAGGGCGAGCACGCGCGGCTCGGCGAGCAGCGCGACGGCGACGTTGACGCGCTGGCGGTTGCCGCCGGAGAGCCGTTCGACGCGCTCATCGGCGCGCTCGGCCAGACCCGTCTGCTCGAGCATGCGCGCGACGGCAGCGTCGGGGTCGGCGACGTGCTCCAGGCGCGCGAACAGGCGCAGGTTCTCGCGCACTGACAGCCGCGAGTAGACCGCCACCTGCTGTGGCGCCCAGCCGATCATCGCCGCCGCAGCAGCGGTCGCGCTCGTGTCTAGCGGCGCGCTCGCGTCCGGCGGCGCAGTCGCGAGCTCGACGCTGCCCGCATCGGCGCGCTGCACGCCGGCGAGGATCGACAGCAGCGTCGTCTTGCCGGCGCCGTTCGGGCCGACGACCGCAACCAGCTCGCCGGCATGCAGCTCGAAGCTGACATCGCGCAGCGCCGCGCGCTCGCCGAAGCGCTTGGCGAGCGCGCTGACGCGCATGACGGGCTCGCTCGACTGCTCTGCGCGCAGGCCGGCCACGCGCCTAGAGCAGGCTCTCGCGCGATCGCTCCCAGGATTCGAGCACGGTGTGACGGCGCAGGTAGAGCACCGTCTCGCGCAGGACGGAAAGGATCGGCAGTGCGACGAGCGCGCCGATGATGCCGTCGACGTGCAGTCCGAGCAGCAGCGCGAAGATCACGAGAATCGGGTTGATTCGCAGCGTGTGGCCGAAGACCTGCGGCGCGACGACGTGGCCCTCGAGCTGCTGCAGGCCGATGAACAGCAGGATCAGCCAGAGCGCCGAGATCGGTTTCGTGAACAGCGCGACGATCGTCGGCGGCGCGGCGCCGAGGATCGGGCCGATGTACGGGACGAGCTCCATCGCGGCATAGAACACGGCAAACGCGATCGCGTACGTTTTGCCGTCGGGGAACAGCCCGATCAGACCGAAGATGTACAGGCAGACGCCGGTCGACGTGCCCATCACGAGGCTGAACAGCAGCTGCCCGCCGACGTAGCGCGAGACGGCGCGCTGGACGAGGTGCGGGTAGTCGTCGGCGTGCGTGCCGTCGCCGGTCGGCATCAGCTTGCGCACGAGCGCGCCGATGCGCTCGCCGTAGAGCAGCATGTAGACGGAGAGCACGAAGATCAGCACGAGATCGAACGCGGCGCCAGCGGCTTCGCTGACAACGCTCGCGCTCGACGAAGCGAGTTTGCCGGCGCTCTTGGCGACTTTCTCCTGGATCGTCTGCAGCGCCGTCTTGCCCTGCTTGATCAGGTGCACGTGAATGCCGTGTTCGTTCAGTTCGCGCTGGAACGTCGCGATCTGCTTGTTCGCTTCGTTGACGAGGTGCGGCAGGTTGTTGGCGAACTTCTGCACCTGACTGGAGATAGGGTTGGCGACGAGCACGCCGATGCCGGCGATCAGAACGAAGAACAGGACGTAGACGGTCAGCACGGCGAGTCCGCGCGGGAAGCGTGCGCGTTGGAGCAATGCGACCGCCGGATTGAGGATCAGAGCGATGAGGCTTGCGACGATGAACAGCAACAGCACCGAGCCGGCGGTCTTCGCCAATGCCCAAACCGCGAGCAGCGCGATCGGCAGCACGGCGAGCTGGATCCAGCGCGGAACGACCGCTCGCGCAGGCTCCTCGTGCCCAGCTTTGCGGCTCGACGGCTCGTCGACGAGCTTCTGCTCCTCGCGCGTCGGCGGCGACGCTTCGGGGTCGCGCTCGAGTTCTTTTCCGGAGCCGCCGGGCTCGGTTTCCGAGCCGTCGCTCACTGCCCTGGCACCATCGCCGGAGTATGGCTGAGCGCCAGGCGGCAGCTGCGCGGATTCTGTTCGTCGGCGACGTCGTCGGCGGCCTCGGCCGGCGCACGCTGCTCGACTGCCTGGAGCCGCTGCGCGAACGCTTGCAGCCGACGTTCGTCGTCGTCAACGCCGAGAACATCGCCGGCGGCCTCGGCATCACGCCGAAGATCGCCGACGGTCTCCTCGCGGCCGGCGTCGATGTGATCACGCTCGGCAACCACACCTACCGCCGCCGCGAGATCTATCCGTATCTCGACAGCCAGCCGCGGATCCTGCGCCCGGCGAACTACTTGCGCAGCCAGCCGGGGCACGGGACGTTCGTGCTCGAGCGCGACGGGCTGCGGCTCGGCGTCGTCAGCCTCAGCGGCAACCTGCACATGCGCGCCGGACGCTCGGCCTTCACCGAGATCGAGCCGGCGCTGCGCGAGCTCGGCGAGGTCGACCACGTGCTCGTCGACATGCACGCCGAAGCGACGTCGGAGAAGGTCGCGATGGGCTGGCACCTCGACGGTCGCGTGACGGCCGTCGTCGGCACGCACACGCACGTGCCGACGGCCGACGCGCGCGTGCTGCCCGGCGGGACTGCCTACATCACCGACGTCGGCATGACCGGCCCGCGCGGCGGCGTGATCGGCGTCAAACGCGAGCAGGCGATCGAGTCGCTGCTGACGCAGATGCCGGTGCGCTTCGAGACCTCCGAAGAGGATCCGTGGCTGATGGGCGTGCTCGTCAGCTGCTCACAGCAAAGGCGTGCGGACTCGATCGAGCAAGTTCTGATGCCTCGCCCCGCCACCTCACCCGCCTGACCGGCAACTCGCAGCGCCCCAGCAGCGCGATCATCACGAGCGGGAAGAACCACGGGATGTAGAGGTAGAACCAGTGTTCGAGGCCCAGCTCGACGGCGACGATCACGGCGGCGCAGGCGGCTGTGAGGCCGATCACGTCGGGCCGGCGCGGCAGCACGGCGAGCGCGATCGCGAGCACGACCGCCGCGACCTGGACGACCGTCTGGGCGCCGCTGAGCCCGCCGTACAGGCCCCAGACCGAGAACGGCGAGCCACGGTCGCCCTGGTAGGCGAACGTCCGCTCGTAGATCGTGTGCAGCGTGTCGTGGCGAAACGCCGGGATGCTGACGAGCGCGGCGACGAGGACGAAGGCGAGCACGAACGTCGCCAGCGCGAGCAGGCGCGCGCGCGTGAGCTGGCGCCGGCCATCCCCGTCGCCGGACTCGAACAGCCCGTGCGTCGCCAGCAGCGGCGCGAGCGCAAGCGGTGCGAACTTGGTCAGCCCGGCAAGCGCGGCGAACGCGCCGCGCGCCGGCGGCGCGAGCTTGCCGCGATAGGTCGCGGCCAGCACTGCCGCGAGGGTCAGCACGGCGACGAGCGTGTCGTTGGAGTTGCAGTCGAGCGTGAACAGCGTGAACGGGTAGGCCGCCCAGGCGTAGGCGAGGACGATGCCGAGGCTCGGCCCGCGCACGCGTCGGCCGATCAGGAACAGCAGGCCGATCGCGAGCAGGTCGAAGACGATCGCGGCTGCGTGCGCCGCCGGCAGGTCATCCCACTTGCCGCTCCAGCCGAAGATCTGCTCGAACGGCACGTAGGCCTCGTAGTTGACCGGGCCGTAGGTGTCGCCGTGTTCGTTGTCGGCCGGCCACTGCCCGTAGAGCGGCTTGCCGTGGACGATCCGCTCTGCGCCGATCACGCCGGCATAGCCGACGTCGATCACGTTCGAGTCGGTCACGTTCAGCGCGATGCGAAAGCCGACGAGGAAGACGAGCGCAAGTGCGAGCACCGGCACCGGCACGAGCAGGCGCAGCGGGCCGGCCTGTCGCGGCCGTCGCTCGGCTTCGGGCCGTTGCTCGGCTTCGCCGTCGCCGCTGCCCTCGACGCCGCCTCCGGGCGAGCGTCGGCGTCGGGCCAGCGCGAGCATGCGCGCGAGCAGGTAGAGCATCGGCGGGTAGGTCAGCGGCACCGACTGGTAGATCTCGCCGTGGTTGAAGAACGCAAGCGAGACGGAGAAGAACAGCAGCACGAGCAGGTCGAGGTGCAACAGCTTCAGCGGCCGGCGGAAGTCGAAGAACGGCACGAAGAAGAGCACGCACAGCGGCAGCCAGATGTAGAGCGCGTTGACGTGGCGGCCGAACGCGCCCGGATAGCCGCGCGCCATCGTCCAGGCGACCTGAAAGCCGGTCCACTGTTCGAGCACGCGACCGGACAGGTCGTCGATGATCACCTGCCCGATCTCCTTCTTGCCGTTCTTCGAGAAGTAGCTGACCTGCCAGTGGAACGCCGGCTTCAGGTAGGCGCCGCCATAGGAGCCGGGGTATTTGGCGCGGACCGACTTCATCTTCGCCAGGCGTTCGGCGATCGCGAGCACCTGGTTCGGCGACAGCCGTCGGCCGGGCGGCGGCGTGTTTGAGGCGGCGATCGGGATCGGCGCTTCCGGATTCGTCGCGGACGACGAGGAGGAAGAAGATGAAGATGATGATGCGGACGAAGCGGCGCTGTTCTCCGCCCTCGCCGTGCCCGTCGCGCCGGCGAGTGTCGCCGGCTGCGGCGGACTGCCGAGCGAGCCAGCGGCTGCGTGCGCACTGACGGGTAGCGCGCAGGCGGCGACCCACGCGATCGGGACGAGCAGTGCTCGCATCACGCGAGCGTAACGGCGCTCGGTTGCTTTTGAGCCGACGCTTCGACGACGGCGAATCGCTAGCCGGCGTGCGCGCTGACGCCGAAGTGATCGAGCACGAGCGGCGCGACGTCGCGAATCGCCCACTGTGCCGGCTCGGGGCTCGGCAGCTGCACGCCGTAGGTGATCAGCGCGCCGAGCGAGTCGGAGGCGTGCAGCGAGCCGTGGCTGCCGCCGCCGACGTGCGCTTGGCGCCCCCAGTCGAGGAACTCGTAGCCGGGCGCGGCCGAGAGCAGCACCTCGCCGGAGTTCGAGCACGTCAGCGCGGCCCAGACGCGCGCGAGCGCATCCGGGTAGGAAGGCGTCAGCAGCCGGCCGTCGCGCACCGTCGCGTCGAGCACCGCCAGCGGCCCGTCAACGCTCCAGCTGACGCCGCGCGAATCGCGCAGCGCGCCGTCGGGGCGAAAGCGCAACTCGCCGTGCTCGCGACTGGCGATGATCGCCTCGCTCGGCGCTTCGTGCGCGTCGCGTGCCAGCCAGACGGCGTGCTCTACGCCGTCGATCGCGAGCGTGCGCGTCAGCACCGAGGCGCGCATCGCGTCGCGCTCGGCGGGGTGCAGCGCGTAGACCATCGCCGCGCGCTGGGATGGGCAGACGGCGATGTGCGCGTCGTCGGTCTGCGCCGAGCGCGACGGGCCGAGCACGCCGAGGTCGGCGAGCTCGTCCTGCAGCGCAATCGTCTGCTCGACGGGCGCTTGCGAGTGGTCGGCCATCACGATCATCGCGTGCTCGGCGAGGAACTCATCGATGCCGCCGGCAGCCTCGCAGACGCGCGCGAGCTGCAGGTCGGCCTGCGCGATCGACTGCACCTGCGCGCCAGGTCCGTCCTTGTGCGAGCGCCAGTCGTTGTCGGGCAGCGACAGCAGCAGGAAGTCGAACAGGTCGTGCTCGACCATGAAGCTGGAGACGCAGCCGGAGTGGCGGTCGCGCACGCCGGGCATGCCCAGGCCCGAACGGCAGCCGGTCCGCTGCGAGGCGAAGACGTCGGCGTAGAAGAGCTCGCGCGGGCCCATCACGGCGTGGCGCGTCATCAGCGTCGAGGCGACCTTCGTCAGCGTTGTGTCGCGCTGGGGCTCGTGGCGGTAGCGCCCGCGGTACATCAGATAGGTCGTTCCGGCCGTGCGCACGTCGGCGTCGTCGAGCGACTCGAAGACCGTCGGCGTGCGCTGACTGAGATGAGCGCGATTCATGTTGTAGACGGTGTCGGTCAGCTGTCGCGCGATGCCGAAGCGCTGCGCCGAGCGAAAGCTCGAGCCGTATTCGACGTAGCGCTGCTCGTCGCGATGGAACCAGTTCATGCCTGGGATCAGATGCTCGTCCTGGGCCAGGCCGGTGACGATCGAGGCGGCGCAGACGGGCGTCACGGACGGAAACGCGGCGACGCATTCGGGCATGTAGCGGCCGCGCTCGATCAGCGTCGCCAGTACCGGCGCGGTGCCGGCGGCGACCGCCTGTTCGAGCATCGCGGGCGCCATCGCGTCGATCACGCAGAGGACCAGCTTCGGTGGCTTCGCGGCGCCGGCGAGCGCCATCAGCGGCGCAGCACGCGCAGTCCGGCGTACTTTTCCTCGCCGCGCGCGCGCCCGCGCAGCGCGAACCAGACGAGCAGCGCGAGCGCGACGTAGCCAAGCGGGTGCAGCAGGCAGACGAGCGCCGCGAGCAGCAGCGAGACGCCGTCGAGGTAGACGCTCAGCGCCTGTTTCGCGGCGCCGTCGGCGAGACGCTCACGAGCGCGAGCGAACAGCGGGATCACGGCGCTCTGCGCCAGCGCGACGACGGCGAGACCGCCGATCAGCCCGGGCCACCAGGCGTCGCCGTGCGCGGCGAGCGTGCCTGCGAACAGCACCGCGCCGCCGCCGAAGGCGAGCCCGGAAAGCGCGGCCGCGAGCGGCTCCGGCCGCGTGCGCTCGCCGCCGGGGCGAGGCAACGCCGAGAAGCCGAACAGGAGTTGCGCCACGTACGCGAGCGCGAGCGCGAGCACGACGACGAGCAGCCACCAGTCGGCTTGCAGGAAGCGGAACGGATTGTGCGCGAACGACAGCCCGAGCGCGGGCGCGGTCGCAAGCGCTCCTGCCAGCAGCACCGGCAGGAACGGACGCAGCCCGCAGGCCGCCGCGAGACCGGCGCCGAGGCCGATGTAGAAGAAGGTGCCGTGCATGCGATTGGGCTCGTCGGGGTGCGCTACCGTGCTCCCTCTGGTCGAGGTCGCAGTCGGCCTGGACGATAGACGACTGCCCCGGCGAGGAAGCTCGCGCAGCGAGGTTCTTGCGGCGCAGCAGCGAATAGAGACGACACGCACATGGATCGACCGATCAGCGGAGCCGGAGGCGGGCGCAGGGCGCGTCCGACAGCGCACGAGCTAGCTCGCTACGAGGCGCTGTTCGCGGCGCGCACGCGCGGGATGAAAAGCTCGGCGATGCGCGAGATGATGGCGCTGACCGAGCGCCCCGATGTGATCTCGCTGGCCGGCGGGCTGCCGGACACGACGACGTTCGCGCCGGAGCTCTACGCGAAGCTGATGTCGCGCATCGCCGCGACGTCGACGGCGCGCGCGCTGCAGTACGGACCGACGGAAGGGATGGCGGCGACGGTGCAGTGCGTCGTCGAGGTGATGGCCGCCGAGGGGACGTCTGTCGACAGCGACGAGGTGATCGTCACGACCGGCGGGCAGCAGGTGATCGACCTCGTCTGCAAGACGCTGATCGACCCCGGCGATGTGATCGTCGCCGAGGCGCCGACCTACCCCGGCGCGGTGCCGACGTTCAGCGCCTATCAGGCGCAGGTCGAGCAGATCGAGATCGACGCCGACGGGATGCCGATCGACGAGCTCGAGCGCACGCTCGACCGGCTGGCGGCCGAAGGCCGTCGGCCGAAGTTCATCTACACGATCCCCAACTTCCAGAACCCCGGCGGCGTGACGATGTCGCTCGCGCGCCGGCGGCGGTTGATCCAGGTCGCGCACGAACGCGAGCTGCTCGTGCTCGAGGACAACCCTTACGGCCTGCTGCGCTACGAAGGCGAGCCGCTGCCGACGCTGTACTCGCTCGACGCCGAGCTCGGCGGCGGCGGCAGCGCCGGTCTCGTGATCTACCTCGGCACGTTCTCGAAGATCCTCTCGCCCGGCCTGCGGCTCGGTTGGGCGGTCGCGCCGCGGCCGGTGCTGGAGAAGCTGAACCTCGGCAAGCAGGGCGCCGACCTGTGCACCTCGTCGGTCACGCAGCTGTTCGTCGCGGAGTACTTCAAGGAGCACGACGGCAGCGGGCGGCCAGGCTGGCTCGGCTACGTCGAGCAGCTGCGCGAGCTCTACCGCCGCCGCCGCGACGTGATGTTCGAATCGCTCGCCGAGCACTTCGGCGAGGCCGGAAGCTGGACGCATCCGCAGGGCGGGCTGTTCGTCTGGGCGACGCTCGACGCGCGCATCGACACGACCGACCTGCTGGCGCGAGCGCGCGACAGCGAGCGCGTCGCGTTCGTGCCCGGCCGCGCCGCTTATGTCGACGGGCGCCGCGGCTCCTCCTCGATGCGCCTGAACTTCGCCGGCGTACCCGACGACGACATCCGCGAGGGAATCAGGCGGATCGGCAAGGCGCTGCGCGCGCAGGTCGGGCTGTACGGCTCGCTGACGGGCTCCGGCTCGCCCTCGAGCGCGCGCGCGGATGACTCGGACTCGCGCGCGCAGAGCGCGCCGCGCACCGACGAGCAGGCGCCGGAGCAGCAGCAGCCGCTGGCCGACGTCGTCGCGCTGCCGCGGCGAGCGCAGGAGGATTCGCCGCGACGCCGGCAGGATCGATGAGCGCGGGCAAGCGCGTCGCGGTGCTGAAGGGTGGGCAGTCGCTCGAGCGCAGCGTCTCGCTGCGCTCCGGCGCGCATGCGCAGGACGCGCTGGAGCGCCTCGGCCACGACGTCGTCGCGCTCGACGTCGGACCGCAGCTCGTCGCGCAGCTGCTCGAGGCCGAGCCCGACGCGGCGCTGATCGCGCTGCACGGCGTCGACGGCGAGGACGGGACGATCCAGAACCTGCTGGAGGCGATTGGCGTTCCCTACACCGGCTCCGGCCCGGCTGCTTGCGTCTGCTGCACCGACAAGCCGCTCGCCAAGCAGCTGATGCGCGGCGCCGGCGTCCCGACGCCGGAGTTCCAAACGATCAAGGAGGCGTCGATCAAGTCACTCGGCGCAGCTGACGCGATCGCTTCGATCGAGCGCTCGATCGGGCTTCCGCTCGTCGTCAAGCCGGCGCGCGGCGGCTCGGCCTTCGGCGTCAAGTTCGCGCGCACCAGCGAGGAGCTTCCGAGCGCGCTCGTCGGCGCATTCTCCTATGACGGCGCAGTGCTGATCGAGCGCTACGTCAGAGGGCGCGATCTGGCCGTGTCGGTGCTCGACGGGCCGGAGGGACCGCTGCCGCTGCCGGTCGTCGAGGCGGTTCCGCGCGAGGAGCAGTTCTACGACTACGAATCGCGGTATGAGATCGGCATGACGACGTTCGTCTGCCCGGCCGAGCTGACCGACGACACGACCGCGCGCGCGCAGGAGCTCGCGCTCGAGGTCTACCGCCTGCTCGGATGCCGCGGCGTCGCGCGCGTCGACCTGATGCTCGACGACGACAGCGGCGAGCTGTGGGTGCTGGAGACGAACGTGATCCCCGGCATGACCGAGACGAGCTTGCTGCCGCAGGCGGCTGACGCGGCGGGGATCAGCTTTGATGAGTTGATCGCGCGGCTACTGCAGAGCGCGTTCGAGCGCTAAGAGTCGCCTGCGGCGAAGTCCTCGGGGGAGACCTCGTCGAGGAACTCCTTGAACTTCTCGACGACGTCCTCGGACTCCTCGACGTCGTGCTCGAACTCGATCGCCGACTCGGCGATGACCTCCTCGGCGGCGAAGATCCGCGCGCCGCAGCGGACGGCGAGCGCGATCGCGTCGCTCGGGCGCGAGTCGATCTCGAGCTCGCGGTCGCCGACCGTCAGCGTGATCGAGGCGAAGAACGTGTTCTCGCGCAGCTCGGTTACGGAGACCTGCGTGCACTTGACCTCGAGCTCGCCAAGGATGTCGGAGAGCAGGTCGTGCGTCATCGGGCGCGGCGTGCCGGCGCCTTGCAGCTTCATCAAGATCGAAGCCGCCTCCGGATGTCCGATCCAGATCGGCAGGAACTTGTTGCCCTCGACCGTCTTCAGCAGCACGATCGGCTGCTTGCCAACCATGTCGAAGCTGACGCCGTAGATGACCATCTCCTGCACGCAAGTCCTCCGGGAGGGGGAAAGGCCAGAGTATAGGTACCCGTCGGGGCTCCTCAGACGGCGCGCGAGGCGCGCTCAGGGTGCTTCGGCGGCGGGCTCAGCCTCGCCGGAGCGGAACGTCCAGAGCTTGTTGCCGACGAAGTTGAACGGCATCGACAGCGCGACGGCGAGCGCCTGCGCGGGCACCTTGGCGATGTGCGCCGACTCGACGAAGACGGTCAGCAGCGCGAGGCTGACGATCTCGGCGGCGAGGCTGACGAGCAGGAAGCGCGCCGCCTGATGATGCGCGCGGCCCTGGTCGCGCGCATCGAACGTCCAGTGGCGATTGAGCAGGAAGTTGTTGACGACGGCGACGAGCCAGGCGATCACCGACGCGACGCGATACTCGAAGCCGGCTGCATGTACGAACAGCGCGTAGACGGCGACGTTGACGACGAAGCCGGCGCCGCCGACGAGACCGAAGCGGACGAGCTGGAGCCAGTTCGACGGCCTGCGCATGCCGTGCACGAGCCGCATGTGCGCTTGGCGCTTGACGGGTGGGTGAATCTCGCGGTCGTGAATGTCGACGGCCGTAGCCTCGTCAGGCATCTCGAAAATGGTAGCTCAGCGGTGCCAGAGCCTCGTAGGCGGTGTGCTTGCTTGCACTGCTTGCAAGCTCGGCTGAAGCCCAAGCGTACCGGGCGCGTGGCGCACCGGCGCCCGCTAGCCTTGCAGCGGTGACCGACAGCAGCCAGATCGGCGCACCGGCTCCGTTCCCCAGCAGGCTCTCGCGCTACTCGTGGGGAGCAGCGGTGCTTGCCGCTGCGCTGATCGCCGTCGCGATCGTGCTCGTCGTGCGCGGCGGCTCCTCGCATCAGCACGGCACAAGCGCAAAGGCCGCGAGCGGCCATGCATCCAGCGCGAGCCGATCGCACGCAAGCTCGGCGTCTGCTCCGTCCGCGCCCGCGACGTCCGCTTCGCCCGCCGCGGGCGCGAGCGCTGGCAAGCGCGTGAACGTCGTCGAGGCGGCCGACCCGGAGGAAGCGAACAGCTTTCCGGCGCCGGCGTCGGTGCACCACAAAGCCGCGTCGACGCCGGCGAAAGCGAGCGAACAGGTCGTCGCTGCCGGCGCGCCGTCGGACGCCGAAGTCAAGCAGGAGCTGAAGCAGATGCAGGCGGCCGAACGCAGCGCTGCGCAGGAACAGAAGCAGCGGCTGAAGCCGGTTCCGGGCGGCGAGTCGGTCGGCGGCAACGGCACAATCCCGATCGCGGCGAACGTGCCCGAAACGGTCCAGCGGGTGATCGCGGGAGCAAACGCGATCGCCGACTTTCCGTATGTCTTCGGCGGCGGGCACGCTTCGTTCGTCGACAACGCCTACGACTGCTCCGGCTCGGTCAGCTATGCGCTCGCGGCCGGAGGCCTGATCGGCGCACCGGAGACGTCGGGCGAACTCGAGCACTGGGGCGCGGCCGGTCCGGGGCGCTACATCACGGTGTTCGCGAACGCCGGGCACACGTATATGTACGTCGACGGCGTCCTCTTCGACACGGCCGGGCGCAGTGGCGTCTACGCCTCGCGCTGGCAGGTCGAGCCGACCGACAACGCGGGCTACGTCGTGCGCCACCCGCCCGGGCTCTGATGGCCGGCGTCGCGGCGGGCGCCGGCTGCAGGCCGAAAGGCGCCACGCGATGATCGCCGCTGCGCTGCTGAGCGCTTTGCTGCCGCTCGCGCTCGACGGCGAATCGGCAGTTGAACAGGGCGGCTCGGGCACGGCGATCGCGGTCGTCTCGGCCGTGTCGATCGTCGGCGGCTACGTGATCCTGTTCCTGCTGTGGCGCTACGTCTTCAGCGCGAAGGCAAAAGCGAAGCGGGGCGAACCGCCAGAACGGTGAGCGCCAGGCCGGCGCCGGTCAGTGCAGGTTGACGGTGTCGAGCACGGTCGTCGCCGTCGGGCTCGAGGCGTTGTGCACGACGAGGCGGATCATCAGCGTCACCTTGCGCAGCTTGCGCAGCTTCGCGGCAGTCGCCTTGTCGAACTTGATCTTGTAAGTGCTGCGGCCGCCCTTGGTCGTGACGAGGATCGCTTTGGCGATGACCGTCTGCGCCGGCGTGCCTTTCGCGAGGCCCGCGGCGCTCGTGCCGCGCAGGCCGATGCGGCGTGCGATCGAGCTGGAGAGCAGCACCTCGAAGCGCCCGGCGACCTGTTCGTTGACGGAGTAGTGCACGACGATGCCTTCTTTCAGCACGGCTGAGAGGCGGCGCGAGGAGACCGATTGCGTCGCCGCGACGAGCTTCGCGGCGGGCGGCAGGCCAGCGGTCGTGCCCGGCGTCGCCGCGGTCGTCGTCGCAGCGCCGGCGGCGGTCGTGTTCGATCCGCTCGTGGCGCCTCCTGCGCTGCCTGCGGATGACGGAGCCGGCGTGCCGGAGACGTCGATCACGTGCGTCGTGCTCGCGACGTTGCCACCGCCGTCGGTGATGCTCAGCGTCACTTCGTATTCGCCGCCGTAGGCGTAAGCATGCGCGACGCTCGCGACCGGGTTCGGGTTGCCGACGCCCGAGCTGGTCGTGCATTCGTCGGGGGCGACGCCGTAGGTGGGAGTGCGTCCGGCGCAGTTGACTTCGGCGCTCGTGCCGTCGCCGAAGCTCCAGTTGTATTTGTCGACGCCGAGGTCGACGTAGGAAGAAGTCGCGTTGAACGTCGCCACGTCACCGGAGCGGATCGGGCTGGTCGAGGTGAACTTCGGTTCGTTTTTGACCTCGTTGAGGCAAGGCCGTGCCGGGTAGCCGTCGAACAGCGCCGCCTGGTTGTACTCGTCGTTGACGTAGTAGCCGGTCCCGGCGATCGTCTGGTTCGTGTCTTCAGGCGAGCCTTCGACGAACTGACCACCCTTGAATTCGTTGCGGCACTTGTCCGGCACCTCCTCGTGCGTGCCGTTCGTTTCGTGCCAGCCGTTCAGCGTCGGATCAGTCACCATCGCGACCTCCTCGGCCGCGATGTTGTTGACGAGGACGTTGACCTCGCCAGCGTTGAGCCCTTCGTAAAATTCTTTGTTCGGCTCCTGCAGTTCTCCGGTCCCGTCCTGGCAGCCGGTGCGCAGCGTCAACGGCTCGACCGCGTAGAGCACCGTCGCGGCGTTGACGGTCGTGAACGAGTGATAGCTGCAAAGAGGTTCGCCGCTGCCGCCTTCTTTCGAGCAGTTGCCGCTTTCGCCAGAGCCCTCGAGGCAGACGGTCGCGGACGCCGGCGTGAAGATCATGTACGTCGGCGTCGGGCCACCGGCGGGGTTGAGACCGGTGGGAAGTCCAAGCGACGTGATCACCTTGGCGAGCTCGGTACGAATCTGCGCGTCGGTCAAGCAGGCCGAGCCTTCGCTGCAGTTTCCGGTGGAAGGAAACGCGTCGGTGTCGGTGTATGCGCCGCGGAAGGTCGAGCTGTAGGCGGCATTGCCGGTGCCGTCACCGTACTGAGACGTCACCGCGAAGACGTTGTCCAGCGCGCCGCTTTCGTCGCTGAAGGATTCGATGTAGTGCTGCGTCACGTACTCGTAGCCGCCGAGCGTCGTGTGCGGATCCCAGAAGATCGCGTAGGGAGCGCTGCTGTGCACGACCGGCCCGCCGTTGTAGTCGACGGGCGTGAGCGGAGCGATCGGCGCGGCGAGGGTTTCCGGCTGCACGCCGAAGCTTGCACTGCCGACGGTCTTGACCACCGCGTGCGAGAGCGACGGCCGGATGGCCGCGAACAGCAGCGCCGCGACGAGCAGCAGCAGCAGGCGAAGCGGACGCGAGATCGCAGTCGAGGACAGCGGCAGTCGGGTGCTCACGAGCCAATCATCGGCAGCCGGCAGTCGAAGCCTTAGCGTCGATCGCGCAAGTGCGCCTGCATCCGCTCCAGCCACGCGCGAAGATGCCCGGCAAAGCAGGCGTGGCAGCGTGCGAACGAGTCCGTGCGCGCCGCGGCTAGCCTCCAAGCGAGATGGAACTGAACTTCGAGATCTCCCAGCACTTCCTCGACGACCGCGGCCAGCGCTCGGGCTTCGTCCTGCTAGGCGCCTTCCTGCTGGCGTTCTTGTTCATCCGCACGAGCGCTCGCCTGATTCGCAGCCCGAAGATCACGTGGTGGCCGGGCAGCGTCGAAACGAAGAGCGGACTGCACCTGCATCACCTCGTCTGGGGCATCTGCCTGATGATGGGCAGCGGCTTTCTCAACTTCGCGCTGGCGCCTTCGAGCCCAGGCTCGGAGCTGCTCGCGGCGGCGTTCGGCGTCGGCGCCGGCCTGACGCTTGACGAGTTCGCACTTTGGGTCCGCCTCGAAGACGTCTACTGGTCGCAGCAGGGCCGGATCTCGCTCGACGCCGTCGTCGTCGCAACGCTGCTCGGCGGGCTGATCGTGCTCGGCCTCGCGCCGTTCGACCTGTCCAACCAGAGCGGCTCGATCTCCTCGCTCGTCGTCGTCGTGCTGGTCGACATCGCGCTCGCGGCGCTGGCGATCTTCAAGGGCAAGCCGCTGCTCGGGCTGATCGGCATCTTCGTGCCGCCCGTCTCGCTCGTCGGCGCCGTCCGGCTCGCCTCGCCGACCTCGCCGTGGTCGCGCTGGCGATACGCGCCCGAGAGCAAGAAGCTCGCGCGCTCGACGGCGCGCTTCGCGCGCGTGAGTAAGCGGCGCACGTGGCTGAGCGACGCGATCGGCGGGACGCCGTCAGCGCAGTAGGCGAGGCGCTGCGCGCGCAGTAGATTGCGCGGCGTGGGCGCAGCCGCCGAATCCAAAGGCGCCGGGCTCGAGCTGAAGCTGCTCGCCGGATCGCACGCGCTGCTCGAGCTGCACGCGCGCGAGCTGCCCCAGCGCGACGACCTCTGCGGCGCGTTCTGCGGCGCGCTCGCGCTGCGAGCAGCCGGTATCGACACCTACGAAGGGGAGCCGCTCGACCAGGACGCCGTCGCGCGCGCGGCCGGAACAGTCGTCTCGCGCGTGCCCGATCTCGCAGCGCTGCCCGACGGCGAGCGCGGGCGGCGCGACTACCGCATCGAGCCGCCGCTCGTCGACGCGGCGACGGCGTCGGGCACGAACTGCGCCGGCGTGCTCAACGCGCTGGAGCAGCTTTCGGGCGGGGAGCTCGCGGCGATCGCGCTGCGCGGGCCGTGGACGGCCGAGCGGCTCGACGGCCTGTTCGAGCTGCTCGCCGAGCTGCAGCGGCCGGCGACGCTGATCGCGAACGTGTCGACGCGCGAGCTGTGGGGCTCGCGCGCGCGCTTCGACGAGCTGCTCGGCTGCCTGCTCGCGGGCGCGCTCGACGGACCGGCGCCCGACTGGGACGTCGGTCACTTCGTCTGCGTGCTCGGACGCGTGCAAGGGGCCGCCGGAAGCCTCTATGCGATCGCCGACACGTATCCGTCGCTCGGACGACACGGCGTGCACATGCAGCCGCGCGAGCGGCTCGTGCCGGCGCTTACGCGCCCAGGCATGACGCCCGGCGGCATGCTCGCGGCGGTCGCAATCGAGGACGCGCCGGACGTGCGCAGCGCGGCCGCGCGGCTCGGCCTGATCGAAGGCGTCTGGGACAACGGCTCGGTCGCGGCCGAGCAGCTGCGATGAGCTCGACCGAGCTGGCGGCGCTCGTCTGCTGCGATCTCGGCGCGATCGTGCGGGGACGCTCGGTGCCGAGCGACACGCTGTCCGGCGACGGCGGGTCGAGCGTCGGCTGGGTGCCGGCGAACCTCGCGCTGACGCCGATCGGGACGCTCGCCGAGCCGAATCCATTCGGCTCGACAGGCGACCTGCGGCTCAAGCCGGACTTCGACGCTCACGTGCGCGTCGAGCTCGGCTACGAGGAGATCGGCGTCGGCGACGGGTTCGAGCGGATCGGCGGACGCGAGCGCAGCCCGCTCGAGCTCGTTTTGTGCGACATCGTCGAGACGGACGGCAGCGCGTGGGAGTGCTGCCCGCGGAGCTTCCTGCGCGCCGCGCTGAGCGAGCTCGAGGCGACGCTCGGGCTGCAGACCGTGGCCAGCTTCGAGCACGAGTTCCAGCTGCTGCTCGACGCGCCGCCGGCGCTCGCCTTCTCGCTGGAGGCGCAGCGGCGGGCCGAGCCGTTTCCTTCGCTCGTGTTCGACGCGCTGCGCCGGGCCGGCGTCGCGCCGGAGCGATTCATGCCGGAGTACGCCTCACACCAGTTCGAGATCCCCGTCGAGCCCGCGGCGGGGCTGGCTGCGGCCGATCGCGCAGTCGTGCTGCGCGAGGTCGTGCGCGAGGTCGCGCGCGCACTCGGGACACGCGCGAGCTTCTCGCCGCTGCTCGATCCGAGCGAGGCCGGCAACGGCGTGCACATCCATTTGAGCCTGCTCGACGCCGACGGCTACAACCCGCTCTACGACGCCGCGCGCCCGGCGGGCCTCAGCGAGCTGGGTGCGCGCTTCGCCGCAGGCGTGCTCGAGCATGCTGCAGCGCTGAGCGCGCTGACTGCGCCGAGCCCGGTCTCGGCTGCGCGGCTGCGCCCGCATCGCTGGAGCGCCGGCGCCGTCTGCCTGGCGCAGCAGAATCGCGAAGCGCTGCTGCGCGTGCCGCCGCTCGTGACAAGCGCCGGCGCCGGCGCGCCGGCGACGCAGCTGCGCTTGGAGTACCGCGGCGCTGACGCCAGCGCCAACCCATACCTCGCGCTCGGCGCGATCGTGCGCGCAGGGCTCGACGGTGTCAGGCGCGAGCTGCCGGCACCGGCGCTGCTCGATCGCGATCCGGCGCTGCTCGGCGAGGTCGACGCGGCGCGCTTTGGCGTCGGCGCGCTGCCGGCTTCGCTCGCGGCCTCGCTCGACGCGCTCGCATTCAACGAGACTGCACGCGAATGGCTCTCGCCGCTGCTGTACGAGGCCTACGTCGCGGTCAAGCGCGCTGAGCTCGACGCGGCCGGCGGAGTAGAGCTCGACAAGCTGTGCAAGCGCTATGCAGCGATCTACTGACCCGCTGCTGCACGCGCTGCTGGCGGCGCTCGAGGGCGAGCTCGAGTCGGCGCGCGCATTGCGCCGCCAGCTGCACTACGAGCCCGAGCTGGCACACGCCGAGCACGGCACGGCGACGATCGTCGCGCAGGCGCTGCCGGTGGCGAGCGAAGTCGTCGCCGGAACCGGTCGAATCGCTCGCGTCGGGCCGGGCGCAGGCGCTGCGCTGGCGGTGCGAGCCGAGCTGGACGGACTGCCGTTGCGCGAGCGCACCGAAGCCGACTTCAGCGCGCGCGGCGAGACGATGCACGCCTGCGGCCACGACGTGCACATGGCGGCGCTCGTCGCGCTCGCGCGAGCGGCGCATCGCCTCGGCGCGGAGTTGCCGATCGCGCTGCTGGCCGTGTTTCAGCCAAGCGAGGAGACTTACCCGTCGGGCGCCGAGGCGCTCACGCAGGGAGCGCTCGCCGAGCTGGCGCCCGCGGCGGTGCTCGGCGCGCACGTGCATCCGGAACTGCCGTGGGGCGCAGTCGCGCTCGACGGCGGCGCGGTCAACGCCTCGAGCGACTCGGTCGAGATCGTGATCGAGGGCGAGCCCTCGCACGGCGCCTACGCGCACCGCGGGCGCGACCCGATCCTGGCGCTCGCGCAGGTCGTCGTCGCGCTTCATGCGCAGACGGCCAGACGCATCGATCCGACGCATCCGGCGACGATCAACGTCGGCGTGCTGCAAGCCGGCGCGACCGAGAACGTGATCCCGGCACACGCTCGCGCTCGCGCGTCGCTGCGCGCGTTCACGCCGGAGGATCGCGAGACGCTGCGTGAGCTGGTCGTCGAGGTCGTCGCCGGGATCGCAGCCGCGCACGGCTGCCGCGGTACGGTCGAGCTGACCGCGGGCGAGCCGGCGCTCGCGAACGACGCGCGGATCGTCGCAAGCGCGCGCGAGCTGCTCGGCGGCGCCGCGTTCGCGGCGGCGCCGGCCTGGCGCTCTTGTGGGTCTGACGACTTCGCGTTCTTCGGCGAGCTGGCGCCGATCGCGATGGCGTTCGTCGGACTCGACGGCGCGCCCGGCTTTCGCACGCGGCCACTGCACCATCCAGAGCTGCTGCCACCGCCGGAGTCGGTCGCCGCGGTCGCGCGAGCGCAGGCGATGCTGTACGTCGCCGCCGTGCGCGCGCTCGCGCTGGCCTAGTTCCAATAGCGAAAATCAGCCGTAAACGAGTCCGTTTGCGATCACTGCGGTCAAGCCGGCGCCGGCGCGCTCCGAGTCGGTCTGATGGTTCCAATCGAAGGCGACGATCACGTCCGCAGAGCGCGGCGCACGGCCGCGTGGGCGCGCGCCGCGATCGGCGCAGTCGGGATCGGGCTGATCCTCGCGCGTCCGAGCCTGCTCCCGCACCCGGCGTACGGCCTCGCCGGTTTCGCGACGATCATGCTGACGGCCGTCGTGCACCTCTACGGCAGGCGGCCGTCGTGGGTGCGCGCCGAGGAGTCGCTGGCAGCAGTGGCAGCGGTCTTGATCGTCGGGCTCGGCAACCAGCAAGTCGACGTGCTCAGCATCCTCTGGCTTGCGGCCGTCGCCAGCGGCGTGATGGCTCGCGGCGGGCGCGTCCACTGGATCGGGCGCACGGTCGTGCTGCTCGCGCTGGCGCTGCCGGTGATTCGCGAAGGCCGGATCACGGCCGAACACGCCGGCCTGACCGTCGCGACAGTCGCGCTGCTGCTGACGATCGGGCGGCTCACGGTCGAGCTCAACAGCCTGCTTCGCCGCGCGCGCTGGGACGCTGACCACGACGGACTCACCGGCCTGCTCTCGCGCACGGCCTTTCGCAGCAAGCTCGAGCAGGCGAGCGAGCGAGCGACGGCGCTGCAGCCGCTGTCGCTGCTGATGTTCGACCTCGACGGCTTCGGCGCGGTCAACAAAACGGCCGGCCATGCGGCCGGCGATCAGCTGCTGCGCGACTTCGTCGAGCTCCTTTGCGCACAGGAGCAGGAGGGCGCGATCGCCGGGCGGCTGGGCGGCGACGAGTTCGCCGTGCTGCTGCGCGGCTCCGACGGCCTGGAGCTCGCCGAACGGCTGCGCGAAACGCTGCCACAGGGCGGCGAGGATGGCCGGCGGATCTCGGCTTGCGCCGGCGTCGCGCGCGCGCCGCGTGACGGCAGCGACGCGGAAGCGCTGCTGCGCGCGGCCGACATCGCCTTGCGCGTGGCGAAGAAGGCGCCGGGCGGCGGCCATGTCTGCGAGTACGCCGGCGAGTCGCTTGGCGGCGGCCAGCGCAACGCGCGCGCGGCGTTGCAGCGGATCATCGACGGCGACGGGCTGACGATGGTCGTGCAACCGATCGTCGACGTGCGCAGCGGCTTGATTCACGCCTACGAGGCACTCGCTCGCTTCGGTGCGAAAGGCTCTGACAGCCCGCTGCAGTGGTTCGCGCTAGCCGACGAGCTCGGCCAGCGCGAGGCGCTCGAGCGGGCGTGCCTGCGCGAAGCGCTCGAACTGTTCCGCCGCCGCCCTCGCGACGTTCAGCTGTCGGTGAACCTGTCCGCGCCGGTGCTGATGGATCGCGAGACGCTGCGAATGCTCGAGCGCACGCCGGACCTCTCCGGGCTGATCATCGAGGTGACCGAGGAGGCGCTCGTGCACAACGAAGCGCAGCTCGACGCGGTGCTCGCGCCGCTGCGCGAGCGTGGCGCGCAGATGGCTGTCGACGACATGGGCGCGGGCTACTCCGGGCTCAGCCAGATCATGGCCGTGCACCCGCGCTATCTGAAGCTCGACCGCTCGCTGATCACCGGGATCGATACCGATCACGAGCGCAGCGCGCTGGTCGCCGCACTCACGAGCTATGCCGAGCGCGTCGGCAGCCTGCTCGTCGCCGAGGGGATGGAGACCGAGGCCGAGCTGCTGGCGCTGATCGAGCTCGGCGTGCCGCTGGCACAGGGCTTCTACCTCGGTCGGCCGGGGCCGCCGTGGCCGGGCCTGCGCACGAGCGTGCCGATGAAGTCGAGCCGTCGAGCGGAGCGCGAACGGGCCGGCGAGGAGCTGGAGCGCGACGCCGAGCAGTCGCCGTCGGTCGCACAGGCCGAGCGCCGTTCGGCGTACGTCTCGCGCTGGTGATCGGCAGCGCCGCCGCCAACGTATGTCCAGCTAACGGCCTTTTTGCCAACGAGCCGGGGTACGGGCCGATTCAGATGACAGTGGCTTCTGCAACGACAACCGATCACCGCGCGACGCCGACGTCGGTCGCAGACCTCGTCGACCAGCGGCTCGTGCGCTCGGCCTATCAGCCGCTCGTCGATCTCTACAGCGGCGAGACGATCGGCTACGAGGCGCTCGCGCGCGGCCCTGAGGGCTCTCGCCTGGAGCGACCCGACGCGCTGTTCGAGGCGGCACAGGTCGCCGGCCTGGAGCGCGAGGTCGAGTGGGAGTGCCAGCGAGCGGCGCTGCAGGGCGGGCTCGACGCCGGCCTCGGCGTCGGGCAGTCGCTGTTCGTCAACCTCGAGCCGCGGCTGCTGCGCAGCGAGCGACCGGCAGCGTTGGCGGAGCTGCTCGGCGCGGCGCTCGAGCGCTTCGACGTGATCGCCGAGTTCACCGAGCGCTCGCTGACCGACCGGCCCGCCGAGCTGCTTGCGGCCGTCGAGCGACTGCGTCGACGCGGCGTCGGCATCGCGCTCGACGACGTCGGCAGCGATCCTCGCTCGCTCGCGCTGATGCCGTTCCTCGCGCCGGACGTGATCAAGCTCGACTTGCGCCTCGTGCAGGAAAACGCGACTCGACGCCTAGCTGAGATCGTCCACGCGGTCAGCGCCGAGGCCGAGCGAACGGGAGCGCTCGTGCTCGCCGAGGGGATCGAGACCGAGCAGCATCGCCGCACCGCGCTGGCACTCGGCGCGCGCTACGGGCAGGGCTGGATGTTCGGCCGCCCAGGCGAGCTTCGCCCGAGCGGCGCTCGCCGCAAGAGCGCGCTGAGCTCCGCATCGCACGCGCGCCAGCTCGATCGTGTCAGCCCGTTCGAGACCGTTGCTGCACATCGCAGCGTGCGGCGCGGTAACAAGCGCCTGCTGCTCGCGCTGAGCATGCAGATCGAGGCGCAGGCGCACGGCCTCGGATCATCGGCAGTCATCCTCAGCAACTTCCAGCAGGCGCGGTTCTTCACCGCGAAGACGGCCGCGCGCTACTCGGCGATGGCCGCGCGCTCGGCGCTCGTCGGCGCGCTCGGCGTCGGGCTCTGCGAGCAGCCGGCCGACGGTGTTCGCGGCGTCGCGCTCGACCAGGCCGACCCGCTGCGCGGCGAGTGGGACGTGACCGTGATCGCGCCGCACTTCGCGATGGCGTTCGTCGCGCGCGAGCGCGACGAGGACGCCGGCGCCGACGTCGAGGACATGGAGCGCTCGTTCGACTTCGCGACGACGTACGACCGCGAGCTCGCCGTCGCTGCAGCGCGAGCGATGATGAGCCGCGTCGCGCCGGCTTAGCGTCGCCGCACACACAGCGCGGCCCCTCGGGCCAGTCTTGCCGAGCGCCACGAGCTGCCGGCGCCGCGAGAGCCGCCGCTGCTCTACCCGCCGAGCGGCGAGGGCGGTATCCGCGGTTCGCCGTGCACCTCGGGGATCCGCATCATCACTTCGTCGATGTAGCACCACGACCAGTCTTCGTGCGGCTCGATCGAGCGGATGATCGGATGAGCGCTCGCCGCGGCGTGCGCGCTCGCATGACGGTTCGGCGAGTCGTCGCAGCAACCGACCTTGCCGCACTCCAGGCAGATCCGCAGGTGCAGCCAGGGATCGCCGATCAGCAGGCAGTCCTCGCAGCCGGCGACCGACTCGGGCAGCTCGGTGACGTGAACGTGGTCGAGGTGGGTGCAGCTGGCCATTGGCGTCCTCCCTTTCAGGCTTGCTTGAACGGCAGCCGCGCGCGAAACGTCGTGCGACCGGGTCGTGAGTCGAGCGTCAGCGAGCCGGCGTGGCGCTCGACGATGATTCGTCGCGCCGTCGCGAGGCCGAGGCCGGTGCCGGAGCCGACGTCCTTGGTCGTGAAGAACGGGTCGAAGATGCGCGACGCGACATCCTCGGGAACGCCGGGGCCGTCGTCGGCGATCTCGACCACCGCGCAGTCGCCCTCGGCGCGCGTCGAGATCGTGATCGTGCCACTGGCGCCGAGCGCGTCGATCGCGTTGTCGAGCAGGTTGGTCCAGACCTGGTTGAGCTCCGAGCCGCGCACGGTCAGCTTCGGCAGCGCACGGTCGTACTCGCGCTCGACGACGATCTCGGTGTGCTTGAGCTTGTAGCCGAGCACGGCGAGCGTCGTCTCCAGGCCCTCGTGCAGGTCAACCTCGACGAGGTCGCCGCGGTCCATGTAGGAGTAGGACTTGACAGCCGTCACGAGGCCGGACATGCGCTCGGTCGACTCCTGCAGCTCGCCGGCGAGGCGACCGGCGGAGAGCGTTGCGGCGACCCAGCGCAGGGCTGCTTCGGTCGCCGGGCCGGCAAGCTCGGCGACGCGATCGATCCAAGCGTCGTCGACGCCGCCGACGGCGAGCGGCTCGGCCAGCTGCCACGGCTCCGCGACGCCGAGCGCTTCGAGACGCTCGAGCAGCTCGTCTTCGGCGTCGGCGGCGTCAAGCGCGGCCAGCGCTGTGCTCGACGCCGCGTGCGCGACGGCCTGCTGCTGCAGTGCGACGAGCTCGCCTGCCTGCTGGCGGTCGACTCCGGCTTCGACGAAACGCGCGAGCGAGGAGCTGATCACCTCGAGCGCTTCGGTCAGCTGCTGCGAGGCGCGACGCGCGGCGGCTGCCGGGTTGTTCAGCTCGTGCGCAAGCCCGGCGGCCATCGTGCCGAGCGAAGTCAGGCGCTCGCGGCTCTGCTCGCGGCTGGTGATGCGACTCATCACCGGCGCGACCTGCTGCATCACGCGGCGGTGGATGACCGGCTGCTCGAAGGCGAGCCGGCGGAAGTCGTCGGCGAGGATCAGCGCGAGGCGGCAGTCGGTCTCGGCTTGCATGCGCACGCCGAGCGAGCCGCCGGTCAGCGTCGCGATCGCGCCCATCCAAGTCGGCGCCTTGTGTTTGCCGACCGGCTCGCTGCCGGCGCCGTCGACGATCGAGGCCTGCGCCTCGCCGCGCAGCAGCAGCTGCATGCCGCGGTTCTCCTCGCCCTGCTCGGCGATCACGTGGCCGGCCGGCGCGAGGTATGCGCGCGCCACCGGGATCCACTCGGCCAGCTGCGCGTCGCTCAGTTCCTCGAACAGATCGATCGTGCGCAGCTCCTGCAGCGTGACGGGCGGCTCGCTCATCGCGTCACCCCTCGACGAGATATTCGTGGATCAGCGAGACGGCCATCGAGCCCTCGCCGACGGCGCTCGCGACGCGCTTGATCGAGCGCGCGCGCACGTCGCCGGCGACGAACACGCCGGGTACGGTCGTCTCGAGCAGGTACGGCTCGCGCTCGAGCGGCCAGCCAGCCGCCTGCGCGTCGCGCCCGGCGAGAATGAAGCCGCGCTCGTCGCGCGCGACGACGCGCTCGAGCCAGTCGGTCCTCGGCGAGGCGCCGATGAAGACGAAGCAGGCGTCGGCGTCCAGCGTCTCTGCGCCCTGCGGGCCGGTGACCTGCACGTGCGTGAGGTGACCGTCCTCTGCGTCGGCGGCAGTCGCGCTCGTGCCGGTGCGCACCTCGACGTTCTCCAGCGCTGCGATCTGCGCGATCAGGTAGTGCGACATCGAGGCCTCCAGCGAAGCGCCGCGCACGAGCATCGTCACGCTTGCGGCGTAGCCGCTGAAGTAGACAGCGGCTTGTCCGGCCGAGTTGGCGCCGCCGATGACGACGATCTTCTGGTTGGCGCAAGCGCGCGCCTCGGTCATCGCCGCGCCGTAATAGACGCCGGCGCCGGTCAGCTCGGGGAAGCCGGGCGTGCTCAGCTGCCGGTAGGAGACGCCCGAGGCGACGAGCACGCAGCTCGCGCTGAGCACTTCGCCGCCGCTCAGCTCGATCAGCCGCGCGGAGCCTTCGATGCGCAGGCCGACGGCCTCCTGAACGGTCAGCAGCTCGGCGCCGAGGCGGCGCGCCTGGTCGGTCGCGCGGCGTGCGAGGTCGGAGCCGCTGAGGCCTGCCGGGAAGCCGAGGTAGTTCTCGATCCGACTCGATTGCCCGGCTTGGCCGCCGGGCGCCTCGCGCTCGACCATGATCGTCTTCAGACCCTCCGAGGCGCCGTAGACGGCCGCCGCGAGACCGGCGGGCCCACCGCCGACGACGACGAGGTCGTAGTGGTCCTGCGCCGGCGTGCCGGCGACGCCGAGCCGCTCAGCCAGCTCGAGCACGGTCGGGCGCTCGAGCACGGCGCCGTCCTCGAGCAGCACGACGGGCAGGCGATCGGCGTCGACGCCGGCGACCTGCAGCAGCTCGCGCGCCTCGCTGTCGCGTTCGACGTCCAGCCAGCGAGCCGGCACGCGATTGCGCACGAGGAAGTCGCGCAGGTCGTGCGACTCCTTCGAGAAGCGGTGTCCGATCACGCGCGCGCCGCCGGCAGCGAGCGCGGCGCCGGACTCCCACGTCGTCAGCAGGTCTTCGACGACCGGAAACAGCTGTTCCTCGGGCGGATCCCAGGGCTTCAGCAGGTAGTAGTCGAGCGCGACCTCGTTGATCGCCGCAATCGCAGCCTCGGTGTCGGCGTAGGCGGTCAGCAGCACCCGCTTGGCGTCGGGAACGAGCTTGCGCGCCTGCAGCAGGTACTCGGTGCCGGGCATTCCCGGCATGCGCTGGTCGGCGATCAGCATCGCGACCTGGTCGCCGCGCGCGCGCAGCTCGCGCACGAGCTCGAGCGCCTCCACGCCGGAGCCGGCGCGCAGCACGCGGAAGCGCTCGCCGAAGCCGCGGCGCAGGTCGCGCGCGACGGCTGCGAGCACCGGCGGCTCGTCATCGACGGCGACGATCGCCGGACGGCGCGCGGGCGCGGCGGACTGCTCGACGGTCTCGCTTGCTGCACGCTCGGCCTGGGCTGACATCGCAGCAGTGACAGTAGTCAAAGATCGGCGTGCGCACACGCGGATCGATCACGCAGCGCGCGCGAGGCGTATCGTGGCGCTCGTGGCGAGGAGACGGATCGCAGCGAACGGGATCGAGCTGAGCGTGCTCGACGAGGGCGAGGGCCCGCTCGTCGTGCTCTGCCACGGCTTTCCCGAGCTGGCCTACTCCTGGCGCCACCAGATTCCGGTGCTGACCGGCGCGGGTTTTCGCGTGCTCGCGCCGGACATGCGCGGCTTCGGCGAGAGCTCTGCGCCGGCCGCGCTCGAGGGATACGACGTCGTCACGCTCTGTGGCGACATGTGCGCGCTGCTCGACGACGTCGGCGCACCGGACGCGCTGTTCGTCGGGCACGACTGGGGCGCGAACGTCGCCTGGTGGATGGCCGTGCTGCACCCCGAGCGCGTGCGCGCGGTCGCGGGCCTGAGCGTGCCGTTCGTCCCGCGTGCGCCGGCCGCGCCGATCCCGATCATGCGCCGGCATCTCGGCGAGGACTTCTACATCGTCTGGTTCCAGCAGCCGGGCGTCGCCGACGAGGCGCTCGCGCGCGACGTGCGCAGGACGCTCACGACGAAACGCGTCTGGACGGCGAAGTGGGCGCAGGACGACGGCGCCGAGCCCAAGCGGGCGGACTGGCTCTCCGAGCAGGAGCTTGCGGTCTACGTCGAGGCGTTCGAGCGCACGGGCTTCACGGGCGGTTTGAACTGGTACCGCAACATGGACCGCAACTGGGAGCTGACCGAGACGGTCGCCGAGCGTCGCGTAGAGCAGCCGGCGCTGTTCTTGACCGGCGAGGACGACCCTGTCAGGCAGTTTATGCCGGCGGCGATGATGCAGGGTTGGGTGACGGACCTGCGCGCCGACGTGCTGCTCGCCGGAGCGGGGCACTGGGTCCAGCAGGAGCGCCCGCGAGAGGTCAACGCGGCGCTGCTGGACTTCATCGATCAGCTCTGAGCGCTCGGCGCTGCGCGACTCGGCACATTCGCGGGTTCAGGCGCGCGCTCGGGCGGGGCTGCGCTCACGCGCCCGCCGCCTCCAGCGCCGCTGCGAGAGTCTCGTTCAGCATCTGCACGATCCTGTCCGGCGGGAAGCTTCCCGTGCGTACGTCGTCGAGCACAGCTTCGACAAAAGCGAGATACCCGGAGAGCGCCAGGCGCGCAAGTGGAGGCGGGTCTGGCGTGCCGAGGTGGTTGAGCGACATGTTCGCGACCACGACCCCGACGAAGCGCTCGACGACCGCTCGGATCTCGGGCGAGGTCGTGCTCCGCGCGAGCCGGTTGATCCTCCATGCGTCGCTCGGCTGCAGCGCGTGCGCGGCGATGCGGGTGTTGTTCAGGGCGACGCGTTCCTCGATCGGGATCGTCTCGTCGGTCAGCCAGCCATCCGTGATCTCATGGCCCGCGCGCTCGGCGATCGCGAGCGCCAGATCGGGGCGCCCGCGCGGGAAGTAGTGGTAGAGCAGGTTGCGCGTAACGTCGGCGCGCGCGGCGACCTCGTCGAGCGAGAACTCGGTGAAGCCCTGCTCGGCGACGACCGGCATCGCGGACTCGACCAACTGCTCGCGACGCGCCTCGCGCGAAAGGCGTCGAGGAGCACGGCTGGCCGATCCGGTAGCGCTTTGCACGGTCGTCATCGAATCCAGCCTACTCTATCGACAGGATGTAAACTTTACGAGAAGTCAACTTGACGAATCGTAAATAGCCATTACAGTGTGCGCTCACCTGTCCAGCTCTGGCCCCATGGAGGAAGAGGATGAAGACGTTCAGGCCGCATCGCAGGCTTCCGAGGCGCGTCAGCTCGCTGCGGCGCGCGTGCTGCCTCGCCGCGCTTGCGGGGCTCACCTCGCTTGGCTTCGTGACCGGTCTGACCAGCACGAGCGAGGCGAGCACCTTGTTCTTCCCGCGCGCGATCGCCGAAGAAACGAACGCGCTCTACGACCACAACTGCTTCTGGGGCGGTCCGCGGGGCATGGACTACGCGGCGCTGCCCGAACCGCAGCCGATCCAGATCCCGAACCTCTACCCGGACAAGGGCTCGACGTACTTCCCGGCGCAGCTCGAAATGCCGGAAGGCTCGAGCCTCACGATCCACGGCGTCTACCCGCTCGAGCGCTACTTCTCGTTCACGGTCGCCAACCAGTTGGGCAACGGCTCGGTCGGCAACGGAGACTTCCTGCGCGACACGCAGATCGAACCCGATCCCGGTTCGGTCAACCCGTTCCAGACTTCGCCCGTCGACGACCGGACTCCGACGGGGCAGACCTACACGCTGCGCATCGTGCGCGGCTCGATCCCGGAAGATCCAGCTGCCAACACGCTGTACACGACCTCGACGGCGGCGACCGCGCCGATCCGTCTGGCGATGCGCAACTACATCCCCGACCAGGGCATTGGCGGCACCGGTGGCGTCGAACTGCCGACCGTCACGCTCACGCTCGCCAGCGGCGAAACCGTCACCGAATTGGAAGCGGTGTGCAAAGCGGTGAAAGCAAACAAGGAAGCGACGGTAACCGGCTTTCCAGCGGCGACCTACGAAAAACAAGTCGCCAAATCGAGCGAACCGCAGAATGCGCCGGCGAAGAGCACACCCGTGTTCGAACGCTTCTGGAACAACAACTACAGCATCCTCGGCGCCTTCACCGAAAACTACAAAACACGCGTCGAAAAATATCCCGCCACCGACGAAGGCGGCTTCGCGACGAACCCCGACACGCAGTTCATCGTGGCGGGACTCTCGCTGAACTTCGGCGACGTGGTCGTCGTTCACGGCAAGCTTCCGACGTATCAGCAGACCCGCCCCAACGCGACGAAATGGTCGTCGATCAACCCCCAGGTCCGGTACTGGTCGATCTGCACGGCCCAGGGACCCGTCTCCGGCAAGGGCGCCGACTGCGCCTACGACCAACAGGTTCCGCTCGATCAAAACGGCGACTACACGATCGTCATCAGCAAGTCGGGGCAGAGGCCGGCGAACGCCTCGACCGTGTGCGGCGTCAAGTGGCTGGACTTCGGCACAGGCGAAGGTGAAATCGAAGGGTCAGCTCCGCCGAACCGCAGCTGGGAGGGCGTCGTCTACATGCGCTACATGGACGCGCTCAGCGGCGCCGAATGGCCGCAATCACCGAAAAACATCCCGGAACCGACGCCGAGCAGCCCGAACGACGAACTCGCCGACGTGATGGGCGAATACGCGCCGGCCGCAACGTACACGAACCAGGCCCAGTACGAAGCCCAAGGCTGCAGCGCCGGCGCGCCGAGCCTCGCGAGCGGGAGCGCGACGCCGAACACCGGCTCGTTCACGCTGGAGTGGAACGCCGTGCCCAACGCCCTTCCCCAGCTCTACACGCTCCAACGCAAGCACGTCGGAGGCGGCTGGGAAGCGGTAGCGAGCGGACTGAAGAGCCCCGCATACACGTTCCTGGCCGGCTCGCCCGAGGACGAAGGCACGTGGAGCTACCGCGTCGGCGCGATCGACGAAGGCTCGTCTGAAACCGAACCCGGCGAAGGCGACTTCGGTCCGGGATCCGCGCCGGTGAAGGTCGACCGGTCGGCCCCTCCGGCGCCGACCGCGCACGTCGAACGCGAACCTGACTACGCAGGTGGTGGCGGCTGGTACGGCGGCAGCGTGGCGGTCACGTTCAGCGCGAACGGCGCCGGCAGCCTGCCCGACGGCAGCGAAGCCGCCGCGCTCGAACCTGCGTCGTTGACCGGCGCGCAGACGGTCGGCGCAGACGGCTCGCACGAGGTCTGCGGGACGATCGAGAACGTGCTCGGAGAGCAGTCGGCGCCTGCTTGCGTGACGGTGCAGGTCGATGCGACGCCGCCGTCGGTGTCGATCACCTGCCCGGCGATGGTCGCGATCGGCTCGAGCGCCGCGGCGACCGTCGCGGCCGCCGACCCCTACTCAGGGCTCCGCGTCGACCCGAGCGGGACGGTCGCGATCGACACGAACACGGCCGGGACGAAGACGATCACCAGGACGGCCGTCTCGAACGTCGGCGACGAAACCACGCAGTCGTGCACGACGCTCGTGGGCTACTACGTCGTCGTCTCGGGCCCCGTCAACGGCAACTTGACGGTTCGCTCGGGCGAAGCCGTCGAGCTGACATCGAAGGCCCGAGTCGAGGGCAATGTAACGGTCAAGCCCGGCGGCGCGCTCGACGTCGAGGGAGGCGCGATCGCAAAGTCGCTGCGTGCCAGGGGCGCCGCTCTGCTGCGCGTCTGCGCGGCGGCGATCGGCGGCAAGATCAGCATCGCCGGCGGCGTCGGTCCGGTCGTGATCGGCGAAGGCGACTCAGGCTGCGCTTCGAGCGCAGTCACCGGTGCAGCGGCGATCAGAGGCAACGCCGAGGATGTGACCGTCGAGGGCAACACCTTCGTGTCGAACCTCCGAGTGACGACCAACTCAGGTGGTGTGACGGTCACCGACAACACGATCGGCGGCTCGCTCACCGTCAACGAGAACGCCGGCGTCGTCGTCGACCGACCGAACCCGGTTCACGGCAAGACGAAGCTCCAGCAAGCGAAGCAAGCGCAGCGCAAGCCGCACGGCGCGGCCGTCGCCAGCACGCTCGCAGCGCTGATACCGCCGCTGCGGACGTAGCCGGGCTCAGGAACGGCGGTGTGTGATCATCACCGTCCGTCGCGAGTGCGCTGCGACGGCTGCGGCGACGCTGCCGAGCAGGACGCCGGCGAGACCGGTGTGGCCATGAGAGCCGAGCACGATCACGGCCGCGTCGTGCTCGTCGGCTACGTCGATGATCCCTCTCCACGCCGATGCGGCCTCGATCGCGGTGCCGCGCGAGTGACGGAAACCGGCTGCCTCGCCCAGCGAGGCTCCCTCCGCGGCTGTCTGCTCCGCCGCCCTCCTAACGTCGGCGGGGTCCGCGGCGTCGAATCGGAGACCTTCGGCAGGTACGAAACCGACGTCGAACGGCTGCCAGACGCAGGCGACGATCGCGTCGCGGCCAGCGCCGATCAGCGCGCCGGCCTCGTCGATCGCGAGCTTGGCCAGCTCAGAGCCGTCGTAGGCGAACAGCACCGGAGCTGAAGCGGCCGCCGTCATGATTGCGCCGGATCCTCGGCCAGCGTCGAGACTCCGCGTCCGCTGCGGATGCGCGCCAAGAGCGGCGGCGAGTACCACGCCGGCACTTCGCCGGCCATGAAGCCCTCGAGGTCGGGCGCCTGCGGTCGGGCGCCGCCGAGCAGGTAGAGCAGCACGGCGATCAGCGCGCCGCCGAGCGCGAGGCCGAGGCCGATCCACAGGGCGATGCCGGTGCCAGCGACCGGGCTGCCGCCGACGGTGACGGCGAAGTGCACGAACACGGGCGCCATCATGAACGCCGCGACGGCGCGGAGGAGCTCGACGATCGCGAAGACCCGTTGCAGGTTCCCGGCCGGCAACGAGAAACCGGCGACGAACAGCGCCGGCGCGACGCTGGCGCCCAGCCCGATGCCGGTGAGCGCTGCGCCGACCAGCGTGAGCGCCTGGCTCGGCGGGAGCTGGATCCGGAACACGCCGATTCCAGCGGCGAGGAACGCCATCCCCGCCAGAGGCAGGTAGTGCATCTCGCGCTTCCTGACGACGGCGCCGAGCACGAGCGCCGTGAGCACCGCCCCGGCCAGCTCCGGTAGGAAGAGCAGCCCGAGATGCACGGGCGAGTAGCGGCGCGTCAGCAGGCTCGCGGTCAGGTCGGTCGCGGCGACCGACGCGGTCGCCGCGAACAGGGCGACGACGATCCCCGCGACCGGGATCGTGCTGGTCAGCATGCTGCGGATCTTCAGCAGTGGCTCTCTGCGGCGGTACTGGCTCACGACGAGGACGACGATCAGCGCCAGCCCGCCGATCAGCGGCACAAACGTAATGGCGTCGAGGAAGCGGTGGGTGAGAAGCTCGGAAGCGCCGTAGAACGCTGCCACGCAGCCAGCGGCAGCCAGGGCGATCGCTGAGGGGTCACGCGGCGCGCTCGGATCGGCGGGCGGCGCGTCCTCGAAGGTCAAGATCGACAGCAGGAAGGCCGTGAACGAGATGCCGGCGACGATCCAGAACAGCGGCCGCCAGGCGTGCGCCTCAGCCTGGATGCCGCCGACAGTCGGGCCCAGCGCGACCGCGCCGAAGATGCAGATGCTCATGATCATCACCGTCCAGCGGAACTTCTCCAGCCCGAAGCCCAGCGCCAGCGGCGGTACGGCCGCGATCAGCAGAAGGCTCGTGCAAAGGCCCTGCAGGATGCGACCGGCGATGAACATCGCCGGATCCTGTGCTGCTGCGGCCAAGATCGATCCGACGACGAGCAGGAAGGCGTACACGAGCATCATCCGTCGCTGCGGCAAGAGCTGGGCGAACTGCACCGCCAGCACGGTGCCGACGGCATAGCCGGCGTTGGCCATGCCCGAGCCGAGGGCCAACGTCTGCATGCTCATGTGCAGCTGCCGGGAGACGATCGGACTCAGCGGCTGGAGCGCGGCAGAGAGCGCCAAGAAGGGCACCAGCGCGAAGATCACCATCGCCGCCGCCGCGGGATACCTGCCGGCCAGCACGCCCTGTCGCATCAGCGCGGGCCCTCGGCGCGCGGCTGAGCGCGAGTGCTTCGATGACGTGCTGCCCCGCGGCAGGGTCGGTGCGCGCCTGCGTTGATCCGGACAGCCATCACTGGTGCGGCCATTGATAGCACGAAGCGGATATAGCTCTCCATTTCGCGCGCTTTTGCAGGAGGTTCGCGCGCGGCGTGAGCGAGCGCGCTCGTAGAGGCGAAGTCGGCCGCGACTAGACTGGACCGCATCTCTTCCGTGCGTCACGCTCCACCACGCCGGGACGCTCAGCGCAACCACGAGGCGATCCTCGCCGCAGCGCACGAGCTGTTCGCCGAGTGCGCTGACGTCCCGATGTGTGAGATCGCCCGGCATGCCGGCGTCGGGCAGGCGACGCTGTACCGCAACTTCCCTGACCGCCGAAGCCTCGCGGCGGCGGTCTTGGCGCGGTACATGCGACGCACCGAAGAGGTCGCGACCGAACATTCCGAAGATCCGGATGCGTTCTTCATCCTGCTGCGCACCGTCGTCGCGAGAATGGCTCTCTTCTACTCCCTCGGCGAGCTGGCGCGCGAGGACGCCTGCCTCGGCTCCGAGCTCGAGCGGCACCGCCAGCGTCTGGGCGAGCTGATGAGAGAGCCTCTCCGCGACGCCAAGGCGGCCGGCACGTTGCGGCGCGACGTGTCCCTCGACGACGTGTTCCTGGTCGTTGCGATGGCGAGGGGCGCGATGGAGGGCGCGGACGGGCCCGTCGCGCGCGCTGCCGCCGGCGACCGCGCCCTCGCGTTCGTGCTGGACGGCCTAGCGCCGGTCTCGTCGGTAGAAGCGCCATAGCGCGCGAGCGAGAGGCGACGACCAGCCGCACGGATCTCCGGATCGGCTCACCGGGTGGCGACGGCGTAATGCATCGCGCCCTCCGCGCTTGCAGACGAGTGGGCGATCCAGGATTCGAACCTGGGACCTCTTCCTTATCAGAGAAGCGCTCTAACCGACTGAGCTAATCGCCCCGAGCGCCAGCGCGAGCGCTGGCGACGAGAAAGCCCATCTTACCGTCGCTCGGCGCGCCGCGAGCGGCAGCCTCGATCGATCGCTGACGTTGCGTATGCATGGATGATTTGGATGAGCGACATGCCGTGAAGCGCCGTCGAAGCGAATGCTCAGGCAACCGCGCGCGGCCTCAGTCGCCGTGCCAACTCGATCGCCTCCTGCGGCGACCCGAACGACAGCTCGGCACGGTAGCCGCCATCGCGCGACGGGCGCACCGCGACCTCGGCGCCGAGCGCGCCCTCGAGCGCCTCGGCGATTTCTCGCGCAGCAGCGGCCTGATCGGGATGGAGCGCCCCGGTCATCCGCTTGCGCCGCGAGCTCTGCGTCGCGTCGGAGTCGGCGGTCGCGTTCTCGGTGCGAGCGCGAGCTTCGACCGTTCGCACCGACCAGCCCTCCTGCACGGCCTCGCGCGCGAGGCGCGCGCGCGCGCCATGGTCTTCGGCAAGCAGCAGCGCGCGGCCGTGGCCCTCGCTGAGCGCGCCGTCCTGCAGCAGCTCGACGACCTCGTCCGGCAGGTCGAGCAGGCGCAGCAAGTTGCTGACGGCCACGCGGCTGCGCCCGACGCGTCGTCCGACCTCCTCGCGCGTCAGGCCGAGCTCCTCGACCAGCGCCGCGCAGGCATGCGCCTCCTCGATCGGGCTGAGATCCTCGCGCGCCATGTTCTCGATCAGCGCCAGCTCGATCGCTTCGGCGTCGTCGCGCGAGCGCACAAGCGCCGGGATCCGCTCGAGGCCGGCGATCTGAGCGGCGCGCCAGCGGCGCTCGCCGGCGACCAGCTCGTAGGTGCCGCCTGCGACTGGGCGCACGAGCACCGGCTGCAGGATCCCGCGAGCGCCAAGCGAGTCGGCCAGCGACTGCAGCGCGTCCTCGTCGAAGCGGCGACGCGGCTGCTTCGCGTTCGCCACGATCAGCTCGATCGGCAGCTCGCGCAGCTCCTGCTCGCGCTCGCGCTCGGCCTCCTTCGAGACCGACAGAATCGCCTCCAAGCCCCTGCCAATGCCCGGCTTCGGTCTCTTAGCCACGCGCCGCGACCTCCTTTGCCAGCTCGAAATATGCCTCTGCTCCAGCGCTGTGCGGGTCGTGATGCGTGACCGGCAGGCCGTAGCTCGGCGCCTCGCCCACGCGCACGTTGCGTGGGATCACAGTTGAGAAGACCAGATCGGGAAAGTGCTCGCGCACCTCACGCTCGACGTCGCGGCCGAGGCGCGTGCGGTTGTCGTGCATCGTCAGCAGCATCCCGGCGACCGTCAGCCGCGGGTTCAGCTCGCGCTGCACCAGCGCCAGCGTGTCGAGCAGTCCGGCGAGCCCCTCGAGTGCGAAGTACTCCGTCTGCACCGGCACGATCACGCGATCGGCCGCGACCAGCGCGCTCACCGTCAGCGGCCCGAGCGACGGCGGGCAGTCGAGCAGGATGTAGCGGAAGTCCGCGCGCAGCGGCTCCAAACGCTCGCGCAGATGCTGCTCGAAGCCCTCGATCCGCGGCAGCTCGACGTTTGCGCCGGCCAGTCCAGCGCCCGCCGGCAGCAGTTCGAGCCCCGGCACGCTCGACTGCGTCAGCGCCTCGTGCGCGCTCGCCTCGCCCGTCAGCACCTCGTACAAGCCCGGTGCGCGCGTGCGCTCGACGCCGAGCCCGACCGTCGCGTTCGCCTGCGGGTCGACGTCGACGAGCAGCGTGCGAAAGCCGGCCTCGGCGATGCACGCCGCAACGTTCAGCGCCGTCGTCGTCTTGCCGACGCCGCCCTTCTGGTTCGCTACCGCGTAGATCGTCGACATCGACAGCAAGCTAGCGGCGATCGCGGTCAGAGGCAGCGATCGCGCTCGCACCGAGCGGGCGCTTTCGCGCAATCCCGGCGCGGCGCGGGAACCGATCTGGCGTCCTCGCGCTCTTCCGCCATACATGCAGATGCCGGTCGGTTGCACCTGCGAACGGCTCGACGTGACGCACCTCGACCAGCTCGAGTCCAAGCTCTCCGGCCGCGAGCGCCGCCGCATGCTCCTCCCCCTCGTTGCGCCGACCGCGCCAGTCGATCAGCGCGCCGCCTAGGCGCAGCAGCGGCGCTGCGTACTCCAACACGACCGGCTGCGCTGCCAGCGCGCGCGCGAGCACGACGTCGTTGCGCGCTCGCCCCTCGCTCCACTCCTCCGCTCGCGCACAGATGACACGCGCATTCTCGATCGCCGCCGCGACGGCCGTGCGTTCGATGAACTCGCACTTGCGACGCTGGCTCTCGACGAGTTCAACGCGTGCGTGCGGAAGCGCGACGGCTAGCGCCAGCCCCGGAAATCCAGCGCCCGCGCCGAGATCCACGACGTCACGCGAGCCGCGAAGCGAATCGATATCGAGCGCGACGAGCGAATCCGCGAGATGTATCTCGACCGCGCGCGCACGGTCGCGCACGGTCGTCGGCGCGTGCTCGTCCCGTTCCAGGACGTCGAGCACCGTTGCCAGCTGGGCGAGCTGGGCGTCGCTCAGCTCGTAGCGGTCGAGCGACGCTGCCCAATCCCCGCGGCGGGCGCTCATCGGCGGGCGGCTGCGCTCGCGCACATGTTTCCCGTGAAACGCTCCGCGACGCTAGTCGTCGAGCGGCGCGACGACGAGGTGGCGATCGGGCTCATCGCCCTCGCTGTAGGTCTCGACGCCGCCGCGCTCGCGCAGGTGCTCGTGCACGATCCGCCGCTCGGACGCCGGCATCGGGTCAAGCTCGACCGGCTGCCCATCCCGGATCGCTTCGTCGGCCGCGTCGTCGGCGTCGCCGCGCAGCAGCTCCGCGCGTCGCTCGCGATAGCCGTCGGCGTCGATCTGGACGCGAACCGACGAGGGCCCCTCGGGAAAGACGATCCGTTGAGCGAGGTGCTGGACGGCGTCGATCGTCTGTCCGCGGCGGCCGATGAACAGTCCGACGTCGTCGCCGATCAGGCGACCGCTGAGGACGCCCGTGCCCTCCTCGACCTCGACCTCCGCGTCGAGGCCGAGACCTGCGGCGACTTCCTCGAGCAGCTCTTCGAGCAGCTCGGCGGGCGCCAGCTCCTCGTCGTCGAGCTCTTCTACGTCCGCGCGCTCGCTCATCGCCTGCGCCCTGACCGTTTCTTCTTCTTGCGCGGCGAGCGCGGCGGCGGCGCGGCAGGTTTCGCCTCAGGCGCGGGCGCCGGCTGGCTCGGTTTGGAGAGTTTGCTCAGCAGCCCCGCGCTCGGAGCGCTGTCGCCACCCGAGCCGCCGCCTCCGCCGCCGACGCCGGCCAAAGCCGGCTTCAGCGCTCGCGTCGACTTGCCGTTCGAGGATCCGTCGACCGCCACGGGTGTCGGCGGCGGGCCCATTCGTCGTTTGATGATGTATTGCTGCACGATCGTCCACACGTTCGTCGTGATCCAGTAGACCAGCAGCCCAGCCGGGTAGCGGTACAGAATCACGACGAAGACGAGCGGCAGCAGCAGCATCAGGCGGCGCTGGTTCGGGTCGGCCGTCGCCGTCGCGACGAGCGTCGAGACGATCTGCGAGCCGACGTAGAGCACGATCAAGACGACCAGCGCGACGCCCGTCGCCTTGTTCGTGATGTCCGGCAGGAAGAGGAATTTCGCCGAGTGCGGGTCGACCGCGTCGCAGTTCGTTTTTTCGACGTATTTGCTCGGCAGCTGCGCAACCGACGAGGCGATGTGGGCGGTGCCGCCGAACGTCGTTTTCGCGTGTTCGCTGAGCGTGTTGTAGTGCGAGACGAGCTGGTCGCCGCAGATGTGCTTCTTCAGGTCCGTGCGCAGCATGTAGAACAGCGAGATGAACACGGGCAGCTGCAGCAGCAGCGGCAGGCACGACGCGAGCGGGTTGATTTTGTTCTCGCGGTAGAACGCCATGATCTCCTGCTGCTGGCGCTGTTTGTCGTCCTTGTACTTCTCTTTCAGCGCAGCGATCTGCGGCGAGAGCCGCTGCATCTCCTGCATGCCCTTCAGCTGGCGATAGGTCAGCGGCACGAGGATCGCGCGGATCAGCACCGTCAGGCCGACGATCGCCAGGCCCCAGCTGCCACCGACAAGGTGGGCATGGATGAAGACCATGATCGACTCGAACACGCTGATCAGCGGCGAGAACGCGTCCTGGATGACGTTGGCGAGGATTGGCATGCGTTCTTCTAGTCGCTGTCTGCAGTCGTGCCCGGACGTCTGTCACTGGCGTGCCGAGAGCCGCGCAACGGCGCGCGTCCCGACGCGGTTGGCAGCGCGCTCACGCGCCGGTCCGGTCGCCGACCGTGAACACCCGCTGCGCCTGCACCGGATCGTACCCGCCGTAGCTCCACGGGTTGCACCTCAGCAGCCGCCACCCAGCGAGCACTGCGCCCCGCAGTATGCCGTACTCGCGAATCGCTTCGACCGCATAGCGCGAGCAGCTCGGGTGGTACTTGCAGCGCCGCGGGATCGCCGGCGAGATCACACGCTGGTAGATCACGATCGGCCCCGTCACGACAGTGCGCAGCGCGCGCGCCGCCGCTCCCGCGCCGGCTGCTTCGCGCGGCGTCTCAGCGGCCGTCTCGCTGGTCATCGCTGCGCCTCCGCATCCGGCGCAGCCTCGCCCTCAGGCTCAGGGTCCGATGCGCGCAGCCGGCCCTTCTCGAGCAGCTCGGCGAGCGACTGCTCGACGCCGGCCAGGCCGTCGCGCTCGACCAGCTCCGCCGCCGACGGACGCGCCACGACGACGATGTCCTGCCCTGGCCGCAACGTCGCCTCGGCGCCAGCGAAGGCTTCGCGCAGCACGCGCTTGACGCGGTTGCGCTCGACCGCCCCGCCGACCTTGCGCGAGACCGACAGGCCGAGACGCGGCTGCTCGGTCGCTGCGTTCGGAAACGCGTAGACGACGAGGTGCCGATTGGCCGTCGAGCGGCCCTGCCGGTAGACGCGCTCGAACTCGGCGCTTCGTGAGAGGCGACCGCGGTCAGACGAGCGCGGTTTCGTCGAAGCCAACGCTCACCCTCAGGTTGAGAGTCGCTTGCGACCCTTGTCGCGGCGGCGCTTGAGCGTCAGCCGACCCGCGCGCGACGACATGCGAGCACGGAAACCGTGCGCGCGGGCGCGCTTGCGCTTCTTTGGCTGATACGTGCGCTTCATCTTCTCCTTCGCCGATCTCCGCCTGAATCCTTCATCTAATCGCGCGCGCACCGCTTCTCGGGCGCGCACAGAGGCGGCGTCGGCGAGCAAGTATAGGGCCCGTTCGCCCGTTCGCGTAATTTTCCCGGCAGTTGCGGTGAGCCCCCGCTGGCGCGCGCAGGCGTTCGTTATAGTCCGCGCTCGCCGGGGCCCAGGCCCCTCTTTGGATAGTCGTCCTATTTTTCTTCGGGAGAGAAGCGGATTCACGCTGCCGTGAGCGCCGAGCTCGAGCACATATGGTCGCGCGTGCAGCACGAGCTCGCGCTCTCCGTCGACGAGCTCACCTACCGCATCTGGCTCGCGCCCCTGCAGCCGCGCGAGCTCTCCGGCCAGCATCTCTTCCTCGACGCGCCGCCGCACGCACGCGGTTGGATTCGCGACCGCTTCGGCCGCCTGCTCGACGGCTGTGCCGCCAGCATCATCGGGCCCGGCGCGACCGTCGAGCTCGGAGAGCAAGGCCACGAACCGCCGGCCGCGCATGACGACGACGCCTCCGGCAACGGCGGGCGGGCGGCCAGCGCCAACGCCCGGCGCCGTCCATCCTCCCCCCGCGCGAGCGTCGGCCGGCCCGCCGGCGCGGCATCGTTGCGCGAACCGGCGCGCGGCGGGCCGCTCGGCAATCCGAAGCTGACGTTCGAGCAGTTCGTCATCGGCGACAGCAACCGGCTCGCGCACGCAGCCGCTCTGACCGTCGCCGAGCTTCCCGCCGGCGCCTACAACCCGCTCTTCATCTGCGGCCCGCCCGGCGTCGGCAAGACCCATCTGCTCAGCTCGATCGCGACGTTGCTGCTCGCGCACAGCCCGGCTCTGACCGTTCGCTGCACGACCGGCGAGTCGTTCACGAACGCGTTCCTGGACTCGCTCGCCGCCGGCAGCACCGAGAGGTTCAAGGCTCGCTTCCGCGACGTCGACGTGCTGCTGCTCGACGACGTCCAGTTCCTCCAGCGCAAGACGAAGACCGAGGAGGAGTTCTTCCACACGTTCAACGCGCTGCACGACGGCGGCCGGCAGATCGTCGTCACCTCCGACCGGCCGCCGCAGGATCTCCAGCAGCTCGAGGATCGCCTGCGCGAGCGCTTCAGCGCCGGGCTCGTCGCCGACATCCGCGCGCCCGACCTCGCGACGCGCATAGCGATCCTTCAGAAGCGCGCCCACCACGACGGCATCGCCATCGCCGACGAGCAAGCGCTGCCTGCGATCGCCGAGCGGATCGAGCACAACGTGCGCGCCCTCGAGGGCGCGCTGATCCGCGTCGTCGCCTTCAGCTCGCTGACAGGTCGCCAGCTCGACGCCGACCTCACGCGCGAGGTGCTGCAGTCGCTCTACCCGCGCGAGGAGCGCTCGCGGTGCGGCGAGCCTCGCTCACCGGCTGAGATCCAGGCGGCTGTCGCCGAGCACTTCGGTATCACCGAGCTCGAGCTGCTCTCCACCTCTCGCGCCGCCCGCGTCGCTTGGCCGCGGCAGGTCGCGATGTACCTCACACGTGAGCTGACCGGTCGCTCGCTGCCGGCAATCGGACGCGACTTCGGTGGACGCGACCACACGACAGTGATGCACGCCTGCAAGCGCACAGTCGCACGGCTGACGGACGACCGTGCAGCACGTGATGCTGTGGACAAGCTGCAGCGCTTGCTCACAGACGAGCCTTCCTGATGCGCACAGTCGCGCGCTCGACCGCCTCGCCTGAGAGACTGCGCAGCGTTGCGCACACCTTTGTTCACCGCTCACATCGAGGCCACAGCTACCTCGCAGCCGCTTTCTGCACATACTCACAGCACCTACTGACTACTCCTCTTTTGACATCACCCAAATGAAGCTTTCCCTCTCAGCAGCAGAGCTGCTCACACAACTTCAGACGGTCACGCGCGTTGCTTCGACGCGCAGCGCCGTGCCTGCCCTCTCCGGCGTCCTCATCGCCGCCGATAGCGACGCTGCGCCCGAGCTGCGCGCAACCGACACTGAGATCGGCCTACGCGTACCCCTGAAAGCAGAGACGGTCCGCCCTGGCAGCGCCGTGCTCCCGGCGCGCCTGCTGCTCGACGTCGCCCGCTCGCTACCGGCCGACGAGCTCACGCTCGAGCTGCGCAGCGCCGAGCAGGACGTAGAGCTGATCTGCGGACCGGCCACCTTCCATCTGCGGACGCTCCGCGCCGAGGATTTCCCGACGCTGCCAGAGCCTTCGCCTGAGACGCGCCTGGCGCTCCCCGTCGAGGCGTTCGTCGCCACCGTCTCGCGAGTCGCCCGCTCAGCCTCGCGCGACGAGACCAGGCCGGTGCTGACTGGGATCCTGATGTCCGCCTCTGCGCAGGAGCTGCGCATGGTCGCGACCGACTCCTACCGGCTGAGCGTCAAGCAGACGGCGCTCGAGACGCCGCTGCAGGGAAGTCTCGAGGCGAACGTGCCTGCCCGCGCGCTGCAGGAGCTGGCGCGAATCGCCCAGCAGACACCAGCCGACTCGCTTGCCGTCAGCGTCGGTCAGAACCAGGTCGTCTTCGAGCTCGGCGACACGATCCTCTCCTCGCGCCTGATCGACGGCCAGTTTCCGAACTACCGCCAGCTGCTGCCCGAGTCCGTCGAGCACGAGCTGCGCCTCGCCAGCGCCGAGCTGACCGATGTCGTCAGGCGCATCAGCCTGCTCGCGCAGAAGAACGCGCCGCTGCGGCTCAGCTTCAGCGAGGGCGCGCTGACCGTCTCGGCGCAGACGCCCGACGTCGGCGAGGCCAGCGAGGCGATCCCGGTGCCGTTCAGCGGCGAGCCGTTCGAGATCGGCTTCAACCCGGAGTTCCTGCGCGACGGCCTCGAGAGCGTCGAATCGGATGAGCTCGTGCTGAAGCTGATCAGCCCGCTGCGGCCTGGCCTGATCGAATCGCCCGACAGCGGCGACTTCGTATACCTGATCATGCCGATCAGACTCAACGTCTAGGTGCCGCGATGGCCGTTGCATCCGACGTGCGCGTGCTCGGCGTCGAGTTGCGCGACTTTCGCACCTACGCGCGCGCTCACGCCTCGCTCGGCCCCGGCCTGACGGTCGTCCACGGGCCGAACGGCGCGGGCAAGTCGAACCTGCTCGAGGCGCTCTACTTCGGCTGTACCGCGCGCTCGCCGCGAACGCGCAACGAGCGCGAGCTGATCCGCTTCGACGCCGACGTCACGCGCGTCGTCGTGCGTTGCAGCGACGGCGCACACGAGCACGAGCTGAGCGTCGCCTACGGCGCCGGCCCCGACGGCGAACGCGGCGTCAAGCGGATGTCGGCCGACGGCGCCAACGTCGAGCGCTTGCTCGACGTCGAGTTCCGCCCGCTGATCGGCGTGTTCGAGCCGGACAGGCTCGAGCTGATCAAGGGCGCGCCCGGCGCCCGGCGGGCACACCTCGATCAGCTCGTCGCCGGCATCTGGCCGCTGCGCGCGGCGCAACGGCGCGAGTACTCGCGCGTGCTCGCCCAGCGCAACGCGCTGCTCGCGCGAATCCGCGCCGGACGCGCCTCGCAGGCGACGCTCGCCGCGTGGGATCGCGAGCTGGCCGTCGCGGCGATCGCCGTGCGCGAGCATCGTCAGGCCGCCGTCGAGCTGCTCTCCGATCCGTTTCGCCAGCGCGCCGAACAGCTCGGGCTGAACGGCGAGGCACTGCTTTCGTACAAGCCGCGCTCGCGCGCGAGCGACGTCGAGGCGTTCCTAGCCGAGCTGCAGGAGCGGCTGCCGAGCGACCTCGAGCGTGGCTTCTCCGGACACGGGCCGCACCGCGACGAGCTCGCCGTCCTGCGCGACGGTCGCGAGCTGCGCTCCTACGGCTCCCAGGGCGAGCAGCGCCTGGCCCTGCTCGCGCTGCTGCTGGCCGAGCGAACCGTGCTCGAGCACGAGCGCGGACGCACGCCGCTGATGCTGCTCGACGACGTCATGAGCGAGCTCGACCCCGAGCGCCGCGAGCTGCTCGCCGGCGAGCTTTCCGCAGGTGGACAGAGCGTGATCGCGACGACCGATCTGGCACACGTTCCCGGCGGCGGCGAGGCGCACGTGACGCGGCTGCGCGTCGGCACTGGCACGATCCTGCAGGAGGCGCTCGCGGCGTGAGCAGAGCGGCGCCTCGCTCGCTCGCAGATGCGCTCGGCCGACTCACCGGCACGCTCGCGCCGGCGACGACGCTCGCGCGCGTGCAGGGCGCCTGGGAGGGCGTCAGCGGCCCCGCTATCGCTGCGGCCGCCCGCCCGACGGCCGAGCGCGACGGCGTTGTCACGGTGCTCTGCGAGGCCTCCGTCTGGGCGCACGAGCTCGAGCTGATGGGCGACGATCTGATCGCGCGGCTGAACGACGCGCTCGGAGAGCCGGTGGTCCGCGAGCTGCGTTGCAGGACCGGATGAGGCCAGCCGCCGCCCGCTTCGGCGCGCGCTGGCCTTCAGCGCCGCCACAATAGCCGCTTTAAGCCCCATTTTGCAGGGCTTAAGGCGCTTCCGCCGACCTTGGCCGACGTCGCTGCGTGCTATTCTCTTATACACACGAACATCGCCCCGGTCCGCATCCTGAGCGCCGCGGAATCCGGGGCGTTCTCACGTAATCGGAGGACGATTGGCTACAGACGGAAACAGCGCGGAGCAGAGCGCCGGCAAGCGAGGCAGCGGCGGCGTCAACGACCCGTCGATGACAGGCGGGTCGGGCAGCTACGACGCCCAGGACATCACCGTCCTCGAAGGTCTCGAGGCGGTCCGCAAGCGCCCGGGCATGTACATCGGCTCGACCGGGCCGATGGGTCTGCACCATCTCGTCTACGAGCTCGTCGACAACTCCGTCGACGAGGCCCTGGCGGGCTACTGCACGAAAGTGTCCGTGACCGTGCATCCGGACAACTCGGTCACGGAGGCCGACAACGGCCGTGGCATCCCCGTCGCGATCATGGAGAAAGAGGGCCTGCCGGCCGTCCAGGTCGTGCTGACCGTGCTGCACTCCGGCGGCAAGTTCGGCGACGGCGGCGGCTACAAGGTCTCCGGCGGGCTGCACGGCGTCGGCGTGTCGGTCGTCAACGCGCTGTCTGAGCAGCTGCACGTCGAGATCCGCCGCGACGGGCACGTCTACTCGCAGGACTACTCGCGCGGCACGCCGCTCGGCGAGCTGGTCGAGGGCGAGAAGCTCGCCGGCGACGAATCGACTGGCACGACCGTCACGTTCCTGCCCGACGCCGAAGTCTTCGAGACGCTCGACTTCGACATCCTCACGCTCGAGGAGCGCCTGCGCGAGACCGCCTTCCTCACGCGCGGTCTGGAGATATCGATCGTCGACGAGCGCGGCGAGGGCCACTCGGCGACGTTCCGCTACGAGGGCGGCATCGAGGACTTCGTCGCCTACCTCAACGAGAACAAGGAGACGGTTCACCGCAAGGTGATCTTCTTCTCCGGTGAGTCAGACGAGGGCGCCGCCGAGATCGCGGTTCAGTGGAACTCGTCCTACCAGGAGTCGGTCCACTCGTTCGCCAACAACATCAATACGCGCGAGGGCGGCTCGCACATGAGCGGCTTCCGCTCGGCGCTGACGCGCACGCTGAACAAGTACGCGCGCGACCACGGCCTGCTCAAGGACAAAGACGGCAACCTCTCCGGTGAGGACGTACGCGAGGGTCTGACGGCTGTGATCTCGGTCAAGCTGCGCGATCCGCAGTTCGAGGGCCAGACGAAGACCAAGCTCGGCAACCCCGGCATGGCCGGCTTTGTCGAGTCGATCGTCAACACCGGCCTCGGCGAGTTCCTCGAGGAGAACCCGAGCGAGGCGCGCGCGGTGATCATGAAGTCGGTGCAGGCCCAGCGCGCGCGCGAGGCCGCGCGCAAGGCACGCGATCTGACGCGGCGCAAGTCGGCGCTGGAGAACTCGACGCTGCCGGGCAAGCTCGCCGACTGCTCAGTCAAGGATCCGTCGCTGGCCGAGCTGTTCGTCGTCGAGGGCGACTCCGCCGGCGGTTCGGCCAAGCAGGGCCGCGATCGAAACACGCAGGCCGTGCTGCCGCTGCGCGGCAAGATCCTCAACGTCGAGAAGTCGCGAATCGACAAGGTTCTGCAGAACACCGAGATCCAGGCGTTGATCACCGCGATCGGCACCGGCGTGCGCGACGAGTTCAACATCGAGAACGCGCGCTACCACAAGGTGATCCTGATGACCGACGCCGACGTCGACGGCGCCCACATCCGCACGCTCGCGCTGACGCTGCTGTTTCGCGAGATGAAAGAGCTGATCGAGGAAGGCTACGTCTACATCGCCAAGCCCCCGCTGTACAAGCTCAAGCAGGGCTCGCGCGAGCGCTACATCGAGAAGGACTCCGAGCTGGAGGAGATCTTGCTGGCGGACAAGTGGGAGAAGATCGACGTGTTCGACCGCCACGGCACTCAGCTCAAGCTGACCGAGGCGCGCTGGCAGCGCTTCTCGCGGCTGCTGAAGCAGTACGAAGGCTGGGCGCTGGCGCTGCGCGGACATTACGGCCACGGCGCAGTGCAGTTCCTCGAAGAGTCATCGCTGCTGAGCGAGCAGGTGAGCACCGCCGAGGAGGCCGTCGCGTGGCTCGCCCGCGCCGGACTCGACGGCGATACGCACGCGACCGAGCTGCTCGGCGACGAAGATGGCGTGATTCGCGTCAAGGCCGTCGAAGCGAAGACTGGTTTTGCGCTCACGCACCGCCTCAAGCACGAGCTGTTCGACTCGCAGGAGTACCGTCAGCTGGCGCGCGTGCATCAGCAGCTCGTCGAGCTCGCCGGTTCGCCCGCATTCGAGGTGCGCCTCGGCGATGCGCAGGAGACGGCGACGTCGTTCGAGTCGCTGCGCGAAGCCGTGATGACGGTTGCGCAGAAGGGCATCAAACTGCAGCGCTTCAAGGGGCTCGGCGAGATGAACGCCGAACAGCTCGGCGAAACGACAATGGCTCCGGCGACGCGCACGCTCGCGCAGGTCACGCTCGACGACGCCTTCGCCGCCGACCGGATCTTCTCGAAGCTGATGGGCGACCAAGTCGAGCCGCGCCGTGAGTTCATCGAAGAAAATGCCAGGGCGGTGGCAAACCTCGATGTGTGACGCCATGACCGGCGCAGCTCGGCGTCCTCAGTCGCTCGTGTGCAGAGCACACCACGCTCCCTGCGTCCTTGATCTGCTTGATCCTGACGCCACTCTTGGCGATTCGACTTTCTGCCCATCGGAGGAGGTGAACCATGGCTTCAACTGATGTCATAGGCGGAGGCAACATCGAGCCGCGCGCGCTCGAGGAGGAGATGCGCACGGCCTATCTCGACTACGCGATGTCGGTGATCGTGGGCCGCGCGCTGCCGGATGTGCGCGACGGGCTGAAGCCGGTGCACCGCCGCGTGCTCTACGCGATGAACGAGCTCGGGCTCGGCCCCACCCGCTCCTATGCGAAGTGCGCGAAGATCGTCGGCGAGGTGATGGGCAACTATCACCCGCACGGCGACTCGGCGATCTACGACGCGCTCGTGCGCATGGCGCAGGACTTCTCGATGCGCAACGAGCTCGTCGACGGCCAGGGCAACTTCGGCTCGGTCGACGACGACCCGGCCGCCGCGATGCGCTACACCGAGGCGCGCCTGGCGCGGATCGCGACGGAGATGCTGCGCGATCTCGACATGGACACGGTCGACTTCGCGCCGAACTACGACGGCTCGCGCCGCGAACCGCTGGTGCTGCCCGCGCGCTTCCCGAACCTGCTCGTCAACGGCTCCTCGGGCATCGCCGTCGGCATGGCGACGAACATCCCGCCGCACAACCTGCGCGAGGTGATCGCCGCGACGATCGCCTATATCGACGACCCCGAGATCGAGACGGCCGGGTTGATGGCCCACATCAAGGGCCCCGACTTCCCGACCGGCGGGATCATCCTCGGCCACGGCGGCATCAAAGACGCCTACGAGACCGGCCGCGGCCGCGTGCGCCTGCAGGCGCGGGCTCACATCGAGCCGCTGAAGCAGGGCAAGGAGGCGATCGTCGTCACTGAGCTGCCGTTCCAGGTCAAGAAGGGCGGCGACGGCGGGCTGATCTCGAAGATCGCCGACCTCGTGCACGACAAGCGGATCTCCGAGATCTCCGACCTGCGCGACGAGTCCGACAAGCGCGGCATGCGCCTCGTGATCGAGCTCAAGCGCGACGTGATCCCGAAGGTCGTGCTGAACAAGCTCTACAAGCACACGCCGATGCAGACGACGTTCGGCGTCAACATGGTCGCGCTCGTCGACAACGTTCCGCGCACGCTGAACCTGCGCTCGGTGATCCACAACTACGTCGCGCACCAGCGCGAAGTGATCGTCCGGCGCACGAAGCACGAGCTCTCCGAAAAGGAGGCGCGCGCGCACATCCTCGAGGGGCTGCTGATCGCGCTCGACAGCCTCGACGCGATCATCGAACTGATTCGCGCCTCGCGCGACCGCGACGCTGCGCGCGAGCAGCTCGTCGAGCGCTTCGAGCTCAGCCACATCCAGGCCAGCGCGATCCTCGACCTGCGCCTCTCGCAGCTGACCGCGCTCGAGGCGGACGCGATCAAACAGGAGCACGCCGACGTGACCGAGCGGATCGCCGAGCTGCGCGCGATCCTCGGCGACGAGACGCGCGTGCTCGCGGTGATCAAGGAGGAGCTCTCGGAGATCTCAGAGCGCTTCGGCAGCGAGCGCCGCACGGAGATCAGCCACTCCGAGGACGAGATCGACATCGAGGATCTGATCGCCGACCAGCAGATGGTGATCACGATCACGCAGACCGGCTACATCAAGTCGCTGCCGCTGGCGACTTACCGCCAGCAGGCCCGCGGCGGGCGCGGCGTGACCGGTATGGACATGAAGGACGGCGACTTCATCGAGCACCTGTTCGTCTGCTCCTCGCACGACTACCTGCTGTTCTTCTCCAACCGCGGCAAGGTCTACCGCTCGAAGGTCTACGAGCTGCCGGAGGCCTCGCGCACGGCGAAGGGCCGCGCGCTCGTCAACATCCTGCCGCTGCGCGAAGGCGAGCGGATCCAGGCCGTCGTCTCGACGCGCGACTTCAACGAGACGAAGTACCTCGTCTTCGCGACGAAGTCCGGCACGGTCAAGAAGACCGAGTTCCTCACCTACAACACGCCGATCAAAGCCGACGGCATCATCGCGATCAAGATCCGCGACGACGACGAGCTGCTGGCCGTGCGCGCGGTCGATCCGGACGACGAGATCATCATGGTCTCGAAGGCCGGCCTCACCGTCCGCTTCGCCGAGTCCGACGCGCGCTCGATGGGCCGCGACACGACCGGCGTGCGCGGCATGGACGTCGGCAAGAGCGGCGAGGTGATCGCGATGGACGTGGCGCGCGACGACATGGACCTGCTCGTCGTAACTGAAAACGGTTACGGCAAGCGCACGCAGATCGCGCAGTACCGCAAGACCAACCGCGGCGCCAAAGGCGTCAAGACGATCGGCCTGACCGAGCGCAAGGGCGGCCTCGCGGGAGCGCTCGTCGTGCGCGAGCACCAGGAGCTGGTCTTCATCAGCGTGGGCGGCATGGTCCAGCGGACCTCGGCCGGCGGCATCTCTCAGCAGGGTCGCTCGGCGACCGGCGTGCGCGTGATGAACCTCAAGGACGAGGATCTCGTCAGCGCCGTCGCGCTTGTCGTCGACGCCGCCGGAGAGGACAGCGAGGACGGCGCCGCGACCGTGCCGCCCGTGCCGGTCGAGGCCGGCGGAAGTGACGCCGAGCCGGAGGCCGACGCACCCGTAGACGCCTGAGCTGAGACTTAACCCGTCCAGATTCACGGCTAATGCCTCACAGGCGCACCGCTCCGCGCCGACAGCCAGGGGGTGAGTCGCCCTAGAACACTGTTGACGCTTTCAGCCCTGCTCGGCGCCCTTGCGGTGGCCGGCGGCTCCGCGCCGATCGCCGGTGCAGCCGGCGTCGCCGCATACGCATCCTCTTCGAGCGGCGCTGCCAACACCGTCAACGCCGGTGGGACGCACGCGCCCAAACGACACGATCGCGCCAATTCCAGCTGTCGTGGAAACGCCGCCGAGAAACGGCGCGCGCGCCGCTCGGGCAAGTCCGGCTGCGCCGCCTCCAGGCACCATCCGGCGGCCAAGAAGTCGCGCACGACGGCGACGCGATCCTCGGCCAAGAGCGCCGCCGAAGCGGCAGCCAGCGAGGCCGCGACGATCGCCAACGTGCTCGCGACTCCGTGCCAGAACACGCAGCTGACGCCCGAACCGGCGAACCTGGCGCTCGTGCGCGCCGCCGTGCTCTGCCTGATCAACACCGAGCGCGCGCAGAACGGCCGCGAACCGCTGCAGGCCGATCCGCACCTGGAAGCGGCAGCCGAAAGCCATGGCAGAGAAATGATCTCGCTCGACTACTTCGATCACATCGCGCCGTCAGGCGAGACGCCGGTCGAACGCGATCGCGGCGAGGGCTACATTCCGAACGCCGAAGTCGGATACGTGATCGGCGAGAACCTGGCCTGGGGCACGCTCACGCTGTCGACGCCCGAAGCGATCGTCAAAGCGTGGATCGCCTCGCCCGAGCACCTCGCGAACATCCTCGAAGCGAAGTACCGCCAAACCGGCATCGACGTCGAGCCGGAGGTGCCGACGGCGCTCGCCGAAGGCGTGCCAGGCGCGCTCTACACGCAAGAGTTCGGCGTCATCATCCACTAGCCGAGCAACGTTTGCCGGCGCCTCTTTCCCGCGTCACGTCCGTTCGCTAATCTGATTGGACCAGAGAAAGGAGGTGGTCCGTACGTTGTCTGACAGTTCTTGCGGGATCCTGGAGGTGACCGGCCGCTAGGTCGGAATGGCTGGTCCGCTTAGCGGAATCCAAGCCGGGACACCCCGAGACGGCTGCCGGTCCTGGTCCCTCCGGCTGATGCACCGTTCGTCTCGGTTTCCAGTCAGAGCATTACGCGAGAGGCGCCCAGTCGAGGGCGCCTCTCGTCGTTAAGCCTGCGCGGTCGATCAGGCGGCTTGCGGCAGGTACTGCAACCACGCCGCCGGGATCGTCGGGCTGGCGACGTGGATGAAGATCTCGGCGCGCGGCGTGCGCGGCGTGTGCTTCGGATGCATGCCGGCTTGACGCGGCAGGCGATCGCCCTTGCGGCGATTGCATGGAGCGCACGACGCGACGATGTTCTCCCAGTTCGACGAGCCGCCCTTCGAGCGCGGGATCACGTGGTCGACGGTCAGGTTCGAGCGCGAGCCGCAGTATTGGCAGGTCCAGCTGTCGCGTGCAAACACGGCGCGCCTGGTGATCTTGCGCCGGTGCGCGTCGCGCGGCACGTTGACGTAGGTCATCAGACGGATCACGACAGGTCGCGCGAGCGCCGTGCTCTCGGAGTGCAGTTGCCAGCGGCCGCGCTCGACGAGCTCGGCCTTCTCCTTCAGCAGCAGCACGACGGCGCGACGGACGGTGCAGACGTTGATCGGCTCATACGTCGCGTTCAGTACGAGCACCCGACCGCCCATCGCCGTAGTCGGCGATGCCTCAGGTCCGCGCCGCTGGTGCTCGAGGGGCGACACGGACCCCACCGGCTCTGGTGGGACGCTGCTCTCCATTCAAGGCGGGAGTCTAGCGGGGCGCGCTGCGCTCGTGGGCGGGGTCAGCCGCCGCCGGCTCGCGCCACGGCCGGGCGCGCGGCGGGGTAGGAGCCGAGCACGCGCACATGTTCGCACTGCGCCTTCGCCGCCGCGATCGCCTCTACGACCGGCGCATCGCCGACGCGGCCGGCCAGGTCGACGAAGAACATGTAGTGGCCCATCTGCTCGCGCCGCGGGCGCGACTCGATCTTCGTCAGGTTGATCTCCCTGCTCGCGAACTCGTCGAGGCAGCGCACGAGCCAGCCTGGGCTCTCCGCTCCGGCGCCCCAGAACACGATCGACGTCTTCCAGCTCTCGCCGCTCTGCGCCCGCAGCGGCGGCGACGGGCGCTGTCCGGCGCGAGCCACGCGCGCCAGCCACGCGAACCGCGTTTCGTTGTCGGCGCGATCCTCGACGCTTTCGCGGATCACTGTGCCCCCATAGATGTTCGCCGCGAGCACCGTCCCGAGCGCCGCTGTGCCGCGCACACCAGCCTCGATCACCGCGCGCACCGCCTCGGCTGTGGAGTCGGCCGGCAGCACGCGCGCGTGCGCAAGCTCCTCGCGCAGGAACCGCTCGCACTGGCCGGGCACCTGCGGGTGCGTCAGCACCGTGTCGATCTGATCGAGCTTGATCGGCTCGGGCGCGATCAGCGAGTGGCGAACTCGCAGCAGCGTCTCGCCGACGATCTCGACGTGTGCGACCTCGTCGGCGATCAGGTCGAGCGTGACGCTGATCGAACCGTCGAGCGAGTTCTCGATCGGCACGATCGCCCATTCGACGGCGCCGCGCCGCAGCGACATGACCGTCTCGTAGATGCTCGGCAGCGCAAGTGGCTCGACCGTGTCTATCTCGGCCGCTGCAAGCAGCGCCTCCTCGCTGAACGTCCCGGCCGGTCCGAGGTAGCCGACCCGCGCTCTTGCCGTCGCCGACATCTCAGGCCGACTGTTCCGCGGCGCCGCCCGGCGCGACGGTGGCGGCAGGAGCCGACAGCGCGACGCGCACCGCTTCGGCCTCCTCCGGCGAGAGCTCGAGCTCGCCCTGGCCGCCGGTCACCTGCTTGGCGTAGACGCGCGCTTGGTCGCGGTGGTGAATGCACGAGAGCACGATCCCCGAGCGCTCGTCGTCGAGCAGCGCGATCGAGACCGACTGCCGGCCGGAGAGCTCGTTGTAGGCGTCGTAGCGGACCAGCGCGCGGTGCGCGATCGTCCCGCGCATCGTCGCTTCGACCGCCGCCACGCGGCTGTCGAGCCGCAGCGCGACATCGTCGACGTAAGCGCGCAGCGCTTCGAACGCGTCGTGCAGGTTTGCCGCGTGCGCGACGAGATCTTGCTGGCCTTGATCGCCGAGCACGAGCTGCTGGGCCCGGCGCAGGCGGCGCTGGCCGACGAGCAACGCGATGCTGCACAGCAGCGCAACGACCGCGACGAGCGCCGCCGCGAGCGCGACGATGCCCTTCGTGTCGGTCAACGTGGCGAGCGAAACGGCCATCGTCACAACTTAGCCGGGCGCGCGGCTATTTGGCGAAGACCGCGAGGAACGTGCCCTTGTTGTTTTCGACGTTCGTCTCGCCGGGGACTTTTTCGACGTCGACTTCGACCTTCGCAGCCTCGCCGAGCGGGATCCCGGTGACGGGGATGTCGACGCTCGCCGTCTTGCCCGGTTCGGTCTTTTCGATCACGTGAGACGCCTTGAACTGCTTGCCGCCGGCCGTGACGACGATGTTGACCTTGACGTTCGTCTCAGCGCTTTCGCCGGCGTCTTCGACGTTGACGGTGAACGTCGGGTTGCTGCCGCCGCTGACGTGGTTGAGCGTCGGTTCCGGCGCGAGTGCATTCGCGCCGACGCTGACGCCCGTCAGCGAGCTGCCGTGCGTGCCTGAGCTGACCTGGCCGTTCGCCGAGCCTGTCGATTCGCCGGTGATCCGCGCCGTCGCCGTCGTCGGTTCGAGCCAGCCGACGTTCGGCAGCGAGCGCGACGGCGCCGTCGTCAGACCGGTGATGTCGTTGTCGCCGAGCGCCTGCTGGATCAGCGGCGCGACGCGCTGCGAGTAGAGCACGTCGGAGGCGAGGAAGATCTCGAGCGCTCCGGAGATCTGCGAGATCGCCTGCTTGCCCTGCCCGCCGAGCGCCGTCGGCACGAGCCCGGCGATCTTCGTGACGGCTTCCGCGCGCAGGTCGAACGCGAGCAGCAGATCGTTCTGCGCGCCGGACATCGCGCCCGGCGTCTTCAGGCCCTTGACGCGCGTCGCAAGATCCTCGGCCTCGACGCGCAGCTGTCCAACCTGCACCTCGACGTTCAGCGCCGACTTGCTGGCGGCGCCGCTCAGCGCTTCGAACAGCGGATGCGAGACGTGTTCGTCGAATTCCTGCGCGACCGTCGAGACTTCGTGGTTGTAGCCCTTCAGTTCCTGCGATTTCTGCCCTTTCAGGCAGCCGTTGATCAACAGCACGATCAGGATCAGCAGGACGACGCCGACGCCGAACGCGATCCGTCTGCGGACCATCAGCGTGTGCTGGTCGATCGGCAGCGAGCCGCCCGCGCGCTGGGGGCGGCGCGGGCTCGGTCGCTGGGGCGAGCGCGGCGCGCGGCTCGCGGGCCGCTGGGCTGTCTCCTCGCCGTCGTCGAAGAACGACAAAAGCTTGCTCCTTGCAGGGATTGCGAAGCGGCCAGTATGACCGTCGGCCGGTTCTCAGGCCATCCTGCAACTTCTCCCTCAACGTACCTTCTCCTGCGGTCGCGAGCAGGGACAGGAGCGCGCGGCGGCGAACGCAGGAGACGGTGGAGTCGACGACCCTCGCCAACGACCGTGCTCGACGCCCGCGCGGCGCGCTGCAAGCGGGCCCCGGAGCCGACGCGCTCGTGCTCGGGCGCTATCGCTTGCGCGAGCGCCTCGGCGCGGGCGGATTCGGCGTCGTCTGGAGCGCGCACGACGAGCTGCTGCATCGCGAGGTCGCGGTCAAGCGGATCCCGCTGGCGCCTGAGGAAGACGGCGAGCGAGCCAGTCGCGAGGCGCTCGCCAGCGCGCGCTTGGCACATCCTGCGATCGTCGCGCTGTACGAGGCCTGCCCGGCCGAGGACGCCTTCTATCTGATCTCCGAGCTCGTCGACGGGGCTACGCTGGCGCAGCTGATCGACGACGACGATCTCGACGACGACGAGCTGCTGCAGATCGGCGTCGCGCTCTGCAGCGCGCTCGCCCACGCGCACGCGCGCGGCGTGATCCACCGCGACGTCAAGCCGCAGAACGTGCTCGTGCCGGATCGCCCCGAGGAGACGGCGCCGCTCGCCGAGGCGTTCGGCGGCGTCGCCAAGCTGACCGACTTCGGCGGCGCGCGGCTCAGCGGCCAAGACG
>DATBBG010000034.1:0-44382 GCA_036271095.1 Solirubrobacteraceae bacterium
GCGCTCGACGGTCGCCAGATCCGCGACGAAGTGATCACGATGCTGCTCGGCGAGAGCGCGAGCGGCGCGGCCGGCGTCGGCGTCGGCGGTACGTCGAGGGCGGGGTAGGCCCGCTGCCGGCGAGCTTGCGCGCCGGCGGTCACGCGCAGCGCTCGTCGAGAACGCTCGCGCGAGTCGGGCTTGGTACGTTTTATCCGCCCATGCTCCGAAATATCGAACGATGCTCCTCACCCATGGGGATCTCGCCGATGGAGCCAACCCCAACAGGCGAAAGCGCAGGCTGAGCAGCGGCGATGCGGCTGGCAGCGGACACCGGTGGGACGTTCACCGACCTCGTCGTCGAAGACGGCGACCACGTCCGCGCTTACAAGGCCTCGACGACGCCACACGACCCGGCCGTAGGGATCCTCGCGGCGATCGGCCTCGCCGCCGCTGACGCCGGCCGCGAGCTCGGCGACTTCCTCGGCTCGATCGAGCTGTTCATCCACGGAACGACACGTGCGATCAACGCGATCCTGACGAACACGACGGCGCGAACGGCGCTGCTGTGCACGCGCGGGCACCCGGACATGCTGCTGCTGCGCGAGGGCGGTCGCACGGAACCGTTCGACTGGAGCTACGGCTATCCCGACCCCTACATCCCGCGCGCGCTGACCTACGAGATCCCCGAGCGCATCGGTAGCCAGGGCGAGGTCGTGCAGCCGCTCGACGAGGCAGCGACGGTCGCGGTCTTGCAGCGGCTGGCCGGCGATCGCGTCGAGTCGATCGCGGTCTGCCTGCTGTGGTCGATCGCCAACCCCGTTCACGAGCTGGCGCTCGGCGAGCTGCTCGATCGCCACCTGCCGGGCATCCCCTACACGCTCTCGCACGCGCTGAACCCGACGCTGCGCGAGTATCGCCGCGCCTCCTCGGCGGCGATCGACGCTTCGCTGAAGCCGTTGATGACGGCCTATCTCGACAGCCTCGAGGGACGCCTGCGCGACGCCGGCTTCGCCGGGCGGCTGCTGATGGTGACCTCCAGCGGCGGCGTCGTCGACGCGGCCGAAATGGGTGCCGCGCCGATCCACTCGATCAACTCGGGACCGGCGATGGCGCCGATCGCCGGCCGCCACTACGCGGCGCTCGACGGCAACAGCGAGAACGCGGTCGTCGCCGACACCGGCGGAACCAGCTACGACGTCACGCTCGTGCGCCGCGGGCGGATCCCGGTGACGCGCGAGACCTGGCTCGGACTCGAGTACGAGGGCCACATCACCGGCTTTCCGGCAGTCGACGTGCGCAGCGTCGGCGCCGGCGGCGGCTCGATCGCGTGGATCGACGGCGGCGGCCTGCTCCACGTCGGCCCGCAGAGCGCCGGCGCCGACCCTGGGCCCGTCTGCTACGGGCGCGGCGGCAGCGAGCCGACGGTGACCGACGCCTGCGTGGTGCTCGGCTACATCGATCCCGATTACTTCCTCGGCGGCGAGATGGAGCTCGACGCGGCCGCCTCGCGAAGCGCGATCGCCGAGCTGATCGCGAGCCCGCTTCGCCTCGACGTGCACGAGGCGGCGGCGGCGATCATGGCCGTCGCGACCGAGCGGATGGTGCAGGCGATCGAGGAGATCACGGTCAACCAGGGCGTCGACCCGCGCAGCGCCGTGCTCGTCGGCGGCGGCGGTGCGGCGGGGCTGAACGCAGTCGCGATCGCCCGCCGGCTCGGCTCGCGGCGCGTCGTGATCCCGCAGGCCGGCGCCGTGCTGAGCGCGCGCGGCGCGCTGATGTCCGACCTCACGAGCGAATTCGCGGCTGCCGTCTTCACCGGCTCGGACGGCTTCGACTTCGAGCGCGCGGACGCCGCGCTGGACGAGCTGCGCGCGCGCTGTGAGGACTTCGCCGAGCGCAACGGCTCCGCCGAGGAGGCCGAGATCGAGTTCATCGCCGAGGCGCGCTACCGCCACCAGGTTTGGCAGCTCGACGTGCGCTTGCGCGACGGGCGTCTCGGCACGGCCGAGCACGTCGCGAACCTGGTCGAGGACTTCCACGCTGTCCACGAGGAGGTCTACGCGGTGCGCGACGAGCGCGCCGTCGTCGAGATCGTCAACCTGCGCGCGCGCGTCACCTGCCCGCTGCGCGGCGGCGGCAAGGACACGCTCGTGCGCGAGCATGGGCACTCCTCCTCGGGCATGCGCGGCGTCTACTTCAGCGGCATCGGCAAGGTCAACGCGGCGATCTTGCGCCTGGAGGCGATGGCGCCGGGAGCGCAGTTCGCCGGTCCGGCGATCATCGAGTCGTCGTTTACGACGATCGTGCTGAATCCGGGAGCGAGCGCCGAACGCACGGCGAGCGGCAGCCTCGCGGTGCTGCCGGGAGCGCTCGGCGCCTCAGAGTCGGGGCGGCGCAGCTCAGAGGCGGTCGGCTAGCGATGAGCAGCGGCGACTCAGCACGCGAGCAGCCGCGCGACGTCGTCGCGCTCGCGGTGATGACGAACCGGATGGAGGGCGTCGTGCGCAAGATGACGAACACGCTCTTCCGCACGGCGCGCTCGACCGTGTTGAACACGGCGCGCGACTTCTCCTGCTGCATCGTCACGGCCAACCACGAGATGCTGGTGATGGCCGAGTCGCTGCCGATCCATGTGATCTCGGGACCGGACGTGATCAGCCGCTGGCTGCGCCATTTCCACCCGCAGCCGCGCCGCGGCCAGGCGTTCATCCACAACTCGCCCTACCACGGCAACTCGCACGCCGGCGATCACTGCATCGTCGTGCCGGTGATCGACGACGAAGGGCGCCAGCGCGCGACGGCGATCGTCAAGGCGCACATGGCCGACATCGGCAACTCCGAACCGACGACGCTGATGGCGACGGCGCGCGACGTCTACGAGGAGGGCGCGCTGATCTTCCCGTGCGTGAAGATCCAGGAGAACTACGAGGACGTCGAGGACGTCGTGCGGATGTGCATGTCGCGAATTCGCGTGCCCGAGGACTGGTACGGCGATTACATCGGCATGATCGGCGCCGCGCGCGTCGGCGAGCGCGAGCTGCTGAAGGTCGGCGAGGAGGTCGGCTGGGATGCGTTCGACCGCTATGTCGCCGACTGGCTCGACTACTCGGAGGAGCGCATGCGCGCGACGATCCGCGAGCTGCCGGCAGGCACTCGCACGGGCTATGACATCCACGACGCGGTGCCGCTGCGCGGCGTCGAGGACGGCGTGCCGCTGAAGGTGACAGTCGCCGTCGACCCGGAGTCCGAAGAGATCGAGATCGACCTGCGCGACAACCCCGACTGCCTGCCGTGCGGGCTGAACCTGACCGAATCGACCGCCGTCACCTCGTCGCTGATCGGCGTGTTCAACAGCATCGCCGAGCCGGTGCCGCGCAACACCGGCAGCGGTCGTGCAGTGAAAGTGCTGCTGCGCGAGAACTGCGTAGTCGGCATTCCGGTGCACCCGGCAAGCTGCTCGATGGCGACCTCGGGCATCGCCGAGCGCCTCGCCGGGATCGTCCAGCGCACGCTCGCCGAGTTCGCCGACGGCCTCGGCATGGCCTCGACCGGCCCGGAGTGCCCTCCGGCTGTAGCCGGCCTCTCCGGGCGCGACCCGCGCCACGAGAACGCGCCGTTCGTCGACATGATGATCCTCGGCAACTCCGGCGGCGCCGGCCATCCGCACGGCGACGGCTGGGTCACCAACGGCGAGACGAGCGACGGCGGCTCGATGATGCGCGACTCGACGGAGGTGCTCGAGCTGCTGCGCCCGATTCGCGTCTGGAGCGATCGGATCGTGCCCGACACCGAGGGCGCCGGGCGCTTTCGCGGCGCGCCGTCGCTGTACATCGAGTACGGCCCGGTCGACACCGAGCTCGAGGTTCTCTACGCCGCCGACGGCACCGTCAACCCAGCGCTCGGCGTTCGCGGCGGGCAGTCCGGCGCGCTCTGCCGCCCGGCGATGCGCAAGGCCGACGGCGAGATCGTCGCGCTCGAAGCGTGGGCGCGCGTGGTGCTGCAGCCCGGCGAGACGATCATCTCGATCTCCAGCGGCGGCGGCGGGTATGGGCCGCCGCATGAGCGGGCGGTCGAGCACGTGCTGCATGACGTGGCCGACGGGTGGGTCAGCGTCGAGCGCACGCGCGAGGTCTACGGCGTGGTGCTCGGCGAGGACGGGAGCGTTGACGCGGAGGCGACTCGCGTTCGTCGCGCGGAGCTGGCGGCCACCGCTCACGACAGCCCGGCTGCTGGCGCCGAGGCCGCCGCCGAGGCTCGCGCTGTGCACGGGCGTGACGACGACGCCGTCCTCGGGCTGCTATCGCCAGGCCCGCAGGCCTGAGCCGTCCGGTAGAAGACTGTTACAGATTAACCTCTCTGTCTCCCTTTCGGCACGGTTGATCTGGTGTCGGAGTTCTTGTCGAGTCTGAGCGTAGACCGCCGCCTCCCGCGAATCCTGTGAGCGTCTCCGTGCGGGTCGTTGACTTGCACCAGGCGCTCGCGGATATTGCGCTCTTTGTGTCGAGACCACAAGGAGCGTCTATGTCGAAGATCAGGATCTCAATTGCTTTCCTCGGCGTTACGGTCGCGCTGGCAGCCGGGGTCGCTACATCAGCTGCATTTGCCGACGGCTGCACCGAAGTCGAGGGAGACGCATGTATTCACATCAAAAAAGGCGGCGAAGAAGTATTAGGTACAAAAATCCCGGTCGACTTCGAAGTGGTCAGCGGGACCAAAGTAGAATTTGAAATAGCTGGCTTGGCGAAAATCACATGTGAACAAATAAAAGGCTCGGGCATGCTGACAAGCGGTCCGCCTCCGGAGGGATCGGCAATCAAACTGGAAATAGCCAAATGCCAGGTGGTAGGCTCGACAGTATGTAAAGTCAAAGAACCAGTTTCGGCGAAATCGCTTGACGGCAGCCTTTTCTATGGTGCCACCGACGGAGTCACCCTCGCATCAGAAGCGGGCGAAACAGGGGAAGTATTCTCGCTGACGATCGAAGGTACGAGCTGTACGATCGCCGGCACGCTGAAATTCACGGGAACACAGTCCTGTGAAGAAAAAAACCTCGAAGCTACGCTGGAAATTCACACATTCTTATGCACCGCGGCAGGCAGCAAATTGAAAGCGGCGGCCAAAGAAGCGAAGTTCGCGACTAGCACAAACGTGTCGCTGACCGGTGAATACGCGGGACTTGGATGGGGCGCCGGGGACGACTTATTCTGAAGAAGTGGGCAGACACGCTCACGTGATGCAGGGCGTCTGCGGCTCAGGCGGGCGTGCTCTCGGCGGCGGCCGAGCGCACGCCCGCCACGGCCATCTCCCCCGGAAAGTGACAAGCCGCCCAGTGCCGCTCCGCATGCTGCACGAGCGGCGGGCGCTCGCCCTTGCAGATGTCCCTCCCCCGCCCGACCGGGCAGCGCGGCTCGAACGGGCACCCCTTCGGCCGGTCGACGACGGAGCTGATTTCGCCGATCGGCTGCGCGCGCTTGGCGCGGCGCGAGCGCCCGCCGGCCTGCGGCACGGGAACTGCCGAGAGCAGCGAGACGGAGTATGGGTGCAGCGGTTTGCGAAACAGCGCGTCGCGGTCGGCCAGCTCCATCACCTGTCCGAGGTAGAGCACGGCGACGCGATCGCAGAAGTACTCGGCGACGGCGAGGTCGTGGGAGATGAAGACGTACGTCAGCCCGAGCTGCGTCTGCAGCCGGCTGAGCAAGTTGAGCACCTGTGCCTGCACGGAGACGTCGAGCGCTGAGATCGGCTCGTCGAGGATGACGACGTCGGGGCGCAGCACGAACGCGCGCGCGATGCCGATCCGCTGGCGCTGCCCGCCGGAGAAGGCGTGCGGGCGGCGGTCGGCCTGCTCAGCCGTGAGGCCGACGTCGGCGAGCATCTCGAGCACGGCGACGCGGCGCTCCTCGCGATCGCCGATCTCGTGCACGAGCAGCGGCTCTTCGACGATCTGACCGGCGGTCATGCGCGGATCGAGCGAGGCGAACGGGTCTTGGAAGACGAACTGCATCCGTCGGCGGATCAGACGCAGCTCCTCGCGGTCGAGCTCGGCGAGGTCGCGACCATCGAACAGCACGCGCCCGGCGCTCGGCTCGAGCAGTCGCAGCAAGCACCGCGCGAGCGTCGACTTGCCGCAACCGGACTCGCCGACGAGGCCGAAGCTCTCGCCCTTGCGCACGGCGAGCGAGATGTCGTCGAGCACGGTCACCGAGCTCTTGCGCGCGATGCGATCCTGGCTGCGAACCTCGAACGCCTTCGACAGGCCGTCGGCCTCGAGGATCGTCTCGCCGCTCGACTCCGGCGTCGGCGCGCTCGCGGCGCCTGGCGCTGCCTCGGCCGCGCTCACACCTTCACCTGCGCGCTGCGCTGCTCGGCGAAGTGGCACTCGACCTCGGCCGGCCCGGAGGCGGTCGCGACGTGGTGCGGGCGCGGCGCCTGCTCGTGGCACTGCGCGACCTCGCGGCCGACCGGACAGCGCGGCGCGAACGAGCAGCCGCCGGGCAGCTGCGCGAGGTCCGGCGGGAAGCCTGTGATCGCCGGCAGCGGCCCCTCGGCCAGGCGCTCGGGGTTGGGCACGCACTTCAGCAGCGCCTCGCTGTAGGGATGCGTCGGGTTCAGGAAGACGTGGTCGACGCCGGAGGTCTCGACGAAGCGCCCGGCATACATCACCGCAACGGAGTCGCAGAAGTCCGAGACGACGCCGAGGTTGTGCGTGATCAGGATCACGGCAGTGCGGTGCTGCTCGACGAGGCGGTCGAGCAGGCCGAGCACCTGCGACTGCGTCGTCACGTCGAGCGCCGTCGTCGGCTCGTCGGCGATCAGCACGCGCGGGTTGTTGGCGATCGCAATCGCAATCGCGACACGCTGGCGCATGCCGCCGGAATACTGGTGCGGGTAATCGTCCAGGCGTCGCTCGGCCTGCGGGATGTCGACCTCGCGCAGCAGCTCGGCGGCGCGCTTGCGCGCAGCCGAGCGGCGCAGCTGCGGTTCGTGCGCGACGACCGCCTCGACGATCTGCGAGCCGATCGTCTTGACCGGGTCCAGGGCGCTCATCGGATCCTGCAGCACGAGCGCGATGTCCTTGCCGCGAACGGCGCTGAGCTGGCGGTCCGAGAGCTTGGCGATGTCGCGGCCGTCGAGCAGGATCTCACCGCCGAGCACCTTGCCGGGCGGCTCGATCAGGCCGAGGATCGAGAGCGCGAGCGCCGACTTGCCCGAGCCGGACTCGCCGACGACGCCGAGCCGTTCGGTCGGGCGCATGTCGAAGCTGACGTCGCGCACGGCGTGAACGGTCTTCGAGCCGTCCTCGAAGACGGTGCTGAGGTTGCGCACCGACAGCGCAAACTCCGAGCGCTCCTCGACGCGGGCCGCCGGCTCGCTCGCACGCGGCTGCGCTTCGCGCTGCATGATGTTCCAAGGCAGGCGCATCTCAGGCGGTCGCGACCGAGCGGATTCGCACGCGCGGATCGATCACGGCATAGAGCAGGTCGACGATCAGGTTGACGAGCACGAACATGACGGCGCTCAAGAGGATGAACGTCTGCACGACGGCGTAGTCCTGCTTGACGATTGCGTCGAACACGAGCGAGCCGACGCCGGGCCAGTTGAAGACGCGTTCGATCAGCACGCTGCCGGCGAGGAATTCGCCGAGCACGAGGCCGCCGGCGGTCAGCGTCGGCAGGAACGCGTTCGGCAGCGCGTGGCGGCGAAAGGCGGTCCAGCGGTGCAGGCCCTTGCCGCGCGCGACCGTGATGAACGGCTCGCGCGAGATCTCCAGCAGGTTCGCGCGCAGCAGCCGCACGATGAACGAGAACGAGGACAGCCCGAGCGCGACGCCGGGCAGGATCAGATGCTCGACTGCCGACCAGAACGTGCCGAACTGCCCGGCGATCAGCGCGTCGAGCGTGTACATGTGCGTGACCGTCGGCGGCGGCGTCTGCTGCAGGCCAAGGCGCCCCTCCGGCCCCGGCAGGATGTGGAGGGAGCGGAAGAAGACGATCAGCAGCAGCAGCGCGACGAAGAACGGCGGCGTGCCGAAACCGAGATAGGAGACCGCGCGCAGGATCCGGTCGGCGATCGGCCGCCGCTTGTAGGTGACGAGCAGCGCGAAGACGACGGCGAAGAACATCGTGATGAAGAAGGAGAAGATCGCCAGCTCGATCGTCGCCGGCAGGCGTTCGCCGATCAGCGAGCTGACCGACTTGCCGTCGGCGTAGGAGTAGCCCCAATTGCCTTGGAAGAAGTGCGAGATGAACAGCCAGTACTGGGTGAAGATCGGTTTGTCGAGGCCGATCTGGTGGCTGACCGAGGCCAGCGCCTGCGGCGTCGCGAGCGGGCCGACGATCAGCCGCGCCGGATTGCCGGGCAGCGCGCGCAGGATGATGAAGGCGAGAATCGTCGCGCCGAAGATCGCCCCGATCGAGCCGACGATCCGCCGTGCGACGACGCCGCCCATCGCCTACAGCCTCGCGTACTCGCCGCGCGGGTCGAGCAGGTCGCGCATGCGGTCGGAGAGCATGCTTGCGGCGGTGACGGTGATCAGCAGGCCGACGCCGGGGAAGATGCTGATCCACCACTGTCCGGTCAGCGAGTAGGAGAGCCCTTCGGTGATCAGCGCGCCCCACTCGGGCGTTGGCACCTGCGCGCCGAGGCCGACGAAGCTGAGCGAAGCGAGGCCGAGCACGGCGTAGCCGAAGGCGGCAGCCATCTGGATGAACAGCACCGGCAGCATGTGCGGCACGACGTGGCGCGCGATCACGCGCGAGCGCTTCATCCCGATCGCGTAGGACGCTTCGATGAACGGCAGCGAGCGGATTCGCAGCGCCTCGCTGCGCAGCAATCGCGCATACCAAGGCACCGAGACCAGCGCGACGCCGATCGCGGCCGTGTCGAGGCCGATGCCGAGGCCGACCGTTACGGCCATCGCGAGGATCAGCGGCGGGAACGCGAGGATCGCGTCCATCGCGCGCATCGCGACGCCGTCGCTGACGCCGCCGATCGTCCCGGCGAGCAGGCCGATCAAGCCGCCCAGCAAGGCGCCGGCGACGGTCACGAGCGTCGCCACTATGAGCGAGATGCGCGCGCCGTCGGCGACGCGCGCGAAGACGTCGCGCCCGAGCTGATCGGTGCCCATCGGGTGCGACAGCGACGGGCTTTCAAGCGAGTGGATCAAGTCCTGCGAGTCGGGACCGTGCGTCCACAGGATCGGCGCGAAGATCGCGAACAGGACGAGCAGCAGCAGCACGATCGTCGGCACGGCGAGTTTGCGATCGGACAGGACCGTGCGCGTGGCGCGCATCGCGCGCTCGGAAGCCGTCGCGCGGGTCGGCCCGAGCGGCGCCTGCGGCCGCAGTGCCGGAGCTCCCTCGGCACCCAGTGCGAGCGGCCCTGAGCTCATCCGCGCGGTCTCCGATCTCGTTCGATCTGCACGTCTCCTGTTCGGTATATTACTGTCAAGCGGCAGGGACGCGCCGGGCAAGACGCGAGCACTGGGAGGCCGTTTTGGTTCGTCAGGCAGCGCACTATCTCTCTCCGCGATGAGCGATCCGGCGATCCTCACATGCGCGGTCGCCGGCGGTGTCGTCACCGGCAACCCTAACCAGCCGGCGACGCGCGAGCAGGTGATCGATGCGGCCGTCGGCGCCGCCGAGGCCGGAGCAAGCGTCGTGCACATCCACGCGCGCACGACCGACGGCGAGATGACGCAGGATCCTGAGGACTATCGCGCGATCAAGCAGGCCGTGCGCGAGCGCACCGACGACGTCGTGCTCAACTTCACGACCGGCGGCAAGCTCGGCTCGCCGGCGCAGGAGCGCCGCCGTTCGCTGCTCGCCGGCCCCGAGCTGGCCTCGCTGAACTGCGGCAGCGTCAACTTCGGCCCGGACGACGTCGTCTTCATGAACCCGAACTCGCTGATCGACGAGCTTGCCGCGGAGATGGCCGAGCGCGGGATCGTGCCCGAGTACGAGTGCTTCGACATCGGCATGGCCGTCAAGGCGGCGCGGATGGCGCAGGCGGCGCGCGGGCCGGCAGGGATGATGCACATGGTGCTGGGCGTGATCGGCGGCGCTCCGGCGAGCATCGCCTCGATCGAGCTGTTCGCCGGGCTCGTGCCGGTGGACGTGCCGTGGATGGTGACGGCGATCGGACGTCACAACTTCCCGATGATGGCGGTCACGCTCGCGCTCGGCGGTCACATCCGCACCGGCCTCGAGGACGTCGTCTACGTCGCGCCGGGCGAGTATGCCGCGTCCAACGCGCAGCTCGTCACACGCGCGCGGGCGCTCTGCGATGCGATCGGCCGACCCGTCGCCAGCCCGGCGCAAGCGCGCGAGATCTTGGGCATCGGCTGAGGCGCACGGGACCACGCCGGATCGGCAAAACGGTCGAGAAGTTTGCATATCGATCAGTCGGTTCGGAACGTATTCCTACTCCAACTCATTGTCAAGCGACGCCTGCACGAGGGCTTTCGACAGATGTCCAACGCGCCGACGCTCACTTGCGGCGGCGGTCCTTGACGGTCTCGACCGCGAGCGAGTAGTTTGCATATCGACTGATCGTCATAAATGACTTCGGCGCGTAAGTCGCTGCTGAACCGGGGGTGAGCAGCGCGGCGGGAGTCGTCGCGGCGCCCTAGAAACAAAGCCAGCGTTTCTCGTGCGGTCCAGTAGGTTCGGCTCTCCGCGAGCCAAGCAAGCAACTAGCCCCCGCAGAGCGCACTATCGATGGAGGCCGGATGACCCGTACTAGCGATGGAGAGCAGATGAAATCCACAGCAGCTCCGGGCGCCCGCATGCGGCGCGTGATCCTGGCCACCACGATTGCGATCGCCGCGGCGATCGTGCTCGCAGCCTGCGGCTCGAGCTCGAGCTCGAGCTCGTCCAGCTCGAGCTCGGCGAGCTCCAGCGGGCTCAGCAAAGCCGCGAGCAACCCGAACGCGACGCTGATCGTCAACAACGCGGTGCCGATCGCGACGCTCGATCCGGGCCTGACGACGAACGATCAGGATCCGGGCTTCGACGGCGCGATGTACTCGACGTTGACGCAAGTCGACCAGGAACCGGGCAAAACCGCCGGCACGACGCAGCAGAACCTCGGCGTCAGCGCGGTCAAGCCGTACGTCGCGAAGTCATACGCGTTCAGCAACGGCAACAAGACGCTGACGTTCCAGATCCGCCCGGGGCTGAAGTTCCCCGACGGCGAACCGCTCGACGCGAAGGCCGTCGTCTGGTCGATCGAACGCGACATCAAGCTCGAAGAGGGCGGTTACTCGGTGCTCGAGGAAACCGACTACACGCCGCCGCTGATCACGTCGGTCAAGGCGACCGGCCCGCTGACGGTCGTGTTCCAGTACAAGCGCCCGGCGCCGAACCAGCTGCAGGTGCTCTCGACGCCTACGGCCGGTGCGATCTACGACCCGAAGCTGGTCGAAGAACACGGTGGCGTGAAGAAGGCGACGCCGAACGAATGGCTCGCCAGCCACTCCGCCGGCTACGGCCCGTATGAGATCAAGAGCTACTCGGCCAACCACCAGCTCGTGCTCGAAGCGAACCCGAGCTTCTTCGAACCGCCGAAGACGAAGAAGATCATTCTCAACATGATTCCCGACAACGAAACGCTGCTGCTCGACGCGCAGTCGGGCGCCGCGGACATCACGCTCGGGCTGACCAACCAGGCGGCGCACAGCCTCGTCGGCAACGGCTGCTGCACGGTCGCGTCGTTCAAGTCGCGCCAGGCGGAGACGTTGAACTTTCCGCAGAACGAACGCAAGCCGTGGCTGAACGACAAAGATCCGTTCTTCAAGAACCAGGACTTCCGCCAAGCGCTGACATACGCCTTCCCGTACGAAGCGGTGCTGCAGAAGGTCGCTTACAACTACGGCAAGCTGTACTTCGGCGAGTGGATGCCGTCGTACTCGTGGTATGACCCGAAAGTCGGCGCGCCGCGTGAAACGAACGTGACGAAGGCGAAGGAACTGCTGGCGAAGTCCGGCATCAAGACGCCGGTCAGCTTCACGCTGTACGTCGGACAGGGCGACAACATCGGCAAGGAAATCGCGACGGCCGCGGCCGGAGCGTGGCAGCCGCTGGGCGTCAACGCGAAAGTCCAGGTCGTCTCGCCGTCGGCGTTCCTCGAAGTCGTCTACACCAACCACGACGGAGCGAGCGTGTTCCTCGACGGACCGCAGGTCGTCGCGCCGGACTACCACTGGGCGTACGACCTGCAGTGCCCGCCGAACAACCAGTTCAACGACACCAACACATGCGTGCCGGCGGCGGACAAGATCATGAAAGAAATCCCCTACGTGACGCAGGAACCGAAGCGCCAGGAACTCCTCAACAAGGCCGACGAACTGTACATCGAAAACTCGCCGCGAGTCTGGGCTTACGACACCGAACTGGTCGCCGTGCTCGGCAAGAACGTGACGAGCTACTACTCCTCGGACCTGCCTGACATGCGCTTCTGGGCGAAGGGCTGAGCGGCCCTCCTCGACGCACCCCGCAACCGGCGTCCGGACCTCGTGTCCGGGCGCCGGTTGTGCTCAAGCGCGCCGCGACCAGCATCCGAGGGCGCAGCCGGCCGCTTCAGCGCAGCCGCCGCGCGCAGGGCGGCCCGCTCACGAGCGCGTGACTGACGAGTGCGTGACCGACAAGCCGTCGGCTAGCGCAGTGTCGTCGTCGGGCGCGCGCTCACGCGCCAGCGCGAAGTAGCCGCCGAGCAGCGCGAGCGCGATCACGGCGTAGGCGACGCGCTGCCCGGCGCCCTGCGCGATCGCCGCGCCGCCGGCCGAGCCGATGATGTTGCCGGGCGGCCAGGTGAGGTCCATCATCGCGACGACGACAAGCTGACCGATGCCTTGCGCCGTCGAGGCGTTCGACAGCATCACCATCAGCGGCGCCCACAGCACGCCGATCAGGATCAGCGCGCCGACGACGACGATGGCCGTTGCCGCGCGCGTCTGCATCCACGGCACGGCGAGCACGAACGGCGCGCACGCGAGCAGCCCGATGCGCACGGGACGCAGCGGGCCTTGCCGGTCAGACCAGCGCCCATAGAACGGGCGAATCAGGATGCCGAGGATCGCTGCAACGGAGAACGTCACGGCGATCTCGCCGGGACCGGCGCCGAGGCGATGCTGCTGCAGCGGCACGAGCACGCTGATCGCCGCAAGCGCGATCGCGGGCAGGATCGGTATCCACATGATCCGCCGGATGCGCGCCGAGGCGAACGCCGGCCCGATGCCGAGCCGCTTGTCGGCCGGAGGCGCAGGCGCGGCGAAGCGCGTGGCGACGAATGCCAGCAGTACGCACAAGACGCCGATTGCGATGAACGTCGCGCTGCGCCCGGCGGCCGCAGCGATCCCTCCGGCGGCGGGACCGGCGATCGCGCCGGCCTCGCTGACGCCAAAGGCGATGCCGAGCAGCTCGCCGCGGCGCTGCAGCGGCGCGACCTCGAGCAGCCAGATCATCGCGACCGACCAGCAGGCGGCGCCGGCGAGCCCTTGGACGAAGCGCACGGCGAGCAGCGCGTCGTAGTCGTTGGCGACGCCGAACAGAACGCTGACAGCCGCAAACATCACCAGGCTGGCAACGGCCGTCGGGCGCACGCCGAGCCGGACGACGAGGAGCAGCGCCGGGATCGCGCCGACGGCGCAGCCGACGGCGTACATCGCGACGAGCAGTCCGGCCTGCGACGTCGAGAGCCCGAGGTCGTGCTTCAGTCCCGGCAGCAACGGAGCGAGCACGCTGAAGAACAGCAGCTCGAGGAACATCAGAGCCGTAGTCAGAGCGAGCAGGCGACGCACGTCCCGATCCTAGCCGCCGAATATTTGGCCGCACAGCCAGTTTGTTACATGGTTAGGATGCTTCGCGTGTGGATTGGCGCGCCGATACCGCCCGAGCTCGGCGTGTTCCCCGGCTACCTGCTCGCGCGCCTCGGCGAGACCTCGCGGCGGCGCTTCGCGGAAGTGATGGGGCCGACCGGGCTCGACGGTCGTCACTTCCGCGTGTTGACGATTGTTGGCGTGCGTCCAGGCATGACCCAGCAGCAGCTGCACGAGAAGACGTCGATCGACCCGAGCTCGATGGTCGCGGTGATCGACGAGCTGGAGACACGCGGGTTCGCCGAGCGCCGTCAAGACCCCGACGACGGGCGCGCGCGCACGATCTTCCTGACGCCGGCAGGAGAGCGCTTCGTGAGACGGATCACGCGCCTGGCGACCGAGCTGCAGGACGAGCTGCTGGCGCCGCTGGACAAACACGAGCGCGTCACGCTGCACACACTGCTGCGCAAGCTGACGGGCTCGGAGGCCTGAGCGCTCAGCCGGCGCGCTCGGCCGAGGCCAGGCCGCGCCGCGCCCAGAAGGCCATCAGCGCGCTGCCGGCGAGCAGCAGCACGAATGCCAGCAGCAGCTTGACCGGCGACCCGGCGATCAGCCCGCGCGCGGCCTCGAGCGCGACGGTCGCCGGGTTGTAGCGCGCGACCGCGTGGATCCAGCCGCTCAGCAGCTTCAGCGGCACGTAGACGGGCGCGAGGAAGAGGATCACGAAGACGGGCATCTGGATCAGCGAGCCGGCCTGTTCGGTGCGCAGGAACATCGCGACGCCGCAGCCCCACAGCGCCGCGACGAGGTTGACGAGCACGCCGAGCCCGAACAGCCCGAGCAGTTCGATCGCGTTGCCTTCGACGCTCATGCCGGCGATCAGCGCGGCGACGGTCACGACCGAGCCGGTCGCGAACCAGCGCACGAGCGCGCCGACGGCGTAGCCGGCGATGATGCCGCTGCGTCGCGGCGCGCACAGCAGCAGCCGCCGCGCAAAGCCAGAGTCGAAGTCGCGCGCGACGGCGAAGCCGGTGAAGACGCCGCCGAAGGCCGAGGACTGCAGCAGCACGAAAGCGAACTGGAACGCCGTGTAGCCGGGCTTGTAGTCGAAGTTCGGCACGCTCGCGACGCTCGATAGGCCGCCGGCGAAGGCGGCGAGGAAGAACAGCGGGAAGATGATCGACGGCACGAGGATCGCCGGGTTGACGAACGTGTTGTGAACCGATCGCCAGGCGACGCCGCGCGCGACGAAGTAGAAGCGCCTCACGTGCGCACCAGCCGGTTCTTCATCGCGACGCCGGCGAGCGCGAGCGTGATCGTGCTGAGCGCGAGCGCGAAGCCGAAGCCGAGCGCCAGCGCCTGCGCGTCCCAGCCGGTGATGATCAGGCTGCGGATGCCCTCGATCAGATAGGAGACCGGGTTGTAGGTCGCGACCTCGCGAAACCAGTCAGTCTTGATCACGTTGCGCGGCAGGCTCGAGCTGCTGAGAAAGACGGTCACGAACAGCAGCGGGAAGATCCCCTGCACCGCTTCGCCGGTGCCGAAGCGCAGCGCGATCAGCGCGCCGAGCCCGGCGAAGCCGAAGGCGATCAGGATCGAGAGCACGAGCAGCACGAGCGCGCCGCCGACGCCGCTGGCGATGCCGACGCCGGTCGCGATGCCGACGAGCAGGTAGACGACCGACTGCACGCAGGCGACGACTGCGGCGCCGCCGAGCTGGCCGACGAGCAGCGCCGAGCCGCGCAGCGGCGTCAGCGCGAGGCGGTCGAAGAAGCCCGACTGGATGTCGCGCGCCAGGTCGGTGCCGGCGGTGACGGCGACGAACAGCGCGCCCTGGATGAACGGCACGGCGAGCGCGAAGTCGCGATAGCTGACGTCGGGAAAGCCGTGAATCTTGCGCGCGGCGCTGAGCGAGCTGCCGTTGATCGCGAACAGGATCAGCGGGAAGACGAGCGGAAAGACGAGCAGCGCGCGCTGGCGAAACGTGCGCATGACCGAGCGCCGCGCGATCGCGCCGACCTGCTCGAGCAGGCTCGGCGGCGTCAGCACGATCCCGGCCGAGGAGCCGCCCGCGCCCGCGCCCGCGCCGGCGCCGGCGCCGGCGCCGGCCACGCTGAGCGCTGCTGCGCCGCTACTGCTGCTCATCGTCCTCGGCGGCGCCCTCGAGCTTGCGGCCGGTCTTGGCGAGGAAGACGTCGTCGAGCGAGGGCTGGTGCAGCTGCAGCGAAGCGACCTTGATGTTCGCGTTGTCGAGCGCGCGGACGATCTCGGCGAGCTGCAGCTCGCCTTCGGGCAGCGGCGCGCTGATCGCACCGTTGCCGTCGCGCACGACCTCGCCGAAGCGCGCGAGCTGCTCGGCCAGCGAGTCGCAGTCGGCTGCGTCGGCCGGCACGACTTCGACGCTCGGGCTGCCGATCTCGCCCTTCAGTTGCGCCGGCGTGCCCTCGGCGACGATCTTGCCGTGGTCGATGATGCCGACGCGGTCGGCAAGCGCGTCGGCCTCCTCGAGGTACTGCGTCGTCAAGAAGACGGTCATGCCCTCCTCGCGCGCCAGGCGCGAGACCTCCTCCCACAGGGCGCTTCGACTCTGCAGGTCGAGGCCGGTCGTCGGCTCGTCGAGGAACAGGATGCGCGGCCCGTGCACGAGCGCGAGCGCGAGGTCCAGGCGCCGCTTCATCCCGCCCGAGTAGCCGCCGACGCGGCGGTCGGCAGCTTCGGTCAGCCCGACGCGCTCGAGCAGCTCCTGCGAGCGCGCGGCGCGCTGTGACTTCGGCATTCCCTGCAGCGTCGCCTGCAGCATCAGGTGCTCGCGCGCGGTCAGGATCGCGTCGAGCGCGGCCTCCTGCAGCGCGGCGCCGATCGACGCTCGCACGTGCGAGCCGTCGTGGACGATGTCGTAGCCGCCGACGGTCGCGCGCCCGCTGGTCGGCGGCAGCAGCGTCGTCAGCATCAGCACGGTCGTCGACTTGCCGGCGCCGTTGGGGCCGAGGAAGCCGTAGATTTCGCCGGGCGCAACGGCGAGGTCGATGCCATCGACGGCGCGCGGTCCCTTGCGGAACTCGCGCACGAGCTGCTCTACCTCGATCGCTGCAGAGGGGGTGCTCATCGGGGGGCTAGCGTAGCGATGCTCTTACGACGACAGACGGCGCGAGAACTCATCGTCGCCGGCGCGTCGCGAGCGCCGCGTGCGAGCAGCGGCGGCTCTAGGCCGACGGCAGCGCTCAAGCGGCGAGCGTCCGGTTGAAGCGCCGCAGCGCCAGCGGCACGACGATCGCGAGGATCACGACGCACCACAGCGCCATCGCCAGCTGCGGGTGTTCGAGCTGCCAGGAGCCGGTCGAGTGCGTGCCCTGCGTCAGCCCGCGGACGCTGGCGACGAGCGCGGAGATCGGATCCCACTGCGCGATCGCGCGCGGCACGGCGTCCATGCCGGCGATCGGCACGAACGTGCCGGCCATGAAGCTGAGCGGGAAGATCACGATGAAGCCGATGCCCTGCATCGCGTCGGGCGAGCGCACGAGCATGCCGAACAGCACGCCGGTCCAGGTGAAGGCGAACATCGCGAGGATCATCAGCCCGGCGAGCTCGAAGCCGTGCGCGAGCGTGAGGTGCGGGTGCCAGCCGAGCGCGAGACCGAATCCGATCACGATCGTCATCCCGAGCAGCGCCTCGCAGAACTGGCCCATGACCTGTCCGGTGATGATCGACAGGCGGCTGATCGGCATCGAGCGGAAGCGATCGACGACGCCTTCGGTCATGTCGTTGGAGGTCGCGACGCCGGCGCCGATGATGCCGAAGGCGAGCGACTGGCCGATGATGCCGGGGAACAGGTAGTCCTTGTAGCTGATCCCGTGCACGTGGATCGCCGAGCCGAAGACGTAGAGGAACAGCAGGATGAAGACGATCGGCTGGATCGTCACGTCAAGCAGGCGCTCGGGCACGCGCGGGATCGCGCGCAGGCTGCGCCAGGTCAGCAGCAGCGTGTCGCGCAGGTAGCGCTGCGGCGCGAAGCCGGCGCGCGAGGTGGGCATCGCGGTGGCGTTCATGCTGCTACCTCCTCGGCGGGCGCCTCTGCGTCCGCGCGATCGTCATCGTCGGTGGCGCTCGCCGGGTGGCCGGTGAGCGCGAGGAAGGCGTCGTCGAGCGTCGGGCGACGCAGCGCGAGCTCGTCGACGGCGATGCGGCTGTCGCGCACGGCGCCGGCGACGCGCGCGAGGTCGGCCGCGTCGTTCGGCGCGGGCACGGAGACCATCCGCTGCTCGCGCGCGACGGTCGTCTCGAAGTCGCCTGCAAGCAGCTCGACGAGTCGATCGAGCTCGGCGCTGTCGGCGGCGATCACGTCGACGCGCTGCTCGCCGACTTGCGCCTTCAGCTGCGCCGGCGTGCCGGCGGCGATCTCGCGGCCGTGATCGATCAGCACGACGCGGTCGGCGAGCGCGTCGGCCTCGTCGAGGTACTGCGTCGTCAGCAGCAGCGTGACGCCTTCGGCGACGAGCTCGCGCACGGTCGCCCAGACGACCTGGCGGCTGCGCGGGTCCAGTCCGGTCGTCGGCTCGTCGAGCACGAGCAGCTGCGGGCGGTCGATCAGCCCGGCGGCAAGATCGACGCGACGGCGCTGCCCGCCGGAGAGGTTCTTGACCAGGCGGTCGCGGAACTCGCCGATATCGAAGCGCTCGATCAGCCCCTCCACGAGCGAGCGAGCGGCGCTGCGGCGGTGCCCGCGCAGGCGCGCCATCAGCCGCAGGTTCTCGGCGGCGGTGAGGTTCTTGTCGAGCGCGGCGAACTGGCCGGTCAGCGAGATCACGCGGCGCACGCGATCGGCTTCGGCGACGACGTCGTGCCCGGCGATCTGCGCGCTGCCGGCGTCGGGGCGCAACAGCGTCGCGAGCATTCGCACCATCGTCGTCTTGCCGGCGCCGTTCGGGCCGAGCAGCGATACGACGGTGCCCGTCTCGACGCGCAGGTCGAGCGCGTCGACGGCGACGAAGTCGCCGAAGCGCTTGGTCAGGCCGACGGCGTCGATCGCGACAGCTGAGGAGTTGTGATCCAGTCGTTGATTGCTCATGGCGAGAAACGTACAGTAACTAAAAAAATAATGCAACTGAAATATTTTTATTAGGATGTTCGCCATGGCCGACGCAACGACAGAGGCCGGTGGGACGGAGGAGGACGAGGTCTTTGACGACCTCTCGAGCTCTGCGCGGATCCACAAGCTGCTGGCTCACGAGCTCGGCGATCAGATGGCCGACGCATTCGCGCGCACGCGCCAGCTGCAGGATCAGATCGCGCGCCGCCAGTATCCGGACGAGGGGCTGCGCGAGCGCAAGAAGCGGATCACGCGGCAGCAGATCTCCGACGTCGCGACGACGCTGTTCGTCGTGCGCGGCTTCGACCGCGTGACCGTCTCGGAGATCGCGCGCATCGTCGGCGTCTCGGAGAAGACGGTGTTCAACTACTTCCCGACGAAGGAGTCGCTCGTCTTCGATCGCGCCGACGAAGGCGTCGAGCGGCTGGCGGTTGCGCTGCGCGAGCGCGACGCCGGCGAGTCGCCGACGAAGGCGATGCTGCGCGCGCTCAGCGAGGAGCCGGAGGAGCTCGAGGCGCTGCCGGACGAGATCCACATGTTCGTGCCGCTGTTCAGCGAGATGGTCGCGTCGACGCCATCGCTGCACGCGGCCTGGCTGGAGCTGCACGCACGCCTCGTCGAGGTCGCGACGCGCGCGCTGGCCGAGCACGCCGAGGTCGATCCGCGCGACCCCGAGCCGATGATCGCTGCACGCGCGATCGTCGGGCTGCTGGAGGTCGAGTACGCCTCGCGAATCCGTCACATCGAAGCTGGCCTCCGCGGCACGGAGCTGCGCGCGGCGGTCAACGCCGATCTCGAGCGCGCCGCGCGGATGCTCGACACGGGCCTGTGGTCGTTCGGGCTGTTGACGCAGGGCGCGCGCACGCGCCAGCAGTTGCGCGACGCGGCGAGCGCGGCCGAGGAAGCGCGCACGCAGGTGGTCGACGCGCTGAAGCACGCGCGCACCGCTTGGCAGGAGCTGCGCCAGAGCGAGCAGGAGGATCGCCGGCGCCACGATCGCGAGCAGCGCACGAGCGAGCGCGAGCGGCGCAAGCGCGAACACGCCGAGATCAAGCAGGAGATCAAGCAAGCGGCCAAGCAGGCGGCGGCGTCCGAGCGGCGCGCGGCCAAGCGCAGCGCCTCGCGCGCCGGCGAGGCGGCGTGGAAGGCGGCGCGCCAGCAGGGCAAGGCGTCGCTGCGCGAGGCGCACACGATCGCCGAGCGCGCGGCGTTCGAGGCGTTCCGCCAGATGCTCGGCGAGCGTCACGAGGCGGTGCGCGAGCGCGAGGCGGCGATGCGCCGCAGCGACGAGGACGCGCCGGCCTGAGCTGCGTCGAGCGGCCACGAGCCTGCCGGCCGCCGGCCTTAGTTCCGTCCAGGGGCCGGGAGGCTCGTGGCGAGTTGTGGGATCGTGCAGCGATGCAACGCAGAGGTGAGCGATGAGCGTCGCTGCCGCCGAGGCGCCGGCGCCCGACGCTCGCTCGCGCCACCCGCTCGCGCTCGTCTTCAGCGGACTGCTGCTGGTGATGTTCCTGGCGGCGCTCGACCAGACGATCGTCGCGACGGCGCTGCCGACGATCGTCGGCGACCTCGGCGGCCTCAGCCACATCTCGTGGGTCGTCACGGCCTATCTCTTGGCGCAGACCGTCGTGACGCCGCTGTACGGCAAGCTCGGCGACCTCTACGGGCGCAAGGTCGTGCTGCAGGGCGCGCTCGTGCTGTTCCTCGCCGGCTCGGCGCTGTGCGGGCTGTCGCAGAGCCTTGACGAGCTGATCGCGTTTCGCGCGCTGCAGGGGCTCGGCGGCGGCGGGCTGATGGTCAGCGCGCAGGCGGCGATCGGCGACGTCGTGCCGCCGCGCGAACGCGGCCGCTACACGGGCCTGTTCGGCGCCGTGTTCGGCCTCGCGAGCGTCGCCGGGCCGCTGCTCGGCGGCTTTCTCACGGGCGCCGTCAGCTGGCGCTGGATCTTCTACGTCAACCTGCCGCTCGGCATCGCCGCGCTGTTCGTGCTCGGCGCGACGCTGCCGGCGGCGTCGGAGCGCGTGCACCACACGATCGACTATCTCGGCACGGCGCTGCTCGCGGCGGGGCTGTCGGCGATCGTGCTGCTGGCCTCGCTCGGCGGCACGTCGGTCGCGTGGGGCTCGCCGGTGATCTACGCGCTCGCCATCGGCGGTGTCGTGCTGATCGGCCTGTTCGCGTTCGCCGAGCGCTACGCGAAGGAGCCGGTGCTGCCGATGCGCCTGCTGCGCAACCGGATCTTCGCCTCGACCAGCGCAGTCGGCTTCATCGTCGGCTTCGCGCTGTTCGGCGCCGTCACCTACCTGCCGCTGTTCCTGCAGGTCGTCAAGGGCGCGAGCCCGACCGGCTCGGGGCTGCAGCTGGTGCCGCTGATGGGCGGCCTGCTCGTCACGTCGATCGCCTCCGGCCAGCTGATCACACGCACGGGCCACTACAAGCCGTTCCCGATCGCCGGCACGGCGTTGATGGTCGTCGGGCTCTACCTGCTCTCGACGATGGGCGTCACGACGAGCACGGCGACGACGTTCGGCTTCATGTTCGTGCTCGGGCTCGGCCTGGGGATGGTGATGCAGGTGCTCGTGCTCGCCGTGCAGAACGCCGTCGACTACTCCGACCTCGGTGTGGCGACGTCGGGCGCGACGCTGTTTCGCTCGATTGGCGGCTCGCTCGGCACGTCTGTGCTCGGCGCGATCTTCGCCAACCGGCTGAGCTCGGAGCTGAAGCGGGTGCTGCCGCCGGACGCTGCCGCCGCGACGAGCACGAGCGGCGTCAACCCGCAGGCGATCGACCGCCTGCCGGCGGCGCTGCGCGGCGACTACCTGCACGCCTTCACGAGCTCGCTCAGCAGCGTCTTCCTCGTCGCCGCTGCGATCGGCGTCGTCGCGTTCGCGCTGACGTGGCTGATCCGCGAGAAGCCGCTGCGCGAGACGGTCGCCGGCGGCGACCTCGCGGACACCTACGCGGCGCCGCGCGATACCGACTCGATCGTCGAAGTCGCGAACATGCTCGGCCGGCTGAGCCGGCGCGAGGGCGCGCGCGAGATCATCGCGCGGATCGCCGCACGCGCCGGCGTCGATCTCGAGCCGGCCGAGTGCTGGCTGCTCGCACGGCTGGCCGAGCGCGAGCCGCCGAGCGTCGAGCAGCTGGCCGAGACCGCCGGCGTCGCGCCGGAGCGACTGCTCGCGGCCGGTCGTGAGCTGCGCGAACGCGAACTGATCGAACGGATCGCGCCGGCGCCCGTCCCGACCACGCCGCAGCCCGACGAATACGCGCTGACCGAGGCCGGCCGCGCGACGCTCGCGCAGCTGACGGCGACCGGCGAGCAGCGCCTCTCCGACCTGCTCGAGGACTGGCGCCCGCAGGAGCACGCCGAGCTCGCGCTGCTGATCGACCAGCTCGCGCACGAATTCTTCGTCGACGACTCGATGCTGCGCGCGGCGCTGCCGGCTGCCTAGAGGTCGACCTCGCCGCTGACGCACGTCACGGTGCCGCCGCCAACCCAGATCGCTCCATCGTCGTCTCGCGAGACGTGAACTCGCCCGCGACGCCCGAGCGCGGTGCCCTGGCTGACGACGTACGGCGTCTGCGCGCGGCCGCTGCGCAGCAGCCACGGCGCGAGCGAGGCGTTAAGGCTGCCGGTGACCGGATCCTCGACGGTCGTGCCGTCTTTCGGGAAGAACGCGCGAACCTCGAACGCCTCCGGCGAGCCGGGCGGATAGGCGCCGACGACGCCGAGGTCGAGATCGACGAAGCCGGGCCGGATCGCCAGCACGGCGTCGGCGTCGGCAAGCAGCACGGCGACCCAGCCGGGGCCGTTGTCGACCCACTCGGCGTCGATGATCTCCGCGCGCGCCAGCGCCAGCACGTCGGCGATGTGCTCGACCAACTGCTCTTCGACGGCCCCCTCGCGCAGCAGCGGCGGCGCGGCGAAGGCGATGCTCTCGCGCTCGCCGTCGCCGTCGACGCGCAGACGCACGAGACCGACGCCGCACTCCTGCACGATCGCGCCTTCGCGCGGGCGATCAGGCTGCGTCGCCAGCCACGCATGACAGGTTCCGAGCGTCGGATGCCCGGCGAACGGCAGCTCGAGCACGGGCGTGAAGATCCGCACGCGATAGTCGGCCTCGGGCGCGCTCGCCGGCAGCACGAACGTCGTCTCGGAGAGGTTCGTCCAGGAGGCATAGCGCTGCATCTGCTCGCTCGACAGGCCGCTCCCGTCGAGCACGACACCGACCGGGTTGCCGAGATAGGGAACGTCGGTGAAGACGTCGACGACGGTGTACGCGCGCACCGCGTCGAGGATATGGCGCGGCGCGCACGCGCGCGAGCGGCGTCTTTCGATCGAGCCGCGCGGCTCGAATAAGCTCGCGCGATGGAGCACGTCGAAGTCAGCGAGCACGACGACGCGATCGTGCTGTTGAAGGTCGATCGCGCGCCGGCGAACGCGATGAACGTCGAGCTGCTGCGCGAGGTCGTCGAGGCGGTCGCGCTCGTCGCGAGCGAGACGCCGCGTGCGCTCGTGATCGCCGGTCGACCGGGCTGCTTCTCGGCCGGCGCCGACCTCAAGGCGGTGCCCGGCTACGGGCCGGCCGAGCAGCGCGAGATGGTCGCCGGCATCAACGCGATGGCGCTCGGCGTCTACGAGCTCGAGTTTCCGGTCGTCGGCGCGATCACCGGGCACGCGATCGCCGGCGGGCTCGTGCTGGCGCTGTGCACCGACGCGCGCGTCGCGTCGAGCACGGGCCGCTACGGGCTGACCGAGGTGAAGGTCGGCGTGCCCTATCCGCAGGCGGCGATCGGCGTCGTGCGCGCCGAGCTGGCGCCGCAGACAGCGCGGCTGCTGGCGCTCGGCGGCGAGCTGACCGACGCGGCCGAATGCGAGCGCCTGGGCGTGTTCGACGAGGTGCTCGACGCCGACGAAGTGCTCGATCGCGCGCTGCACGTCGCCCGGCGCCTCGGCGCGCTGCCGCCGGAGGTCTACGCGCAGACCAAGCGCGACCTGCGCGCGCCGGCCCTGGAGCAGATGCGTGTCGCGGTCGAGGAAGATCCACTGCTCGACCGCTGGGTGCAATGAGCAGCAGCGCCACTGCCGCGAACGGCGGCGCTCGCGCACGTGCGTCAGACTTGAACCGATGAGTGACCCACAGCGCCTGCTCGTCGCCGAGCTGCACGGACTCGCCGGCTCGCTGCCGGAGCTGGAAGCGCTGCTCGCCGAGCTTGCTCGCGGCGCCGCGGCGGAGCCCGGCTGCGCCGGCTTTCGCGTGCTCAGGGCCGAGCAGCCAGGCGAGCTGGTCGTGCTCTCGGAATGGGCCGACGAGGACGCGCTCGGCGCGCACTACGCGACGACGCACTATCGCCACTACCGCGAGCAGGTCGGACTGCTGCTCGCGCGCCCGAGCGACGTTGTCGTCCACCACCTGAGCGCGAGCTTCCGCGCGCTCGATCCGAACCCGCCGGACCCGAGCGACTTCGACTGAGAAGCGGCGCCGGCCGCGGCCCGGCTCGCCATCGGCAACAGCTGGTGCGGTGCTCCGGCATCGGCGCCGCGTGCCCGTCAGACCCAACTTAGGGCTACCTAATTAGGCCCTAATTGAGGGCATCGCCGCGCAGCCGGCCGCGCTCGCCTTCGTCTATGGCTCCTATGCCTTCGCGCGCACGCTCCAGCAGCGGCGCAAACGGCGCGTCGCGCGCGATCAGGCGCTCGTCGCCTCGCGCGGCGCTGCGGCCGCGAGCAGCTCGGAGATCGCCGCTGCAGCCAGCGGGCGGTGAAAGTAGAAGCCCTGTGCCAGCTCGCAGCGCAGCTCCGCCAGCGCGAGCGCCTGGCGCTCGGTCTCGACGCCCTCGGCCGTGACCTCCAGCGAGAGCGCCTGCGCCATCCGCACGATCGCCGTCGTGATCGCCGTGCTGCGCTCGTCGCAGCCCAGCTCTTCGACGAACGAACGGTCGACCTTGAGGCCGTCGATCGGCAGTCGCGTGAGGTAGGCCAGCGAGGAGTAGCCGGTGCCGAAGTCGTCGAGCACGAAGCGCACGCCCAGGCGCGAGACGCGCGTGATCATCTCGCTGATGCTGTCGGGCTCCTCGAGCAGGACCGACTCGGTGATCTCCAGGCAGAGGCTCGACGGCTCGATGCCGCTGCGCGCCAGCGCCTGCGCGACGGTCGCCTCGAGATCGCGCTGCGTCAGCTGGCGCACCGAGAGGTTGACCGAGATCCCCAGCGGCCGCGCGTCGGGGCGGACGCCGTGCCACTGCGCCGCCTGAATGCACGCCTGCTCGAGCACCCAGCGCCCGATCGGCTCGATCAAGCCGCATTCCTCGGCGACCGCGATGAAGTCGCCGGGCGGCACGAGCCCGCGCTCGGGGTGCTGCCAGCGCACGAGCGTCTCGACCGACGTGATCGAGCCGTCCTTGAGCGAGACGATCGGCTGGTACTCGACGCGCAGCTCCTCGCGCTCGAGCGCACGGCGCAGGTCGTTCTCCAGCGACAGCCGCGCGACGGTGCGGATACGCATCGCGCGATCGAACACTTCGAAGCCGCCGCGGCCGTTGCTCTTGGCCTGATACATCGCCGCGTCGGCGTCGCGCACGAGACTCGCCGGCACGCTGTCGGACCCGTCGGCGATCGCGATCCCGAGGCTGGCCTTGGCGAAGTGCTCGCCGGCGCTCAGCTGGAACGGCACCTCGAACGCGGCGACCATCCGCTCGGCCACGCGCATCGCGGCGCGCGCGTGCGGAATCTGCTCGAGCAGCACGACGAACTCGTCGCCGCCGAGCCGCGCGATCGTGTCCGACGGTCGCAGCGCGCCCTGCAGCCGCGGCGCGATCTCCATCAACAGCTCGTCGCCGGCGCTGTGGCCGAGGCTGTCGTTGACGAGCTTGAAGTTGTCGATGTCGAGCAGCACGACCGCGACCTCGGCGCCGGGGCGCGAAAGCGCGTGGCCGAGGCGATCCATGAACAGGACGCGGTTCGGCAGCCCGGTCAACGGATCGTGCAGCGCCTGGTAGCGGATGTCGTCTTCGGTGCCGCGCTGCTGGATCGCGTCGGCGAGGATGTTCGCGAGCGCCTGCACGAAGTCGACGTCGGCGGCGCCGAACTCGCGCTGCACCGCAGTGCCGAGCCAGAGCACGCCCCAATGCCCATCGCGGCCCTCGATCTGTCCGGTCAGCTTGGCTGCGACGGCGTCGGGAACCTTCCTACGCCGCGCCGGCGCGGACTCGAGGCCGAGCCCGGCCTTGAGGATCGGCGCCGAGCGGTCGGGCGGCGCTTCGAGCACGGCGCCGAGCTCGACGCCGAGGATGCGCGCCGCCTCCTCGAGCGCGTCGTGCATCAACGCCGCGACCTCAGTGCCCTCGAGCGCACGCTCGCCCAGCCGCGCAACGGCCGCCTGCTGTTCGGCGCGGCGCTCGAGCTCGGCCTCGGCAAGCTTGCGATCGGTGATGTCGGACATCACGCCGTGCCAGCGCGAGTTGCCCTCCTCGTCGGTGACGAGCGCCGCTTCGTCGCGCACCCAGACGGTGCTGCCGTCGCGGTGCAGCATCCTGTATTCCTCGGGCACGCTCGGCTCGAGCAGATCGTCCTCACGGTCGAACACGCGCTCGCGATCGTCGGGGTGCACCTGGCGCGCCCACAGGCCCGTGTCGCCGAGCCACTGCGCGGGCGCGAAGCCGAGGATCTCGGTGGCGCTGGGGCTGATGTAGTGCCAGCGCCCGCCGACGCCGACGTCGGCGACGTAGAGAACCGCCGGCAGGCGATCGATGATCGCGCGCACGGCGACCTCGGCCGCCATCGGGCGTGTGTCGCTGTCGGCCGCGCCGTGCGCGCGCACGCGGGCCTGATCGGACGGATCCATTCTCCTTCGCTTATCGGCGTTTTCGCCGGCTAGCTGAGCCGATGCGTCTCAGCGCTGGCCGGGCGCCGCTCAGCGCGCCGCGAGCTGCGAGCTGCGAGCTGCGCTACCAGTACGGGGCCAGCTCACAGCTGCGCCAGCTGCGGCATCACCTCGGCCGCTACCAGCTCGATCTGATCGAGATCGTCGAGGTCGATCGTCTGCAGGTAGGCGCGTTGCGAGCCGACTGCGGCGTATTCGGCAAGGCGCTCGGCGACCTCCGCAGGGCTGCCGGCAGCCGCGCTGGCGCGCAGATCGGCGAGATCGAGGCCGACCCGCTCGGCGCGGCGCCGAAGCTCGTTCTCGCTCGTCGCGCAGCAGAGCGTGATCGCGTGCGAATAGACGAGCGAGTCGGGATCGCGCCCGCTCTGCTCGCAAGCGCTGCGCACACGCTCGAACTGCTGCTTGGCGCGCTCGACGTTCGCAAACGGGACGTTGAACTCGGCCGCGTAGCGCGCGGCGAGCGCCGGCGTGCGGCGCGCGCCCAGGCCACCGACGATCAGCGGCGGTCCGCCCGCGCGAGCCGGCTTTGGCAACGCCGGCGAGTCGTGCAGCGAGTAGTGCTCGCCGTCGAACGAGAAGCGCTCGCCCGGCTGCGCCGACCACAGGCCGGTGAGGATCGCAAACTGCTCTTCGAGACGATCGAAGCGCTCGCCGACTGACGGGAACGGAATCCCGTAGGCGTCGTGCTCGCGCTCGAACCAGCCGCTGCCGAGCCCGAGCTCGACGCGGCCGCCGCTCATCGCGTCGACCTGCGCGACGGCGATCGCCAGCGGGCCGGGCAGCCGGAACGTCGCCGAGGTGACGAGCGTGCCGAGCTGGATCGTGCTCGTCTCGCGCGCGAGCGCGCCGAGCGTCACCCACGAGTCAGTCGGCCCCGGCAGCTCATCGCCCGGCTTGATCCGCGCATAGTGGTCGGAGCGGAAGAACGCGCCGAAGCCGAGGCGCTCGGCCAGCTGTGCCGCGGCGAGCTGCTGCTCGTAGCTGGCGCCTTCCTGCGGCTCGGCGAAGACGCGCAACTCCATAGCCGTCAACTTAGCGAGCGCTCCATCACGAAGTGCGGCCCGATCGGCGGGATCTCGAACTCCTCGGAGGTCGCGTGAAAGCCGGCGCGCTCGTAGAAGGCGCGAGCGGGACTGCGCGCATTGCACCAGACGCGCACTCCGCCGTGCTCGCGCGCGTGATCGACGAGCGCGCCAAGCACCGCGCCGCCGAAGCCGCGGCCGCGCGCGCCGGCGGCGGTCGCCATCGCGCGCACGCGCCACGAGCCCGGCGGCCCGTCGGGCGCGACGAAGCCGACGGCGAGCAGCTCCTCGCGGTCGAAGGCGCCCACCGCGTATGCGTCGCGCGGCTCCTCGCCGGCCAGCTGCTCGACGCTTTCATGCGGGCGCAGGATCGACTGGCGCAGGGCGCGCGTCCGCTCGATCGGGATCTGGCGAGCGCTCTCGTCGGGCACCCCACGATCGTAGGAGCCGCGCTTTGCGCGCAACCCAAACGGGTCGAAATCGCGCTCGACGTTAGCCGGCGCACGCTCCGCTCGATGATGATCACGAAGACAGCCTCACCTAGGCACCCTGCGATCGAGGAGCGTTCACTTGAAGATTCGGCGTGTAGTCACGGCCGGCACCCGCGAGCAGCCGAAGTTCGTCGACGAGCAGCTGGACGCTCGCCGCCCGCCGCTGATCGGCAACGAGATGATCCGCCTGCTGGCCTTCGACGCGCCGCCGTCGCTCCCGATCGCCGAGCCGCCTGTCGTCGAGGGCACGCGGTTCTTCCCGCCGCCCGGCGGCGTGCGGATCGCGAAGTGGACGATCCCGGCGAAGGGAACGACAGTGATCCCCGAGGCGACCGCGGAGAACCGGGCTGAGACCGAAGCGATCGTGCCAGGCATGCTCGACACCCACCACGAGGCCGACGGCCTGCACGCGACGAGCACCGTCGACGTGCAATACGTCATCTCCGGATCGGTGACCGTGTTGCTCGGCAACGGCGTCGAGACCACGCTCGAGGCCGGCGAGATGCTCGTGATCGACGGGCAGCACCACGCTTGGCGCAACCCCGGCAACGAGAAGTGCGAGCTGCTCGGGATCTTCTACGGCGGCACGATCGCCTGAGCCCGGGGCGGTGGTGCGGCGGGGCGAGGTGCGCTCCGCCGATTCCGAGCGCCGCGTCTTCAGACGACCAGATTGACGTCGGCGAGCAGCCGCTCGGTGGCGGTCGCGACGCCGGCGATCGCCATGCGGTCGCGCTCGGCGCGGCCGGAGTCGAGGTAGTCGCTCGCGTCGGCCACGTCGTGGAACCACAGCGCCTCGACGGCATCGAACGAGCTGACGACGCCATCCGGCAGCCGCTCCAGCGCGAGGAGCAGCTCGCGCCCGCGCGCGCCCTCGCCGCGCCGCTCATCGGCCTGTAGGACCGCGGCCAGCTCCGACTGCGCGCGGCTCGGCGAGCGGCGGATGAACGTCAGCAGGCGCACGCCGGCGCCGATCTCATCCTTCGCGACGACACGCCGCGTCCACGCGATCGAGCGCTTCGGCATGTCGAGCAGCTTCGGCTCGTCTTCGGCGATCGCTCCGCGGACGATCGGCGAGCGAGCCATCTCGAGGTGCGCCTCGACGCTCTCGGCGTCGAGCTCCGAGCAGGCGTCGAAGCCGGGCCACGGCAGCGCCGGGCCGCGCGGCGGAGCGATCCGGTGGTTCTGCCAGTAGCGCAGCAGGCCAGGCATCTGCGCGCCGAGCGGACCGTGGATGTCGCGGTAGTGCGCCTGGAACTGCTCGAGCGTCATTCCCGGCCGGCGTGGGATCAGGCCGAAGCGCGTCACCGGCGTCAGCGAGGCGTCGGCCACGATCAGCCGGTCCCGATCGCGACGACCTTCGTCCGCGTGTACCAGGCGACGCCCTCGAGGCCCTGCTCCTTCGTGCCCGAGCCGGACGCCTTGAAGCCGCCGAACGGCATGTGCACGTCCCAGCCGGACGTCGGCAGGTTGACGGCGACCTGACCGGCCTCGGCGCGATCGGCGAACACCATCGCCGCCGTCAGGTCGCTGGTGAAGACAGCCGCCGCGAGCCCGTAGGGCGATTCGTTGACGCGCGTCAGCGCCTCGTCGAGCCCGTCGACTTGCGTCAGCGCCAGCACCGGTCCGAACACCTCCTCAGTCCAGATCTCCGACGTCGCCTCGACCGACGTGAGCACCGTCGGTTGGTAGAACGCGCCGTGCTCGAGGCCGTCTCGCAGCGGTCGCTCGCCGCCGGCGGCAAGCTGCGCGCCGCTGTCCGTCGCGCGCTCGACAAAGCCGGCGACCGTCCGCTGCTGCTCGGCCGAGACGAGCGGGCCGAGCGTACTGGCGCCGTCGAGGCCGGCGCCGAGCACGAGCGCTCGCGCGCGTGCTGCCAGCCGCTCTGTCAGCTCATCGGCGATCGCGCGGTCGCAGATCACGCGGCTCGTCGCCGTGCAGCGCTGGCCGGCCTGCGCGAAGCCCGCGGCGGCGATCGTCGTCGCGGCGAGCTCGAGGTCGGCGTCGGCGAGCACGACCGTCGCGTTCTTGCCGCCGAGCTCGGCCTGCAGCTTCACGTTCGCGCCGACGAGCTCGCGCTCGAGCTGCTCGCCGACCTCGTTCGAGCCGGTGAAGCTGATCGCGTCGATCTCGGCGTTGCCGCTGAGCGCGCTGCCGAGCCGCCCGGCCGAGCCGGTGACCGTGCCGAGCACGCCGGCGGGCAGTCCCGCGTCGAGCAGCGCTCGCGCGAGGTGCAGGCTGACGATCGGCGTGTAGGACGCCGGCTTCAGCACGACCGCGTTGCCGGCGATCAGCGCCGGCCCGAGCTTGCGCGCCGGCGTCAGCAGCGGGTCGTTCCACGGGCAGATCGCGAGCACGACGCCGAGCGGCTCGCGCACCGTCCAGGCGCGCGCGCCGGCGCGCTCGTCGGCGAGCAGCTCGCCCTGCGGCGCGCGGCCGAGACCACCGCAGTATTCGAAGAAGTCCGCGCTCTTGTCGACCTCTCCGAGCGCCTCGCCGAGCAGCTTGCCCATCTCGTGCGTGAGATCGTGCGCGATCTCGGCGCGCCGCTCACGCAGCAGCCGCCCCGCCTGCAGGAGAACGCGGCCGCGCGCAACCGGCGAGGTGCTCGCCCAGCCGCGCGCAGCACGGCGCGCTGCGCCAAACACCTCGGCGGCGTCGGCCGCGCTCATCGCTGGCACGCGCGCGACGACCTCGCGCAGGTCGGCCGGGTTCTGCACCTCCGCCCACTCGCCGGATGCGCTCGCGCGCCAGTCGCCGTCGACGAGGTTGAGGTGCTCCGCCGGCGCGCTCACGACGCCGTGCTCCCGGCAGTCGTCGCGTGGCGACTCCAGGCCTCCTGCGCATGGCCGTTGTAGAAGTCGACGAACAGCGCCTCCAGCGTCTCGAGCTCGACCGGCACCGGGTTGTTCGGCCGCGGATACAGCTCGACGACCTCGCGTGCCATCTCCGGGATCGCGTCGAGGACGATCCCGACCTCTGCGAGCGAGCCGGGGATCCCGAGCTCGTCGTTCAGCTCGACGATCCAGTCGAGCATCGCTTTCGGCTCCGGGTCCAGGCCGGCCCACGGCGCCATCTCGACCAGCTGTCTTTCGCTCGCGGCTCGGCAGTAGGCGAGGCAGTAAGGCAGTGCCATCGCGCACGAGACGCCATGGGAGAGGCCGGCCTGACCGGCGATCGCGTAAGCGATCGAATGTCCGACGGCGACCGATGCGTTGAGGCCCAGGCCGCCTTCATGCGCGCCGAGCAGCATCTCGCCGTGCGCCGTCGGATCGCCGGCGAACGCCGCCGGCAGGGCGTGCGAGAGGTGGCGCAGCGCCGAGCGCGAGCGCGCCTCGCTCAGCGGCGAGCGGAACGTCGACAGCAGCGACTCAACCGCGTGGCTGATCGCGTCGAGCCCGCTGGCGGCCGTGACCGGCGGCGGCGACTGCACGAGCAGCTCGAGGTCGAGCGTCGCGTGCGAGGGGACGAGCCGGTCGTGCACGAAGATCCGCTTGCGATCCTCGTGCCAGAGCATCGCGACGGACGTCACCTCGGCGCCGGTGCCGGCCGTCGTCGGCACTGCCAGCAGCTTCGGCGTCGCCGACAGCGCGGCCGTCGGCGCCAGCCCCGCGGTCAACGGGATCGAGTTCGTCAGCGAAGCGCATGCGAGCTTCGCCGCGTCGATCGCGCTGCCGCCGCCGATGCCGATGACCGCCGCGACCGCGCCGCCCTCGGCGGCGGCCGTCAGCGCTGTGATCGTCTCAGGCGTCGGCTCGCGCGCGACCGCCGGCGCGATCCGCACGTCGAAGCCCGCCGCGTCGAGCCCAGCGAGCGCCGGCGCGGCGAGCCCCAGCTCGAGCACCGCTGCGTCGACGACGACGAGCACGGCTCCACGCTCTGCCGGGACGCCGGTCGCGACCAGCTCCTCGCCGATCCGCGCCGAGGTTCCGGCTCCCGCGAGCACGCGCGCCGCGCCGACGAACGGCCGCGCGGCAGCGGTCGGCGAGGCTGCTTCGGGCGTCATGATCACAACCCACCAGCTACGAGCGGCGCTGTCAATCGTTTGCGCGAGCCGACCGACCCGCCCGGGTCGGCCGAGCGCTTCGCCTCACCGGTGCCGCCTGTGCTGCCGGCGTTTCGCGGCGTCGTCGCCGGTCCGGCGTAGGGCAGCGCAGCGCGCTTCAGCGCCGGCACAGCTCGAGCTCGGCGCGCAGCGCCTCCGGCACCGGCGTCGGGCGGCGCCCCTCGCGGTCGACGTAGACGTGGACGAAGTGGCCCGTCGCGGCGCACGCGCCGCCGCCCTCTCCGAACAGCGCGACCTCGTAGCGCACGCTCGTGCGGCCGATCCGCCCGACGCGCATCCAGGCGTCGATCGTTTCGGGGAACGTCAGCGCCGCGCGGAACGTGCACTGCGACTCGATACAGACGCCGATCACCGGAGCGGCACGCACGTCGTGGCCGGCCTCGGCGATCAGCCACGTCGTCACGACCGTGTCGAAGAACGAGTAGTACTGGGCGTTGTTGACGTGGCCGTGCGCGTCGGTGTCGATCCAGCGCGTCGGGATCGGCAGCGCGTAGGCGTAGTCCTCGCGCGCGGGCGCGCTGCGCTCGGCGCTGGGCACGCGCTCGTTCTCTGCTCCGACGCCGCTCACGCTGGAGCACAATCTCCACGGCGTGGCACGCGAGCGCAACGGTCAGCCGCCCGGCGCGGTCCGTTCGGGTGGCGCTCGGCGCGAGCCGTGCACGCTCACCATCCTCTGCCGAGCAAGATGGGCACGTGAGCACGAGCGAGCCGGATGCCGAGACGATCGTCGCGATCGAGCAGCTGCTCGCGCGCTACGGCCACGTCGTCGACGACGGCGACCTCGACGCGCTCGCCGAGGTCTTCACCGAGGACGGCGCGTTCGACGTCAGCGCCTTCGGGCAGGGCGTGCACCGCGGCTTGGGAGCGATCCGCGCGATCTTCGCGCTCGGCTCGCCGCCGCACCCACCGGCGCACCTGACGACGAACGTCTACGTCACGAGCGTCGCCGGCGAGGTCCGCGCGCGCAGCAAGTGGCTGACGATCTCGCGCTCGACCGGCACCGTGCGCAGCGGCGACTACGACGACGATGTCGTGCTGACGCCGCACGGCTGGCGGATCCAGACACGCGTCGTGCGCATCCGCTACTACAGCGGCGACCCGGTGCCGATCGGCGAGTCCGCGGGCGCCTGAGGAGCCTGCGCGGGGCTCCGCCGAGCTACGCGCCGGCGCCGCGCCCGAGCTCGGCGATCGCCGGCGCGACGACCGTAGCCAGCAGCTCGACGTGCCGCTGCATCAGCTCGTCGGGCATGCCGGCGACCGACATCGAGAAGTAGACGGTCTCGACGGGCAGCTCGGCGAGCCAGGCGTGCAGGCGCTCGATCGCGTCGTCGGCCGTGACGACGTCGAAGCTCGGCTGCGACATGTCGGGCCCCTTCGAGCGCAGCGTCGCCGGGTCGAGGTCGACGCCGAGATCGGCCAGCGGCGCGGCGGCGCTCGTCTTGCCGCCGCGCTCGCGCCCCTCGGCTCCGTAGCGCGCGTAGCTGCTCCACTGGTAGGCGAGGTGCGGCGCGATCCGCGTCCAGGCCGCCTCGGGATCGTCGCTCAGCACCAGGTTCGCCATGCCGGTCAGGCGCGCATGCTCGGCGCCGTAGCCGGCCTCGACGAGCGCTTCGCGATAGGGCTGCTGCACGGCCGGCGCGAACGACAGCATGCCGGCGCCGAGGCGCCCGGCGATGCGCGCTCCGCGCGGCCCGTGCGAGCCGATCCACAGCGGCGCGCGCTGCTGCAGCGGCGCCGGCGTGAAGCCGCCCTCTTCCCACAGTCGCTTGATCTCGCTGGCGTGCTCCTCGAGCAGCTCGTAGCGACGCTCGATCGGCACGCCGAACGCCTCGAACTCGGGCACGCGATAGCCGGCGCCGAGCCCGAGCTCTACGCGGCCGCCGCTGATCAGGTCAACGATCGCGGCCTGCTCGGCGACGTCGAGCGCGCGGCGCAGCGCGACGAGGAAGATCGCCGTGCCGATCCTGATCCGCTCGGTGCGCGCGGCGATCGCCGCCGCGAGCGTCAGCGGCTGCGGCAGGTAGCCGTCCTCGAAGAAGTGGTGCTCGGTCAGCCAGACCGAGTCGATCCCGAGCGACTCGGCGTCGACGATCTGCGCCAGCAGCGTCTCGTAGTGGCTCGCCCACGGACGCTCCCACGCGGGTGGGTTGCGCGCGTCGACGAACAGGCCGACCTTCATCGCCGACCTCGATCGATCGAGCGCTTCATCGAGAGCCTGCGCCAGCGAACGAGACGCGCTCGTCGAGGATCGGGCGCAGCTCGTCCCAGTAGCGCACGATCTTGCGCTCGGCGATCCGCCAGGCGCCATCCTCGCTCGCGCGCTCGTAACGATCGAAGTAGCGAATCGCCATCACGAGATCCTGCGTGGCGCCCTCGCGCTCGGTGAGGTGGTGCGCCAGGCAGTAGGCGACGCCCGTCGCGCTGTTCCCGTCGACCTCCAGTCGGTAGTTGCTGATCAGGTGCATCGTCGACCCGTATTGGCCGAGGCGATCCATCAACCGTGCCAGCTCAGCCGCGCCGCGGTAGCTCGCGAGTTCCTCCTCGCGCCCGTCTTCGACGACGAACAGATGCGCGTCGGGCGTGAACAGGCTGACGAGCAGCTCCGTGTCGCGCTCGTCGATCGCCGTCGCGTATGCGTCGACGAGATCGCGCAACTCGAAGCGCTCGGCGGGCGTCGCGGACATCTACGGCTCAAGCGTGATCGCGTGAACCGGGCAGCCCGTCTCGGCCTCACGCGCCTTCTCCTCGAACTCCTCGGGCACCTCGCCGTCGCCCTCGACGTATGCGTAGTTCCACTCGTCGAGCTTGAAGATCTCCGGCAGCACCTCGTTGCAGGGGCCGAAGCCCTCGCACTTGACCGGGTCAACTTTTGCGCGCATCGTGGAAACCTCCTTCTACGGAGAGCGCGAAGCGGCTCTCCTGCTTCGTTTCGTACGCACTCAGCGAGGCGCACTTCGGACAGGGATTCGCGAGGTGGGCGTCCACCTCACGCGGGAACTCGCGCAACAGCGACCCGACCAGGCCGGCGGCGCCGTCGAGCAGCGCGCAGGCGCCGCGCTCGCGCAGCGACAGCGACCAGCCGCGCAGACGCTCCAGGCGCTCCTCGTCGGCCTCGCCGCGGGCGAGCGCGAAGATCGCATCGCGCATCGCCGCGGTGCCGCGGATGCAGGCGCCGCACTGCTTCGCGTTTTCACGCTCGAAGTAGTCGATCACGTCGGCGGCGACCGCGACCGGGCAGTCTCCCTCGGAGAGCACGACGATCGCACCGCAGCCGAGCCCGCTGCCCTCGTCGCGCAGCTCGTCGTAGGCGAGCCGCGCCTCGCGAGCGCGCGGCGCGAGCAGCCCCGCGAAGAAGCCGCCCATCAGGAAGCCGCCGACGCGCTCGGGCAGTCCGGCGAGCTCGTCGAGCGTCGCTCCCAGCGGCTCGCCGAGCGGCACCTCGTACAGACCTGGACGCGCGCACGCGCCGGAGACGGTCAGCAGGAACGTGCCCGGCGAGCGCTCGGTGCCGAGCTCGCGATAGCGCTCGGCGCCGTCAACGGCGATCGTCGGCACGTTCGCGAGCGTCTCGACGTTCGCGACGAGCGTCGGGCGCTCCTGGACGCCCGACTCGAACGGGCGCGGCGGCTTGTCGAGCGGCAGCGCCGGGCCGCCGTTGATCGCGCGTACCGCGGCCGTCTCCTCGCCGGCGACGTAGCGCGGCTCGGTCGTGACGAGTTGCAGCGCGATCGGCGCATGACCGTCCAGTTCCTCGAACGCGCGCTCGACGCTCGCGGCGGCGCCGGGGTCTGAGACGAAGACGTAGGCGGTCTGCGCGTCGACGGCAGCCGAAGCGCGCAACAGGCCGTCGAGCACCAGATGCGGGCGGTTGCGCAGCAGCCAGCGGTCCTTCAGCGAGGCCGGCTCGCCCTCCTCGCCGTTGGCCACGACGAAGCGCGGACCGTCGCGATCGGCGACTGAGCGCAGCTTCGTCGCCGCCGGAAACGCGGCGCCGCCGCGACCGCGCAGGCCGGCCCACTCGAGCGCCTCGATCAGCGCCTCGCCGACGGCGCCCCGCTCGGCGTAGCCGCCGCGAGCACGATAGGCGTCGTAGTCCTCGCGTCCCTCGCTCGCGTCGATCAGCAGACGCGGCTCGATTCCGGCGCGCGCGCCGAGCGCGAGCGAGACCGGCCGTCGCGCGTCCGCGGCCGCTGGCGCGGACGGACCGCCGACAAGCGCCGAGCGCGTGCTCATCGCAAGCGGCGCAGCTCGCGCTCGCGGGAGGCGGCGGGCGCGATCGAGCTGATCGAAGCTCGCTTCATCGCATCATCACTACGACGTAGTCGTCCTCGACGGAGACCGGGATCGTCTCGGCCGTGTACGGGCCGGGCACCAGATGCGTGTCCGAGTCCTCGCCCGCGGCGAGCGCCTCGGCGACCTCCTCGCCGGCCTCGACTGCGACCGGGAACGGACGGATGCGGGTTCTGCGCGGGTCGAAGTACGACTGACCGGTCTTGATGTCGAACTCCCAACCGTGCCACGGGCACTCGAGCAGCTTGCGCGAGCTGTCCAGGCGCAGGTCGCCGGGTCGGTCGGAGTCGAGCCAGCTGACGACCTGTCCGGAGCACATCGGCCCGCCGCGATGCGGGCAGTAGTTGAGCAGGCCGTAGAACTCTCCCTCGAGGTGGAAGATGCCGACCGATTTGCCGTTGATCTCCACGACGATGTGATCGCCGTCGGCGATGTCGTCGACCTTTCCGACTACGTACCGTGCCATGTCCCTTTCCTCCGCTTAGCCCGCAAACAACAGTAGTTCCCGAGCGCGCCCTCGCCGGCTCGCACGCTCGCGCCGTCGGAGCGTGCGAGAGTCGGCGATCCGCGCCCGACTCGACTTTCGGCGGCTACGTGAGCAGCCCGACCTGCTGACCCCGTCGCACCGCCTCCGCTCGGTTGCGCACCTCCAGCCGGCGATACAGCGCGCAGGTGTGACCCTTGACCGTGTTCGCCGACAGCCCCAGCTTCGAGCCGATCTGCTGGTTCGTGCGGCCGGCCGCGATCAGCTGCAGGACGTCGCGCTGGCGCTCGGAGAGCAGCGCTCGCTGCGCCGGTGGCGGCTGCGAGACGATCCGGCCCATTCCGGCGAGACGCACAGCCTTCGCGATCGCGGCCGCCGGCGCACCGGTCGGGATGAACCCGCACGCGCCGACGGCGACCGCCGCGCCGCGCGTCATCCGATCGGACGAGGACATCAGCAGCACGCGTCCGTGCGGACGCGCCCGCCGCAGCGCTACGCACAGATCGCTGCCCGCACGCATGCCGACCAGCAGATCGACGACGGCCACATGCGGCTCGTAGCGATTCCACAGCGTCATCGCCTCCTCGGCGTTGCTCGCCGCCAGGCAGCGCACCACCCATGGCAGGCGCCCCAGGAGCAGGCGGAAGCCCAGACGGACAACGTCGTGATCGTGCACCACGAGGACGCTGATCGTGCGGCCGTCGTCATCCGGATCAACCCCTCCCGGATGGCTTCCGTTCGTCTGCGCTTCGATCGGTCGCGAGGCGACCATCTCGACCTTCCCCATAGGTGAATGAACAGCCATACACATAACCCTACTACGCCGTTAGGCCCTTTGTCCAGTGACCACTAGACAAATGAAATCTAATGAACGTTCCGTCACCAAACGGCTGATCTACAAACCATTTGGAGCGCATCCGAGTCATCCGGCCGATCCCGCCGTCGCGACCCGTGCGACCGCCACGCGATCGATCTTGCCGCTGCCGATCCGTGGCATCTCCGCGACGACGACGAAGCGCTCAGGCACCTTGAAGCGTGCCAGGCGCTCCGAGCACCACGCGACGAGCTCCTGCTCCTCGACGATCGCGTCGGGCTCGGGCAGGACGTACGCGTAGGCGACCTCGTCGCGGCGCTCGTCGGGCACGCCGACGACGACGCCGTCCTGCACCTTCGGGTGCTCGAGGATCACGCGCTCGACCTCCTCGACGGCGACGTTCTCGCCACCGATCTTCAGCATCGTCTTGATCCGTCCGCGGTAGACGAGATAGCGCCGCTCGTCGACCGAGACGAGATCGCCGGTGTGCAGCCAGCCGTCCTCGTCGAGCACCGCTGCCGTGTTCTCCGGATCGTCCCAGTAGCCGCTCGTGACGAGCCCGCGCAGCCACAGCTCGCCGGTCACTCCGGGCGCCACCTCGTTGCCGCTGGCATGGTCGACGACGCGATGTTCGATCCCCGGATAGAGCCGGCCGCACGTCGTCGCCTGCAGCTCCGGCGGATCCTGCGGGCCGGGGCAAGCCGACGTGCCGTACGCCTCGGTCAGCCCGAACCCGTTGATCGTCGTCGTCAGGCTCGGGATCACTTCGCGCATCGCCGCGGCGAGGCTCGGGTCCAGTCCACCGCCCATCAGCCGCACCGAGCTCAGGTCGGTGTCGCGCTGGCGCGCGTGCGAGATGATGTCGCGCAGCACCGTCGGCACTCCGAAGATCACCGTGCAGCGCTCGCGCTGCACCATCTCGAGCGTCACGTCGGGGTCGAACGTCTCGCCGAACACGAACGTCGCGCCGCGCGTCACGCATGACATCAGACCCCAGATGCTGCCGGCGACGTGGAACAGCGGCGGGTTGCCGAACCAACGGTCGCTGGAGTCGAGCTCCAGGCGCTCGGTGTGCAGCAGCCCGTCGGCGATCAGGCCGCCGTGCTCGAGCATCGCCCCCTTCGGGAAGCCGGTGCTGCCCGAGGTGTACTTGATCATCGCGAGGTCATCGGGACGGACCTCGTGCTCCACCCGCGTCGCAAGCGCGATCGCCTCCTCGCCCGCATCCTCGCCGATCAGCGCGCGCAGGTCGAGCGCCGCGGCGGGAAGCTCGGCTCCGGCGCCGTCGCGCATCAGCGAGACGATCGTGCGCAGCTCCGGCGCGCCTGAATCGTGCAGCGCGCCGGCTTGCGAGCTGCGCCAGCTCGACACGATCGTGTCAAGCATGCCGTGGAAGTCGACCGAGCGGAAGCGGTCGAGCGTGATCAGGTAGCGCGCTCGCGAATCGCGCAGCACGTAGGCGACTTCGCCGGCGGCGAAGCGCGTGTTGATCGGCACCGCGACCGCTCCGATTCGCGCGATCGCGAAGTAGGAGAAGATGAACTCCGGCCTGTTGGTCATCTGCACCGCCACGCGATCGCCGGCGCGAACGCCTGCCGCGACCAGCCCAGCGGACAGCGCTCGAGCGCGCTCGAGCACCTCACCGTAGGTCACGCGCGACTCCTCGCGATCGTCGTCCCAGGCGACGATCGCCTCGTGCTCGGGGTCGCGCTCGGTCGTCTGCGAGAGGAGCTGCCAGAGGGTCCGGCCGCGCAGCTCGCGCAGGCGCTCGGCTTCGGCGACGCTGACGCCGACGGGACTCATCCGTTCGGCTCCGGCGCCGAGACGCGAGCGGGCGACTCGTCGCCCTCCGACGGCTCGAACTGCGGCAGCACGTAGCCGTCTGCGATCGGCTCGAAGCAGACACGCAGCGCGATCCCGACGCGTAGGCGGTCAGGATCGTCGACGAGCAGGTTGCTCAGCAGTCGCACGCCCTCCTGCTCGACGAGCTCGACGAGCCCGATCGCCAGCGGCAGTGCGTCCTCGAAGCCGGGCACGAACGACTGCTCGCTGACCGTGAACGAGTACAGCTCTCCGCGCCCGGAGACGTCGCGATAGCCGAGCTGCGACGCGCCGCAGTGGCGACACATCAAGCCCGGAGGATGCTGCAGCGAGTCGCACTCCTGACAGCACTGGATCGCGAGCCGGCGCTCGCGCGCGGCCTGCCAGAACGGCTCTGTCCACGAGTCGGGCGTCGGCGCGAGCCGGGTGGCCGCTGCGCCGCCGAGCGCGGCAGGGAGGATCGGCGAGAGCTCAGCCATGGAGCAGCATCACCCCGCCGCGAGCACCCTCGCTGGCCGTCACGAGCGCGACCTCGGCATCGGGCACCTGACGCGCGTCGGCCTCGCCGCGCAGCTGGCGCACGCCCTCGATCAGGTTGTTGAGCCCGTGCACGTAGCCCTCGGACAGCAGGCCGCCGTTCGGGTTGACCGGCAGCGCGCCGCCGAGACGGATGTTGCCCTCCTGCACGTACGGGCCGCCGTCGCCCTTGGCGACGAAGCCGAGATCCTCGAGCTGTGCGATCACGGCGAATGTGAAGGCGTCGTAGATCAATGCGACGTCGACGTCGTCCCGCTCGACGCCGGCCATCGCGAAGGCGTCGTCGGCGAGATAGGCCGTGTACATCTTCGTCTGATCGGGCCAGTCGAAGCCCGGCTGCGCCGGCGCCGGGCCGGCGCCGTTGGCGAAGCCGGCGACGTAGACCGGCGAATGCGGCAAGTCGGCCGCGAGCTCCGCGCGCGTGACGATCACCGCCGCCGCGGCGTCCGTCTCCAGGCAGCAGTCGAGCAGCCGGAACGGCCGCGAGATCATCCGCGAGCGCTGGTGGTCCTCGAGTGTGATCGGCTGACCATGGAAGAACGCATGCGGGTTCAGCTGCGCGTGCTCGCGCATCGTCACCGCGACCGCTCCCAGCTGCTCGCTCGTCGTGCCGTAGCAAGCCATGTGCCGCTGCGCCCACATCGCGTAGTACTGCGGCGGGCCGGTGAAGCCGTACGGTAGCGTCCACTGGCGAAACCCCTGAGCGCCGGCTTCGGCGCCGAAGCGACCCATGCGCTCACCCGAGCGTCCGTTGAGCGAGCGGAACACGAGCACCGTGTCGGCGAGCCCGGCGGCGATCGCAGTCGCCGCCTCCGACACGGCGAAGGTTCCGCCGGGGCCGCCCATCTCCTGCTCGGAGTACCAGCGCACGACCGGTAGCCCGAGCTGCGCGGCGACGTCGAGCGCCGGGATCGAGTCGCGCAGCGCGAACGTCGCGACGCCGTCGAGCGCCGACGGCGACAGGCCGGCGTCGTCGAGCGCGATCCGCGCGGCATCGACGGCCATCTCGAGCGTCGTCTTGCCCGACGCGCGCGAGATCTCGGTCATGCCGACGCCGACGATGCATGCGGCGTCGCGTGCCTGCAACGTGCTCACGACGACCGCGTACCGCGCCAGGCGAGCTTGCCTCCGTCGATCACCCAGACGGCGCCGTTGACGAACGTCGCGTCGTCGGAGGCGAGGTAGCAGACGAGCTTGGCGATCTCCTCCGGCTGGCCGATCTCGTCGTGCAGCTGCGCCGCGACGAGGCCGCTCATCACGCCCGGATCGCCTGCGCCCGCCTCGATGAAGCGTTCGATCATCGGCGTCTTGGTCGTGCCTGGGCAGTAGCAGTTACAGCGAATGCCGCGGTCGAACAGGTCGACGGCGGCCGCCCGCGTCAGGTTCGCGACGGCTGCCTTCGAGGCGCAGTAGGCCGCCGCGTTGGGAAAGCCGAGCAGCGCGCCGGTCGAGGCGGCGTTGATGATCGACGGGTTGCGCCGAGACTTCGCAAGGTACGGCACGGCCGCCTTGATCGCCCACCACACGCCGCGCACGTTGACGTCGAAGACCTTCTCCCAGACATCGTCCGGAAGCGTGTCGATCGTGTTCGTGCCGTGCAGCTCCGCCTCGTGGATGCCAGCGTTGTTGTGCAGCACGTCGATCCCGCCGAAGCGCTCGGCGGCGCCGCTCATCAACGCGCGAACCTGATCGGCATCGGTCAGGTCGCATTTGATGAACGTCGCCTCGCCACCATCGGCTTCGATCTCGGCGACCGTCTCGGGACCGCCCTCCGACGACACGTCGGAGACGACGACCTTCGCCCCCCGACGTGCCATCTCCAACGCGGTCGCGCGGCCGATCCCGCGCGCCGATCCGGTAACGACGCAGACCTTCTCGTCGAGCATCGTCACCGTTCAGTCGTCCGCGCCGGCCGGCGCATCGGTCGGGATCGTCTCGTACTCGGCCGGCGTGCACAGCTCGATCAGGTGGTAGTCCCCGGAGTACGGCGCGACGTTGTGGATGTTCTCGGTGCCGTAGCCGTAGCCCATCCCGTCGCCCGGTTCCAGCGTGCGGCGCTGCTTGTCCATGTGGCGAATGCCGGCGCTGCCGCCGAGGATGAAGAACCACTGCGCCATCGAGTGGTAGTGCCAGCCGGTGCCCTCGCCCGGCTCGCCGGTCGCGCGGATCGCGTGGATGTGGATGCGCCCGTCGGTCGGCTCGTCGGTGCCGAAGTCGCGGTACTCGAAGAACTTGCGCGGGCCGGCGCCGAGCACGTAGGCGTCGTCGCTGTCGTGCGTGTAAACCGGCTTGCGGTTGGGGTCGAGCGCTGCCGCACGCGGCGGCAGCGGCGTCTCGCGCCCCTGAATCGTGCCGACCTTCGACGGCGCCGTGATCTCGATCAGCTCGTAGTCCTCGGAGAACTCGTACTCGTCGTGCCAGTAGAACGGCGGCTGATAGCCGGTGCTGCCGGCCCTGAACGTGACCTCTTCGTCGTCCTGGTTGCGCAGTTTCATCCAGCCGTTGAGCACGTAGAAGAACTGGAAGTCGAGGTCGTGGCAGTGCCAGCCGTTCTTCATCTCGCCGGCCTTGCCGACGGTGCGGATGTGCTGCGCCGCGAGCTTGCCGCCGGTCGCCTCGGAGAGGCCGAGGTCGCGGTACTCGAGGTGCGGGCGCAGGCCCTTTTTCCAGTCGCCGCCGGCGGCCGGCACGTCGACGTAGTCGACGTAGATCGGCTTGCCCGCAGGCCAGTCGGAGATCCACTCGCTGCTCGTCTTCACATCACTCATCGCAACCTCGCTTCGCTTGTTGGTTTCAGTTTCCGGCGGAGACGACGTGCTCGATCGAGCCGAATACCGATCGCTCGTTCTCGTCGAATGCCTCGACGCGCACGCTGTCGCCGACCTTGAGGAAGTCCGTGTCGCTGCTGCCGTTCTCGGCGATCTCGACGGCGCGGCGCTCGGCCAGGCAGGCGTGGCCCGCCGCCGGGTCGCGGTTGGAGACCGTGCCCGAGCCGACGATCGTTCCCGCGCCGAGCCCACGCGTCAGCGTCAGGTGGGCGATGATCTCGCCGAAGCCGAACGCGCAGTCGCTGCCGGCGTCGGGTGAGCCGAGCGGCTCGCCGTTGACGTGGCAGCGCACGCGCACGCTGAGCGTCCTGCCGTCCCAGGCCTCGCCGAGCTCGTCGGGCGTCACCGCGAACGGCGCATACGGCCGCGCCGGCTTGGCCTGGTACATGCCCAGCCCGCGTGCGTACTCGGCCGGCAGCAGGTGCCGAAAGGTGTAGTCGTTCGCCAGCGCGATCAGGCGGATGTGCTCGACCGCGCTCTCGGCGGTCTGTCGCGCGGGAACGTCGTCTGTGATCACGGCGAGCGTGCCCTCGATGTCCAGGCCCCAGGACTGATCGGCCAGCGGCACCTCGCCGTGAGGCGGGAGGTTGAGGTCGGCGCCGCCCTGATAGGCCGGCACGCTGCGCTCGTGGTCGGGAGGAAGCTCCATCCCGCGGGCGCGGCGAATCCGCTCCATGTGGCTCAGGTAGGAGCTCGCCTCGGCCCATTGGTAGGCACGCGGCAGCGGCGAGTGCAGCATCTCCTCGGCGAGCGACTCGCCGCTCTGCGGGTCATCTGCCAGCGAGCGATCGAGCTCGCGCAAGGTCGGCTCGTGCTCGCTCCACGACTCGAGCGCCCGTTGCAGCGTCGTCACCGGCGCTGGAGCGAGCGCATAGCGGCTCGCGTCAGCAGAGACGACGACGAGCGTCCCGTCGCGGCCGCCGGCGCGCAGCGTCGCCAGCTTCACGCCGTCACGCCTTCGCCAGCGCCGAGGCGCGAGCATGCCACGTTCCCGCTCTCCTCGCGCACGAACATCTCGATCCGATTGTGAGCGCCGCGACGCCCGTTTTCCACCGTTCGACGGACGGACTAGCGGAAACGCAAGGGACGACGCAGCGGCCGCTGAGCCCCGCCCGACGCCCCGCCTCAGGCGGCCGCGACCGCGGCTTCGTGCCCGCGATCGTAGGAGGCCGAGACGATCGCGTCGGCGTCGAACGGCGCTCGCAGCTCATCGCCGGTGCGGCCCTCGATCAGCATCAGCACGCGCGGGCAGAGCAGCACGA
>DATBBG010000035.1:0-1504 GCA_036271095.1 Solirubrobacteraceae bacterium
CAGGCGGCATCCTGGCGCGCGATCCCGTGAAGGTCGTGATCGCACTGACGGTGCTCGCCGCCGCGTTGCGCTTCGCGACGCTCGACGTACAGAGCGTGTGGCTGGACGAGTCCGCCACGATCGTGCTCGTCAAACGGGGGCTCGGCGGCCTGCTCTCGCACCTCTCAGAAAGCGAGTCCTCGCCGCCGCTCTACTACGTCCTGGCGTGGTTCTGGACGAAGGTCTTCGGGACCGGCGTGATCGGCTTTCGCTCGATGTCGGCGCTGATTGGGACGCTGACCGTGCCGGCGATGTACGGCGCCGGGCGCCAGATCTCGGCTCGTGTCGGTCTCTGGGCGGCGGCGCTGGCGACGGTCAATCCGGCGATGTACTACTACTCGCAGGAGGCGCGCGCCTACGGCCTGCTCGTGCTCTTCAGCGCCGTCGCGCTGATGTTCTGGCTGCAGGCGATGCGGGAGCCGACGACGCGCTCGCTGTGGTCGTGGGCCGCGTTCTCGGCGCTCGCGCTGCTGACGCACTACTTCGCCGTGTTCATGTTCCTGCCCGAGCTGTTGCTGCTCTGGCGCAGGCTCGGCACGCGGCGCCTGCTCGGACCGGTCGGGCTCGTCGTCGTCGTCGGCGCGGCGCTGCTGCCGCTGGCGCTCGACCAGCAGTCCTCCGGCAAGGCCAGCTGGATCGAAGAATCGTCGCTGCCCTCACGCGTCGCGGAGGCTGTCAAGCAGTTCCTGATCGGGCTCGGCGCACCGTTGACCGTCGTCGCGGCCGTGGTCTGCGGACTGCTCTCGCTCGCCGCGATCCTGCGCCTGGCCCGTCACGCCGATCAGCGCGAGCGCTCGGCCGGTGTCGACGTGCTGATCGTCGCCGTCGCCGCCGTCGGTCTGCCCGCAGTGATCTCGCTGAGCAAAGTCGTCGACGTCTTCGACGGGCGCAACGTGATCGCCGCCTGGACGGCCTTCGCGCTCCTGATCGCGCTCGGACTCGGAACGGCTGCCCGCTCGCGCGGTGCGAATGTGCTGGGAGCGGCGATCTGCGCGCTGTTCGCAGCGCTCGTCGTCGCTGTCAATGTGATTCCTGCCTATCAGCGCGACGATTGGCGCGGCGTCGCCGGCGTCGTGCGCTCGGCAGGGCCTCAGGCGATCGTCGTCGCTCCCGACCAAGGGCTGCTGCCGATGAGCATCTACCTGCCGTCGCTGCGCATCGACCGGGCATCGAGCGTCTCGACCAGCGAACTCGAGTTTGTCGCGCTGCGGGCGAAGCGCAGCGGCCGCTCGCCGCTCGCGCCGGTCGTGCCGACCACGCCCCCGGCCGGATACCGGCTCGCGTCGGTCACGCGGCACGAAAGCTACGCCGTCGCTCGTTTTGTCTCCACGGCGCCCGTCACGCTCTCGCGCGCCGAGCTCCAGCACGATGGCTTCGGCGCGGAAACCGAAGTCATCTCTCGCGACTAGCGCGAAACGCCGAGCCACAGAAGGCCGTGGTTGTGCGGGGGGCGGGTTGGCGCGGC
>DATBBG010000036.1:0-43123 GCA_036271095.1 Solirubrobacteraceae bacterium
GTCCGCTTCCCCGGAGGCGAACGCGCTCATCGCCTGTTGCTTCTCGCGAGGTCGCATGCCGCCGTGCAGCAGGACCAGCTCGTAGCCCTCGAGCTCACCCTTGCGCAGGCGCTCTAGCTCGGCCGTGGCCGCGCGGAGCTCGCCGAGGCCGCCCGGCGCCTGCGCCGGCGCGGCGACGCCCGCCTCGGCTGCATCCTGCTCGATCAGCGGACAGACGACGAACGCCTGGCGCCCCGCTCGCAAGTGCTCGCGCAGCTCCTCGTAGGCGCGAGCGCGGCCGCGCTCGCCGGCGACGACGCGCGTGTCGATCGGCTGGCGCCCGGCCGGCAGCTCGCGCAGCGTGCTCGTGTCGAGATCGCCGTAGCCGGCGAGCGCGAGCGTGCGCGGGATCGGCGTCGCTGTCATGTGCAGCATGTGCGGCGCGCCCTTGCCCTGCAGCGCCGAGCGCTGGCGCACGCCGAAGCGGTGCTGCTCGTCGACGACGGCGAGCGCGAGCGAGCGAAAGACGACGTCGGGCTCGATCAGCGCGTGCGTGCCGACGATCAGCGAGAGCTCGCCGCTGGAGAGCTTGCCGAGGATGTCGCGGCGGCGCGCGGCGGTCGTCGAGCCGGTCAGCAGCGCGCATGAGACCTGCTCGGCGCCGAGCAGGCGCTGCAGCGTCGCGAAGTGCTGTTCGGCGAGCGTCTCAGTTGGCGCCATCAGCGCCGCCTGGCGACCATGCTCGACGGCGCGCAGCATCGCGTAGAGCGCGACGACGGTCTTGCCGCTGCCGACCTCGCCCATCAGCAGCCGCTGCATCGCGTGCGCGTCGGCGATGTCGGCGCCGATCTCCTCGATCGCGCGGCGCTGGTCGCCGGTCGGCGCGAACGGCAGGCCTGCGGCGAGCCAGCGCGCGGTCAGCGCCGGCGGCTCGCTCAGCGGGTGCGCGTCGTGCTCGGAGCGCCTGCGCGCGCGCCGGCGCAGGAACACGATCTGCGTCAGCAGCAGCTCGTCGAACGCCAGGCGCATGCGGCCGTGCTCGGTGTCAGCGCGCTCACGCGGGAAATGCATCGCGGCGAGCGCGCTCGCGCGGTCGGGCACGCGCGCGCCGGCTCGCGTGCTCGCGGGAAGCGGCTCGACGATGTCGGCGAGGCGATCTCTGAGCCCGTGCACGAGCGTCATGATCTGCGTCGAGCTGACGCCCTCGCTGGCCGGGTAGTGCGCAACGGCGCCGGCCGGCGGCTCGGCGGCCGCGTCGGGCTCGGCGCGCGCCGCCTTCCCGGCGACGCCCGTGCGCTCCTGCTGCGTGGGCTGCTCGTGCGTGTCGTCCTGCGCCAGCGCGAGCTGCGCGACGATCGCGTGATGGGAGACGCGAAAGCCGCCGCGCGCGTCGGCGCTGCCGTGCAGCACGAGGCTCGTGCCCGGCGGATAGCGCTGCACGAGCCACGGCTGGTTGAAGAACGTCGCGCGCATGCTGCCGCTGGCGTCGCGCACGACGGCCTCGACGAGCGGGCGCATCCCGCGGCGGCGCACGGCGCGCGAGGTGATCGAGCGCACCTGCACGGCGACGGTCGCCTGCTCGCCGGAGCGCAGCCCGGCGACGGTGCGCGACTCGCGACTGTCGCGCGGCAGGTGCTCGAGCAGCTCGCCGACGGTGCTCAAGCCGAGCGCAGCCATTCCGTCGGCGAGCTTGCCGGCGGGCAGTTGCAGCGGCTCGCTCAGGCGCTGCGGGCGCGGCCAGCGCAGCGGCGCGGCGAGCAGCTCGGCGCGGCTCAGCGCGCGCTCGCCGGCAAACGCGCGCAGATCCGTCGCAAACCCCGGCGGGTCCGTCTCGGCGGCGCTCACGCGAGCCGGCGTCTCGATGCTCGTCGCGGCCATGCCGCGCTGATGATGATCGCGAGGGCGGTCGTAAGCGGCGCTACTCCGCGGCGAGCAGCCACCAGTAGGCCGGCTGCCCGCCGTCGCGAAGTTCGAGCTCGATGCCGTCGCCGGCGATCCGCTCGATCTCGCCGAGGCCGAGCGGCGCGCCCTCGCCTGCGAGCACGCTGATCAGCTCCGGCCGCGAGCCGTCGCCGTCGCCTTCGGCGAGCTGCTGCAGGATCGCGCGCAGCGTCTCGCGCGGATCGCCCCAGGCGAGCACCTCATCTCCGACGAAGCCGACGGCGTCGCCGCGCGAGAAGCGCCCTTGCGCGTCGTCGCGCGCCGCCGGCGCGACGGCGCCGGTGCGCACGCGCGCGAGCGCCTCGGCAATGGCCTGCGCGTTCTGCTCGACCGAGCGCTCGGGCGCAAGCACTACGGCCGCCGCGAGGCCGGCCTGCTGGCTGGTCGTCTTCGCGACCTTGACCTGCTTCTCCGACAGCTTCGCGGCGTGTTCGGCGGCCATGATCACGTTGGCGCTGTTCGGCAGCACGACGACCTCCTCGGCTGGAACCTCGTGAATCGCGGCGAGCAGGTCGTAGGTGGACGGGTTCAGCGTCGGCCCGCCGTCCAGCGTCTGCACGCCGAGCTCGGCGAACAGCGTCGCCAGACCGGCGCCGCTGACGACCGCGACGGCGCCGCAGCGCACCACGCTCGGCTCGACCTGCGCGGGGGCGTGCGCTCCGTTGCCGTTGCCGCTGAGCCGCGCCGGCGTGCTGGCGGCGCCGTTCGCGCCGTTGGCGTGCACGGCCAGCTCGACGGCGACGACGTCCTCGTCCTGAGCCAGGCGCGCATCGCGCTCCTCGACTTGAAGCCGCATGTCGGCGACGTCGAGGCGCGAGACCTCGCCGGCGCCGCCGAAGACGGCCGTCGCCAGCTCGGGGTCGTCGGTGTGCAGGTGCACCTTCAGCGTGCGCGAGTCGCCGACGACGAGCACCGAGTCGCCGAGTCGCTCGAGCGGCTCGATGAAGCGTCCGGGGCTGAGTCCGGAGCCGGTGACGGCGAAGTTCGTGCAGAAGCGATACGTGCCGGAGCTGTGCTGCGGATGCGTGATGCGCGCCGGCGCATAATGGTCGAGCTCGGGCGGCTCGTCGCCGCGCAGCACGGCGACGACGCCGGCGAACAGGATCGTCAGCGCGTAGCCGCCGGCGTCGACGACGCCGGCGTCGCGCAACGCGGCGAGCAGTTCGGGCCCGCGCTTGACCGACTCCTGCCCAGCGATCACGGCGCGCTCCAAGGCAGCGGCGATCGATTCGTTCTGCACGCCCTGCTCGGTCGCCGGCTCCAGGCGCGGATTCTCGGCGCTGTGCGCGACGTCGGTCGCGATCTGGTGGGCCATCTCGCGCGCGACCGTCAGCATCGTGCCCTCGGCTGGGTTGCGCACGGAGGAGTAAGCGCGGTCGGCGGCGTTGGCGAGCGCGGCGCCGATCAAGGTCGCGTCGATCAGCTGGCCGGGCCGCGAGACGAGCTCCTCGGCGGCGCCGCGAATCAGCTGCGAGAGGATCACGCCGGAGTTGCCGCGCGCGCCGAGCAGCGCTGCGCGCGCGACCGACTGGACGATCTCCTCGCGCCCGATCTCGTCGATCGTGCGGCCGGCATCAGAGCCCTGCAGGCGGTCGAGCTCCTCGAGCACGGCGCGCAGCGTCAGCGCCATGTTGTCGCCCGTGTCGCCATCGGCGACAGGGAACACATTGAGGTCGTTGACCTCCTGTCGACGAGATTCCAGGTGCGCCAGCGCGCCGGCAACGGCCGCGCGAAAACGAACCAGATTCGTATCCGTCACGCAGACACGTCTATCACTTGGAGCGGGTGGCTTGCCGCCCGCACGCGGCGCGCGTGGACGATCGGTCGGCCTAAGCGGCCTTGGTGACCTTGCCGGCTTTGAGGCAGCGCGTGCAGACGTACACGCGACGCGGCGCCTTGCCGACGAGGATTCTGACCTTCTGCAGGTTCGGGTCGAAGCGTCGCTTGGTCGCGACCATCGAGTGACTGCGGCTCTGACCGAATGCAGGCCCCTTGCCGCAGCTATGACACACCTTTGCCATCGCGCGAAGTCTAGATGGTTTTTCGATCGGACCCCTCACGGGGTCCAGGATCGCTCGCGACGCGCACGCTCAGGGCGCAGCCAGCTCACGCTTCAGCGCGGCCATCTGGATCACGGCCTGCGCGGCGTGCGCGCCCTGATCGCGCTTGCCGCCGCCAGAGCGCGCGAGCGCCTGCTCCATCGTCGCGCACGTCAGCACGCCGAAGGCGCACGGCACGCCGGTCTGCAGCTGCACGTCCATCACGCCGCGCGCAGCCTCGGCGCAGACGAAGTCGTAGTGGTCGGTCTCGCCGCGGATGACCGCGCCGAGGCAGGCGACGCCGGCGAAGCGCCCCGACTGCGCGGCGTAGCTGGCGGCGATCGGCAGCTCGAAGGCGCCGGGCACGTCGAACACCTCGACGACGTGCTCGCCGTCCTCTGCGAAGGCCGTCGTCGCGCCGTCGATCAGCCGCTCGGCGAGATCCTCGTAGAAGCGCGCGACGACGATCGCGTAGTCGCTCACTGCGCCGGACGCTCCTCGTCGCGACCGTCCTCGCGCGCCGATTCGTCCGCGACGGCGCGATCCTGCTCGCTTGTGCCCGAATGGGTGCTTGTGCCCGAATGGATGCTTGTGCCCGAATGGGTGCGCTCTGCGTGCAGCAGCTCCTCGTCGAGGTTCAGCCCCTGGTGGTGCAGCGTGTGGCCCATCCGTTGCGCCTTCGTGCGCAGGTAGGACTCGTTGTGCGCGTTCGGCGCGTGCTCGATCGGGATCTGCGAGGTCACCGACAGGCCGTAGCCCTCCAGGCCGCGGATCTTCTTCGGGTTGTTCGTGAGGATGCGGATCGAGCTGAGCCCGAGGTCGGCGAGGATCTGCGCGCCGATGCCGTAGTCGCGCAGGTCGGCCGGCAGGCCGAGACGCTCGTTCGCCTCGACCGTGTCGAGCCCGTCCTCCTGCAGCCGGTAGGCCTTGAGCTTGTTCAGCAGGCCGATGCCGCGACCCTCCTGCGCGAGATACAGCAGCACGCCCTCGCCCTCGCGATCGATCATCGCCAGCGCCGACTCGAGCTGCTCGCCGCAGTCGCAGCGCAGCGAGTGGAAGACGTCGCCGGTGAGGCACTCGGAGTGCACGCGCACGAGCACGTCAGCCTTGCCGGCGACGTCGCCCTTGACGAGCGCGACGTGGTGCTTGTCGTCGACCAGCGAGCGGTAGCCGACGGCCTCGAAGTCGCCGAACGTCGTCGGCAGCCGCGTCGAGACGATGCGCTCGATCAGGCGGTCGTTGCGCCGCCGGTATGCGATCAGGTCGGCGATCGTGACCATCTTCAGCTCGTGGCGCTCGCAGTATTCGGCGAGATCGGGCACGCGCGCCATCGAGCCGTCCTCGTTCATCACCTCGCAGATCACACCCGCCGGGATCAGCCCGGCCAGGCGCGCGAGGTCGACGCTCGCCTCGGTGTGGCCGGTGCGCTCGAGCACGCCGCCGGGCTTCGCCTTCAGCGGGTTGACGTGGCCCGGCTGGGCGAGATCCTCGGGCCGCGTCTTCGGGTCGACGGCAACCTGCATCGTGTGCGCGCGGTCGTGCGCGGAGACGCCGGTCGTGACGCCATCGCGCGCCTCGATCGTGATCGTGAACGGCGTCTGCAGCGCCGACTCGTTCTTCGCCGTCATCAGCTCGAGGCCGAGCTCGTCGCAGCGCTCGGGCGTCAGCGCCAAGCAGATCCAGCCGCGCGCCTCCTTCGCCATGAAGTTGATCGCCTCGGGCGTGACGAACTGCGCGGCCATCACGAGGTCGCCCTCGTTCTCGCGATCTTCGTCGTCGCAGACGACGACCATCTTGCCTTGGCGGATCTCTTCGATCGCCTCCTCGATAGTTGCGAACGGCGTCGTCGTACGGGTGCTCATCGGACTCCTTCAGTCGCGGGTTGCCCCAATCGAGACCCCAGCAGCCGCTCGACGTGCTTGGCAAGCACGTCGACCTCCAAGTTCACGACGGTCCCCGGCTCGGCCGCGCCGAGGCTCGTGCGGCGCAACGTCTCCGGAATCAGCGAGACGGCGAAGCTGCGCTCGTCGATCGAGCTGATCGTCAGGCTGACGCCGTCGAGCGCGACCGAGCCCTTCTCGACGAGATAGCGCGCGAGCTCCGGCTCGACGGCGATCTCGAGCACGCGCGAGAAACCGTCCTCGCGAATGTCGAGAACCGTGCCGATGCCGTCGACGTGGCCCTGAACGATGTGTCCGCCGAGGCGGTCGCTTGCGCGCAGCGCCAGCTCGAGGTTGACCGACGAGCCCTCGCGCAGGCGATCGAGCGAGGAGCGGCGCAGCGTCTCCTCGATCGCTTCGGCCTCGAAGCCGTCTCCGTGCACGGCCGACGCGGTCAGGCAGACGCCGTTGACCGAAATCGAGTCTCCCTCGCCGATCTCGGCGGCGAGCGACGTGTCGATCCGCAGGCGCGCGCCGTCAGCGTCGCGCTGCAACGAGCGCACCGTGCCGAGGTCGGCGACGAGACCGGTGAACATCAGCGATCGCTCTCGATCGGCGGCATCGAGGCGCTCACCACTCGCGCAGCCGCGCCGAGATCAGCAGGTCGTCGCCGACGCGCTCGCAGTCGAACGTCAACGCGCGCATCGCCTCGGAGATCCGCTCGACGCCCATCCCCTCGAGCGGATCGCGTGCGGCGCTGCCGCCGAGCAGCAGCGGCGCCAGGAACAGCCTCAGCTCATCGATCTCGCCGGCGTCGAGAAATGCGCCGGCGAGGTGCGGACCGCCCTCGAGCAGGACCGAGGAGACGCCGAGCGAGCCGAGCTGCTCGAGCGCCGAGCGCACGCGCGCCGGCTCGTTTTGGCCGGTCGCGACGAGCACCTGCGCGCCGGCCGCTTCCAGCGCGTCCGTGTCCGAGCGCGCGGCGGCGCGCGAGACGACGACCGTCAACGGGATCTCGGCGGCGGCCGAGACCAGCCGCGATGACGGCGGCAGCCGCCCGAGCGTGTCGAAGACGACGCGCCGCGGCTGCTGCGCCGGCTGCGCGAGCTCTCCCTCCGGGCGCGCGGTCAGCTGCGGATCGTCGGCCAGTGCCGTGCCGATGCCGACGACGACGGCGTCGACGGACGCGCGCCAGTGGTGCGCCAGCGTGCGGCTGTCCTCGCCGCTGATCCACTGCGAGTCGCCGGTGCGCGTCGCGACCTTGCCGTCGAGCGTCATCGCCGACTTGAACAGCACCCACGGGCGACCGACGCGCGCGTGCTTGCGAAAAGCCTGGTTCAGCAGCCGCGCTCGCGTCGCCAGCTCGCCGTCGGCGAGCACGACCTCGATGCCTTCGTCGCGCAGGATCCCAAGCCCGCGCCCGGCGGCCTTCTCCGTCGGGTCATCGGAGCCGACGACGATGCGGCGGATGCCCGACTGCAGGATCGCGTCGGTGCAGGGAGGCGTCTTGCCCTCGTGGCAGCACGGCTCGAGCGAGACGTACAGCGTCGCCTCGCCCAGCTCCTCCAGCCCGCATGCCTCGATCGCGTTGACCTCGGCGTGCGCGGCGCCGAACTCCTCGTGCCAGCCCTCGCCGAGCACCTGCTCGCCGCGCGCGATCACGGCGCCGACGACCGGATTCGGCTTGACCGCGCCGGTGCCGTTGCGCGCCAGCTCGATCGCGCGCGCCAGGTGCGCCCTGTCGGTGTCGGTCTTGATCGCCATCCTGGACTGAGGATAACCTCGCTCAGCGCGCGCACCGGCCGCCGTGCAGCCGGTAGACCGTGATCGACGGGCCGGGACGCTCATAGGCGAGCGGGTAGTAATCGAAGCTCCAGTCGAAGCCGAACGCGACCGGGCCCTTGCCGCGCGCGTACGGCGAGGCGCGGAAGACGACTTCGCCCTGACTTGCCAGCGCGCGGTAGTAGGCGACGGCCAGCGGCACCGCGCGCGGATCGGCGAACACGCGCCCGGACTCGGTCGAGCCGGTCAGCACCGTGCAATACCCGTGCTGCTCGTAGTAGCCGAGCAGCACCGGGCTGAGCGTTCGCACGTAGTTCTCGATGCCGACGACGTGAAAGCCGTGTGACAGCAGCGCGCCGCTCGTCGAGATCCGCGAGAGCAGTCCCGGATACTTGCTCCACCGGTACGGGTTTTCGCCGGCGCGTGGGAACGTGCCGGGCGCTTCGCGCGCCCACACGTCCGGCGAGATCGGCTCGGCGACGATTTTCGTGCCGGCCGGCACGTTCGCGAGCATCCACGAGCGCGTCAGGTTGCGCGTGTCGGCGCGCGAGAGCACGCGGCCCGAGTGAACGCTGTAGACCGCGCCCTGCGCGAGCACGACGACGCTCAGCAACAGCGCGAAGGCGATCGCGAGCGCCGATCTCCCACGCAGGCGCCGCGTCGCCGGCGAGCTGTCAGGCGGATCGCTGCGCTCACTCGGCAAGCGTTCGCGGCCGACGCCGCGGTTGCGTTCCCGTGACGCTGTCAGCAGCTGCGCAAGTGCACCGGCGAGCTCGATCACGAAGTACGCCGCGAGCAGGCACAGAAGCGGGAAGATCGGCAGCAGCCAGCGTCCGAAGTAGCGGCCTTGCGTGCCCATGAACGCGAGGAACAGCAGCGACGTCGGCACGAGCACGAGCCCGAGCCGCCAGTCGCGCCGCCAGATCGCCAGCGCGCCGCCGAGCGCGGCGATCGCCGGCGCCCAGCCGAGGCCCCACGTCAACGACCACAGGTAGTAGGCGACGCCGCCGTTGCGCGGCGCGCCGAGCTTGCCCTGCGCTTCGGCTGAGAGCGTCGACTGATGCACGAGTTCGGCGTGGAACCTGTTGTAATCGAGCAGCGAGAACGGGTTGGCGAGGAAGAACGCGGCGAACGCGACGAGGCCGGCGAGCACGAGGCCGAGCGCGATCCGGACAGCCGCCTTGCGCCGCTCGGCGCGCGCGCCGTCCTCGAACAGGCGCGCGATCGCCGCGGCGATCAACGGCACGATCACGATGCCGGCCGTGTACTTGCTCGCGCAGGCGAGGCCGAGGCCGACGCCGGCGAGCAGGTAATCGCGGAGCCGGCCCTTGCGCAGCACGCCGGTGGCGCCGAGCAGCGAGAGCGTCAGCGGCGCCAGCGTCGGCACGTCGTTGAGCGCCAGATGCGCGTAGAAGACGGGCAGGAACGCGACCGCCTCGATCGCCGCCGCGAGCAGCCCGACGGCGCGCGAGAACAGCCGCGCGCCGGCCGCGTAGAGCAGCCACAGCGCGAGCACGCCGAGCGCTGCCGAGGCAATGCGAGCGAGCGTGTAGACGTCGCTCGGATGGTGCGCGAGCGCTTCGCTGACGCCGTGCGTGCCGCCATAGGCGATCGCGAACAGGTAGTGCAGGACGTAGGTGAACGCGGGCGGATTGGCGAAGTAGTGCGGGTTCAAGTCGTGGCCGAACATCGCCACGGCGTGCGGCACGAAGTGATCGGCCTCGTCGGCGTTGTAGGCGTAGGGCAGGCCCTGGCGGACGCCCCAGAGGCGCAAGCCGAGGCCGCCTGCAAGCACGAGCGCGAGCGCCGGCCAGGCCCAGCGGCGCGGCAGCTCGATCAGCCCGCGGAGCCGATCGGCCGCCGCGGCGCCGATCGCCGGCGGGCGCTGCCCGTCGGCGGCCGTCTCAGCAGTTGCCATAGACCGCGTAGTAGCGGCTCGTGAAGATGCGGCGATAGCCGTCCTGCGGGATCTGGTCGCGCGGATCGTCGCCGACGTCGACGATCGCCTCGTAGAAGACGGCGCTGCCGAGCGGATAGACGGCGACGCTGCCGCGCTCGATCCGGTTCTCGAGCGCGTGCGCGCCTTTGCTGACGTCGGCGCGCGCCTGGCTGCGCGCGACGATGTCGTGCTGGTTGGAGGAGTCGAGGATCCAGCGCGCATCGGGGATCAGCTTGTTGTTCGGCAGCGTCAGCAGCGGGCAGCGCTTCAGTTCGCGCTTCACGGCCGGGTCGCGCAGCGCGACGGCGAGGCCCTTGTGGAAGTCCTCGTGATAGGCCAACGTGTTGCGCAAGCTCGACAGGCTCAACGTCGTCGCCGCCGAGGTGAAGCCGTAGATCACGAGCAGCGCCGCGCCGGCCATCCACACGCGGCGCAACCACGTGCCCGGCTCGAGCATCGCCCAGCCGCCGATCGCGACGGCGCAGAACAGCACGATCATCACGGCCGCGCCGAGCAGGTAGCGGTCGATCACCGACGCGCCGGCGGCGCCCTCGAGCACGAACACGGCGAGCAGCAGCACGAGCGCGACCAGCGGCGTGCGCACGCGGCGCGGCGTCAGCCAGATCGCCAGCGCGCCACCGATGATCGCGCCGAGCAGGACCGGCAGCTTGTCGATCCGCACGAGAAACGTCCAGACCGAGCCGATCACGCTGGCGATGCCCTGCGTGCGGCCGAGTTCCTGCGCAAGCCCTGCGGTCGAGTTCAGCGAGTAGAACGGCTTGCCGGTGACGATCAGATCGACGAGCACCCACAGGACCGGTCCGATCGCGGCGATCGCCGCATAGGCCAGGCGCCGCGCGTTGGAGATCCGGTTGGCCTTCGTCGGCCAGACGCACCACAGCCAGTAGGCGGCCACGAGGAACCACGCATCCGGCCGCAGCAGCCCGGCCAGCGCGAGCACGACGAGCACCGGCCAGCCGCGGCGTGGCCGTTCGACCTCTAGCACGACCGCCCAGACGATCAGCGCGACGTAGGAGATGTCGAGGTAGCCCTGCGCGGCGAGGTTCTCGAGGAAGAAGCGGCTGAGCACGAGCAGCGCGGCGACGACGCCGACGGCCGGGCCGAAGCAGAGTCGCCCGAGGCGATAGATCAGCGCGACGAGCGCGACGAACGAGCCGATCGAGCCGAGCACCATCAGCCGCGCGCCGCCCTGTCCGAAGATCGAGCAGAGCGCGCCGAAGGCGATCGCCAGCGGGTGCTCGGTCGGCCCGCGGTAGACGCGGAAGTCGGGCAGGTGCGCGTGGAGCAGGTCGCGTCCCCACAGCAGCGCGTAGAACGAGTCGTAGGTCGGATACGTCGGGTAGGCGAAGTAGCCGAACAGCGCGACGGCGCACATCACCGCGAAGGCGAGCTTCGCCCACGTCGAGCCTGGCACCGAGCGGAGCCGCTCAAGCCGGTTCGAGCCCGGCGGAAGCCGGGTTAGCGTCGCGCTTTCCATCGAGACTCGGCCGGTGTCCACCGGCATCGGCCGCACCCGCACGCCTGCTGTCAGGACCGCGGCCGCGCTTTGGGATACTGCCGGGAGCCAAGTCTAGGCAATTCGCCGATGAAGCTCATCATCCAGATTCCCTGCTTCAACGAGGCAGACCAACTCCCGCGGACGCTCGCCGACCTGCCACGCGTCCTCGACGGCTTCGACGTCGTCGAGGTGCTCGTGATCGACGACGGCTCGACCGACGAGACGGTCGCCGTCGCGCGCGCGCACGGCGTCGATCATCTCGTGCGCCTGACCAACAACAAGGGCCTCGCGACCGGCTTCCAGGCCGGCATCGACACGGCGCTGAAGCTGGGCGCCGACGTGATCGTCAACACCGACGCCGACAACCAGTACTACGGGCCCGACATCGCGCGCCTCGTGCGCCCGATCGTCGAGGGCCGCGCCGACATGGTCGTAGGCGACCGCGAGGTGAGCGACATCGCGCACTTCTCGCCGCTGAAGAAGACGCTGCAGCGGCTCGGCTCGTGGGTCGTGCGCCAGGCATCCTCGACGAGCGTGCCCGACACGACGTCGGGCTTTCGCGCGTACAACCGCGAGGCGGCGATCCAGATGCTCGTCGTCTCGAAGTTCACGTACACGCTTGAGACGATCATCCAGGCGGGCAAGCTGCTCGTCGCCGTCGACCACGTCCCCGTCCGCACTAATCCGAAGACGCGCGAGTCGCGCCTGTTCCCGTCGATGGGCGCCTACGTCAGGCGCAACGCCGTCTCGATCTTCCGCATCTACGCGCAATATGAGCCGCTTCGCGTGTTCTGGAGCCTCGCGCTGATCGTCGGCCTCGCGGCGATCGCCGTCTGGGTGCGCTTCGCCGTCGCCTACGCCGAAGGCAACGGCAAGGGCCATGTGCAGTCGCTGATCCTCGGCGCCGTGCTGTTCATCGCCGCCGCGCTGATGTGGGCGCTCGGCGTGATCGGCGACCTGCTCGCGGCGCAGCGCGTGATGACGCAGCGAACGTTCGAGCGCGTGCGGCGGATCGAGCTCGAGCTCGGCGTCGCGCCGTCGCACTACGAACCGGGCCAGCCGGCGGCCGGCGCCGCGGCGAGCGCTCGCGACGCGGCGCAGACGACGGAGCGGCCCGACAGCGAGCAGCGCCAGGAGCCGGTGCGCCTGTGAGCGGCGTGACCGTCTCCGGAGACGGGATCGTCACCGGCAACACCTACGACAAGTACGGCTCCTCCAATCCGGTCGTGCGTCGCCTGATGGCCTCGTTCGAGCGCACGCTCGACGAGCTGCTCGCACGCGCCGAGCCACGCTCGCTGCTCGACGTCGGCTGCGGCGAGGGCGTGCTCGTGCACCAGTGGGCGCAGCGGCTGCCGCACGCGCGGATCGTCGGTATCGACCTCGAGGAGGACTCGATCCAGGCCGGCTGGGCCGAGCGCGTGGCGCCGAACCTCGAGTACCGCACGATGCTCGCCGAGGATCTGCCGTTCGCGAGCGGCGAGTTCGACCTCGCGACGGCGATCGAGGTGCTCGAGCACGTGCCCGACCCCGAGCACACGCTCGCCGAGATGGCGCGCTGCGCCGAGCGCCACCTGCTCGTCTCGGTGCCGCGCGAGCCGCTCTGGCGCGGGCTGAACATCGCGCGCGGCGCCTACCTGGCGCAGCTCGGCAACACGCCGGGCCACCTCAACCACTGGTCCAAGCGCTCGTTCACGCGCTTGCTCTCACGCCACGGACAGGTCGTCGAGCTGCGCTCGCCGTTTCCCTGGACGATGCTGCTTGTCCGCCTCTAGCGCCTCGGAGCAGGCCGCGAGCTCCCCTGCGAAGGCCGCTGACGAGCCCGCCGGCGAGCCCGGAGCGACGCCCGCGGGCAAGCACTCCTACGGCAGCGGCGCGCGAATACTGTCGATCGGAATCGCCTCGACCGGGCTGCTGACGTTCGCCTATTTCTCGATCGCCAGCCACGTCCTCGGCGAACAGCCGGCGAAGCGAATCGACCTGCTGTGGTCGGTCATGTTCGTGATCATCTCCGTGATCTACCGGCCGATCGAACAGCTGCTCTCGCGCACGATCGCCGAACGCCGCGCGCGCGGCCACGCGCAGCACACGCTGCGCGTGCCGATGCTGATCCAGGCCAGCTTCGCGCTCGTCTTCCTCGTCGTCGCGCTGGCGCTGCACGACGAGCTCGTCGACCACGTCTTCGAACACCAGCATGCGCTGTACGACGTGCTCCTCGTCGGCACGCTCGCCTACGCCGCGAGCTACTTCGCGCGCGGCTGGCTGGCCGGGCACGAACGCTTCGGGCTGTTCGGCGGGCTCGTGCTGATGGAGTCGGTCTCGCGGATCTGCTTCGCGCTCGCCGTCGCCGTCGGCATCGCGCATGGCGAGAGCGCCGTCGCGTTCGGCATCGCCGCCGCGCCGTTCGTCTCGCTCGTCGTCGTCCCGCTCGCATTCGCCAGCACGAGCGGCGCGCGAGCCGGCGCCTCGCGCGCACCGCAAGCCGCGCACGAGCCGGCGCCGATCACCGTCGACGAGGCCGCCGCCGCGCTGGCCGGGCCGGGCACCGAGGGCGCCCAGGAGGCGGCCGCGCACGACGACCTCTCGCTGCGTCGCGGCGGCGGCTTCGCCGCTGCCGTCTCGGCGATCATGCTGTCCGAGCAGACGCTGCTGAACGCCGCCGTGCTGACCGTCGATGCGACTTCGCCGAATCGCGCGCTCGCCGGGATCGTCTTCAACGTGCTGCTGATCGCGCGCGCGCCGCTGCAGCTGTTCCAGGCGATCCAGACCTCGCTGCTGCCGCACCTGACCGGGCTGGAGGCGACCGCCGGGCACGACGCCTTCGCCAAGGCGATCCGCACGACGGTGCTGGCGATCCTCGCGTTCGCCACGCTCGTCGCGCTCGGCCTGCTCGTCGTCGGCCCGTTCGCGCTGCAGCACGTCTTCTTCGGCCAGCACTACAGCTACAAAGGCTTCGGCCTGGCGCTGATCGGCGTCGGCATGGGCCTGCATCTGTGCTCGGGCGCGCTCAACCAGGCTGCGCTCGCGCGCGACCGCGCCCGCGCCGCCGCCGGCTGCTGGCTGCTCGCCGCGGCGCTGTTCGTCGGCTGGATGGTGCTGCCGGCGATCTCCGAACAGCTGCTGCGCGCCGAGGTCGGCTACGCCGGCGCAACGGCGCTGCTCGCGCTCGCGCTGACGCTGCTCTACCGCCAGGGCACGCGCCGGCTGGACCCCGCGAAGGCCGCCTGAGCCGCGCCGCGCGTCAGCTCGCGCCAACGGCGTCGGCGATCGCGCGGTAGGCGGCGCCGGGATCGTCTGCGCCGAAGATCGCCGAGCCCGCGACGAACACGTTCGCGCCGGCCTGCCTGCAGGCGGGCGCAGTGCCGGGCGCGATGCCTCCGTCGACCTGCACGGCGACGCCGTCGCCGAGGATCGCGCGCACGCGCGGCAGCTTCTCGAGCGAGTGCTCGATGAACACCTGCCCGCCCCAGCCGGGGTTGACGGTCATGCACAGCGCCATGTCGATCTGCTCGCCGATCTCCGAGAGCGCTCCGACGGGCGTGGCGGGGTTGATCGCGACGCCGACGCAAGCGCCGCTCTCGCGCAGGAGGCTTGCTGCGTAGGCGACGTGCGGCGTCGCCTCGGCGTGAAACGTGACCGAGTCGGCGCCGGCCTTGACGAACTCGCCGACGTGGCGCTCCGGGCGCTCGATCATCAGGTGCACGTCGAGGATCGCGCCCGCCTCGCGCGCTTGCTCGGCGAGCCCCTCGACGACGAGCGGACCTACGGTGATCGGCGGCACGAAGTGCCCGTCCATCACGTCGACGTGGATCACGCGCGCGCCGGCCGCGAGCACCTCGCCGACCTGCTCGCGCAGCCGTCCGAAATCGGCCGACAGGATCGAAGGCGCGACACGCACGCCGCTCAAGAGCTCACGCGCACGATCGCTCATAGCGGCTGGAGCATGCTGTCGCCGCAGTGGTTGCACTTCATGATCGCCGTCGATGACATGCGCACGATCGTCGAGTGCTCGCCGCAGTTCGGGCAGACCGACGTCAGCTCGAATCGGTGTAGGCAGTAGACGCAGCGATAGCGCCCGGGCAGGTTCGTCGGGCGCAGCCACGGCTCGCCGCAGTTCGGGCACTTCGGGCCGAGATCGACGGCGGGCTTCGATGAAGCCTTCGGCTCGCCCTCCACGCCTCAGCTCCGGCGCAGGCGCGCGATGAAGAATCCGGCCGTGCGATCGCGGTGGGGCAGCGTCTGCACGCTGCCGTCGAGCCCGCCTCGCGCCGGCGTCCGATCGGCCGCCTGTGGTTGCCCGATCGAACTCCGCTGCGACGCAAGGTCGTCGAGCGCGAAGTCGGCGTGAGAGTCAAGGAAGTCGCTGATCACGAGCTCGTTCTCGATCGGTGAGATCGTGCACGTAGAGTAGACCAGCACGCCGCCAGGACAGACCGCTTCGGCGCCGGCCGCCAGGATCGAGCGCTGCACCGGCGCCATCTGCTCGATCGAGGCCGGCGTCATCCGCCAGCGCAGATCGGCATTCGACTGCAGCGTGCCAAGGCCCGAGCACGGAGGGTCGACGAGCACGCGGTCGAAGCGCTCGCGCTGCGGGCGCGGGTCGGCGGCGTCGCCGAGCTCGACGCGCACGTTGCGCGCGCGCAGCCGCAGCACCGTCTCGCGCAGCTCCGCTGCACGGCGCTCGTTGCGCTCGACCGCGACGACCTCGCCCTCGCCCTCGCCGCCGATCAGCGCGGCAAGATGCGTCGTCTTGCCGCCGGGCGCCGCGCAGAGGTCGAGCACGCGCTCGCCGGGTCGCGGCGCCAGCGCGCGCGAGACGAGCATCGCCGCGCGCGATTGCGCGACGAACGCGCCGGCTCGCCACAGCGGCGACTCGTGCGCGTCGAACGGGCCGTCGAGCACGACCGCCTCGGGAATCGGCGCCGTCAGATGGCTCGCGACCTCGCTTTCCGCGAGCGCAGCGGCGAGCGAGCTCGCGTCGGTCACGAGCGTGTTCGCGCGCAGCGCGACCTCGCCGGGCTCGTTGTCGCAAGCCATCAGCGCCCGTGCGTCGGCGGCGCCCAGCTGCTCCCACCACAGCCGCGCGATCCACAACGGGTGCGAGTGCGCGATCGCGGCACCCTCGGGCGTCGAGTCATCCAGCGTGCCGAGCAGCGCGCCATCGGCTTCGCGTCCGGCGCGGCGCAGAACCGCGTTGACGAGCCCGTGCCCGCCGCGGCCGTTCGTCTTCGCCAGCTCGACCGCGTCGGCGACGACCGCGCGGTCGGGCGCGCCCGACAGATACAACAGCTCGAACAGGCCGAGGCGCAGCGCCGCGAGGACCGGCGGATCCAGGCGCGAGACGGAGCGATCGGCGAGGCGTTCGATCAGGTGGTCGAGCGTGCCCTTGCGCTGAACGGTGCCGTAGGCGAGGCGCATCGCCAGCGAGCGATCGCGACGGTCGAGCGCGGACGCGGCCGACTGGAAAGCGCGATCGGCATAGGCGCCGCGCTCGAACACGCGGCGCACGACGGCGTAGGCACAGCGCCGCGCCGGCGCGATCGCTGTGCTCGGATTGCTCGCCACGGCAACCATCATCGGCTATCCGCTGCGAGTGGCGCGCGCGGGCGCGCAGACGTCGGCGAGCTCGCGCGCGAGCTGCGGCGATTCCTGCTCGCTCAGCGTCGCGATCGTGATGCGAACCGCCGCCAGGCTGCCTGCGAGGCGAAACGGCGCGCCCGGCGCAAGCACCCAGCCGCGCTGCGCAAGCGCGCCGACGACGCCGGTCTCGTCCTCGACCGGCACCCATACGTTCAAGCCCGACGCGGCCGCCACGGCGATCCCCTGTTCGGCGAGCGCGCGCAGCAGCTGCTCGCGACGCGCCGTGTACGTCGCGCTTGCGTGCTCGATCGAGGCGAGCACGTGAGGATCGCCGAGCAAGCCGAGCACGAGGCGCTGGAGGATGTAGCTGACCCAGCCGGGACCGCACTGCTGGCGCCCCTGCACGCGCGCGAGCGTCTGCGCGTCGCCGCACAGAACGGCCAGACGCAGATCGGGCCCGAGCGCCTTCGCGACCGAGCGAGTCGCCGCCCAGCGCGCACGGCCGGTGACCGTCGTGTGCAGCTCGCAGCCGGCGACCTCGCCGAGGTGGTCGTCCTCGATCACGAGCGTCTGCGGGAACGCGGCAAAGACCTCGCGAAGCTCCGCCGCGCGCTCGGCGTCGAGCGCTGCGCCCGTCGGGTTCTGCCCGCGCGGCGTCAGGATCGCGCCGGCGGCGCCCCGCTCGAGCGCGGCGCGCAACGCCTGCGGACGCATTCCGCGCTCGTCGATCGCGACCGGCTCGAGCTGCAGCCCGCGAGCGCGCAGCAGGTCGAACAGCGCCGCGTAGCCGGGGTTCTCGACGGCGACGCGATCGCCCTGGCGCAGATGCGCCTCGAGCACCCGCTCGATCCCGTCCAGCGCGCCGCTGACGATGCACGGAGCCGCGCCGACGATCCCATCGGCGGCGAGTCGCTCGCGCGCGAGCTCGGCGAGCTCGGGCAGCGCCGCGGGCTCGCCGTACAGGCGCAGCGGCAGGTTCGTGCCGGCCAACGCACGCTTGAGGTCGGGCAGCAGCGCCGGATCGGGATTGCCCTGCGACAGATCGCGCGCACCCGGCGGGACAGCCGGCAGCGCGCGCGCCGAGCCGATCGGAGGCCGCTCACCGATGCGCGTGCCGCGCCGAGGCTCGGTCGCGACGACGCCACGGCGGCGCAGCTCGGCAAGCGCGCTTGCGACCGTCACCGGGCTCAGCCCGACCTCGACGGCGAGCCGGCGCACCGACGGCAGCGGCTCGCCGGCCTGCATGCTTCCGTCGGCGACTGCGCGCTCGACGCTCTGCACGAGCTCGGCGGCGCTCGCCGCGACGATTCGATACTGTTTCAGATCAGACAACGATCTGTACTATGACAGACCTGGGAGGCAACGTGTCGGCACCCCCTTCGGACCGTGTTCGCCTGCGGCGCAAGCGCGAACGCGGCGACTACGACCGTGCGACGATCGATGCGATCCTCGACGAGGCGCTGATCGCGCATCTCGGCATCGTCGATCAGGCCGGCCAGCCGTTCGTGATTCCGACGCTGCACGCGCGCAGCGGCGATCTCGTCTACCTGCACGGCTCGACCGCGAGCCGCACGCTGCGCGCGCTCGCGAGCGGCGCGCCGGCCTGTCTCACCGTCTCGCTGCTCGACGGGCTCGTGCTGGCGCGCGCCGCGATGCATCACTCGGCCAACTACCGCTCGGCGATCGTGCTCGGCACGACGCGGCTGGTCGAGGACCGCGATGAGAAGCTGACGGCGCTTGAGGCGATCGTCGAGCACATCGTTCCGGGGCGCTGGGCGGAAGCACGACAGCCGAGCGAGAACGAGCTGACGGCGACATCGGTGCTGGCGCTGGCGATCGACGAGGCCTCGGCGAAGCTTCGCAGCGGCGCGCCGGAGGACGACGAGCCCGACTACGAGCTGGCCGTGTGGGCCGGCGTGATCCCGTTCTCGAGTCAGCCGGGCGAGCCGCTCGCCGATCCGCGGCTCGAGCCTGGCGTGCTGGTGCCGACCTCGGTGACGGGCTACAGGCGAGCGGGCAGGCCGCGCCCGCGAAGGTAGGCGGCGCCGTCCATCGCACGCCCGCCGGGCGGCTGCACGAGGCGCAGCTCGAGCGCGCCGGGCGTGCATTGCAGCAGCAGCCGGCCGTCGCGCTCGACGACGCCGAGCCGGCGCCCCTGGGAGCCCTGAGCCGGCTCCGTCGAGCCCGAGCCCTCGATCGGCGCCAGCTCGTCGAGCGGGACCGCAGCTTGTACGCCCAGAAACGTGCCGTCGGCGAGCTCGACGCGAGCGCCGATGTGCGGGTGCAGCGCGCGCACGACGCGATCGAGCTCGATCGCCGGACGTCCCGGATCGAGCGTGCGATCGCCGGCTTCGATCTTCTCGGCATAGGTGACGCCGGCCTCGTCCTGCTCGACGAACGCAGGCGGCGTTCCGGCGTCGCAGAGATCGAGCACGCGCAGCAGCAGCTCGGCGCTGAGCTTGCGAAGCCTCGCCGAAAGCGAGCCGTAGGTGTCCTGCGCGGCGATCGGCTCGCTCTCGGCGAGGCAGACTGGGCCGCTGTCGAGACCGGCCGTCAGCCGCAGGATCGAGACGCCCGTCTCGCGGTCGCCGGCGATGATCGCGCGCTCGATCGGCGCCGCGCCGCGCCAGCGCGGCAGCAGCGACGGATGCACGTTGAGCAACTCGTATGACGACAGCAGCGGCTCCTTGATCAGCGCGCCGAACGCGCAGACGACGACTGCGTCCGGCCGCGCCGCGTCGATCAGCTCGACGGTCTGCGGATCGTTGACGCGCTCGGGCTGCTCAAGCGCGAGGCCGAGCGCGCGCGCAGCCTCGGCGACCGGCGGCGAGGCCAGCTTGCGCCCGCGCCCGCTCGGACGATCTGGGCGCGTCAGCACCAACGCCGGTCGGTGCGCACCGCTCTGCGCCAGGCGCTCGAGGATCGCGGCGGCGAAGTCGGTCGTTCCGAGGAAGACGAGGCGCACGCCGCGCGAGCGCTAAGCGGCGCTCGCCGTCTCCTGCGCCTCGCGCATTTCGCGCATCGCCTCCTTGCGGGCCTGGCGCGAGATGCGGTCGAGGATCAGAACGCCGTCGAGGTGGTCGATCTCGTGCTGGATCACGCGCGCTTCCAGGCCGTCGGCCTCGACCTCGATCCGCTCGCCGTGCGCATCCTGGGCGCTCACGCGCACCCGCGCCGGACGCTCGACCGCGACGTGCACGCCGGGCAGGCTGAGGCAGCCCTCTTCGGCCGTCTCGAGCTCCTCGCTCTGCCACTCGAGCACCGGGTTGACGAGCGCCGTCAGCGGATCGTCGGCATAGGCGCTGTAAACGAGCACGCGATGCAGCACGCCGAGCTGGGTCGCCGCAAGCCCGACTCCAAGCGCCTCGTGCATCAGCTCGCCCATCCGCTCGATCTCGCGTTGCAGCGGCTCGTCGAAGCGCTCGACCGGCAGCGCCGTCGCGCGCAGCACCGGGTCGCCGAGCTTGCGCACGAAGCGCAGCGCGTGGTCGCGCCGCGCGCGCGTCTCGGCGTCGAGCTCCTCGGGCTCGGGCGCGTCCTGCTCGCGCTCGACCTCGACGTCGGCCTCCTCGGAGCTCGGAATCGGGAGCTCGTCGAAGGCGGCCTGCGGCTGGCTGTTCTGCTCTGTCGACATTGCAGCGAAGTTTAGGCGCAGCCGCTGCTCGCGTCCTCTGCGCCGCTGCTACTGGGGATCGACGTCGACGCTGAAATGGACGCCCTGGTGGGCGCCGGCAGCGGCGGCGCGGTGGACTGCGTCACCGACCGCGCGAACGGCCCGACGGCGCTCGCCGGCCTTGATCACGAGCGCCTCGCGCTCGCGGCCGCGCAGGCGGAACAGCGCGGCCGGCCCGAGCACGGAGAGCTCCGCGGCGCGCTCGCTCGCAGCGGCGAGCCGATCGCGTACGGCGATCGCGGCGAGCCTCGCGCGCTCGGCGTCCTCAGCCGAGCAGACGATCCTGATCAGATGCGAGAACGGCGGGTAGCTGAGCGCTCGGCGGCGCTCCAGCTCGCCGCGCAGGAAGCCGTCGCTGTCATGGCCCGCCGCGTAGACGATCGCGCGCGCCTGCGGCGCGATCGTCTGCGCCAGCACGCGACCCTCGCCGCCGCGCCCGACGCGCCCGGCCAGCTGTGCGATCAGCGAGAACGTCCGCTCCTCCGCTCGGAAGTCGGGGAAGCGCAGCGTCGCGTCGGCGTCGAGCACGACGCCGAGCGAGACATCGTGGAAGTCGTGCCCCTTGGCGACCATCTGCGTGCCGATCAGCACGCCGCAGTCGGCCGACTCGAAGCGACGCAACAGCGCGCCGACGGCGTCGCCGAAGTCGCCGGCGGGCGGCTGGCTCGCGGGCGCTCGCGCGCCGGGCGCGGCGGCCGCCGCGCCGCCGGCGACGTCGGCGTCGAGTCGGAAGATCGGGAAAGCGCCGTCGTCGAGCACGCTCGCCAGCTCGTGCGCCATCCGCTCGGTGCCCGCCCCGTGACGTGCGACCGACGTCGAGGAGCACTCCGAGCAGCGCTCGGGCGCCGGCTCGCGGTGACCGCAGTGGTGGCACGCGACGAACCCGCTCGCGCGGTGCAGGACGAGCGCGACGTCGCACTGCGGACAGCTCCACACGCGCCCACACGAGCGGCAGGAGAGGAAGTTCGACCAGCCGCGCCGGTTCAGCAGCACGATCGCCTTGCCGCGCGCGTCGCGCACGGCCGCTAGCGCCTGCGCCGTCTGCGGGTGCAGTCCGTCGCTCTCGCCACGCATGTCGAGCACCTCGACCGGCGGCAGCGGGCGGCCGTCGACGCGGCGCGGCAGCGTCGCGCGGATGGCGCGATGAGCGCTCTCGGCGCGCGGCGTCGCGCTGCCCAGCAGCAGCACTGCACCGCTGCGCCGCGCGCGCTCGGCGGCGACGTCGCGCGCGTCGTAGCGCGGATCGCCTTCGTGCTTGTAGGAGGCCTCGTGCTCCTCGTCGACGACGATCAGCCCGAGCCGTTCGATCGGCGCGAACACGGCCGAGCGCGGGCCGACGCAGATCCGCGCCTCACCCTCGCGCAGCCGGCGCCACTCGGCATAGCGTTCAGCGCCGCGCAGCTGCGAGTGCAGCACCGCGACGGTGTCGCCGAAGCGATCGACGAAGCGGCTGACCGTCTGCGGCGTCAGTGCGATCTCCGGGACCAGCACGATCACCCCACGGCCCTGCTCGAGCGCCGTCTCGGCGGCGCGCAGGTAGACCTCGGTCTTGCCCGAGCCGGTGACGCCGTGCAGCAGCCGCGTGTGTGCGCGGCGCTCGGCGAGAGCCTCGCGCAGCGAGACCAGCACGGCCTGCTGATCGGCGCTCAGCACGGGTGGATGCGCTCGGCGCACGCCAACCGCGAGCTGCGGCGCGCGTGCGACCGCACGGCGCTTGCGACCGCTCAGCCGCCGCGTGGCGCCCGGCGGCAGCACCAGCCCAAGCGCGCGCGCGAGCGTCGAGCAGTACTCGTTTGCGATCCAGTCGGCGAGCCCGACCATCTCGGCCGGCACGCCGAGCTCGAGCGCGCGCAGCGGCGCCAGCAGCTTCTCGGCGGCGACTTCGCTCGAATCGGCCATCCCGACGACGACGCCAAGCACCTGCCGGCGCCCGAACGGCACGACCAGCATCGAGCCGACGCCGACGGCGCCGTCGCGAAGCTCCTCCGGCAGCCTGTAGTCGAACGGCCCGCGCAACGCGCGGGCCGTCGTCATCGGCTCCACCTGGGCGATCGAGGCCACGGCTCTGACCATAGAGCCAGCGGCGGATCAGACCGCGCGCTACGCAGCGCGCGCGAACGTCACAGCCCGGCTGCGGACTTCAGCGCCTCGGCCTTGTCCGTGCGCTCCCACGTGAAATCGTCGTCGTCGCGGCCGAAGTGGCCATAGGCGGCAGTCTTCTGGTAGATCGGGCGGTGCAGGTCGAGCTCCTCGCGGAAGGAGCCCGGGCGCAGGTCGAAGACCTCGTCGACGGCCTTTACGATCTGCCCGCGCGTGCGTCCCTGCAGCTCGGTGCCGAAGGTCTCGACCATCACCGACACGGGGTGCGCGACGCCGATCGCGTAGGCGACCTGAACTTCGGCGCGTTCGGCCAGGCCCGCGGCGACGATGTTCTTCGCGACCCAGCGCGCCGCATAGGCCGCCGAGCGGTCGACCTTCGACGGATCCTTGCCGGAGAACGCGCCGCCGCCGTGGCGGGCCATGCCGCCGTAGGTGTCGACGATGATCTTGCGGCCGGTCAGCCCCGCGTCGCCAACCGGGCCGCCGATCACGAAGCGGCCGGTCGGGTTGACGAGGAAGTTCTTGCGCAGCTTGCCGGCGTCGTAGAGCTCGCCCGGCAGGATCGGCTCGACGACGTGCTGCCAGAGGTCGTCGGGGATCTGCGACTCGGCGCCCTCGGCGTGCTGCGTCGAGATCAGCAGCTTTTCGATCTCGACCGGCTTGCCGTCGATATAGCGGACGCTGACCTGCGTCTTGCCGTCCGGGCGCAGGTATCCGAGCGTGCCGTCCTTGCGGATCGCCGCGAGGCGTTCGGCGAGGCGATGCGCGAGCGCGATCGGCAGCGGCATCAGCGACTCGGTCTCGTTCGTCGCGTAGCCGAACATCATCCCCTGGTCGCCGGCGCCGGCGACGTCGAGCTCGTCGTCGTCAGCCGGGTCGTTGCGCGTCTCATACGCCTTGTCGACGCCCTGCGCGATGTCCGGCGACTGCTTGTCGATCGCGTTCAGCACCGCGCAGGAGTCGGCCGAGAAGCCGAGGTCGGCGTCGGTGTAGCCGATCTTGCGCACGGTCTCGCGCGCGATCTCCTGGATGTCGACGTAGGTCTCCGTCGAGATCTCTCCCGAGACGACGATCAGGCCGGTGTTGACGAGCGTCTCGCAGGCGACGCGCCCATACGGTTCGTCGCGGAGCACGGCGTCGAGCACGCCATCGGAGATCTGGTCGGCGATCTTGTCCGGATGCCCCTCCGTGACGGACTCGGACGTGAACAGGAATTCGTTGTCGGAAGACTCGGTCATAGCAGCGGCGATTGGCTCCTGGTTCGTTGGGGCAGGGCGACGCGCAAGGGCGGCGAGAGCGGCGACAGTCTAGGACAAGCTCGCGCGCGCAGGCTTCTCAGCGCTCGGCGGCGGGCGCCTGCTTGCCGCTGCCCGAGCCTCGGCGGCCGCTGCGCGACTCGCTGCCGCTGCGCTGGCCGCGCTCGACGAAGTCGATGATCAGCGGCACTCCCTCCATGCCGTAGCGCGCGCGCATGCGGTTCTCGATGAAGTAGGCGTAGTCGCGCGTGACGCGCGTTCGCGAGTTGACCTGGATCGCAAAGCGCGGCGGTCGCTGGCCGATCTGGGCCATGTAGATCAAGCGCAGGCGATGCCCGCTGCCGCCGCGGCGCGTGCCGACCGGCGGCTGGCGCGCCTGCACGGCCTCGGCCAGGAAGCGGTTGAGCTCGGGCGTCGGGATCCGTCCGGAGACGCGGTCGCCGAGCACGATCGCTTCGGTCAGCAGGCGCGCGACGTGGCGCCCGGTCTTCGCGCTCGCGGTCAGCACGCGCGGGCGCAAACGCAGCTTTTCGGCGACGCGCGCGCGCTCGTGGTCGAGCTCGGCCTCGCCGCCTTCGTGCAGATCCCACTTGTTCAGCACGATCGCCGTCGCACAGCCGGCCTTCATCGCCAGCTCGGCGATTCGCAGATCCTGCGCAGTCACGCCGGCGGCTGCATCGCAGACGACGAGCGCGACGTCGGCGCGCTCGGCGGCGCGCTGCGAGCGCAGCGTCGTGTAGTACTCGACCGAGTCCGAGACCTTCGACTGGCGGCGGATGCCGGCCGTGTCGATCAGCGTCAGCCGGCGCTCGCCGACGAGCAGCGGCATGTCGATCGCGTCGCGCGTCGTGCCGGCGAGCTCGGAGACGATCACACGCTCCTCGCCGAGGAAGCGGTTGACCAGTGAGGACTTGCCGACGTTCGGGCGGCCGATCACGGCGAGGCGGACCGTGTCGCCGTCGGACTCGTCCTCGCCTTCGGGCAGCAGCTCGACGATGCGGTCGAGCAGGTCGCCCGAGCCGAGCCCCTGCGTCGCCGAGACGGCGATCGGCTCGCCGAGGCCGAGCCCGTGAAAATCGGCCGCCAGCGTCAGCTCGCCGACGCCGTCGCACTTGTTCGCCGCGACGATCGTCGGCAGCGGCGAGCGGCGCAGCAGGTCGGCCATCTCTTCGTCGCCGGGGCGCACGCCGGCGCGCGCGTCGACGACGAGCACGGCGACCTGTGCCTCGGCCAGTCCCGCGCTGGCCTGCTCGCGGATCGAGCCGGCCAGCGGATCCTCGTCCTCGAAGTCGACGCCGCCGGTGTCGATCAGCTTGAACTGGCGTCCGTTCCACTCGCAGTCGATCTCGTTGCGATCGCGCGTGATCCCGGCGCGCTCGTGCACGACCGCCTCGCGCGTGCCCGAGAGGCGGTTGATCAGCGAGGACTTGCCGACGTTGGGGTAACCGACGATCGCAACCTTCATTTGCCCAGTATGACTGCGCAGGGCAGCTCTCCCGTGCGGGCGCCCGGCGGCCTGGCGCGGCGGAGCTTGGCGCGCACGGCGCGGGCAGCGCGCACGGCGCGGGCCGCGCGGGCTGCTCGCTACGCCGGCCGCGCCGCGCGCGCCAGCTCGGCGATGCGCTCGACGACCTCGCCGACGCTCAGCTCGCTCGTGTCGAGCGTGATCGAGCCCGGCGCGGCTTGCAGCGGGCTGTGCTCGCGCGTTTCGTCGCGCTCGTCGCGCAGCGCCTGCTCGGCGAGCACTGCTGCCTCGTCGGCGCCCTGCTCGGCGGCGCGCCGGCGCGCGCGCTCCTGCGGGCTCGCCGTGAGGAAGACCTTCAACTCGGCCTCGGGCGCGACAACCGTGCCGATGTCGCGTCCCTCGGCGACCCAGTCTCCAGTCGCGATCAGCGCGCGCTGCTTGGCGACGAGCGCAGTGCGCACGCCGGCGTCGGCGGCGACTCGCGACGCCGCCTGCGAGACGGCCTCGCTGCGGATCTGCTCGCTGACATCGCTGCCGTTGAGCAGCGTGCGCCCCGGCGGCCGATCACTGCCATCCGCGAGATGATCGGCATCCTGCACGAGCTCGATTCGCGCCGCGCGCGCGAGCTCGGCCGGGTCGGCATCCGGCGCCGCCAGCGAGAGCAGCGCGACGCAGCGATACATCGCGCCGCTGTCGAGATAGGTGAAGCCGAGCTTGCGCGCGACGGCGCGAGCGACGGTCGACTTGCCGGCGCCGGCCGGCCCGTCGATCGCTACGAGCAAAGCGCCGCGAGATCGTCGACGAAGCCCGGATAGGACACGCTTGCGGCCTCCATCCCGAGCACTTCGACGCCCTCGCGCGAGGCCAGCCCGGCGACTGCGCCGAGCATCGCCATGCGGTGATCGCCGAGCGCATCGATCGTCCCGCCGCGCAGCCCGCCGCTGCCGCTTACGACGAAGCCGTCGTCGGTCGCCTCGATCTCGGCGCCGAGGCCGCGCAGCCCCTCGACGACGCCGGCGATTCGATCGGACTCCTTCAACCGCAGCTCCTGCGCGCCGCGCACGATCGTCTCGCCCTCGGCGAAGCAGCCGAGCAGCGCGACGAGCGGCAGCTCGTCGATCGCCAGCGGCACCTCGTCGGGCTCGACGACGGTGCCCTCGAGCACGCCGTACGCGACGTCGAGGTCGCTGACCGGCTCCTCTGGCGAGAGCTCGCCCGTCTCCTCCTCGAGATCGCCGAGCACGATCCCCTGCATCCTCCGCACGATCCGCAGGAAGCCGGTGCGCGTCCAGTTGACGCCGACGTCGGCGATCAAGAGGCGCGACGCCGGCACGAGCACGCCGGCGGCGACGAGAAACGCCGCCGAGCTGGGGTCGCCGGGAACGCGCACGCTGTCCAGCAGCAGCTCGTCGGCGTTGACGACCGTCACGTGGCGGCCGTTGCGGTGGATGCCGACGCCCGCGCGCAGCAGCATCCGCTCGGTGTGGTCGCGGCTGCGCGTGGGCTCGCCGACGGTCGTCGCACCATCGGCTGCTAGTGCGGCGAGCAGCACACACGACTTGATCTGCGCGCTGGCGACAGGAAGCTCGTAGGAGACCGCGCGCAGGTGCGCGCCGCGCACATGCAGCGGCGGGAAACGATCCTCGTGCGCGCTCAGGTCCGCGCCCATCAGCCGCAGCGGCTCGGCGATCCGGTCGACCGGCCGCCGGCGAATCGAGGCGTCGCCGTCGAGCGTGAACTCGGAGCCCTCCTGCGCCGCCAGCCAGCCGGGCAGCAGCCGCATCAGCGTGCCGGCGTTGCCGACGTCGATCGGCTCCTGCGGCTGGCGCGCCTCGCGCAGGCCGGTGCCGCGCACGACGACTTCGTCATCGCCGCGCAGCTCGACGAGCGCGCCCAGCGCTTGCACGGCGGCGAGCGTCGAAACGGTGTCGGCGGCGTGCAGGTAGCGCTCGATCCGGACCGGCTCGGAGGCCATCGCGCCGATCAGCGCGGCGCGATGCGAGATCGACTTGTCCGGCGGCGCGCGCAGCTCGCCGCTCAGCCCGCGCGCGGGCTCGAAGCGCATGTTCATCGCTGCATCATCCCCGCCGCGCCCGACGCCGGCGTCCGGCGCGCGCTCACGCCTGCGCCACCGGGAATCCCAGCGCGGCGATCAGCTCGCCCGCGCGCGCCGCGTCACGCGCGCCGTCGAGCCACAGCGCGACGACGCCCTGGCTGTTGTCCTCCGAGGGCGCAAGCGCGATATCGCGGATGTTTACGCCGGCGCCGCCCAGCGCAAGCGCGATCTGCGCGACGACGCCCGGACTGTTCGGCACCGAGACTCGCAGCTCGGCGACGGCGCCACCCGTCAGCCCGGCGCCGAGCAGCTTCTCGCGATCGCCGCGCGCCGCCTCGTTCCACGCCGTGACGGCCTCCGCGTCGCCGTCGGCGAGCGCCGCGCGGACCGCGGCGAGGCGCCTGGCGTGCTCGTCGATCGCGGCAAGCAGCGCGTCGCGGTTGGAGAGGTAGATGTCAGTCCAGATCGCGCTGTTCGCGCCGGCGACGCGCGTCGCATCGCGAAAGCTCGGGCCGACGGCCGGGACGCGGCCGTCGGCCGCCTCGCCGAGCGTGCTGGCGACCTGCGCGACGAGCACGTTCGCGAGCACGTGCGGAAGATGCGAGACGGACGCGAGCAGGCGGTCGTGCGTTGTCGCGTCGATCGCCGTCGGCTGTGCGCCGATGCTCGTCAGCAAGCGGTGCAGGCGCTCGTATAAGACGCCGGCCGTCGCGCTCGTCGGCGTCAGGTACCAGACGGCGCCGGCGAACAGGTCGGCGCGAGCGTGCTCGACGCCGGCCGTATCGGCGCCGGCGAGCGGGTGGCCGCCGACGAAGCGCTCGTCGGCGCTCGCGTCGGCGAGCACGCGCTTGGTCGAGCCGACGTCGCTGACGACGCAGTCGGGCCCGGCGACGTCGAGCGCCGCGCCGACGATCTCGACCAGCGCTCCGACGGGAGCCGCGACGAAGACGACCTCGGCGCCCTCGACGGCCTCGGCGACGCTGCTCGCGGCGAGGTCGATCGCGCCGAGCGCGAGCGCGCGCTCGCGCACGCGCTCGTCCGGGTCATAGCCGCGGACGTGCGCGCTCGCCCGCTGCCGGGCGGCCAGGCCGATCGAACCGCCGATCAACCCGACCCCCAGCACGGCTACGTTCAACGCGCCGACCTCTGCGCCATCAGACGGCGCTGAGCGCCTTGCCGGCGAGCTGCGCCGCCTGCTCGACGGCCGCCGCGTAGCTGGCGAAGTCCTCCGCGCGCAGCGCCTGCGGGCCGTCGCAGATCGCCTCCTCGGGCTTCGGGTGCACCTCGACGATGATCCCGTCGGCGCCGACCGCGGCCGCCGCCAGCGAGAGCGGCGTGACGAGGTCGCGCCGGCCGGCGGCGTGGCTCGGATCGACGATCACCGGCAGGTGCGTGAGTTCCTTCAGGACCGGCACGGCCATCAGGTCGAGCGTGAAGCGGTAGGCCGTCTCGAACGTGCGAATGCCACGCTCGCAGAGCATCACGTTGGGGTTGCCTTCCTTGAGGATGTACTCGGCCGCCATCAGCAGCTCGTCGAGCGTCGAGGAGAGCCCGCGCTTGAGCAGCGCCGGGCGCCCGGAGCGGCCGATCTCGGCGAGCAGCGGGTAGTTCTGCATGTTGCGCGCGCCGATCTGCACGACGTCGGCGACCTCGAGCACCGGATCGATGTCGCGCATGTCCATCAGCTCGGTGACGATCGGCAGTCCCGTCTCGGCCTTCGCCTCGGCGAGCAGGCGCAGACCCTCCTGCCCGAGCCCCTGGAAGGCGTACGGCGAGGTGCGCGGCTTGTAGGCGCCGCCTCGCAGCAGCGTCGCACCGGCATCGCGCACGACTCGCGCCGTCTCGAGCGTCTGCTCGCGCGACTCGACCGTGCACGGCCCGGCGATCAGCGCGAAGTTGTCGCCACCGACCTTGCGTCCTTCGATGTCGAGCACGGTTCGCTCGCCGTGCGTGATCTGCACCGAGGCGAGCTTGTATGGCTTCAGGATCGGCACGACACGATCGACGCCGGCCTCGCCCTCGAGCCCCAGCCCCTCGACGGTGACGTCCTGCTCGACGTCTCCGATTGCGCCGATCACGGTCACGCGCGCGCCTCTGCTGCGATGGGCGAGCGCGCCCGCTCGCTCGATTTTCTCGACGACCGCGTCGACCTCCTCCTCGGTCGCGGTCTCCTTCATCACGATCATCATCGATTCATCCTTTCAACAACACGAAAATTATGGTCTGGAAGCTGGCATCGCCAGGACTGCAAGGCTCGTGAAGGCCCTCCGCTTCGCCGATTGCGATCCCGCGGAAGGAAGGGCTTTGGCCCTGTGAGACGGCGCTTGGTCCCGGCGTTGCAGACCCGGTGCGGCCTGGCGGGCTCGTTCACGCACGAGCCCAGGCCGAAGCGCCTAGCTAAATCGCCAGGCGGCTGGATACGACCACGCGGCGCGCGCGAGCGTGCTGCCGCACGTTGCGACGGAGCTGCTGCTGGATGCGGATGCGTGCGCTGACATGGTCGGTCTCCGAGGTTGTAGCAACTTCACAGCACCTCGGCAAGTGCCTCGAGGAAGCGCACGTTCTCCTCGGGCGTTCCGTAGGTCACGCGCAGCGCGCCCTGCTCGCCGAGCGCGGCGCCGCTGCGGACGAGCACGCCACGCTCCTGCAGGCCGGCCATCACGTCCGCCTCCTCGCGCTGTTCGCCGAGCCGAAACCAGCAGAAGTTGGCCTGCGACTCGGCCGGATCGAGCCCGAGCGCGCGCAGCCGCTCGTCGACGGAGATCCGCTCGGCGACGGTGCGCGCGACGCGGTCGAGCACCTCGTCCTGGTGCGCAAGCGCCTCGACCGCGGCGGCCTGTGCGAGCGCGTTGCAGTAGAACGGCTGGCGCATCTGATCGAGCGCACGCGGCAGCGCCTCCGAGCCGCACAGGGCGAAGCCGACGCGCAGCCCGCAGAGACCGTGCACCTTCGAGAACGTGCGCAGCAGCGCCAGGTTCGGGTGGTGCTGGAGCAGCTCGATCGACGCGTCCGGGTCGGCAAGCAGGTTGAACTCGCAGTAGGCCTCGTCGACGATCACGCAGACGTGCGGCGGCACCTCGGCGACGAACTCGGCGATCTCGCTCAGCGGCAGCGCCGTGCTCGTCGGGTTGTTCGGATTGCAGACGATCGCTAGCCGCGTCGCGACGGTGATCTCGCGCAGCATCGCCGGCAGGTCGTGGCGATCGCGAGCGTCGAGCGGGACCGTGATCGCGCGCGCGCCGGAAGCGCCGGCAAGGTGCGGATAGACCGAGAACGACGGCCACGCATAGACGAGCTCGGCGCCCGGTTCGAGCAGCGCCTCGCCGGCCGCCAGCAGGATGTCGCAGGAGCCGTTGCCGATCGCGATGCGCGAGGCCGGCACTTCGTAGCGCTCGCTCAAGCGCCGGCGCAGCAGCGAGTTGGACGGGTCCGGATAGCGGTTGAGCGTGCCGAGCGCAGCGTCGATCGCCTCGCGCACGGCCGCCAGCGGCGGGTAGGGAGACTCGTTGCTGGCGAGGCTGACCGACGGCGCGCTGCCGGCGTAGCCGCCCGCAACCGGGTAGCTCGGCAGTCGCGCGACGCGCTGTGAGAACTCGAGCGCCACCGCTCTACTGCGCCGCTTGCAGGTCGGCGCGCAACGCGCGCGCCTCGCCGAGGTAGACGTGCTTGGCGACGTGCTCGTCGGGCGCGTAGTAGTGGATCAGCACGCGAATCACGCGCGGCAGCGAGCCGGGCACGTCGATCTCTCGCGCGCACAGCAGCGGCACCGACTCGAAGCCGAGCGCGCGCGCGGCGACTGCCGGGAACTCGGCGTCGAGGTCGTTCGTCGCCGTGAAGATGCAGCTGACGACTTTCTCCGGCGCGAGCTCGTTGCGCTCCATGATCTCGCGCATCAGCGTCGCCGTCGCGTCGAGGATCTCCTGTGAGTCGTTGTGCTCGACGCTCGTCGCGCCGCGTAAGGCAAACAGTCGCATGCGCGGGCGATTGTGCCAGAGCGAGCGTGCGAGTCCGGCAGACGATGGCGCCCGCGTCGCGACGAACGGCTCGGCGACGCCTCGCCGGCGCCGTTCCTACAGCCCCCGCAGGGCTTCCAGCTCGGCCTCGTCGAGCCGGCGGTGCTCACCCTCCTTCAGGCCTTCGAGGCGCAATGGGCCGAAGCGCTCGCGGCGCAGCTCGATCACGGGCCGCCCGAGCGCTTCGCACATCCGCCGCACCTGGCGGTTGCGCCCCTCGTGGATCGTCAGCTCCAGCTCGTGCGCGCCGAGGCGGCGCGCGCCGGCCGGCGCGGTCGGGCCGTCGTCGAGCTCGATGCCCTCGCGCAGCCGCTTCAGCGCCTGCTCGTCGAGCGCCGGGCCGGCAAGCTTCGCGCGGTAGCTCTTGGCGACCTCGAAGCGCGGATGCGTCAGCCGGTTGGCAAGCTCGCCGTCGTTGCTCAGCAGGATCAGGCCGCTGCTGTCGGCGTCGAGGCGACCGACCGGGTAGAGCCGCGCGCCGTGTGCCGGAAGCAGGTCGAGCACGGTCGTGCGCCCGTGCGTGTCGCGCGCAGTCGAGACGACGCCGACGGGCTTGTGCAGCGCGTAGGTGACGCGCGCCTCGGCGCCGCCGAGGAGCAGCCCGTCGACTTCGACGCGCTCGCCGCCGACGACGGCGCGCGCCGGGTCGGTGACCGTCTCGCCGTCGATCCGCACGCGCCCGGCGGCGACAATCCGCTCGGACTCGCGCCGCGACGCGACACCGGCGTGCGCGAGGTGCTTGGCAAGGCGCATCAGCGCCGCTCCGGCAACGGGCTCATCTGCTGCAACCATAGATCCGCACGCCGTCGGTGCTCGCACCCGACCGAGCGCCGTGCCACGGCGAAAAACCATGGACCTCGCGCTACTAGAGCAGACGCTCAGCGACCACGACCAGCCGCGCTTTCGCGCGCGGCAGGTCTGGGCATGGGCGGCGCGCGGCGCGAGCGACTACGAGCAGATGACCGACCTGCCGAGCGGCCTGCGCGAGCTGCTCGCGCGCGAGCTGCCGTTCTCGAGCCTGACGCTGGGCAAGGAGCTGCGCGCGAGCGACGGCACCGTCAAGGCGCTGTTCGCGACCGCCGACGGACGCGCGCTGGAGGCGGTGCTGATGCGCTACCGCGATCCCCATTCCGGGACAGGTGGCCGTCGGACCATATGCGTCTCCTCGCAGTCCGGCTGCCCGCTGACGTGCACGTTCTGCGCGACCGGTCAGATGAAATTCGCGCGCAACCTGACGGTCTCGGAGATCCTCGACCAGGCGCTGCACTTCCGCCGCCTCGACGGCGGCGTCAGCAACTGCGTGTTCATGGGCATGGGCGAGCCGATGCTGAACATCGAGAACGTGCTCGCCGCCTGCGAACGGCTGCCCGACCTCGGCATCGGCCACCGCCACACGGCGATCTCTACAGTCGGCTGGATTCCCGGCATCGAACGCCTCACCGAGCAGGAGATGCCGCTGCGCCTCGCGCTCTCGCTGCACGCCGCCGACGAAGCGCTGCGCTCGCAGTTGATGCCGGTCAACGACCGCTACCCGCTGAGCGACGTGATCGAGTCTTGCCACGCCTTCTACGCGCGCAAGCGCCGGCGTGTGTTCGTCGAGTACGTGATGCTGAACGGCGTCAACGACCGCTACGAGCAGGCGCTCGAGCTCGCGCGCGTGCTGAAGCCGCGCCGCGCCGGCGAGCGCTCGATCTTCAAGGTCAACCTAATCCCGTACAACCCGACCGACTCGCCCTACGACGGCTCGACGCGCGCCTCGATCGCCGCCTTCCGCGACGCGCTGATCGCACACGAGGTGCCGGCAACGATCCGCCTCACGCGCGGCCGCGACATCGACGCGGCCTGCGGCCAGCTCACCGCGCGCGCCGCTTAGGAAGCTCGGGCCTCCCCCGCCTTCATCAACCGCTCGCGCAGCTCGCTCTGCTCCTCGGGCGTCGGATCCCACTGGGCGACGTCGGGCAGCTCCTCGAGCGAGCGCAGGCCGAACAGCTTCAGGAACTGCGTCGTCGTGCGGTAGACGATCGCGCCGAACTGCGAGTGGCCGGCCTCCTCGATCAGGCCGCGGTCGAGCAGCGTGGCGACGGCCGAGTCGGCGCTGACGCCGCGAATGCGCGCGATCTCCGGGCGTGAGACCGGCTGCAGGTAGGCGACTATCGCCAGCGTCTCGGCCTGCGCCGGCGTCAGCGTCGCCACGCGCGGGCGGCTGAACAGCCGCCGCGCGGCGTCCTCCTCGGCGGGATCGCTGGCAAATGTCCAGCCGCCGCCGAGCTCGCGCAAGACGATTCCCGATCGGCCCGGCGCGTGCAGCTCGGCGAGCAGCGCCAGCGCGGCGTCGACGGCGCCTTCGCCCGCCTCGCTTGCTTCGGCCAGCTCGCCGACGCTGAGCGGGTCGCTGGAGAGGAACAGCAGCGCCTCGACGGTGCGCGCGAGGCGGGGAGCGTCGGCGGCCGGCTCGCTCACCCGGCCAGCCCCGCGGCGGCGCCACCCAGGCCAGCCGCGCCGGCGCTCGCGATGATCGGCGTAACGGCGCTGCCGGCGCCGGCCAGCGATAGTCCGCCGCCCGCGCGTGCGGAGGCGCGATGGACGTCGATCTCGCCGAAGCTCTCGCCTTGCTCCCAATCGGCCTCGCCGCGTTTGTACAGCTCGAGCAATGCGAACAGCGTCACGGCGACGGTCATCCGATCGGCGCCGCGCACGGCCTCCTCGAAGCTGAACGAGCCGCGCCGCAGCAGGTCGCGCAGCACGGCGAGCCGATCGGCGACGGCGACGCGCGCGACCGAGACGTGGCGCAGGCTGATCTCGGGCGGCATCGTCAACAGCCGCCCGATCGCAGCGCCGAGCGTCTCGGCGTCTTCGGAGCCTGCGGCCGGGTCGAGCACGGTGCGGCGCAGGCCGGCCGGCAGCGGCGCCTCGCGGAAGCGGTGGCCGTGCTCGCGTTCCAGCTGCTCGCCGAGATAGCCGGCGGCAGAGCGGTAGCGGCGGGCGTCGAGCATCCGCGCGAGCAGCTCCTCGGCGGCATCTTCGGGCTCGATGTCGAGCTCCTCCTGCTCATCGCCGAGCAGCATCAGCCGCGACTTCAGCTCCAGCAGCGCGGCGATCAGCACGATGAACTCGGTCGCCGTCTCGAGATCGAGCTCGCCGCGCGCTTCGAGGTGGTCGAGGTAGGCCAGCACGACGTCTGCAAGCGCCAGCTCGAGCAGGTCGACCTCTTCGCGCAGGACGAGCGTCAGCAGCAGGTCGAACGGGCCGGTGAAGACGTCAAGATCCAGCTCGAGATTGGCGAGAGCCACGGCCGTCACCGTACTGAGCGGTCCCGACGGGGCGCGCTCACGCCCATCCGCTCGCGCACGTCGGCGAGCGTGTCGGCGGCGATCGTCCGCGCGCGCTCGGCGCCGTCGGCGAGGATCGCCTCGAGCGCGCTCTCGTCCTCGCGCAGCTCGGCGTAACGCTCGCGCACCGGCGCCAGGTAGTCGACGACGCCGGCGGCGACGGCTGCCTTCAATTCGCCGTAGCGCGCCTCGGCGAGCTCGGCTTCGATCGCGTCGGGCCCGACGCCGCGAACGGCCGCGAGGATTTCGATCAGGTTGCCGACGCCCGGCTTCTCGGCGCCTCGACGCACCTCGGCGCCGGAATCGGTGACCGCGCTCTTCAGCTTCTTCTCGATCGCGCTGGGCTCGTCGAGCACGTAGATCGTGCCCTGCTCTGAGCCTCCGGTCGTCGACATCTTCCGCGTCGGCTCCTGCAGGTCCATGATCCGCGCGCCGACCGACGGGATTCGCAGCTCGGGCACGACCAGCACCTGCTCGTCACCGGCGAAGCGCGAGTTGAAGCGTCGTGCGACGTCGCGCATCAGCTCGACGTGCTCGCGCTGGTCCTCGCCGACGGGCACCTCCTCGGCCCGATAGGCGAGCACGTCGGCAGCCATCAGCACCGGATAGAACAGCAGCCCGGCCGAGACCAGCTCGCGCTGTGCGACCGACTTGTCGCGGAACTGGTGCATCCGCTCCAGGCGTCCGAGTTCGGTGACGCTTGACAGCAGCCACGTCAACTCGGTGTGCTCGCGCACGTCGCTCTGGCGAAACAGGATGCAGCGCGCCGGATCGAGGCCCGCCGCGAGCAGGATCGCGGTCGTGTCATAGAAGCGCTCGCGCAGCTCAGCCGGGTCGTAGGACACGGTCAGCGCGTGCAGGTCGACGATGCAGTAGATCCCCTCGCCGCGATCCTGGCCGGAGACGTACTGCGCGATCGCGCCGATGTAGTTGCCGAGGTGCTTGCGCCCGGTCGGCTGGATGCCGGAGAAGATCCGCACGCTGGCTCGATCCGCCTTCGCTAGCGTCGCCGCAGCGCGCTGTCGGTCAGCGCCGGCGGATCCCAGCCGCGTTCGGCCGGGTTGACGTTCTCGCCGGGCGGCACGATCTCGTCGATGCGGTCGAGCAGCTCGTCGCTGAGCATGGTCTCGAGCGCCGGCAGCTGGCCCTCGAGCTGCTCGATCGTGCGCGGGCCGATGATCGGAGCGGTAACGGCCGGGTGGTTGGCGACGAACGCGAGCGAGAGCTCGATCAGCGAGATGCCGGCCTCCTGCGCGAGCTCGCCGAGCTTGCCTGCGAGCTCGAGCTTGCGCTGGTTGGCTGGGTTGGTCATGTCGTAGCGCGCCGGAACGAGCTGTGCGCGGCGGCTCGAGCCGGGATCCTCGCCGCCGGCTGAGTATTTGCCCGAGAGCCAGCCGCCGGCGAGCGGGCTCCACGGGATCACGCCGATGCCATAGCGCTGGCAGGTGGGCAGCACGTCGGCCTCGATCGCGCGGTTCAGCAGCGAGTAGGGCGGCTGCTCGCAGACGAAGCGCTCGCGCGCGCGCTTCTCGGCGACCCACTGCGCCTCGACGATCTGCGACGGCTGGAAGGTCGAGCTGCCGATGTAGCGCACCTTGCCGGCGCTGTCCAGATCGCTCAGCGCGCCGAGCGTCTCGTCGATCGCCGTGTCAGGCTCCGGGCGGTGGATCTGGTAGAGGTCGATCCAGTCCGTTTTCAGCCGCCGCAGGCTGTTCTCGACCTCCTGCACGATCCAGCGGCGCGTGTTGCCGAACTGGTTCGGATCGTCGTCGTCCATCTTGCCGTGCACCTTCGTCGCGAGCACAACCGAGTCGCGCTTGGCACCGGCGAGCGCCTTGCCGACGATCTCCTCGGACTCGCCGCGCGAGTAGACGTCGGCAGTGTCGATGAAGTTGATGCCGGCGTCGAGCGCGCGGTCGATGATCCGGATCGAGTCGTCGTGGTCGGGATTGCCCCAGGCGCCGAACATCATCGCGCCGAGGCATAGCGGGCTGACTTTCACGCCGGTGCTGCCAAGGCTGCGGAGCTCGAACGCCATCGCCTCGACCCTAGACGAGTGCCTCGCGGATCACCGGCTGCTTCGCCGCGGCGACCTCGTCGAGGCGCCGCACCGGCGTCGTATATGGCGCGCTGAGCGCGATCTCGGGATCGTCGGCGGCCTCGCGCAGGATCGCCGCGACGGCGTCGGCGAAGGCGTCGAGCGTCTCCTTCGTCTCGGTCTCGGTCGGCTCGACCATCAGCGCCTCCTCGACGAGCAACGGGAAGTAGACGGTCGGGGGGTGAAAGCCGAAGTCGAGCAGCCGCTTGGCGAGGTCGAGCGTCTTGATCTGAAGCGTCTTCCTCATCGGCCCGCCGGAGAGCACGAACTCGTGCATGCAGAGCTCGCCATAGGCGAGCGGCAGGTACTCGGCGACGCCTTTCTGCTTCAGCCGCGCGAGCAGGTAGTTGGCGTTCAGCACGGCCACCTCGGAGGCGTCCTTGAGGCCGTCGCCGCCGAGCGAGCAGATGTAGGCATAGGAGCGCACGAAGCATCCGTAGTTGCCGTGGAAGCCGCGCAGCCGGCCGATCGACTTGGGGCGGTCGTGCTCGAGCGCGAACGTCGGCGCGCCGCCGTCGGCGGCGTCCTCGCGCGCGACGACCGGCACGGGCAGGTACGGCGCGACGCGCTCGGAGACGGCGATCGGGCCCGAGCCGGGGCCGCCGCCGCCGTGCGGCTGCGTGAACGACTTGTGCAGGTTGAAGTGGACGATGTCGAAGCCCATGTCGCCGGGGCGCGAGAGGCCCATGACGGCGTTGAGGTTGGCGCCGTCGTAGTACAGCGTCGCGCCGACGCCGTGCACGATCGTCGCGATCTGCTCGATGTTCGGGTCGAACAGGCCGAGCGTGTTCGGGTTGGTCAGCATCAGGCAGGCGACGTCCTCGTCGGCCTTCGCGCGCAGGTCGTCGAGGTCGATGCCGCCGTCGTCGTTCGTCGCCAGCTTGACGACTTCCAGGCCGGCCATCGTCACCGTCGCCGGGTTCGTGCCGTGCGCCGTGTCGGGCGTCAGCACCTTGCGCCGCGTCTCGCCGCGATCCTCGTGGTAGGCGCGCGTGAGCAGCACGCCGGCGAGCTCGCCGTGCGAGCCGGCTGACGGCTGCAGCGAGACATACGGCAGGCCGGAGACCTCGGCGAGCGCCTGCTGCAGGTTCCACATCAGCTCGAGCGCGCCCTGCGAGCCGGCTGCGTCCTGCAGCGGGTGCAGTCGCGCGTGCCCCGGCAGCGCGGCGACGCGCTCGTGCAGGCGCGGGTTGTGCTTCATCGTGCACGAGCCGAGCGGGTAGAAGCCCGAGTCGAGGTCGAAGTTGCGCTTGGAGATGCCGACGTAGTGGCGCACGATCTCGGGCTCTGAGACCTCGGGCAGCCGCGCCGGCTCGCGGCGGCGGAAGCGCTGCGGCAGCACGTCGGCGTCGAGCGCCGGCACGTCGAGCGGCGGGCAAGCGAACGCGCGGCGCCCGCGAGCGCCCTTCTGGAAGATCGTGCGCGCGCGCTCGCGCTGCAGCGGCGTCGCGCCGGCGGCCGACGTCGGCGCGCCGTGGTGCGGGTGGTGCCCGTCGATGCCCGGGTCGGCGTGCAGGTGGTTCTCGTCGATCTCGCTCATGCGACTGCCGGCTGCCCGGCGCTCGAAGCGGCGCCGCTCGCTGCGCCATTGCTCGTGCCGCCGTTGCTCGCACCGCGATCGCGATCGCTCCCGCCGACGGCGCCGCGCTCGGCCACGATCGCCGCGTCGAGCACGTCGGCGAGGCGGTCGATGTCGGCGCGCGAGCGCCGCTCGGTGATCGCGACGAGCAGCACGCCGCGATCCTGCTCGCGGCCGGTGAGCGCGTGCACGTCGACACCAGGATTGACGCCGTGCTCGATACAGCGGCGGCGCACGGCGGCGAGATCGGCGTCGAGGCGCAGCGCGAACTCGCGCACGACCGGCTGCTCGTGCAGCTTCTGCACGCCCTCGATCGCGGACAGGCGCTCGCGCGCGTAATGCGTGCGAGCGAGCAGCAGCTCGCCGAGCTCGACGATCCCGTCGCGTCCGAGCCAGCAGAGGTAGACGACGCCCGCAAGCGCATTGAGCGCTTGCGCCGTGCAGATGTTCGACGTCGCTTTCTCGCGACGGATGTGCTGCTCGCGCGTCTGCAGCGTCAGCACGAATCCGCGCCGTCCGTCGACGTCGACCGTCTCGCCGGCGATCCGCCCGGGCATCCGCCGCAGGTATTGCTCGCGCGCGGCGAAGAAGCCGAACGACGGCCCGCCGAAGTCGAGCCGGTTGCCGAGCGGCTGGCCCTCGCCGACGCAGACGTCGACATCGCATTCGCCCGGCGAGGCGAGGATGCCGAGCGTGATCGGGTCGGCCTGCACGATCACGACCGGACCATCCTTTGCCGCGCCAGCGTCGTCGCCGGCTGCGCTCGCCGCTGCAGCCTTCGCAGCGGCGCTCAGCGCGGCGGAGTCCTCGACGGCGCCGTAGAAGTTCGGCTGCGCGAAGATCGCCGCGCTGGTGTCGCCGTCGATCGCCGCCGCCCAGGCCTGCGGATCGGTCACGCCGTCGCGCAGGGGAACCTCGACGACGTCCATCTCGTAGCCGTGCGCGTACGTGCGCAGCGTCGCGATCGAGTGCGGATGCAGGCCGGCGCTGACGACGATGCGCGAGCGTCCGTTGTGCAGCTTCGCGAGGTATGCCGCGGCGGCGACAGCCGACGGGCCCTCGTAGGTCGACGCGTTCGAGACGGGCAGGCCGGTCAGCTCGGAGATCGCCGTCTGGTACTCGAACATCACCTGCAGCCCGCCCTGGGAGATCTCCGGCTGGTAGGGCGTGTACGGCGTCAGGAACTCCGAGCGCTCGGTCAGCATGTCGATCAGCGCCGGCACGTAGTGGTCGTACATGCCGGCGCCGAGGAAGCTGAGCTCGTCTTCGGCGCTCGTGTTGCGCGCGGCGAGCGCCGAGAGGTGAGCATGGACGTCCTGCTCGGGCTGGCCGTCGGGCAGCGCAAGCGCGCGATCGAAGCGCACGGCGGCGGGGATCTGGCGCTCGAAGATCTCCTGCACGGAGCCGACGCCGATCGCGTCGAGCATCGCGTCGAGGTCGTCGGGCGTGATGGCTGTGTAGCGGCTCAAGGTGCTGCTGTCAGCCTAGCCGTCGAGCGTCGCCGCATAGGCGCTCGCGTCGAGCAGCGTCTCGCGCTCGCTCGCGTCTGACAGGCGCACCTTCACAAGCCAGCCGGCGCCGTAAGGATCCTCGTTGATCGACTGCGGACTGTCGGTGAGCGCGTCGTTGACCTCGACGATCTCACCGGAGAGCGGCGCGACGACGTCCGAGACCGCCTTGACCGACTCGACCTCGGCATATGGCTTGTCCTTGCTGACGCTCGCGCCGACCGCCGGCAGGTCGAAGAAGACGACCTCGCCGAGCGAGTCCTGCGCGTACCACGTGATGCCGAGCGTCGCAAGCGCCGGATCGTCGGCGTCGATCCGCGCCCAGTCGTGCTCGGGGTGGTAGAGCAGATCCTCGGGATAGCTGTTCTCGGCCATCTACGACGCCTTTCTGTAGAGCGGCTTCTGCTTGACGACGGCGCGGCGCATCTTGCCACGAACGTCGATCTCCAGGACGGTCCCGACGGCGGTGCTTGCGGCCGGCACGTAGGCCATGCCGATGCCGAGGCCGAGACTCGGCGACATCGTTCCGCTCGTGACCTCGCCGCCGCCGGCGATCGGGTTGCCCTGGCGCGCGATGCCGGGCCCGTCGATCGCGAACGCGACGAGCTTCTCGCTCGGCCCGGCCTCGCGCACCGCGCGCACGGCCTCGGCGCCGATGAACCGCGTGTCCTCCTTGCAGCACCAGCCGAGCCCGGCCTCGATCGGCCCGCGATCGACGCTGAGGTCGTTGCCGTAGAGGTGAAAGCAGACCTCCAAGCGCAGCGTGTCGCGCGCAGCGAGACCGGCCGGCTTCGCGCCGCGGCGGACGAGCTCCGCCCACAGGGCCGGCGCAAGCGACGGGCTGCAGAGCAGCTCGACGCCCTCCTCGCCGGTGTAGCCGGTGCCGCAGACGAGCACGTCGCCGCCGGCGAGCCGTCGCGTCGCAGCGTGCATGCGCGCCGGCAGTGGCGCATCGGAGATCGCCTGCACGATGCCGCGCGCAAGCGGCCCTTGCACGGCGATCATCGCGTAGTCGTCGATCCGATCGACGACCTCAGCCTCGGCGAAGTCGCTGGAGTGCTCGCGAAACCAAGCGAGGTCGCGCTCGTGGTTGGCCGCGTTCGTGACGACGAGGTAGTGGTCGGCGTCGAGGCGATAGGTGAACAGGTCGTCGAGCACGCCGCCGTCCTCGCGGCAGAGCACGCTGTACTGAGCGCCGCCGCCGTCGCGCCCGAGCGCAATCTGCTCGACGTCGTTCGACAAGAGCCGCTGCAGCAGCGCCGTCGCCTGCGCGCCGAACACCTCGATCTCGCCCATGTGCGAGACGTCGAAGATCCCGCACGACTCGCGCACGGCGCGATGCTCGGCCGCGACACCGTCTGCGTATTGCACAGGCATCTCCCAGCCGGCGAAGTCGACGATCTTTGCGCCGGCCGCCACGTGCATGTCGTAGAGCGCCGTGCGGCGCAGCGTGCTCGTCACGGCCCGCAGGCTAGCGGGCGGCCTCACCGCGAGCTCGTTGGCGGCGCTTCAAGCGGCGATCGTCAGATGCAATGCCTCGCGCTCGAGTTGATCGTCTTTCAGACAGGCGCATGCGCCTGTCTGCGACGGGTCGCATGCGACCCGTCGTCGAGGGCGTGCAGGCACGCCCTCGCCAGCCGCACATGTGCGGCTGGTCGGGAGCGCACATGTGCGCTCCCGCCGGCGGCGCGTGCGCCGCCGGACTGCTCAGATCAGCGGGTGACTGCGCCTAGCGCAGGAACGGCGGCACGTCGATGTCATCGTCGGAGATCTCCAGCGAGCTGCGCTGGCGGTCGTCGATCGACGGGCGTCTGTCGCGGCCGCGCTCGCGGCTCTCGCGTCGCGCGCTGCGTCCAGGGCGGTGGTCGAAGCCGGTGCCGATCACGGTCACGCGGACCTCGTCGGACATGCTCTCGTCGATCACCGCGCCGAAGATGATGTTTGCGTTCGGGTCGGCTGCGTTCTGGATCGTCTCGGCCGCGTCGTTGACCTCGAACAGGCCGAGATCCTTGCCCCCGGTGATGTTCAGCAGGATGCCCGTCGCGCCGTCGACCGACTCTTCGAGCAGCGGCGAGGAGATCGCCATCTTCGCGGCGTCCGCGGCGCGGCTCTCGCCGCCGGCTGTGCCGATGCCCATCAGCGCCGAGCCGGCGTCGGCCATGATCGTGCGCACGTCGGCGAAGTCGAGGTTGATCAGGCCCGGAATCGTGATCAGGTCGGTGATCCCCTGCACGCCCTGGCGCAGCACGTTGTCGGCCTCGCGGAAGGCGTCGAGCATCGACGTGCGCCGCTCGACGACCGTCAGCAGCTTCTCGTTCGGAATCACGATCAGCGTGTCGACGACCTCGCGCAGCCGCTCGATCCCTTCGGTCGCCTGGCGACCGCGCTGCGAGCCCTCGAACTCGAACGGGCGCGTGACGACGCCAACCGTCAGTGCGCCGATCTCGTTCTTCGCGATCTCCGCGATCACGGGTGCAGCGCCGGTGCCGGTGCCGCCGCCCTCGCCGGCCGTCACGAAGACCATGTCAGCGCCCTTCAGCGCCTCCTTGATGTCGTCGCGCGACTCCGAAGCAGCCGACAGGCCGACGTCTGGGTTGGCGCCGGCGCCAAGGCCCTTCGTCGACTCGTGGCCGATGTTCAGCTTGATGTCGGCGTCGCACATCGCGAGCGCCTGGGCGTCCGTGTTGGCGGCGATGAACTCCACACCGCGCAGCCCGGCGTCGACCATGCGGCTGACCGCATTCGTGCCGCCGCCGCCGACGCCGACGACCTTGATCACTGCCAGATAGCTGCTGCTGCTCTCCATGATGGTTCTGTCCGAACCCTTCAGTAGAAAATTAGGGTTCGCAGCATACAAGACTGCGCCCCGCCGAAATCGGCACGTTATGCAGGGAACTTCGCCCTGTCAACGACAGCGTCCAGTTCCGCAACGTTCGTTGCAGAACGGCCAACTCTCGACCGGCGGCTGAGAATCGCCGTCGATTGCCCTCAAGCTGAAGTAGAGCCTTAGCTAGCCACCGGTGGCTTCAGCTGCGCCGCTCACTTCGCTAGAAGCAGCGCTCGACGCTTGTTCTTCGCCGCCCGAAGACGACGATTCGGGTTCGCTCGAAGACGTCGTTTCGGCCGGGCTCGGCGAGGCTGCCGTAGTCGTGCCTCCGCCGACGGCAGCGTCCAGGCCTTCAGCCAGAGCGGCACTCGATTCGCTGCTGCTCGGCGTCGATCCGGCGCTTGCTTCTTCGGCTTCAGAGCCGTTCGACGGCGGCGTGACGCCGGGCGCAAAGCCGGCTGCCGGGCGTTCGGGCAGGCGCACGTCGACATATGACGCGCCGGCCGAGCTCGAGTCGGCGAGCACGCGCGCAAGCGAGATCCACTTCGCGTGCGGGCGCGTCG
>DATBBG010000037.1:0-2161 GCA_036271095.1 Solirubrobacteraceae bacterium
TCGCAGACGGGCTTATTCGAGTCAACCGTCTGGGTCGAGGCGGTCGCTACCGGCCTGGAACCGGCGTCGCGTCCCGCGGCTCGATCCCGAAGCGCCGTTGGTAGTCGTCATTCAGCTCGCGCCAGCCCGCGGGTAGCTCGGCGGTGCCTCGCTGGGGCGTGTCGCCTCCGACAAGGGCTGTCTCGAGTGACCGGAGGCACAAATGCCAGCCGGCACCGTCGCGTGCCGCCTCGAAGCGGTCGTCGAACAGATGGGAGTCGGATGCCAGCGAGCGAGATGCTCGCGCTCGACGAGCGCGCTCCAGACGCGCTCGGGTGGGTGCGCGAGGGTCCGCTCGAAGCGCAGTGCAGCGCATCCTTCGATCTCGATCAGCGCGCCATGTTCGGCGGGCATTTCAGCCTCCTTCGTCGAGATGTCGTTCGAGTGCGTCGAGTCCGCCTCGCCACAGCAGCACGTAGGGCGTGAGCCAGCGCGCGACCTCGGCGAATCCCTCGGCGCGCACGCCGTAAAGACGACGCCGCCCGTCCGGAGTGACGTCGACCAGGCCCGCCTCGCGGAGCACACGCAGATGGCGCGACGTGTTCGGCTGGCTCAGCCCCGTAGACGCGACTATCGCCGCGACGGGGAGCGGGCCGCGCGCGAGCATGTCGAGGATCTCGCGGCGCGCCGGCTCGGCGATGACGTCGAACGGACTCATTACAAAGATATAAGCACAACGACATATATGTATGCACATATATGTGAGAGATGATGTCGATCCATCGGCCGGCCCTTCGTCAAATCGGCGACCATTGTTCGAACCAAAGGAGCAGCGATGAGGTATCTGATCCAGATCTTCACGGGCGAGTCAGCATCGACCTGGGAGCAGCTGAGCGAGACCGAGCAGGCAGACGTCACGGCCGAGTACATGGCGATCGCCCAGGAAGCCGGGATCGCCGGCGGTGATCAGTTGCAGCCGGCGGAGACGGCGACGACGGTGCGGGTCCGCGACGGGGCGACACTCACGACCGACGGGCCGTTCGCCGAGACGAAGGAGGCGCTCGGCGGCTACTACCTGCTCGACGCCGACGATCTCGACGCTGCGGTCGCGCTTGCCGCTCGCATCCCGGCGGCGCGCCTGGGCGGCGCCGTCGAGATCCGCCCGGTGGTGCAGCGCTGATCGAGCAGGCGTTCCGCGATCACTGGGGCCGCGTTCTGGCAACGCTGGTCGGCTTCCTCGGCGACTTCGACCTCGCCGAGGAGGCCGCGCAGGAGGCTTTCGCGGTTGCGGCCGAGCGCTGGCCGCGCGACGGCGTGCCCGCGAACCCGGCCGCGTGGCTGGTCACGACGGCGCGCAACCGAGCCATCGACCGGATTCGCCGTGAGCGCACGCTCCAGGCAAAGACAAAGCTGCTCGAGGTACCCGTGACCGTCGACGACGCCGGCGAGGAGCACGCCTTTCCCGACGAGCGTCTCGAGTTGATCTTCACCTGCTGCCATCCGGCGCTGGCGATCGACTCGCAGGTCGCGCTCACGCTGCGTGCGCTCGGCGGCCTCGGCACGCCGGAGATCGCGCACGCGTTTCTGGTGCCCGAGGCGACGATGGCGCAGCGTCTCGTGCGTGCCAAGCGCAAGATCCGCGACGCTGGCATTCCCTTCCGCGTGCCCCCGGCGCACCTGCTCCCCGATCGCCTCGGCGCCGTCCTCGCTGTTGTCTACCTGATCTTCAACGAGGGCTACGACGGCCGTAGCGAGCTGTCGGCGACGGCGATCGATCTGGGTGCCTCACTGGCGCAACTGATGCCCGACGAGCCAGAGGTCTACGGCCTGTTGGCCCTGATGCTGCTGCACGACGCGCGCCGCGCCGCGCGTCTGCGCGATGGTCGGATCGTGCTGCTCGCCGACCAGGATCGCGCGCTCTGGAACGGCGATCAGATCGCCGCTGGGCGCACAGCCCTCGAGCGCGCGCGCGCGCTGCGGGGCGACGGCCCATACCTGCTGCAGGCGGAAATTGCCGCTCAGCACGCCGGCGAGCGCACCGACTGGCCCGCCGTCGCCGCTCTCTACGATCGCCTGGCAGGGCTGAGCGGCTCACCTGTGATCGCGCTCAATCGCGCCGTCGCCCACGCCGAGGCCGCCGGTCCCGAGCGCGGCCTTGCGCTGATCGACGAGCTCGAGCTGG
>DATBBG010000038.1:0-10396 GCA_036271095.1 Solirubrobacteraceae bacterium
CGCCGGCTCCTCCGGGATCGCAGCAGCGAAGGCGCTGCACGAGCGCGCGATCCCGTTCGACTGCTTCGAGAAGTCCGATCGCGTCTACGTCAGCTCCAAGCGTCACACGATTCAGGTCGACTTCGAGGATTACCTGTACAAGCTCCAGAAAGAGCGCGCCGCGGGAGCTGCACGCGTCTGCGCCAACGGCTTTCAGCCACCGGTCAATTGCCTACCTTCTGTCGCCACGGCCGCTTTCTAGAGCGCTGCCCGATCTGCAGCAAGACGCTGCCCGGCAACGCGCCGGAGGGCGGCGGCTCGCGCGGCGGCGGGCGCAAACGGCAGCCATCGGGCGCCGCTCGCGGCACTTCCGGCACGGCTAGACGCGGCGGTCCGCGCGCCGGCGGGCTGCGCGTCAGCCGCCAGCAGCGAGCAGTCGAGGATGGCTACAGCTCATCACTGCTGCCCGGCGTGCGAGCGTCGGCCGACGCCGAGCGGCTGGCGAGCGAGATCGCGTTCGCCAACGGACGCCTGCTGGCGCTGTCGGCCGACCCGCCCGACGCACGCCTGCCCGACCTCTACGGCGAAGTGCGCGAGCTCGCCTCCAGCGACGTCGAGCAGGCGACGTGGGTCTGCTTCCTGACCGCCTATCTGTGCCCGCTCGAGAGCGAGCAGCCGTTCGCCGGCATTCGCCAGGCGCTGCTCAGCGAGCGTGACGAGCTCGACGATCTCGACGACGTGCCGCTCGGGCCGCGCAGCACGCACAATCTCACGGGCGGCGCGACCACGCTCGACGCATATCGAGCCTGGTACCAGCAGGCGGGCTCGCAGCTGCTCGCGTTCACCGGCGACGAGAGCTGGAGCGCGCAGCGGCGCTTCGAGCGGCTGTTCGAGCGGCTGGCGCTGCCCGGTCTCTCGCGCGCGGCGCGCTACGAGCTGCTCGTGCTGCTCGGCTCGCTCGGCGTCTACGAGCTGCAGGCCGGCTCGCTGCAGCTGGCCGGCGCGCGCGTCGGCGCCTCGGAGGATCCGACTGTCACGGCCGCCAAGCGCATCTTCGCGATCGGCGATCCGCTGTTGCTCGAGCGCCGTGCGGCGACGCTCGCGCAGGCGCTTGCCGTGCCGATCGCCGCGCTCGACCTCGCGCTTGCCAACTGGATCGCAGAGCGGCGCGCGACAGTCGGCTTCGAGCCCGACGTCGCCGACGGCGCGACACTCGAGCTGGCACGCGAAGAGCTAGGGCTCTGAGCCGGCGGCCGGCTCCTGCCGGCAGCGGCCGGCGTGTCGAGCGCGATGGCGCGTTTCGGTCGCGTCGCGGAGCGAAAGTGCCGTCCTCACGGCTCCCTACAGTCCTTCGTGTCAGCCGTTCCCATCGTCGCGGGAGTCACGATGCCCCTTTGTTTCATCGAGCCTCAGGACGCCATTCGAGTGATCGCCGAGTCGGTTGGTCGCGAGGCGCGCCGACAGATCGTCGGCGAGGTCGTGCGTGCGTGGGTCGACGACATCCCTGAGCCCGAGCTGTCGGTTCACTACGCGAAAGCGATCGCCGACCTCGACGAGGACGATCTGCACCTGCTGGCGGCGTGGCATGCGTCGCTGGAGGTCGGCCAGCCGATCCCGAACACGGAGTTCCTCGTCGGCGTCTTCCCGAGCCTCGGCGAGAATCGACGCGAGGCGCTGAAGATCGCCGCCGGCTTCCGCGGCGAGGAAGCGTTCCAGGCCGGCGTCTCCGAGGAGCAGGCACTCGACACGGTGCTGCCGCTGCTCTCGCGCGACCGCGCGATCGAGCTGGCGAATGAGTGCATCCAGCTGTACATGTGGGACAGATTGGGCTGCGACAACTAGGACGCCGCTAGACTCGGAGCATGTCCGAGGATGTAGTCGCAGATACCGTCGCCGTTACGCCGGACGCAGTTGACGTGGCTGCCGACGGAGCCGCGTCGCCGACGGTCGACGATGTGATGGACGCGCTGGCGAACGTGATCGACCCGGAGCTTGGGCTCGACTTCGTCGAGCTGGGGCTGATCTACGGCGTTGAGGTCGACGCGGGCAACGTCAACGTGACGTTCACGCTGACGACGCCAGGCTGCCCGATCGGACCGCAGGTGACCGAGCAGATCGACGAGTTCGTCGGTGAACTGGACGGCGTCAAGACGGTCGCCTCGGAGATGGTCTTCGTGCCGCCGTGGTCGCCCGAGAAGATGAGCGAGGACGCCAAGTTCGCGCTCGGCTACTGAGCGCGAACCTGACGACCTGGCGAGCGGCGACGGCGCAGCGTGAGGCTGTGCCGGCCGCTACTTGACGATCTTGATGATTCGCTCCATGCCCAGACGGGTGTGGCTGCGCCCATCCTGCGTCTGCATGAAGCAGACCTGCACGTAGATTCCGGGCTTCGCCGAGATCGTCTCCTGCTGGTAGGCGCCGTTCGAGAGTGGCCCGGCGAAGTTGACGGGTGCTCCGGCAACCAGCTTTTCGAGCCCCTTTTCCTTGCCTGTCAGCAGCGCTTTGACGACCTTCTTGGCGCCTGCCTCGTTCTTGACCGGAAAGGCGAGGTCCATGTGGACCACATAGCCGGCGTTTTCGATGCGCACGAGCTCGCCGTCGTGCAACGTGCTCGGGCCGCGGAAGCCGAAGTCGATCGACTGCTCCGTCGCCGCCGGCGCCGGCAAGCTCACGGGGGAGGCGGCTGCCGCTACCGTGAAGCTGGTCGTCGGCCACTTCGCGGAGCTGTTGCCGGCGCCGTTGAGCGCGACGTACGTTCCCGGCTGCAGGTAGGTCTGCGCTTCGGTCGTCTTGCCGGGGCTCGCTTCGTCGTCGAACACGATCGAGCCGTACTTGCCGGTCGTGTTCGGATCCTTCGGCGCCATGTTCGTCTTCAGGTAGGCGTCGACTTCGGCGACGGTCACGCCCGGCTTCAGCAGAAACAGCGCCGGCGACGGTTCCTTCGAGCCGGTCGCGGCGTTCATGACGACGTTCGCGGCGCCGGACTGCACCGTGCCGGCGACGGCGATAGAGGAGTCGGAGACTGTCACCGTGAGCGTCGGCAGGGTCGATGCGGCTTGCGCCGACACGGCGAGGCTCGAGGGAACGATCAGCAATCCGACAACGGCCGCTAGGCCGACCAGGCGGGCGGGCTTGTTCATCTGGGCTCCAGGAGTTCGAGGATGGGGCCCGCGCTCGCGGCCGCGGACGAGTGCACGCTAGTCGCACCCGGCACTGCCCGCATGGGACGTTTTCCCTATTTTCCATGAATGGAATTGGGCTCAGCCGATCGACGACTCGGCTTGGCTGCCGTCGAGCTGTCGGCGATCGGCGACCTGGCCGAGCTTCGCTCCGGTGTCCTGCCGATCCTGCGCCGGCTGATCGCGGCTGACATGGCCTCCTACAACGAGATCTCGCGCTCGCCGCCGGGCGCGCTGGTCATCGCCGATCCGTTCGGGTCGCTGGGCTCGGCCAGTCGCGAGCGCCAGCAGCGCTTTGCCGAGCTCGTCTGGCAGAACCCGCTTGCAGCTCACTTCGTACGCACCGGCGACTCTTCGGCTCAGCGGATGTCGGACTTCATCACGCGCAGCGCGCTTCACCGATTGGAGCTCTACGACCAGTACTACCGCGAGCTCGGCACTGAGTATCAGCTTGCCTTCACCGTGCCCGCCGACGCCTACCTGATCGGGATCACGCTGAGCCGGACCGGCGCGCGAGACTTCGCCGAGGAGGACCGCGCCCTGTTCGACCAAGTGCGCGGCCTCGTCGTGCCGCTCTACCGAAACCTGCTCGACCGCGACAGGCTGCGTGCCGTGCTCGCTGCGCTCGATCACGCAGGCCCCAGCGCCGGGCCGTTGGCGGTGCTGCTGGTACATGCCAGTGGCGCGCTCGAGGCGGCGCACGAGCGGGCCGAGCCGTTGTTGGTCGCGTTGGCCGCCGAGCGGCCGGCGCTGCAGGAGCTGCACGACTGGGCGTCACAGCAGCGCCGGCGCGCCGTCGCGACGCGCCGGTCCGAGCCGCTGCTGCTGGCGCTGCGCTCGCGCGAGATACTCGCCCTCTACGTGCACGGCCGACCGGGCACGCTGGACGCAATCGCCCTGTGCACCAGTCCACGGCCTACCGTCGAGGTTCTGCGCGAGCTCGGCGTGACCTCGCGACAAGCGCGCGTGCTGCAGCTGCTCTGGGAGGGAGCGACGAACGCCGAGATTGCGCTCGCGCTGACGCTCAGCGATCACACCGTCCGCCATCACCTCGAGGAGATCTACCGGCGGCTTGGCGTTCGCTCTCGCGCGGCCGCTGCGAACGTGGCCGGCCGGGCGCTGCGCGAGGCGCCCGCGGACGGAGCGTTCGACGCCTCCGACCGAAGAAGGCGCTAGATGAAGTCGTTGCCGGTCAGCACGTAGAGGAACGGCACGAATGGGACGATCACGGCGATGCCCCAAGCGAGCTTGCCGATGAAGCCGAGATCGCCACGGCCGAGCAGGTTGATCCAGATCAGTACCACGGCCAGAGGGTGCAGGATGCACAGCAGCAGCTCGAGGATTTTCTTCATCACGCTTACCTACCCGCGGTTGCCCGAGTCGGAAACCACGCCGATGCGGCCATGGCGAGGTCGTCTCATGCCGGCGCCGCGACCGACTCGCGCGCGAGCGCGACGAGCTTCGCGAGTTCGCCGGCGATGCTGTCGCTGATCTCGCCGATGTCCGGCAGCGCGTCGAAGTCGCCGAGCAGGCCGAAGTTCATCTGGCCGTTGTAGGACATGATGCCGATCGCGAGCGCGTGGTTTTCGGGCAGGAAGGCGATCGGGTAGGCCTCGAGCATCTCGCGCCCGAGCACGTACAGCGGGAACTGCGGGCCGGGAACGTTCGTGACGAGCAGGTTGAACAGGCGCGTCGAGAAGTTCAGCCGCGAGGCCTGCGCGAGGATCGTCGGCGGCGCGAAGTTCTGCGCGCCGGCGATGACCTCGGCGCCGAGCGCCTGCTTGGACTCCTTCAGGCCGTCCATCGCCTGCGAGACGAAGCGCAGCCGCTGCACGGGGTCTGAGATATAGACCGGCAGCGGGCCGCGCATCACGACGATGCGATTGCCGCCCTGTCCGTGCTCGTCCTCGACTCGCACTGAGACGGGCACGAGCGCGCGCATCTCGACGCCGGCCGTGCGCCGCCCGCGCGAGATCAGAAAGCTGCGCAACGCGCCGGTGACGACGGCCAGGACGACGTCGTTGACGGTCCCGCCGAAGGCGTTCTTGACGAGCTTGAAGTCCTCGAGCTGGCAGCCGATGCCGTAGAAGCGCCGGTGCGGGCCGATCGGCACGTTCAACGGCGTTTCCGGCGCTGGGTTGAGCCCGGCCCAGACGATCTCGCCGATGCCCTCAGCCGCCTCGCGTGCGCGGTTGATCGCGTGCTCGGGATGAGCGAGCGCGTCGATCGCGCCCTCGGCGAGCTCGACTCCGGCCTTGACCGCGCCGCGCAGTCCCGCCGCGACGAGCTCGGCCGCGTTCGGTTCCAGATGCGGTTGCCACGGCTTGCCCGAATGGCGGATCGGCGGCGGGTCGGGCGAGAGGTCGAAGAGGACTGTCGCCAGGTCGACGCCGGCGATTCCGTCGATCAGCGAGTGGTGCGTCTTCGTGATCAGCGCGAAGCGGTCGTCCTCGAGCCCTTCGATCAGCCACATCTCCCACAACGGCTTGGAGCGGTCGAGCTGCTGCGAGAAGATCCGCGCGGTCAAGCCGCAGAGCTGCTGCCAGCCGCCCGGCTCAGGCAGCGCGGTGTGGCGGATGTGGTACTCGAGGTTGAAGTTCGGATCGTCGATCCACACCGGTCTGCCGCTGTCAAGCGCCGTCGAGGCGAGCTTGTGGCGGTAGCGCGGGACGAGATGCAGGCGGCGCCGGATCTGCTCGAGGAATTCGACCATCGTCGGCGGCGGGCCTTCGACTACGGTGAGGCCGCCGATGTGCATGTGCGCGTTGACGCCCTCCTGGTGCAGGAACGAAGCGTCTACCGGAGTGAGCCTATCGAGGTGGCGCTGAGGCACGAGCGCTTAGCGTACCTCGGCGCACCCTACAATGGCAATCGTGACGAACACTGTCGAGCAGCTGTTGCTGGCCGCGCCGCGCGGCTACTGCGCGGGCGTCGATCGCGCCGTGCAGACTGTCGAACGCGCGCTCGAGCAGCACGGCGCGCCGGTATACGTGCGCAAGGAGATCGTGCACAACAAGCACGTCGTCGAGACGCTGCGCGAACGCGGCGCGATCTTCGTCGAGGAGGAGACCGAAGTGCCGGAGGGCTCGGTCTGCGTGTTCTCCGCGCATGGCGTCGCGCCGAGCGTGCGCGCGGGCGCCGAAGCACGAATGCTGCAGACGATCGACGCGACCTGCCCGCTCGTGACGAAGGTCCACCGCGAGGCCGTGCGCTTCGCCGAGCAGGGCTACACGATCGTGCTCGTCGGCCACGACGGCCACGAGGAGGTCGAAGGGACGATGGGCGAGGCGCCCGATCGGATCGTGCTCGTCCAGCACGAGCAGGATGTCGAGGAGCTGCAGATCGACGATCCCGAGCGGGTCGCCTACATCACCCAGACGACGCTCGCCGTCGGTGAAACGAGCGCGATCCTGGAGCGGCTGCGCGAGCGTTTCCCGAAGATCGTCGGGCCGCGCACCGATGACATCTGCTACGCGACGACAAACCGCCAATCGGCGGTAAAGCAGATGGCCGACCGCTGTGACCTGATGCTCGTGATCGGCTCGCGCAACTCCTCCAACTCGGTCCGGCTCGTCGAGGTCGCGCGCGACTGCGGCACCGATGCGCACCTGATCGACCGCGCCGAGGAGATCCGCGAGGAGTGGCTCGACGGCGCTCGCGTCGTCGGCATCTCCTCGGGCGCGAGCGCTCCGGAGAACCTCGTGCAGGAGCTCGTCCAGCTGTTTCGCGATCGCGGCGTCAGCGACATCTCCGAGTTCCACGTGATCAAGGAGGACGTTCGCTTCATGCTGCCCAAGCCCGTGCGCGACCCGCAGCCGGGCGCTGCGAGCCCGGCCTGAGCGCTGCTCGCAGGATCCGGCCGTCGCGCACGGCGGCGGTCGGCCGGACAGCGGCACGTGAGCTGCGATGCGCACACTGATCCTCTCCGACCTGCATCTCGGCTCGACTTCGCGCTCGGACCTGCTGCGCCGTCCGCAGCTGCGCGAGCCGCTGCTGCAAGCGGTAGCTGACGTCGACCGCCTCGTGCTGCTCGGCGACGTGCTCGAGCTGCGCCACGGGCCGCCGAGCGCAGCGCTCGCGGCGGCGCAGCCGTTCTTCGAGGAGCTCGGTCGCGTGCTCGCCGGCAAGGAGCTCGTGCTCGTCGCGGGCAATCACGACCACGCGCTGATCGAGCCGTGGCTCGCGCAGCGCGCCGAGCTTGCCGAGACGCCGCCGCTCGGCCTCGAGCAGATGATCGATGCGGCCGACGCCTCGCCGGCCGTCAAGCGGCTCGCCGACTGGGCTGGGCCGGCGACGAGAACGCGCTTCGCTTATCCCGGACTGTGGCTGCGCGAGGACGTATACGCGATGCACGGGCACTATCTCGACGCTCATCTGACCGTGCCGACGATCGAGCGTCTCAGCGTTGGCGCGATGAGCCGCCTGCTCGGCAGGCCGGCCCACGCGTTCGACAGCGTCGCCGACTACGAGGCGGTGACGGCGCCGATGTACGCATGGCGACACGCCGTCGCGCGCAGCGCCGAGACGGGCGACGCGCTCAACGGCATCGCCACGGTGCACGCCTGGCGCGCGCTCGGCGGCGGCAGCGACGCGAAAGGCGCGAGCGGCAACGGCCGCGCGAGAACGCGATTGGCCGAGCTGAAGGCGCAGCTGCGCAGACGCGCGATCGTCGGCGGCTTTCCGATCGCCGTTGCAGCGCTCAATCGTGCCGGTCTCGGCCCGCTGCGCTCGGAGGTCTCACTCGGCGAGCTTCGCGGCGCCGGCCTGCGCGCGATGGGCGAGGTCGCCGAGCGCCTCGGCCTCGGCGACGCCTATGTCGTCTTCGGACACACGCACCGCTCCGGGCCGCTGCCGGACGACGACCTGTCGGAGTGGAACCGTCCGCCGGCGCACGGCGCCGGACGCGCCGGTGCGCGCTTGGTCAACACGGGCTGCTGGACTTACGACGCCGTCTTTCTCACGCGCACAGCCGGCGAGAGCCCGTACTGGCCCGGCGCTTGCGTCCTCGTCGAGGACTCTGGGCCGCCGACGCTCAAGCGACTGCTGCTCGATCGCTCGCACGAGCAGCTGCTGCGCGACGTCAGCGACGTCGCGCCCGTCTGAGCGCCTGGCCGGTCCGCTTCATGCCAGGCCAGGCGTGAAGCACGTCGCTGCGCAGCTGACGCCGACGCCGAGCTCGAGCGTGAGCACGCCGTCGCTGTGGCGCTCGTGCTCGATCAGCGCGTACGCGCCGGCGCCGTCGATCTCGAGCTCTACGTGCACGCCGCTGAGGCCGTCGCTGGCGCGCACGCTGCCGGCGCCGTCGAGCACCGTCCAGACGCCGCCGGCTTGATAGGGCCCTGAGTAGGCGCCCGGCTGCTCGGGCGTCGGCATACTCAGCGCCGCCTCGGGCGCGTCCTCGGCGCGCACCGGCGCGAGCAGCGCGCGCTCGACGCCGAGCAGCTCCTGGATCGCGCGCTCGGTCTCCTCGTAGCCGCCCTCGCCGAAGTGGTACTCGAACAGCCGCGCGCCGCCATCGAACAGATAGCGAGCCGGCCAGCCCTCGTTCTCGTACTCCTGCCACAGCTCCAGCTCGGAGTCGATCAGCACCGGGTACTCGACGCCGAGTCGCGTGACCGCCGCGCGTACGGCGCCCTCGTCACGTGAGGCGTCGAAGCCGGGCGAGTGGACGCCGACAACGCGCAGCCCCTCCTCGCCATAGCGCTCGTGCCACGCCTTTACATACGGCAGCGTCCGCATCGAGTTGGGGCGGCAGCAGTCCCAGAACTCGACGAGCAGCGGCCGATCGCGCTGGATGATGCTGACCTGCCCACCCTCCGGCACGTTGACCCACGGCAGGTTCCGCGGGAACAACGGCGCGGCGATGTTGTCTACAGGCGCGCGCAAGTATTCGACGGGACGCGCCTAAGGCGTTCGAGGGGCAAGGCTGGCAAGGACGCAGGGAGCGAAATGTGCTCTGCACATGAGCGACTGAGGACGCCGCCAGCCGCCGCCCGTCGGGCGCCTCCTTAGCCGATGCTGCCGACCATCTCCAGCTGTATGAGCCTGTTCAGCTCGACGGCGTACTCCATCGGCAGCTCCTTCGTCACCGGCTCGATGAAGCCGTTGACGATCATCGCCGCCGCCTCGTCCTCGGTGAAGCCGCGCGAGCCCATGTAGAAGAGCTGGTCGTCGGAGATCCGCCCGACGGTCGCCTCATGCGCGACGGTCACGTGCGGGTTCTGGATCTGGATGTCCGGCCACGTGTCAGATTTCGATTCGCCGTCCATCATCAGCCCGTCGCACTGCACGCGCGCTTTCGAGCCGGCCGAGTTGTGGCCCATCTTGACGAGGCCGCGGTAGCCCATGATCCCGCCGTCCTTGGAGATCGACTTGGCGAGGATGTTCGACGTCGTGTTCGGCGCCAGGTGCACGACCTTCGCGCCGGTGTCCTTGTGCACGCCTTTGCCGGCGACACCGACGTTGAGGTGGTCGGCGCGCGCGCCCTCGCCCATCAGGTAGGAGCCGGGGTAGAGCATCACGTACTTCGCGCCCATCGAGCCGCCGACCCACTCGACGGTGCCCTCGGCGTCGACGATCGCGCGCTTGGTGTTGAGGTTGTAGACGTCCTTCGACCAGTTCTGCACGGTCGTGTAGCGCGCCTTCGCGCCCTCGTGGACGAAGATCTCGACGACGGCCGAGTGCATCGAGTTGACGCTGTAGGTCTGCGCCGTGCAGCCCTCGATGTAGTTCACCTCAGAGCCCTCGTCGGCGACGATCAGCGTGTGCTCGAAGGTGCCCTCGCCGGCGCCCTCCATGCGGAAGTAGGACTGCAGCGGCAGGTCGCACTTGACGCCCTTCGGGATGTAGCAGAAGGCCCCACCGGACCAGACGGCGCCGTGCAGCGCGGAGAACTTGTTGTCCTGGGCGGGCACGCACTTGGTCATGAAGTACTGACGGACGATGTCCGGGTACTCGCGCACCGCGGTGTCCATCGAGCAGAACAGGATGCCCTGCTTGGCGTACTCCTCCTTCAGCCCCTCGTACACCGGCTCCTGGCGCCAGACGCCGACGACGCCCGCGAGGTGCTCGCGCTCGGCCTGCGGGATGCCGAGGTCCTCGTAGGTCTTCTTCATCTCCTCGGGCACGTCGTCCCAGCTGTTGAAGCGGCCCGCGGTGGGCGGCGAGTACAGCACCAGGTCGTCGAGGTTCAGTCCGGACAGGTCGACGCCCCACGTCGGCATCGGCTTGCGCTCGTA
>DATBBG010000039.1:0-44407 GCA_036271095.1 Solirubrobacteraceae bacterium
ATCGGCGCCTCCGTGTTCGGTCCCGAGAGGAAGGTGTGCATCGTCTGCCGGGCTTCCTTACACGACACGTGCCCGCTCGTGATCGTGACGTCGAGCGGTTCTCCGCGGACTTCGATCGAGCCACAGGAGACCTTGGCCGACGCTGTGACGGCGAGGAGCGCTATTGCTAGGACGACGACTTGACCGAGAACGGCGAGTCGTCTCACTTGGGCCCGGTCTAGGCGTGGTACCACTCGACGGTGGCACCGCCCTTTGTGCAGTCGCCGCCTGCCCCGTGACCGGGGAACCCGCTGCCGTCTCCGTAGCACGTCCAGCCGGGTAGGCCGTAGAGCTTCCAGCGAAACTGGGAGGCCGGACCTTCGGGGTTGCCGACAAACGTCACGCCGACGCCCGACTCCATTGCCTGCACCATGGTCAACGCTTGCGCGCACGACACATTGCGCGTCTGGATCAAGATCGGGTAGCCGCGCTTGAAGCTCGTGAGCGTCGGGACCGCCGGGCAGTTGTGGTTCGGCGGAGAGAAGGCGGCCGCTCGCCCATGCTGGACGAGCAGTGCCGTGGCGCTGAGCAGCACCATCGCCGCGATGAGTACGGACATTCCTCTCACGACAGTTGCACCCTATCCGACGCCCGAGAATCGACCGGCCCCCGACAGAGCAAGGAAGCGAGGCACGCGCGTACACTGCCGCAGCCCGTCGCCTACTCGGGGCCCGCGTGATCGCGGTACGGGTCGATCATCGCTTGCAGCGTGAGGAGCTGGTCTCGCTCTGCGCGGGTGATGCGCTCCACCGTCTCGGCCTGTTCGCGCGCCGTAGGGGCCATGCACCTGATCGCGCCGCTCGGAAGGTCGCTGGCGGATTCGAGGTAGTCGGCCCACTCGCGGAGTGTGATCGCGTAGTCGGTTGCCCGACTAGCGTACGCCTCAGCCGCCCGCCCGAAATCAGCGCTTGCCCCGATCATGCGAGCAGTCGCCCCAACGAAGTCAGGATCGTCGGTCATAGGCCCAACAGCCTCGCTCGCATGATCTCGGCGTTGGATTGGAACGGCTCTTGATCCTTCGCGCCATGTCGGGCTCCTCTTCGTTGACGACTTCGACGCCGTCTGCCGGAAGACACGGATGCGCTCTTGGTTGTAGATGCGCTCCAGAATGTCGGCGGTGAACTTCAGCGTCTCGCGAAACCCCCTAGCCACGCTTGTTCGTGCTCTCCAGGTCGGGCAGCCATGCGACGACCTCGCCGTCTTCGTAGACGGGCGACTTGCCCTCCTCGGCCTCGATCAGCCATCCCCGCAGCTTCGTTGTCAGGTCATCGATGTCACCGGCCACGTTCATGCCGAGGTCAGCGTTGCGCTCGGCGAGCTGGGGTTGATGAGCCGCCGGGAGACTAGCTGCGTCGATGGTCGACCAGTAGCGCTTACGGCCGCTACGGAGACCGTCTCAGAGCCCCCCGACGCCGCAGCAGAGCGTTGAGCTGGTCAGCAGCCTCCTCGGCTGTGCGACCAGCGGAGCGGGCGTTCAGACAGGCGTCCTCGATCCTGATCGGCTGGAGCCAGGTCGGCCCGAAAGGCCCTGCCGGCGTCGGGGGCCCGGCAGGCGCAGCCGGCACGGCCGGTGCCGCGGGCACTCCCGGTAGCCCAGGTGCGCCAGCCATGACCTTGTGGGCGGGAGCGGCAACAGACGAAGCCCACGTTCGACTGTCGATCCGCGTCAGCTGACCTCGAACGCTGGTGCGACTACTAGCGCATGGTTTGCGCGCCGACCAGTTTCGCCCATGTAACCGTGGTCAACGCTAACCGCGCCAGGGATTAGCGCAAAGTGGCTCGCGTTGACGTCGGTTGGCTCCCTACCGAAATGTCTCTACTCGCGATCGGGTTTTGGCGTCGGCGAATCGCTGCGCATCGCTTCGTTCGGATGGGCTCGACGACGCTGACATCGCTCATCGCTTCACTCCCACGTCGGTTCCCTCGGTGTAGCGAATCGCCTCTCCTTCGACTGGGCTCACCAGGAACTGCTCGCGCTCGCCGCGATCCCAGGCCTCGCGCAGCCCTGGCCTCCCCAGATCGAAGTCGGGGCGCAGGCTTCGCATGACCTCGCGCAGGTCGCGGTGCAGCTCTCCGACCGTCGGTCGCCCCCAGTACCAGTAGCCGTTGTAGATCGCAGAGATCTTCAGGCCGGGCGCAAGCACGAACGTGTGCGGGACCATCGGGTCGTGCACAGGGTCCGTGTACTCGACGATCTCCAGATCGCTCCGCACCGTTCGCTCCGGGTCGGAGAGGAACGGAAACTGCGCACCGACGCTGTCGCGAAACTCATTGATCTCGAGCTGGTTGTCCGTCGAGATCAGGACCACACGCGTATAGCCGACCCGGAAGTCGAGGTATGCGTCTACTAGACGGTGAAGGAAGCGATGCTCCTTTGGGTCAAACCCGCCGCGTGAGAGATGCAGCACCATCGGGTTCGAGCCCTGCAGGTTCGACAGACGGCGCAGCACGCCGTCCTGGTCGGGCAGTTCATAGTCGGGAAGGCGAGCCCCGACCTCAATGTCGCCGCGCATAATGGCCTCCAATCGGAATTCCTTTTTTCTGGCAGGGTGGCAGCTTGAACGCGAGGCCAGCTCCCTCACGCGCCATTGCATGAGAAGCGCCGATCACGACGGCGCGACATCGTCCTCAGCCGGTCCCGTGTCCTTCCCGTCGTAACCGCGAACGGCCTCGTCCACGTAATCCACCAGCGCCGGCGTCAAGCGGTGCAGCCCCTTGCGGTCGTACCAGTTCGTCACGGCAGCGCCCAGCGCCACCCAGAAGCCGAGGCCGATCGCGCTCGCCGCGAACGCGCGAGTCAGGCCGGCGGCGCCGCGCGCGTCGAAGTAAAGAATCGAGCGGACGCCGTCGAGAATCTGTCGCAGCGGCTCGAAGTTCGCGATGAACCTGAAGAAGCCGGACAGCGCCTGAATCGGAACCGTCCCGCCCGAGGAGGCCAATGCTAGGTATACGAAGACGAGCAGCGCGATCAGCTGCCCGACCGTGCCGAGCGCCGCGAACAGGACGAGCGTGCCGATCGCGACGACGCTCGCCGCGAACCACGCCAGCAGCCAGAGCTCCCAGAAGTGAGGCGTGTACATGTCGAGAATGCCGACCGCGGCAAGCAGCATCACGCCCGTCAGGACCGCCATCAACGGGACGGCGAGCGCCCACTTGGCGAGCAGCGTGTGCCAGCGGCTGATCGCGACCGGTTGGCGCTGGCGCCAGCGCGGGCCGATCTCGGTCGCGGCAAAGCCGAGCACGGCATCCAGCGAGACCTGGACGATCGTGCCGCCCAAGAAACCGCAGAACGTCGTCAACAGCGCGATGTAGAAGGCGCTCAGCCCGAGCGCTGTGTGGCGAGGCAGCGGCCGGTAGGGCGTCGCGGCGACCGTGATCGGACCGCTCAGCAGCGCCGCGACGGCTGCGCTCGGGTGCGCCGGGATCTGACTGCGCAGGCTCCGGCCGATTTGCTGCGAGGCCTTCGTCAGCGCGGGCTGCAGGACGCCTGTCGCGAGCGAGACGCCGAGTGTGCCCGCCCGTGGATTGGTCAGCAGCTCGATCGTCGGCTTCGACGGCGGCTGCCCGGCCGGCAGCGGAGCGCCGGCGACTGCCAGCAACGACGACGTGAAGCCGGGCGGAATCACGACGGCCGCGTACTCCTTGCCGAGATCCATCCGATTCTCGACGTCGGTCAGGGCGCCGGGGCGAAGCGACAGCCGGCTGGCGAGCGCCGGTGAACGCTCCAGGCCGGCGGCGACCTGCTGACCGAGATCGACCCGTCGCGAGCCGACCGTCGCGCCCGAGTCTTCGTTGACAACCGCGACAGGAAGGTCGTGCAGGTGCCCGGCCGGGTCGACGACGGAGCCGAAGTACACGAGCGTCATCACGAAGACGAGGACCGACACCAGGACCAGAGGCGGAACCCAGACCGCAGGCGCCTTGAAGGCCAGCGACACCGAGGATTGCGAGCGCTTTGCCGTCTTCATGCCTTCATGCTCTGAGAGCCTGCTCCGCCGGGACCGATCCGCGGCGCTGCTCGCCGCGTACGCTCGCAGGCTACGGTGTTTCGCCGCAGCCTGGATGGCCGCTCGGGGTCGCGCCGACCGACAGGCTCGCGACCACAGCCCGCGCGACTACCCTTCGAGCGATGCCTCGCGGACGACCGACGATCCCAGCGCCGCCGCTGTGGGCGCGCTGGGTGCTCGCGATCGCCGTCGCCGCGGCCGTGATCGCCGGCATCGTGATCGCGACCAACCGCGCCGGTCCCGACGGCGCGACCTCCGAAGCCGGCGCCGAAGCCGAAATCAACCGGCTCGCCGACATCACGATCACCGAAGACGAGGCGCCGCACTTCGCCAGCCTCGCCGCGACCTCCGCGCCGAGCTCCGCGCTCGAGCGCGCGATCGAGAGCAACGTTCGCCAGCGCATCGTCGGACACCAGCTCACCGGGCCGCTCCAGAGCGTCCGCTGCAAGGCCGACGGGCGCGCGAGCTCGGGCCGGCATCCGTATCGCTGCACGGTCCGCAGCGACGGCATCTCCTATCCGTTCGCAGCGGTCGTCGACGAGCACAGCCGGCGGCTTGCATGGTGCAAGATCGATCCGAAGCCGGCCGCTGCCGCCGGCCCGGAAATCCCGATCAGCGCCAGTTGTCGCACCTGAGTTGAGCGGCCCGCTTCGCGCGGCGGGGAAGGACAGCGCGCGCTCGGAGTCCTAGCCACAGAGATCGCTCGGCCGACGCTCGGCCGGCTCCACTTCACGGTTCCTCCCGCGATCAGTTAGGGATACCTAATTAGGCATTCCTAATGTGGTAGCTTACGCGCGAATCCCGACTTACTGAGTCGGGATTTGGGTCGCTGCCTGCGTGGCGCGGGCGCCTCCCGCTTCAGCAATTCTCCGCGAGCTTGACAAGGAGCCTGACCGATGCCCCGAAGCAACCCGACACCGTGGATCGTCGCGACGCTTGCGCTCGTGCTTGCCTGTGCGCTCGCCGCATGCGGTGGCAGCGGCGCCGGCTCGCAGGACTCGACCGCGGCCGTGACCGGCGACGTCGGCTCGACGCCCGTCGCCACCGGCAAGCCGTCGCTGGCAGGCCAGACGATCACGCTCTACAACGGGCAGCACGAACAAACGACGGCGATGCTCGTCAGCGCCTTCGAACGGGAGAGTGGCGTCAAGGTCGAGGTGCGCTCCGACGACGAGGTCGCGCTCGGCGACCAGATCATCCAAGAGGGTTCGCACTCGCCAGCAGCTGTCTTCTATACGGAGAACACGCCCGTGCTCGAACACCTGCGCGAGCAGAGCCTGCTCGCGCAGGTGCAGCCCTCGACGCTCGCCGCGATACCGAGCCGCTATGACTCGACGCAGGGCGTCTGGGTCGGCGTCTCCGGGCGCATCTCGGCGCTCGTCTACAACACCGCGCAGGTATCCGCCGCGAGCCTGCCGAGCTCGATCCTCGAACTGGCCGCGCCAAACTGGAAAGGCAAGCTCGGGATCGCGCCGTCGGAGACGGACTTCCAGCCGTTGATCACCGCGATCACCAAGCTCGACGGAGCCGCTGCCGCCGAAAAATGGCTGATCGGCGTCAAGGCCAACAGCAAGACCTATCCCGACAACGAGACAGTCGTCGCGCAGGTCAACAACGGCGAGAGCGCCGTTGGCCTGATCAACCACTACTACTGGTACCGGCTACGCGACGAGGTCGGCAAGAGCGGGCTGCACTCGGCGCTGCACTACTACGCCGCGGGCGACCCCGGCGACCTGCTCGACGTCTCCGGCGCCGCCGTCTTGAAGTCGAGCTCGCATCAGGCTGCCGCGCAGGCCTTCCTGGCGTTCCTCGTCAGCAAGCAGGGCCAGGAAGTAATCGCGCACAGCCACAGCTACGAGTACCCGCTGCGACCCGGCGTCAGCCCGAACCCCGCGCTGCGGCCGTTCGACCAGCTCGATCCGGCGCCGATCACGCCGGCCGATCTCGGCGACGGCGCGGCGCCGCTCGAACTCGAGCAGAAGCTCGGGCTGCTGTAAGCATCGCGCGATGAGCACGCTCGCTGCAGCCGAGCTCAGAGCTCGTCGCCTGCTGAGTGGCGGATGGCGCAGGCACGGCCGTCCGCCGCTCGTCACGGTGCTCGGCGCCGCGCTCGCGGCGGCGCTCGTGCTGCTGCCGCTCGTCTTCCTCGTGATTCAGGCGCAGCAGGAGGGCTGGGCGCCGGTCGCACGCCTGCTCGTGCGTCACACGACCGTCGTGCTGCTCTGGAACACCGTGCGACTCGCCCTCGTCTGTGCTGCGCTGTGCGCCGTGATCGGCGTCGCTGCCGCATGGTGCGTCGAGCGAACGCAGCTGCCAGCACGCCGGATCTGGACGGTGCTGCTCGTGCTGCCGCTCGGCGTGCCCGACTTCGTCGTCAGCTTCGGCTGGATCTCGCTCGAGCCCGGCCTGAAGGGATACCCGGCGGCGGTGATGATCATGACGCTGTCGCTCTATCCGCTCGTCTACCTGCCCGCGCTTGCCGGTCTCGCCGGCGTCGACCCGGCGCTCGAGGAGGTCGCGCGCACGCTCGGGCTCGGCCCGTGGCGCGTCTTCTGGAAGGTGACGCTGCGCCAGATGCTGCCCGCCTTGCTCGGCGGCTGCCTGCTCGTGACGCTCGGCCTGCTCGCCGAGTACGGCGCGTTCGAGATCGTCCAGTACCAGACGTTCACGACGGCGATCTTCACCGAGTTCAAGCTCGGCTTCGACGCCGCCGCGGCCTGCGCGCTCTCGCTCGTGCTCGTCCTGCTCGGCGTCGCCGCGCTGCTCGGCGAGCTTCGCCTGGTCGGACGCAGCCGCCTCGGCGGCCTGCGCTCGCGAACGCGCCGCCGCGCCGCGCCGCTCGCGCTCGGGCGTGCGACTGCGCCGGTCCTGCTCGGTCTCGCCGCGCTCTGCGGCCTCGCGCTCGGAGTGCCGATCGGCTCGCTTGTCTACTGGACCGTGCGCGGCGGCTCGACGACGCTGCCGCCGGCTTCGATCTTCACCGATCTGCTGCACACGGCCGAGCTGAGCTGCGCCGCCGCCGCGCTCGCGACCGCGCTCGCGATCCCCGTCGCAGCCGCCGCGGCGCGCCACCGCAACGCCTTCACGCTCGCGCTCGAGCGCCTCGCGATCCTGCCGCAGGCGCTGCCGGGGCTGGTCGTCGCGCTCGGGCTCGTCTCGTTCTCGGTTCGCTATCTGTTCGCCGTCTATGAGAGCGCGTTCGAGTTGATCGTCGCCTACGCGATCCTGTTCCTGCCGCTGGCCGTCGTCGGCGTGCGTGCCGCGATGGTGCACGCTTCGCCGCGACTGGAGGAGGTCGGCCGCTCGCTCGGGCGCCGGCCGGCCGCCGTCTGGCTGCGCGTGACGCTCCCCGTGATCGCTCCCGGCATCGCCGCAGCGTTCGCGCTCGTGTTCATCTCCTCGGCGACCGAGCTGACCGCGACGCTGCTGCTGCGCCCGACCGGCGTCGACACGCTCGCGACGCAGTTCTGGGCCTACACGTCCGACTTCTCCTACGGCGCCGCAGCGCCGTACGCCGGCTTGATGGTGCTGATCTCGGCGGTACCCGCCTATCTGCTGAGCAGCCGCCTGGCGGCGCTCGCGCGAACGGCCCGCGCATGAGCCAGCCGATCCTGAACGTCGCCGACCTGTGGAAGCGCTACGCGCGCGCCGAGCCGGTGCTGCGCGGCGTCGATCTCAGCGTGCCCGCCGGCTCGCTCGTCGCCGTGCTCGGAGTCTCCGGCTGCGGCAAGACGACGCTGCTGCGAGCGATCGCCGGCTTCGAGCGGATCGAACGCGGACGGATCGAGCTCGGCGAGCGCACGCTCGACGACGATCGCGTCCATCTCGCCCCCGAGCGGCGCAGCGTCGGCTACGTGCCGCAGGACGGCGCGCTGTTCCCGAACCTCGACGTGCGCGCGAATGTCGCCTTCGGCCTCTCGCGCTCGCGCCGGCGCGCGAGCGTCGTCGACGACCTGCTCGAGCTGGTCGGTCTCGCGCAGCACGCCCACCGCCATCCACACCAGCTCTCCGGCGGTGAGCAGCAGCGCGTCGCGCTGGCGCGCGCCCTCGCTCGCGAGCCCGCCGTGCTGCTGCTCGACGAGCCCTTCTCGGCGCTCGACGCCTCGCTGCGCGCAAGCGTGCGCGAGGAGGTCGCAGCGCTGCTGCGCCGCCAAGGCGCCACGACGGTGCTCGTCACGCACGATCAGGAGGAGGCGCTGTCGCTCGCCGACTCGGTCGCCGTGCTGCGCGACGGCGTCGTCGTGCAGCAGGGCACGCCGGCCGAGCTCTACGCCGCTCCGGCAGACGCCGGCGTCGCGACGTTCGTCGGCGCAGCCAACGTGCTCGACGCGCAGCTCGACGGCGAGTGGGCGCAGACGATCGTCGGTCGCCTGCCGCTGCGCGAGCGCGCGCCGGCGGGCAGCGGCACCGCTACGTCGCGCGTCGTGATCAGGCCGGAGCAGCTTCGCTTGGCGCTCGACGGCGCCGGCGGCGATGCAGCGAAGGGCGCTCTCGGCACGGTCGAGCGCTGCCTCTTCTACGGACACGACGCGCTCGTGCACGTGCGCCTGCTCGTCTCACCGGACGCGCCGGCGCTGCTCGTCCGAGTCGTCGGCGGCAGCTTGCTCGCCGCCGGCGCTCCCGTTCGCGTCAGCGCGCGCGGTCAGGTGACGGCCGTCGCCTGACGCTCAGCTGGCAGCAGCCGGCTCGTCGCAACCGTAGAGGTGCTCGCGCAGCTGGTCGCAGGCCTCGTCAGACCAGCGCTCGCTCGTCTCCAGGTTCTCGATCACGCCTTCGGCGACACGCAGCAGCTCGACGCTCTCAGGCTCGCCGAACAGAAGTGCGTCGGCGGCTTCCAGCAGCTGCTCGCGCTCGCGCGGGTGCAGCTTCGAGGCGCCGCGGTGGTCGATCGTCTCGAGCAGCGCCGTGTAGTGCGCCGCGCGCGCGGTCATCGGCTGCGTGTTCGTCATCGCCCACTACGTTAGCCGCGCCGCACGCGCGAGCCGGACCCCAGCCGAGCGTTGCTATTTTCAAGACGATCATTGCCATGGATGGCCGGCCTGCGAGCGGGCGATTCCGGATCTCGCTGCCGACCCCCGCCGGCGCCAAGGCGGCGATATACACGCTCAAAAGCAGCGTTGCAGCCAATCGCCGTGCGACCGGCCACGGCTTCACCACCTACAGCACGCCGCTGCCGATCGCGCTCGGCTGACGCGAGCGGCGCGGCGCGGCCATGCGCCGCACGCCCCGGCGCTACCGTACGCGCGTGCGCCTGGCTACGTGGAACGTGAACTCGGCCAAGCAGCGCCTGCCGCGGCTGCTGGCGTGGCTCGACGAGCGCCGGCCCGACGTCGTCTGCCTGCAGGAGACGAAGCTCGCCGACGAGGCCTTCGACGCCCTGCTCGGCGAGGAGCTGGCCGCGCGCGGCTATGCCGTCGCGCGCCATGGCGAGGCGCAGTGGAACGGCGTCGCGATCCTCTCGCGCAGCGGCCTCGAGGACGTCGCGATCGGCATCCCCGGCGCACCCGGCTTCCCGCATCCGGAGGCGCGCGCGATCGCGGCGACGTGCAGCGGCATCCGCGTCTACTCGCTGTACGTGCCGAACGGCAGGACGCCAGACTCCGAGCACTACCGCTACAAGCTCGCTTGGCTTGCAGCGCTGCGCGAGCTCGTCGCAGCCGATCCGCATCGCACGATGCTGTGCGGCGATTTCAACATCGCGCCGGCCGACGCCGACGTCTTCGACCCCGCCGCCTACATCGGTCACACGCATGTCACGCCACCTGAGCGAGCGGCGTTGGCCGAGCTCGAGTCACTCGGCCTGCGCGACGTCGTGCGCGAGCGCTGGCCCGACGAGCGCATCTTCACCTACTGGGACTACCGCGCCGGCATGTTCCACCAGGATCTCGGCATGCGCATCGACCTCGTCCTCGCCGGCGCGCCGATCGCCGAGCGTGTTCGCGCCGCCTGGGTCGACCGTCAGGCGCGCAAGGGCGCCAAGCCGAGCGATCACGCGCCGGTGATCGTCGATCTCGACGAGGCGCCCGACGGCGACATCGGCCCGGTCGTGCCGCCGCCTTCGGCCCGCGGCACCCGGCGAGGCCCGGCCAAGCTGCCGCAGTCGAAGCACTGAACGAGCCCTGAACGGGCGGAAGCGGCTAGTCCGATCGGGTAGGTCGGCCGAGGATCGCGCCTGCGCCCGGACGCGAGTTGGCGAGACTCGCCGCCATGGGGTCGAGGCGAGCGTCGCCGCAGTCGTCGCACGAGCAGCCGCCGTGGGCGACTGGATGGAGCGCCGATCGACCGCTGGCGCTCGACGCCAACATCGTCTTCGCACGCGACGCCGGGTGGGAATCGGGTCTGCGGCCGTATCTGCGCTACCGCGACCTCGGACTGGCGCAGGCCAGCGGCGGCAGGCTCGGCGCGCAGCGGATTCGCGCGCGCGAAAAGCTCTCGAGCGACTGGCACCACCACGTCCTCGACTTCCAGTTCTTCTACGTCATCGCCGGATCGATCCTGATCGAGACGGCGCGCGAGCGGCGCGAGCTCGGGCCGGGCGACTCGGCCTGCCATCCGAGCGGCATGTGGCATCGCGAGGCCGTCCTCTCCGAGGACTACGAGGTGATCGAGATCACCGGCCCGGCCGTCGTCGAGACGATCACCGAGCAGCAGGCGCCGCTCCCATCCGACGCGGAGAACCCGGTACGCCGGCTGCGCGGCGTCTATGCCCATGAGCGCGCGCAGGACTACGAGCCTGGTGTCGGCGCCGAGCGCTTCATCCGCTTGCGCGACCTCGGCACGAGCGCGCCGACCGGCCGGCGCATCCTGACGCAGACGATCCGCCCCGCCGGCGCCCCGCCTCGGCGATCCGCCGGCGACGATCTGCTCGGCGCCGCGAGCAGCCAGTGGCTCACGGTCCTCAGCGGCAGCGTCGAGCTCGCGCTGAGGGATCGGTCGCGACGGACGCTGCTGAGCGGCGACGCGATCGCCCTCGGCGTCGATCCGGCCGGCCGTCAACGAGCGACGCGCTTCTCCGAGGACTTCGCGGCGCTGCGCATCTGCATTCCGGCCGAGCGCCGCTCGCCGCACGGCGACGACACGCCGGTCTTCGCAGGACGACCAGAGGAGGCGAGCGATGGGCACGACTGAGAGCAGCGCACGCATCTGGACGTCGGGCTGGGCGCCCGGAGCGGGCGTCGACGCGACGTTCAGCTACCACGCTCACGACGAGCACGGCTGGCACTGCGCCGAGGATCCGGAGCTCGAATACCGCGACGCCGATCTCGGGCGCGCCACGAGCGGCAAGGTCGGCGCGCGCTTCGTCAGAGTCGCGCCCGACGCCGAGCGCCGACACGGCGAGTGGCAGGCGCACGACCTCGACTTCGAGCTGCTCTACGTCCAGAGCGGGTCACTGACGATCGAGACAGAGGACGGCCAGCAGACGCTGGGCGCCGGCGACAGCTGCTGGATGCCGCCGCTCCATCGCCACCGGATCAGCGATTACTCGCCGGACTTCGAGGGTGTCGAGCTCGCCTCGCCGGCGCGCTTCGAGCGCGTTGTCGGCCGCGGCGCGAAGCTGCCTGCGCGCGCGGCCGAGCTCGACCCGCAGCGCCGCCCGGTCTACACGTTCGAGCGGCCCGAGTCCTACGCGATCGGCGCTGGACTGCGTGACTACCTCGTCTACCGCGACTTCGGCACGCGCGCGCTGACCGACGATCGCGTGCAGCTGCACATCATCCGCGTCAGCGGTCAGCAGGGCGAGGCGACCGGCTGGCACTACCACACGATGTCGCAGTGGTTCCTCGTGCTCGGCGGGCATGCCGAGATGGAGCTCGAGGGGCAACCCAAGCGTCGTGTCGGTCCCGGCGACGTCGTCTGCGTCGGCTCCGGTCCGAGCACGCGCCACAACGTCGGCGCGTGGAGCGATGACTGGGCGACGATGGAGATGTGCCTGCCGGCCGAGTACGACACGATCCCCGCCGAGGCGCCCGACGAGACGCCGGACGCCTAGCGATGGCGCGCATCTCGCTCGAGCAGCAGCTGGCGCTGATTCGCGCCCGCGCGAGCGCCGCGCGCTTCGGCGAGCGCGACCGGCTCGGCTCGCTCAACACGATTGACGCCGGCGCTCGCGCTCGCGCGCTCGCGGCGATGCGCAGCGCCGAGAGCGTCAGCCTGTCGCGCACGATCGACGTCGCCGCCGAGCCGGCGGTCGAGCTCGAGGTCTCGCTGCGCGAGCTCGACGACGAGCCGGTCACGATCGCGACCGAGCGGCTGACGATCAAATGCCACGGCTTGACGACTACGCACATCGACGGCCTCAACCACGTTGGCTACGACGGCACCTGGTACTCCGGCTGGCCGGTCGACGACCTCGACGGGCCATCGGTGCTCGACTGGGCCGCGACGGGCATCCTCGCGCGGGGCGTCTACCTCGACGTCGCGGCAGCGCGCGGCAGCGAGTGGGCAGGCGCCGAGTCACCCGTCTCAGGCGCCGACCTGGACGCGGCGCTTGCCGCCAGCGGCGTCGAGCTGGAGCCCGGCGATGCGCTGATCGTCGACATGGGCCGCGATCGCTTCGAGTCCGCCGGCAACGCCGTGATGCCGCAGCGCAGCGCAGCGCCCGGCGCGATGCAGCCGGGCATCGGCGCCGACGGAGCCGAGTGGATCGCCAACCGTGACGTCGGCCTGCTCTGCTGGGATTTCCTCGATGCCGTGCACCCCGACGAGCGCCCCTACGCGGTGCACTCGCTGCTGTGGTCGAACGGGCTCGTGCTAGTCGACAACTGCGACTTCGCGAGGCTGCGCGCAGCCTCGGCCAGGCTTGGTGCGGCAGTCGGCGGGCTCGTGATCGCGCCGCTGGCGCTGGGCGGCGGCACCGGCTCGGCCGTCAACCCGCTGTTCGTCTTCTGAGCCGATGGAGTACCGCAACCTCGGCTCCAGTGGACTCGCCGTCTCGCGGCTGATCTTCGGCGGCGCTCACATCGGCGAGATCGTCGACAAGGAGAAGGCGGCGGAGCTCGTGCGCGCCGCTTGGGACGTCGGCATCAACGCCTTCTACACAGCCGATGTCTACAACCGCGGCAAGGCCGAGGAGATCCTCGGCGAGCTGCTCAAGCCGCGGCGCGAGGACGTCGTGCTGATCGTCAAGGCCGGCGAGCACGTCGGGTCGCAGCGAGTGCCGGTCGACCTGGCGAACGTCGATCGCGCGGCGCTGTCGCGCGCCGGCGTCGCGCCGACCTCCTACGGGCTCACGCGCAAGCACCTGACGCGCGCGCTCGAGCAGAGCCTGCAGCGCCTGCAGACGGATTACATCGACGTCTACGCGCCGCACTTCTGGGATGTCGCTACGCCGATCGAGGAGACGCTCGAGACGCTCGACGGGTTCGTCCGAGCGGGCAAGGTCCGCTACCTCGGCTGCTCGCGCACGGCCGCCTGGCAGCTCTACGCGGCGCTGTGGGCGAGCGACAGCAAACAGCTCGCGCGCTACGAGTCGATCCAGGTCCGCTTCAACCTGCTCGAGCGCACGGCCGCGCGCGAGATCCTGCCCGCGGCGGCAGCCGCCGACGTCAGCGTGCTCGCCTTCAGCTCGCTCGCCGGCGGCATGCTCAGCGGCGCGATCGATCGCGGCTCGGCGGCGCCCAGCGGTCAGGGCTACCGCGCGATGTACGCCGAGATGCATCGCAACGAGCAGACGTTCGAGCTGCTCGACCGGCTGCGCGCCCTCGCCGATGCCGCCGAGCGACCGCTCGGCGAGCTGGCCCAGGCGTGGGCGCTCGACCAGCGCGCCGTCGCAGCGCTGCTGATCGGCCCGAACGAGCCCGACGAGCTCGCGCCTCAGGCGGCAGCAGTCGCCAGGCCGCTGCAACAAAGCGAGCGCACGGCGCTCTCCGAGCTGCTCGCCTCGACGCCGCCTCCGCCGATCCACGCCGCCCCCCGCGTGCCGCCGATCGCGTGAGCGCACGCGCCCGCCGCGCCGCCGAGAAACTGCGGCCGGCGCTGCAGCGTCATCGTCAGCGTTCTGATCAAAGCTGACGTTTACGTAAGCATAAGGTCGCTACGATGGGAGCATGACAGCGTCGAGCGAGAACCGAGTCGGCAACGGCGTCGACGCTGATCGAGCCGTCGCGCCAATGAAAGAGGTGACAGGGTGTTTCGCAACATACTCGCCGCAATCGATGGGTCTCCCGACTCAGACGAGGCGCTGACGCAGGCGGCCGACCTGGCCGAGTCCGAGCATGCGCGGCTGACGCTGTTCAGCGCGGTCAACACGCCGCCGGCAGTCGCCTACTCGGGCATGGGCGGCGACGTCGTCACGAAGCTGACCGAAGAAGGCGAGGCCGATACCGAAAAGATCTTGCGCGCTGCGCTCGAGCGTGTGCCTGACGGCGTCTCGGTGACGACGATCATGAGCAGCGAGCCGGCGCGCCCGGCGCTGCTTCGCCAGCTCGAGCAGGGCCAGCACGACCTGCTCGTGATGGGCTCGCGCGGTCGCGGCGCCGTTCGCTCGGTGCTGCTCGGCAGCGTCAGCCACTACGTGCTGCACCACAGCCCCGTGCCGGTCCTGATCGTGCACGCCGAGACCTCGGCCTCCGGGCGCGAGCGCTCCTCGACCAGCCGGCTCAGCGAGGAGCACGAGGGCGACGGCGCCGCGCCGACGGGCGTCCGCGAGCTCGAGCAGTGAGCGCGCAGCCCGACACTCAGACCGACTCGCCGCCCGATCTCGGCGAGCGCCTGGCGCTGCCGTCGGAGTCCGCACGCGGCTTCGCCGAAGCCGAGGAGCAGCTGCGGCTCGTGCGCGAGCGCTTCGAGCAGACCAGCGACGCCGAGCGCCAGGGCGAGCTTGCCGAGCACGCGCTCGAGCAGGTCGAACGCGAGCTGAAGCTGACGAGCGAGCACCGCCGCGCGCTCGAGGGAGTCGAACTGAGCCTGTGGTCGCGGCGCAACCGGCTCGAGCGCTACCTGATCAAGACGCGCGGCGCGGCCTGGTGGCACGAGCATCGCGGCCGCGACCGCGCCGAAGCTCTCGAGGGTGGGAGCGCGCCGGTCTCGCAGCCGCCGTCCTAGCGCCGCCGCCGCCGCTCAGCGGCGCGATCGGTCCGTGCGGCGCAGCCCGTCCATCAGCAGGTCGAGCAGGCGCTCGGCTTGCTGCTGCTGCTCGGGCGCTCCGGCCGCGAGTGAGATCCCGCTCAGGCTCGCCATCACGTCCTCGGGCTCCACGTCGTCGCGGATCACCCCGGCGCCAGCGCCGCCGCCGAGCAGCTCGGCGGTCGCCGCGACCATCCGCGCACGGCTCTCCGCGAACGGGTCCGCGCCGGAGGCGATCACGACGCGCAGCGCGTCGGCCATGCCGCGCTTCGTGCGCATGTAGTCGAGGAAGCGGTCCATCCACTCGCGCAGCGCCGCGTCGGGCGGCAACGACTCGCCGAGCTGCGCAGCCGCGTCGCACAGGCGCGCCAGCTCGTTGCGGTAGGCCGCCTCGATCAGCGCCTCGCGCGTCGGAAAGTGACGGTAGAGCGTGCCGATCCCGACGCCCGCCTCCTTCGCGATCGCATCGAGCGTGACGTCCGGCCCCTCCTGCGAGAACGCGCGCACGGCGCTCGCGAGCAGCCGGTCTCTGTTGCGCTGCGCGTCCGCGCGCAATCGGCGCTCGGGCTTTGTCGAAAGCGGTATGTCAGGCAAGGACGGTAAGCCGGATCATGGTCCGAAGGATTAAACGGAGGAAACTCCGCTTGAGCTATGGTTAACGGAGGAGCCTCCGATTAGGCTGCTTCCAGCGTACTACTCCCGCCAGCACGAAGGAGACTTTCCGCATGAGCCCTGTGACTCGGATCAAGACGCCGTTCGGTGCGCAGTCGACAGCCGCCGAGGTGATCGACGGGATCGACCTCAGCGGCCGCTGCGCGATCGTCACCGGCGGCGCGTCTGGCATCGGCGTCGAGACCGCTCGCGCGCTTGCCGGCGCCGGCGCCGACGTCGTGCTTGCCGTTCGCGACGTCGAGGCTGGACGGCGCACGGCCGCAGAGATCGTCGAGAACGACCCCGACGCGCGCGTCAGCTTCGCCCGCCTCGACCTCGCCGACCGGGCCTCGGTCGCCGAGTTCATCGCTCCGTGGGAGGGTCCGCTGCACATCCTCGTCAACAACGCCGGCGTGATGGCCGCGCCGCTGATGCGCACGCCGCAGGGCTGGGAGATGCAGTTCGCGACGAACCACCTCGGGCACTTCGCGCTCGCGCTCGGGCTGCACGACGCGCTCGCGGCAGCCGGCGACGCGCGCGTCGTCTCGGTCAGCTCGAGCGCCCACCTCGGCTCGCCGATCGTCTTCGACGACATCCACTTCGACGAGCGCGAGTACGAGCCGTGGGCGGCCTACGCGCAGTCGAAGACCGCCAACGTCCTCTTCGCCGTCGAGGCGAGCAAGCGCTGGGCCGACGACGGCATCGTCGTCAACGCGCTGATGCCCGGTGCGATCCGCACGAAGCTGCAGCGCTACGTCTCCGAGGAGGAGCTCGACCGGCTGCGCAAGGCGAGCGGCTCGTCCGCGCCAGGCTGGAAGACGATCGAGCAGGGCGCCGCTACCTCGGTGCTGCTCGCGACCTCGCCCCTGCTCGAAGGCGTCGGCGGTCGCTACTTCGAGGACTGCAACGAGGCCGAGCCGAACGAGCCCGGCACGCGCCGCGGCGTCGCCGCGCACGCGCTCGACGCGGATGACGCCGCGCGTCTGTGGGACGTCTCGGTCGCGACGCTCGACACCTAGCGTCCGCGACGTCCAGGCGCTTGGCCCGCGCCGTGCGCGGCGTGCGTCATCCTTGACGGCGTGCAGCCGACGCACCACAAACGCGAGATCCGCTCGTGGCTGATGGACATGGACGGCGTGCTCGTGCGCGAGGAGCAGGCGATCCCCGGCGCCGATCGCTTCCTCGCCCGGCTGAACGAGCTCGACCTGCCGTTCCTGGTCCTCACGAACAACTCGATCTACACCGCTCGCGACCTCGTCGCGCGCCTCGCCGCCAGCGGCCTCGACGTGCCCGAGCAGGCGATCTGGACCTCGGCGCTCGCGACCGCGCGCCTGCTCGAGGACCAGCGCCCCGGCGGCTCGGCGTTCGTGATCGGCGAGTCCGGCTTGACGACGGCTCTGCACAACGCGGGCTACACGCTCGCCGAGCGCGACCCCGACTACGTCGTCCTCGGCGAGACGCGCACGTATTCGTTCGAGCGAATCACGCGCGCGATCCGGCTGATCGCCGACGGCGCGCGCTTCATCGCCACGAACCCCGACCCGACCGGCCCGACGACGGCAGGCCCGGTCCCGGCGACCGGCTCCGTCGCGGCGCTGATCAGTCGCGCGACCGGCGTCGATCCGTACTTCGTCGGCAAGCCGAACCCGCTGATGATGCGCTCCGCGCTGAACGCGATCGACGCGCACTCCGAGACCGCCGCGATGATCGGCGACCGCATGGACACCGACATCGTCTCCGGGCTGGAGGCCGGCATGGAGACGATCCTCGTGCTCAGCGGCGTCACCACGCGCGAGGCCGCCGAGCGCTTTCCCTATCGCGCCTCGAAGATCGTCGACTCGGTCGCCGACCTCGTCGACGAGCTCGGCTGAAGTGCCTCGCCTAGCGCGACATGTCGACCGCGAAGACGTTCTCCGGGTCGATCGTCACGACGACGCGGGCCTCACCCGGGCCGTCGTGCTCGCGCAGGTCTGAGCCGCCGTACTTCGCGCCGACGCGGTCGGCGAACGCGTAGTCCTCGTCGGGCTCGATCCGCGCGAGGCCGCGCACGTCGAGGTAGCGATACGGGTTCTCCAAGTCGAGCACGAACAAGCTGCACTGCGGGCGCGCTTTGAGGTTCCTCGTCTTCAGTCGCGCGGTGTTCAGCGAGACCTTCAAGTCACCATCCTCGTAAAGGAACCAGACCTCCGTCAGCTGCGGCCCGCCGTCGCGGCCGATCGTCGCGAGCGTCGCGAACTGCGCGTCGAGCAGGTCGCTGTGCGATTGCGGGAAGTCAGTCACGGCGGGTCCATTCTAGGAAGCCAGCTGCTGTGTCTCGGCACCCGCGCGCGCTTGGCGCCGCCGGCGCAAGATCAGCTGCTCGAGCCCCCAGACGATCACGCCGATCGCCGCGAGCGCGCCACCGAGCGTCGCGACGTCGCTCCAGCCGCCCGAGTCGTAGATCGCCGAGGCGAGCGCCGAGAAGATCGCCGCCGAGGCGAACACCGTCGTCATGTACGCCGTCGTGATCCGGCTGCGCGCGGCCGGGTCGAGCGCGTAGATCACGCTCTGGCTGGTGATCTGCGCGCCTTGGATGCCGAGGTCGAGCACGGCGATGCCGACGATCAGCGCGCCGAGCGAGGATTTGCCCGCGGCGATCGCGCCCCACGAGAGCAGCATCAGGCCGAAGCACAGGCCGGTCGAGAGGTGGTGGCGACCGCGATCGGCGAGGCGTCCGGCGGCCTGCGCCGCAAGCGCGCCGGCCAGTCCGACGAGACCGAACAGGCCGATCGTCGCGTCGCCGTAGTCGTAGGGCTTGCCGGCGAGCAGGAACGCGATTGTCGTCCATAGGACGCTGAACTGGCCCATCTGCAGCGCGCCGTAGATCATCCGCACGCGCAGCGTCGGCTGTGTCGCGACAAGCTTTCCAACCGAACGCAGCAGCGCCGGATAGGAGAGGTCCGTCGTTGGGCGCACCTGTGGCAGGCTACGGTGCAGCACGAGGCTGAGCGCGAGCATCAGCACGGCGGAGATCGCGAACACGAGCCGCCAGCCGTCGAGCCCGGAGAGCAGCCCGCTCGCCGTACGTGCGACGAGGATGCCGACGAGCAGGCCGCTCATGACCTTGCCGAGCACGCGGCCGCGTTCGTCCTCGGCCGCCAGCGAGCTCGCCAGCGGCACCAGGATCTGCGCGACAACCGACGTCACGCCGACGACGAGCAGCGCCGCCGCGAGCACGCTGAAGCTCGGCGCGAGCGCCGTCGCCAGCAGCGCGAGCGCAGTGATCAAGAGGATGCCCGTGATCAGGCGGCGGCGCTCGAGCAGGTCGCCGAGCGGCACCAGCAGCACGAGTCCAGCCGCATAGCCGACCTGCGAAGCCGTCACGAGCAGCCCGGCCGTGCCGTCGGAGACCGAGAAGTCGTGCGCGATCGTGCTCAGCAGCGGCTGCGCGTAGTAGATGTTCGCGACCGCAGCGCCGCAGGCTACGGCCATCAGCAGGACCAGTCGCGAGGAGAGCGGTCGCTGGCTGGTGTCGTTGCTCACACAATCAAGGTTAGAACGCACGTGACGCGCGCACGAGGCCGTCAGTCGCCGCAACCCGAATGAGGCGCTACGGCAGGTCGATCCGACGCAGCGGCACGACCTCGCAGCGCGGCGCTTCCGTGCTCGCGTCGAACTCCGCCAGCGCCTCGCTGCCGAGCAGCGCGAAGCCCTCGCGCACGCCGTCGCGATAGCGCGCGTCGACGATCGCCGCGCCGCGCGCCAGCCCGAGCTCGAAGCGCTCTCGCGCTGGCGCGCTGCCGACGTAGCACCACACCCGCCCGGCGACCGGCTCGTCGAGCAGCTCGCCGACCTCGACGCGCTCGTAGTTGCGCTCGCGGCGATCGAGCGCCAGCAGCTCCTCCTCGTCGACCGCCAGCAGCACGCCGTTGACCGCCGCGCCGGGCGCCGCGACGACGTTCAAGAACGTCACGAAAACGCTTGGCCGCGAGCTTCCGTCGTCGCTCAGATAGTGCTTGTAGCCAGGCACGTCGAGCGTGTTGTCCATCGCCACGTTCCAGCTGCGCCGATGGCCGCGCAGGCGGCACGTGCGCGGCGAGACAGCGCGCGCGGCCTCGCCGTAGCGAGTCAGCGAGCCGTAGCCGAAGACGTGCTGCTCGGGCATCTCAGCGCGGCAGCGTCGCCGGCGAGGCTACCTGCCAGGAGAATGCCAGCGGCGAGGACGCCGTCAGGTCGATCGCCGGCTCGCTCGTCGTGTAGGACTGCACGTTGTCCTTGAACACGGCGCTGCTGTTGAAGCGCGCGAAGGCGTCGCCGCGGCTCGGGCACTTGTGCATGCCGCTGAGCTTGCCCTTGCTCGCTTCTTCGCCCGGCCCCTCGACGACGGCGCCGGCAAGCACAGGCGCCGAACCGTCGAGTGAGCCGACGAGGTTCGCGACCTGGTGCGACGGGCAGTCCGGGAAGGTGCTGCCGTCGCCGATCACGAACGATGCGCCCCAAGCGTTAGCGCCGAGCACGTTGCCGAGCCAGCGCGCCGCGTAGGCCGAGTACGTCGGCGCGCCGACGAGATCGTCGTACTCCGAGGCCATCACCGAGAGGCCGTCGCCGTGCGAAGCGGTGTCGGCCGTGTCCCACGCAAAGCCGAAGCCGAACGGATCGCTCTGCGACTGTGCGACGGCTGCCTGCAGCTGCTCGCCCAGGTTCGCGATCAGCTGCGCTTCGGTAACGGCGAGCCCCGATGGATTGCCGGCGGCGCGCAGCGCGCGGACCAGCTCGAAGTGCGCGAGGCCGCTGACGTCGTAGAGGTTCAGCGGTTCGCCTTCGCCCGAGCGGGCGATGTAGGCGCCGGCCCACTGCGCCGCGCGTTCGAGGTAGTACGAGGACGTCGTGTGCGCCAGTCCGCTCGGCAGCGCGCCGCCCGAGGACAGCGCGATCGCGAGCTCGCTCGCGCCGAGCTCGAGGTCGTCGCGCCATTCGGTCTCCGGATAGAAGTCGTAAGGGATCGCCGTCAGCAGCTTGCCGTGCGGATCGGTGTCGGCCAGGTCGAAGATCTGCTCGCCGGCGCTGAGGCAGCGAGCGGCGAGTTGAGGCAGCGCGCTCGCGAAGACCTGGTAGCAGAGCGCGAACGCGGCAGCGTCGCGCCCGGCGAGGTTCGGGCTGATCGGCGAGCCGGCAGGACCGGCGCGAAAGACCGGCCGGTGGCGGATGTAGCGCGCTTCGGAGTCTTCGCCGCCGTAGCTGTCGTCGGCCTGCGGCAGGCGCCAGATGTCGTGATCGCCGAGCGTCTTCGAGTTGCCCTCGCCGATGCCGACTTGGTAGTAGAGCGTGTGCGTCTGTTCGTTCCACATGCGCAGCAGCCATTCGACGCCGAAGCGCGCCTCGGCGGTGAAGCTCGACGCGCCCGCCGAAGCGCCCATCTCGGCCGGGAAGTCGCGCACGCCCGCGAGCATCAGATCGACTGTGTAGCTCGTCGTCTGCACGAACTTCAGGTAGTCCCCGGCGTCCCACCAGCCGCCCGAGGCGTCGATCGTCGTGCCGAGGCTCGTCAGGTCGCCCTTGAATTCGCCTTCGGCGTTGACCGTCGGCGTTTCGTAGGTGCTCGCGTGCTCGTCGTTGAGATGCGCCGGCGCGCTGCGCAGCGGCGACGCGATGTATTCGGGGCCGTCGCGCTCGTTCTCGTAGAACGAGAGCGCGTTGGCGAGCGGCTGCGCGTACAGCGACGAGGCGGATGAGATCGCAAACGCCGGCGAGCTGGCCGGCGTGCGACCGTCGAGCTCGATCGTGTACTCGCCGGCAGTCTGCGCCGCGTCGAAGTCAACCGCGTAGACGTGCCCGAAGCGCTTGCTCCACGAGCCGAGCGAAGCGCCGAGCGTGCCTTGCGCGACGGTCGCTCCGTCGCCAGTGCGTACGAGCGAGTACGGCGCGCCGGTCTCGTCGCGGTGCGAGATCACGTACGCGCGCTTCGGCGCCGCGCTCGCGTAGCCGACCTGGTCGACGCGCACGAACGTCGAGCCGCCCGACGCCTGTGCACCCGCGGCTCCCAGCGCCGCGCCCGCCAGCAGTACCCCCGTCGAGAGCGCCAGCAGCGCCCGAGCGATCCTCCCCTTGGTCATCTCGACGGCACACTAGCCGCCGAACGATCACCCGCGGTGGATCGTCACGTGTGGCACCTCGACGGCCTCGACCGGCGGCTCTGGCGGCAGCTCCGGCGGTCGCCGGAACGAAGTGGGTCGCCAGCGCTCGCCGTCTGCTCGCTTGGCGCGCGTACCCGGCGCACGCAGCCCGAGCACGACGAGGCTGAGGTTGAGCACGGCGATCGCCGTCACGACGGCGACGACCACGCCGGCGAGCAGCAGCGAGAGCACGGTCAGGCCGATCAGTGCGACTGCCAGGAGCAGCGCCAGCATGCGAGCGGAGTTCTACGTTCGCGCCGACTCTCCTCGGCGGCAGGCTGGCGGCGCGCAGGCGTACCCGCCGCTTATCGCGTCGTATCCGGGGTAAGCGAAGCGTGAGGGTTTTTCGCGACCTTCCACTAACTCGCTCACGCAGCCCAGGTGAGCGCCACGCTAGAGAAGGAGCCGCACATGGCCGCACCGTCGATTGCCGACGAGAAGTTGATCCAGTACCTCAACGAGGCCTATGGCCTCGAGCAGCGGCTGGAGACCGCCCTGCAGGCGCACATCGCAATGGCGTCGCACGCTGCGTACAAGAAGCGCCTGCGCGAGCACCTGATCGAAACCAAGCGCCACAGCCGCGAGGTCGGAAAACGGATCAAGCAGCTCGGCGGCGAAGCGACGAGGGTCGACGCGCCCGGGCCGGCGCCGGTCGCCGAGGCGGCGCAGGCCGTGCTCGGCGGCGCGCACAAGGCGATCGCACTCGCTCAAGGCCCGCTGCACGCGATCCGCGGCACCGGCGAGGCCGAGAAGCAGCTGAAGAACGCCAAGACCGAGTACTCCGACGAGGCCGAGGAGATCGCGACCTACTCGGCGATCGAGGCGCTCGCGGAGTCTGTCGGCGACGGCGCCACCGTCAAGCTCGCTCGCGCGATCCGGCGTGAGGAGGAGCGGATGCTCTCCTATCTCGCGAAGGAGATCCCGCGCTTCACGCGCGCGGTCGCGAAAGCCGAGATCCCCGTGTCGTTGCGCAACGGACGCGCGAGCGCTAAACGGAGCAGCGCCAAACGCGCCGTGAAAGGCGCCACCGGGCGTAGCGGCGGTTCGAGCGCGACTGGCGCCAAGGCGAAATCGACTAGAACGAGAAGCAAAGGCGCGACTGCGACCGCGAAAGCGCGGACGGCGCGGGCGCCGGCCAAAGCACGCACGCGCGCGAAAGCGACGACGGGCGCGAAAGGAGCAAGCTCGCGATGAGCACCGACCCGAATGAGCAAGCGGCGCTGAACGTCGCCGACTGGCACGGCCAGCAGATCGTCGACATCGACGGTGAGAAGATCGGCAAGCTCGAGGACGTCTACGTCGACGTCGAGACCGACGTGCCGCAGTTCGCGACAGTCAAGGAAGGCCTGATCGGGCGCCACCTCACGTTCGTCCCGCTCGGCGGCATCACGGTCGGGCCCGACGAGCTGCGCGTCGCTGTGACCAAGGCGCAGGTGCAGGACGCGCCGAACATCGCGCAGCAGGGCGAGGAGCTCTCTCAAGACGACGAGTCGGCGCTCTACCACCACTTCGAGCTGAACTACACGCCGATCGCGACCGAGAGCGGGCGGCGGCTCGCGCGACGGTAGGCGTAGCGCGAGCGGCCGGCGGCGCGGCGCTTCAGCCGGCGTCGGCGAGCAGCTCGAGCACGGCCGTCTCGAGCTTCGTGCGGACGCGCGGCTTGGCGAGATCCGGCTCGCCGGCCGGTAGCGCCGCGAGCGCCTCGCCGATCGTTACGCCGGCCTGGTAGCGGTCGATCACGCGCGGGTCGACGTAGGAGGCGCGGCAGACGGCAGGCGTGTTGCCGAGGTACGCCGCGACGGTCTTGATCGCGGCTTTGACGTCTCGCTCGCGCATCGCGCGCGTCACCTTCTTCGAAGCTTCGCGCTGGTGATCTCGCACCGCCAGCGAGACGGCCGCGAGCACGGTCGCGTTCCACGTGCGGAAGTCCTTCGCGCTGAAGCCTTCGCCGCCGTAGCGCTTCAGGTAGTCGTTGACCGCTTCCGCGTCGAGCTCGACCCAGCGCCCGTCTTCGCGGTAGGCGAGCAGCTGCGCGCCGCCGCGCCTGCGCTTCAGCTCGCCCACGAGCTCGAGCGCATCCGTATCGGCGATCGTCTGCACGCGACGCTGCCCCGACTTCGCCGGGAAGTCGAAGATCAGCTCGTCGTCCTCGATCGTGACGTGCTCGCGCAGCATCGTCGTCAGCCCGTAGGACTCGTTGCGCTCGGCGTAGTCGTCAGAGCCGATCCGGAAGAAGCCGACGTCGAGCAGGCGCACCGCGCAGGCGATCACGCGCTCGCGCGCGAGGCGTTCGTCGAGCGACGCCGACGATCTGGGCGATCGCCCGGACGCCATGCCGAGGTCACGTGCGATCCGGCGGCGCAGCTTCGGCAGCGCACGACCGAACGCGATCATCGAATCGAACTTCTGCCGGTCGCGATGGGCACGCCAGTCCTCGTGGTAGAGGTACTGCTTGCGTCCCGCCGCGTCGAGCCCGGTCGCTTGCAGGTGGCCGCGCGGGTCCATGCAGATCCAGACCTCGCGCCACGCGGGCGGGATCGCGAGCTGCGCGATCCGCTCGAGCACCTCCGGATCGTCGATCCGCTCGCCGTCGGGATCGAGATAGGAGAAGCCGCGCCCGCGCGCGCGCCTGGCGATGCCCGGCGCGCTGCAGCTCGATCGGCGGAGTCGCGCCATCGCTCACTAATAGCGCGCTCGCGCATCGCCGCGGGCGGGAGGCGGCGCCTGCTCTGGCTCAGCGCAGGATCTCGACGAGCAGCACCCAGGCGTTGATCGATGCGACGAGCACCGCGCCGACGATCCCGCCGGCGGTCCAGTAGAGCCCACCGCCTGCATGCGCGAGCAGGCTCACGGCGCCGAGGACCGGCGGCAGCGTGCCGGGCGTGACGAGCGCGAAGTGGAACAGCGGACGCACGTACTCGCGCGTGTGCTCGAGCATGCGCACGGCGAGCACGAGCACCCACCCGCTGAAGCCCAGCGCGCAGACGAGCAGCTCGACGCCGAGCGCGGTCGCGCTCTGCCCGGGCACCAGCCCGACGATCGATACGACGAGTGCGCTGAGCAGCAGCAGCAGCGTCTGCAGCGCCCGGTTGGGCAGGCCTGGGTTCTTCAGGATGTCCTGGATGTTCACCGAGACGGCGACGAACAGCAGACCGGTCAGCGCCGCCGAGGCGCCCGCGCTCGCGACGAACAAGTCGGTCCAGTCCCCCGCCGAGTAGGCCGTGCTCATCGCGCGGAACTATCGCAAGTCCGGCTTTGGCTCGATCAGCGACCACAATGGTCTGATGGCGTCGCACGTAGAAGATCCTCCGCGCGTCGCTCGCGACGATCTCGACGGTCCCGAGCAGCTCAGTGCGCACAAGGTCCGCTCGCGGCTGCTCGTCGTGATCGCGCTGGTCGCGGTCGTCGTCGCGGTCGTCGTGCTGCTGCCTGGGCTCGGTGAACTGCGCACGCGCCTGGAGCACGCAAGCGTCGGCTGGCTGTTCGTCGGCATCGGGCTGAAGGTGCTCTCCGGATTCGGCTACATCGCCGTCTTTCGGATGGTCTTCTGCCGGCGCATGTCCTGGCGCGTGAGCTATCAGGTCGGCATGTCCGAGCTCGGCGCCAACGCGCTCTTTCCGACCGGCGGCGCCGGCGGCCTCGCGCTGGGCGCGTGGGCGCTCAAACGCGGCGGGATGCCGGCGGAGGACATCGCGCGCCGCACCGTCGCGTTCTTCCTGCTGACGAGCGTGCCGAACGTGCTCGGCGTGATCGTCATCGGGCTGCTGCTCGCCACCGGAGCGGTCGGTGGCGAGAGCAACCTGCTGCTGACCGCCTTGCCGGCTGCGATCGCCGCGGGCGCAGTCGTGCTGGCGCTGCAGGCCGGGCGCATCGCGCGCCGCTGGGGGCGCAGGCTGGAGCGGCGCGGGCGCGAGCTGTCTCGCCGCAAGCAGCTGTTGATGAAGGCGCTGACCGCGCTCGGCGAGGGCGTGCAGGGCGCCGTCGCGCTGCTGCGCGAGGGCAACGTCGTGCTGATCGCCGGCCTGGTCGCCTATCTCGCCTTCGATGTGATGATCGTCTGGGCGACGTTCCACGCGCTCGGGCCGACGCCGCCGCTGGCGATCCTCTGGATGGCCTACCTGATCGGCGAGCTCGGCGGCCTGATCCCGATCCCCGGCGGCATCGGCGGCGTCGACGCCGGGCTCGTCGGCACGCTCGCGCTGTACGACGTCTCGCTCGCGTCCGCTACCGGCGCGGTGCTCGCGTATCGCGCGATCGCGCTGTGGGTGCCGGCGGTGCTCGGCGGGATCGCCTTCGTCTTCCTGCGGCGCACGCTGCGCGACGAGGCGCAGGAGATCGCTCTATGCGCGCCGCAGCAGGAGATCGAGGTGATCGGCTTGGGCCGCGTGACGCTCCACGGCGACGCCTAGCGGCTCCGCGAGCCGGTCCTTTGGCCGGAGCGCCCGAGCGCCCGAGCGCCGGCGAGCAGCCGGCGACGATCACCGCTCGGGCGGCTGCTCCCCGTCGAGGTAGTCGACGGCGTCGGCGAGGCGGAAGACTTCGCGCATGCCGCCGCCCTGCGGCCGGCGCTCGGCCGCGCTGAGCTTGCGCGAGTCCGGGTACAGCACGATGTCCGGGTCGCCGTTCGTGCTGAGCGCGAGGAACCGGGCGGTCTGATCGCCGCGGTTGAGGAGCTGGTGGGCGCCGTCCTCGCCACGCGGGAAGGCAACGACCTCGCCCGTCTGCAGCCGGCGCCAGCCGTCGGGCGTGCGCAGCTCTGGCGTCCCCTCGAGCACGACGAGCAGCTCCTCCTCGCCGAGGTGGTAGTGGTACGGGTAGGCAGCTTCGCCGGCCGGCAGCTCCCAGACGCTCAAGCCGAGCCGCTCGGCGCCGGCTTCGAGCCCGACTCGCGCGCGGCGCGCGCGAAAGCCGGGATGCTCGCGCACGTCGTCGTACTCCGGCTCGTAGATGTTCGCCACGAGCGAGTTCGGAGCTACTTGCCGTTCGACTGCGTCGGCACGGCGAACTTCAGCGTCAGCGTCGACCCCTTCGGAATCGACTGGACCGCGTTGAGCGTCACCGTGTAGAGCGAGCCGCCGAGTGAGTAGGAGCCGCGAGAGAGCGAGTAGGCGCCGCGAACGGAACTCGGCTTGACGACGCGTCCGACGAGCTTCAGGTCCGTGTCCGACAGCACGATCTTCAGCTTCACGTTGCTCGCACCGCCCGCGAGGGCGATGACGGCCGAACACGAGTTGCCGCCACCCCTGCAGGTGATCGAGCGCGCCTTCGTCGCGGCGCTCGCCGCGTCGGCGCCGACCAGCGCCAGCGCGCAGCCCGCGAACGCCCAGGCCAGAGTGCGTGTCGGTCGCCGTGCAATGAACTTCGGCAAAGCTCGTGTGAACATCGATTCCCCTTCGGCGTCTGGTTTCGTGGGCCCGTCGGTCGCCACCCCGGCGACAGCGAGCAAGATAACGCAGCGTGGGATGATGCTGCGAGAGCGGCGCGAGGCGAATGGACGCTGCGAACGGGCCGCAAAGCGCGAAAGAGCCGAGATTCGACTGGGGGCAAGATGGCGATCACCAAGTACGAGTTGCAGCAGATCGAGAAGGCCAACGCGACTGGCCTGGAGCCGGTCGTCTTCATCCACGGGCTGTGGCTGCTACCGAGCAGCTGGGACCGCTGGTCGGCGATCTTCGAGGAGGCCGGCTACGCGACGCTGACGCCCGGCTGGCCCGACGATCCGCAGACGGTCGAGCAGGCCAACGCGAAGCCGGAGGTGTTCGCGCACAAGTCGGTCGGGCAAGTCGCCGACCACTTCGGCGAGGTGATCGGCCAGCTGAAGAAGAAGCCGGCCGTGATCGGCCACTCCTTCGGCGGCCTGCTGGCGCAGATCGTCGCCGGCCGCGGCCTCGCGGCGGCCTCGGTCGCGATCGACCCGGCGCCGTTTCGCGGCGTGCTGCCGCTGCCGGTCTCCTCGCTGAAGTCCGCCAGCCCCGTGCTCGGCAACCCGGCCAACCGCAATCGCGCGGTGCCGCTGACCTACGAGCAGTTCCGCTACGGCTTCGCCAACGCGGTCGACGAGGAAGAGGCCAAGCAGCTCTACACGACCTATGCCGTGCCGGCGTCCGGGCTGCCGCTGTTCCAAGCCGCGACCGCGAACCTCAACCCGTGGACCGAGGCGAAAGTCAACAGCAAGAACCCCGATCGCGGACCGCTGCTGATCATCAACGGCGAGCAGGACCACACCGTGCCACTGGCGATCGCGAAGGCGTCGTTCAAGAAGCAGAAGCGCAACGAGGGCGTGACCGAGTTCGTCGAGATGCCGAATCGCGGCCACGCGCTGACGATCGACAGCGGCTGGCGCGAGGTCGCCGACACGGCGCTTGGCTTCGTCAAGCGGTTCGCCTAGGCCGCGTCAGCCCGTCGAGATCGTGACCGAGCACCGCCGAAACCCGCAGCAGATCGAGCTCGTGCTGGCCGACGTCGACGGCACGCTCGTGACCGACGCAAAGGAGCTGACCGACCGCTCGATCGCGGCGGTGCGCTCGCTCAAAGCCGCCGGCGTGAAGTTCGCCGTCACAAGCGGGCGCCCGCCGCGCGGGATGCAGATGCTCGTCGAGCCGCTGCAGTTGACGCTGCCGCTGGCAGCGTTCAACGGCGGCCTGTTCGCACGGCCGGACATGTCGGTGATCGAGGAACGCTCGATCGACTCGTCGCTCGTCACTCAGATCGTCGAGCTGATCGGCAAGCACGAGCTCGACGCCTGGCTCTATCGCGGCTCGGACTGGCTGCTGCGCGACGCGCAGGCGGCGCACGTCAAGAAAGAGGCCGACACGGTCCGCTTCGCGCCGACCGTCGTCGAGAGCTTCGACGGCATCACCGATTCGATCGCGAAGATCGTCGGCATCAGCGACGACCTCGACCGCGTCGCCGAGGCTGAGGCCGACGCGCGCGAGCGCTTCGGCGATCACGTCTCGGCTGCGCGCTCGCAGCCGTACTACCTCGACGTGACGCATCCCGAGGCGAACAAGGGCGCGGTGCTGCACTACTTCTCGCGCGAGTACGAGATCCCGCTGGAGCGGATCGCGACGCTCGGCGACCAGCCGAACGACATGCTGATGTTCGACGGCGCCGGGCTGAGCATCGCGATGGGCAACGCCGGCAAGGAAGTCAAAGCCGCCGCGACGCAGGTGACGGCGTCCAACGAGCAAGAGGGCTTCGCGATCGCGATCGAGCGCTACGTGCTCGGCGACGGCGGCTGAGGCTCGCCGGCGAGCTGCTCGTCTGAGGCCGCCGTTGGCTTCTCGCGCGGCAGCGTCGGCGTCAGCCAGTGCGTCACGCGCGGCTGGTGCTCGGCGTCGGACATCTCGGCGATCCGATCGAGGCGCGCGCGATCGCGCGCGCTGACGCGTTCGTGCTGGCGCAGGTGCTCCTGCCAGGAGGCGACGACGAACTGCTCGAGGAATCGCGTCGGGTCGCTGCTGTCGCGCCACATTCGCCACGAGCTCGCGCCGGTGCGGCGGCGGCTGAAGCGCGCGTCGTAGAGCTCGACGAGGAACTCCTCGCGCGACTCCTCGCGCGGCCGGTACTCGACGCTGACCATCACCGGACCGCTCGGCGCCTCGGCGTCAGCGAGCGCCGGCGCCGGCCAGTCGCCCGCCGGCAGCAGCTCCTCCGGCGGGATCGCCTGAAACGGCGCACGCAGTCCGAGCAGTGGACCGAGCGCGAGGCCGATCGCCGCCGCCAGCAGCGTGCTCGACAGCCCGGCCTCCTCGGCCGCGATGCCCATCGCCGCGCTGCCGATCGCCGTGCCGCCCTGGAAGACGATCAGGTAGAAGCCCATTCCGCGCGCCTTGACCCAGCCCGGCAGGCTCGCCTGGTAGACCGAGTTGAGCGTCGACAGCGCCAGGATCCACGCCATCCCGCCGATCGCCAGCGCGACGCCGACGAGCGCCGTCACGTGCACGTAGGCGAGCACGAGCGCGAGGCCGCCGACGGCGAGCGAGCCGATTGTCAGCATCGTCCCCGGCGACAGCCGTGCGCGCAGGCGCGGCAGCAGCGCGGCGCCGGCGACCGCACCGACGCCGACGCAGCCGAGCAGCAGCCCATAGCCGCCCGATCCGAGGTGCAGCTCGTCGCGGGCCGTCAGCGGCAGCAGCGCCCAGATCGCGCTCGCGAAGAAGACGAACGCGGCTGCGCGCAGCAAGATCGCGCGCAGCGCCGGGCTAGCGGCGACGTAGCGCCCGCCGGCGCGCACCGCCTCGCCGACCTGTTCGCGCGGCAGCGCGCCCGCTGCGCGCATGCCGCCGCGCCAGCGTGCGATCACGACGATCACGGCGAGGAACGTGGCGGCGTTGATCAGGAAGACGGAGCCGACGCTCGTCGCGGCGACGAGCGCGCCGCCGATCGCCGGCCCGACCGCGCGCGCGAGGTTCTGGTTGACAGAGCCGAGCGCAATCGCCTGCGGGCGCTCAGCCGGACCGACGAGCTCCGGCTGAAGCGTCTGCCACGTCGGCGACGTCCACGCCTGTCCCGAGCCGAGCGCGAACAAGAGCACGAGCAGCAGCAGCGGCGTCACGACACCGGCGATCGACAGCACGCCCAGCACGACCGCCGCGAGCGCCATGAAAGTCTGCGCGACGAGCAGGAAGCGGCGGCGATCGACGAGATCGCCGATCGCGCCGGCGGGCACGGCGAAGATCAGCACCGGCAGGCTCGACGCCGTCTGGATCAGCGCGACCGGCGCGGCAGCCGTCGTCAGCGAGAGCATCAGCCATTGCGCGCCGACCGTCTGCATCCAGCCACCGACGTTGCTGACGAACTGCGCCAGCCACATCGCGCGAAACGTCGGCGAGCGAAATGGGCCCCAGGCGGACGCTCCCGGCGGGGGCTGGCCGTTTGCCGGCACGCGCTAAATCTAGTCGTGCGAGATCAGCCGGCGCAGCTCGTGCGCGAGCCGCTGCGCTCGCCGCGCTCGAGCGCGCGCACCGCGCTCAGGTGCCGCGCCAGCGCACCGCCGCTGACAGGCCCCGCCGGCAGCTCGACGACGAACGCCGTCGTCCCAGCGAAGTTGTGGTTCGACCACGCCGAGGCGGTGCCGGGCAGGAACGGCAGGCACGTCGCGCGCAGGCCCGACAGCTGCGCGTAGCGACGCGCCACGCCACGATCGCCGCCGGCCATGTCGACGAGATCCTCGTGCTGGTGGTACCAGACAGTGACGGCCGGCTTGACGCGCGCGATCAAGCGCTCGGCGGCGCGCGTCTCGGGCTCGGAGGAGGCGTGCGGGCCAGCGAAGTAGACGGGACCGCCGCCCGGACTCCACTGGTAGGAGAAGTTGCGATTGAGGTCGACGCCGTGCGCGTTCTGGCGAGTGTCGGCAGCCTCGCCGTCAGGGTTCATGCTCGGCACGAGCCACAGCTGCACCCCTGCTGGAACCGGCTTTCGCTGCAGCGCCTGCAGGATCGCGCGACCGGCGCACTCGTTGCCGTGAATGCAGCCGACGAGCAGCAGCTTGCGCGGCGCCGAGTCGGCTCCGAGCACGTCCGCGACGAGCGGCCGGCCGTCGACCGAGCGCCCGAACACGACCGTGCGCGCGCTCGCGCCGCCGGCGAGCACGAGCGCGCCGAGCACGACGATCGAAGCGGCCGCGACACGTCTCGCTTGCATCGTCGCGATTATCGGTTATTGTTAACCACATGGCTAACCAAGCACTGCTGGATCGCGCCTTTGCAGCCTGCTCGCACCCGATCCGCCGCGGCATCGTCGAGCGCCTGGCCGACGGCGAGATGAGCGTCGGCGAGGCGACGAGCGACTTCGGCGTGTCGAAGCCGGCGATCAGCCGTCACCTGCGCGTGCTCGAAGACGCCGGCGCGATCGCGCGCGTGATCGACGGGCGTACACATCGTCTGCACTTGAAGGAGCAGCCGTTCGAGGACGCCGATGCCTGGCTGGGCGAGCTGCGCGCTCTCTGGGAGCGCAAGTTCGACGCGGTCGAGCGCTACCTTGCCGAGCAGCAGGCGGGGCGCGCCGCCGGCCCGTCGCGCAACCGCGTCGACGAGCGCCGGGAGGCAGGCGGATGAGCGCCCCCGATGCCGGGAGGCAGGCGAGCGAGGTCGCAGCGTTCAGGACCGAGCGGACTTTTGCCGCTGCGCCGGAGGAAGTGTTCGACGCGTGGACGAGCCCCGACGTGCTCGAACGCTGGTGGGGCCGGCCGAGTTGGTCGCCGTTGAGCTTCGCCGTCGACCTGCGCGTCGGCGGCGGCTACTCGCTGCGGATGCTCGACGAGGACGGCAAGCCGTATGCGGTCGCCGGTGAGTACCGCGAGATCGAGCGCCCGCACCGGCTCGTCTACACGTGGTGCTGGGAGGACGGCGGACCAGATCCCGGTCACGTCAGCCTCGTCACCGTCGAGTTCCACACCGACGGCTCGAGCACGACGGTCGTGCTCGAGCACAGCGGGCTCCCATCGGAGCTGTCGCGCAGCGGTCATGGCGACGGTTGGGGCGGCGCGCTCGAGAACCTTGCACGGCAAGTTTTCACCGAATCGACTTAATTATTATTAATATTAAATGGACAGAAGGAGAAATGAATATGGGTAAGTACGTGTTTGCATACAGGGGCGGCGGCATGTCCAGCACCGACGCCGAGCGCGAGGCGGCGATGGCCGCTTGGGGCGCCTGGTTCGGCAAGCTCGGTCCAGCGATCGTCGACCCCGGCAACCCGTTCGTCGGCTCGAGCACGGTCGGTCCGAGCGGCGCATCCGAGTCGGCGCTGACCGGCTACACGGTCATCGACGCGGACAGCCTCGACGTCGCGAGCGGGCTCACCGAGGGGTGCCCGGTGCTCGGCCAAGGCGGCAGCGTCGACGTGTACGAGACCGTCGAGGTGTCGCTGTAGCGGCGCGCTGCGCGTAGCGGGCAACCGGCGAGCGGATGGCCTACGACGAGGATCTCGTGCATCACGTTCGCGAGTTGCTCGGCGACGAGCGCGGCATCACCGAGATGACGATGTTCGGCGGGCTCGCGTTCCTGCTGAACGGCCACATGTCGGTGTCCGCATGCCCTGGCGGCGGGACGGCGCCGCCCGCGTCCGTCGGGGACAACGGTTCCGCAAAGCGGCTGGACGCGTTCAGCTCGACGCGAGCTGCACGACCAGCAGCGCCGTGATCGAGCCGAAGCAGAAGACGTGCTCGCGGAAGATCGAGCGCGCCAGCGCGCTCTGGCGCTGGGGCGTGTCGGTCCGCGCGCCGAGGCGCACTGCCGCCGGCACCGTGCGTGCGGCGACGAGCGCGATCGGCGCAGCGGCGAGCGCCAGCGAGACCCATGCCGCGGCCGACGAGACGCCGTCGCCATCGGCGATCTCGGCGACGATCGCCGCGAGCGTCGCCAGCATGACGGCCGCGATCAGGCGGTTCATCGGCCGCGCCGCCGTCGTCACGCGCGCGTAATAGCCGGCGATCGAGGAGAGCCGCCGCTCGTCGATCTCCTGCTCGCGGCGTCCGAGCGTCTGCGCGTCGAACATCAGGTCGAACCACAGCACGGCCAGCAGGAAACCGCCGCCGGCCGTGACGAATGCGCTCATCGCAGCGGCTCGGCGGCGCCCTTGACGCGCTCTCCCTTTGGGTCGAACAGCGGCTCGCGCATGACCTCGCCGCGGATCCAGCGGCCGAAGACGTCGACCTCGACGGCCGCGCCGAGGTCGAGCGCGGCCGGCACGTAGGCGTAGGCGATCGAGCGCTCGACCGTGTACCCGTAGCCGCCGCTCGTGACGCGCCCGACGATCTGCTCGCCGACGCGAACCGGCTCGTTGCCGAGCGCGACCGAGCGCGGATCCTCGAGCACGATGCAGCGCAGACGCCGGCTCGGCGGATCGGCCGTGCGCTCGCCGTCAGGCGCGATGCCCAGCGCCGCCGCGCCATTGAACTCGCCGCTCGTCCGCTTTACGCAGAAACCGAGCCCGGCCTCGAACGGGTTCTCGTCGGCCGTGATGTCAGCCGCCCACACGCGGTAGCCCTTCTCCAGGCGCATCGAGTCGATCGCGCGGTAGCCGCCGGCCACGAGGCCGTGCTCCTGCCCGGCCTGCCACAGCGCGCGCCACAGTCCGGCGCCGTACTCGCTCGGGCAGTACAGCTCCCAGCCGAGCTCGCCGACGAACGTCACGCGCAGCGCGCGCACGGGCACGTCGCCGACGGTCAGCTGGCGCATGCTCATGTACGGGAAGTCCAGCGGATCGGCGCTCAGCGGCGCGAGCACGTCACGCGCGCGTGGACCCCACAGCCCGAAGCACGACCATCGCGAGGTCACGTCGGTGCAGCGCACGCTGCCGTCGCGCGGCGCGTGGCGGCGGATCCAGCTGAGGTCGTGATTGCCGAACGCCGTGCCGGTGACGATCGAGAACAGCTCCGGCTCGACGCGCGTGACGGTGAAGTCGCACTCGATCCCGCCGCGGCTGTTGAGCATCTGCGTGTAGGTGATCGCCCCGACGCCGCGTGCGACCTCGTTGTCGCAGAGCCGTTCGAGGAACGCCGCAGCGCCCGGCCCGGCGATCTCGAGCTTGGCGAACGACGACTCGTCGAACAGCCCGGCGCGCTCGCGTGTGCCTCGATGCTCGGCGCCGATCGCCGGCGACCAGTGCATCCCCGCCCAGCCGCGCGGGCGCAGCGACTCCTCGCCTGCGGACGCGTTGGACTCGTACCAGTTGACGCGCTCCCAGCCCGACTTCTCACCGAACGACGCACCGTGCTCGGCATGCCAGCCGTAGGCGCTCGACACGCGCAGCGGCCGCCCCGCCTCGCGCTCGTGACCGGGGTAGCGGATGTCGTAGTAGGTCTCGTAGACCTCCTTCGTGCGCTTCAGCGTGTAGCTGGGAGAGCGGAAGTGCGCACCGAAGCGGCGGATGTCCATCTCCCAGACGTCAGACGTCGGCTCACCCGCGAGGATCCACTCGGCGATCACGCGCCCCAGACCGCCGGCGCCGGCGAGGCCGTGCGCGCAGAAGCCGGCCGCCACGAACAGGCCCGCCACCTCGCTCTCGCCGAGGCAGAACTCGTTGTCCGGCGTGAACGCCTCCGGCCCGTTGATCAGCTTCGTCACCGTGATCGCGTCCATCGCCGGCACGCGCTTGGACGAGTTCTTGGCGATCTCCTCGAAGCGCGGCCAGTCCTCTTCGAGCAAGCGCCCGTTGAAATCCTGCGGGATCGCGTCGCGCAGGTGCTCGTCGAGCGCCCACGGCGCCGAGCGCCGCTCGTAGCCGCCCATCACCAGGCCGCCGCCCTCCTCGCGGAAGTAGATCAACAGGTCCGGGTCGCGCAGCGTCGGCAGGTGCTCGCCGGGCGTTTGCTCACCTGCCTTCCCCCCGTCATGGGGGGTGCCCGAACGGGTGCGGAACGGCTGCGTCACCAGGTACTCGTGCGCGAACGGCACGATCGGCACGCGCACGCCGGCCATCCGCCCGATCTCAGCCGCGAACATGCCGCCCGCGTTGACGACGACCTCGGCCTCGATCGGGCCCCACTCGGTCTGTACGCCGCGCACGCGATCGCCGGCCGGACTGCGATCGACGTCGATGCCCGTCACGCGCGTGTGCGTGAACACGCGGCAGCCGCCCTCGCGCGCACCGTCGATCAGCGCGGTCGTCAGCAGCGACGGGTCGAGGTAGCCATCGCTCGCCAGGTAGGAGCCGCAGCGCACGCCGTCGGTGCTCATCAGCGGGAACAGCTCGCGCGCCTGCTCGGCCGAGACCAGCTCCAACGGCAGGCCGAACGTCTTCGCCCACGCGACCTGGCGCAGCACTTCCTCTTCGCGCTCGGGCGTGCACGCCAGGCGCACGCCGCCGCATTCGACCCAGCCGCAATCGAGCGTGCGGTAGAGCTCGACGGAATCGACCATCAGCTGCGTCAGCGAGACGCTCGAGCGCAGCTGACCGACGAGCCCGGCCGAGTGGAACGTCGAGCCGCTCGTCAGCTCGTTGCGATCGAGCAGCACGACGTCGCGCTCGCCCAGTTTCGCCAGGTGGTGAGCGACCGCCGCGCCGCCGACGCCGCCGCCGACGATCACGACGCGCGCGCGCGAAGGCAGCTCGCGCGGGCGGACCATCATCGCTGCGCCGCGTCGGTTCCGGCGCTTGCGCGAGCGTCCTCGCCCGCCGCGACGGCGAGCCATCCGCCGAACTGCGGTTGCGCGGCGGCGGCTCGCATCCGCTCGAAGTGCTTCTCGCCGTAGGCGTCGAAATCGAAGTCGAGCTCGGAGATCTGCGACTGCACGACCGCCCACGCTGCTTCGCGCGCGTCGGAGAGCACGCGCATCAGTTTCAGCGCCGCGCGTTGAGCGTCGCTCGGCGGCGCGTCGTAGTAAGCGCGCAGCAGTCGCTCGTCGGCGGCGTCGTCGAGCTCGCTGCCGGCCGACAGGTTGCCGAGGTCGAAGCGAGGATCGCCCATGCCGGCGTACTCCCAGTCGACGATCAGCAGACGGCTGTCCTCGTGCGCACGGATCACGTTGCTCGGCAGCAGGTCGTTGTGGCACGGTCGCGGCTCGCCGAGCGCCAGCACGTCGGCGATCCGGCGCGCGATCGAACGCGCTTCGTCGTATTGCGCCGTCAGCTCGCCGCCGCGGGCAAGGACGATCGCCGCATACACATCGAGCAGGTCGGGAACGTCAAACCGCGTCGGCAGCAGCACGTCGCAGTCGTGGAACGAGCGCAACGCACGCGCCAGCTCCTCGACGCTCGCCGCCACCTCCTCCGGCGCCAGCGTGCTGCAAGCCACGTAGTCGGTCACGAGACAGTCGTGCAGCGCCGCCGCGATCGCCGGAGCGAGGCCGAGCGACGCCGCCGCGTCGCCCGCGAGGCGCTCGGCGGCGCGGTCGATGCCGAGCAGGTCGGTGTCCTTGCCGGGCCGGCGCACGACGTAGTCAGACTCGCCGAGCGTCACGTGGAAGTTGCGATTCGTGATCCCGCCGTCGAGCTCCTGCGGCTCGCCGCGCAGCGGCGCCAGCGAGGACTCGAGCAGCGCGAGGATGTCGTTAAGCTCGCCGACCATCCCCGCGATAGCCTCCGCTGACCATAAGGCTCACAACCTATACCTTCATCGCCACGTCCCGTGAGGAGCCGATCAGATGAACCTCGATGAACTGCGAGCGGAGGTCGATGCGGGTGCGATCGACACGGTGCTGCTGGCGCTGACCGACATGCAGGGGCGGCTGCAGGGCAAGCGCCTGACCGCGCGCCACTTCCTTGCCGAGGTCGCCGAGCACGGCGCCGAGGGTTGCAACTACCTGCTCGGCGTCGACGTCGAGATGGCGACGGTCGACGGCTATGAGCTGTTCTCGTGGGAGCGCGGCTACGGCGACTTCGTCCTGCGCCCGGACCTCGCGACGCTGCGCTCGGTCCCTTGGCAGGAGGCGACCGTCGTCTGCCTCGCCGACGTCGCCTGGCAGGACGGCGCCGATGTGACCGTCTCGCCGCGCCAGATCCTGCGCCGCCAGCTCGAGCGCCTGACCGAGCGCGGCTGGAGCGCAAACGCCGGCACCGAGCTCGAGTTCATCGTCTTTCGCGACACCTACGAGGACGCCTGGCGCAAGGGCTACCGCGAGATGCAGCCGGCGAACCTCTACAACGTCGACTACTCGCTGCTCGGCACCGCGCGCGTCGAGCCGCTGATGCGGCGAATCCGCAACAGCATGGAGGCGGCCGGAATGCTCTGCGAGGACTCCAAGGGCGAGTGCAACTTCGGCCAGCACGAGGTCAACTTCCGCTATGCCGATGCGCTGCGAACCGCCGACGAGCACGCGATCTACAAGAACGGCGTCAAGGAGATCGCCGCGCTCGAAGGGATGTCGGTCACGTTCATGGCGAAGTACGACGAGCGCGAGGGCAACTCGTGTCACATCCACTTCTCGCTCGCCGACGAGAACGGCCCGTTGTTCGAGCGCGATCAGACGCTGTTCGAGTCGTTCCTCGCCGGGCAGCTCGCGGCGCTGCGCGAGCTGACGCTGCTGCTCGCGCCGAACGTCAACTCCTACAAGCGCTACGCCGCGGCGACGTTCGCGCCGACGACCGTCGCCTGGGGCCGCGACAATCGCACGTGCTCGCTGCGCGTCGTCGGTCACGGGCCGTCGCTGCGCTTCGAGAACCGCGTCGGCGGCGCCGACCTGAATCCGTACATGGCGCTCAGCGCGATCATCGCCGCCGGGCTGCACGGCGTCGAGCACCAGCTCGAGCTCGAGCCGCCGATCGAGGGCAACGCCTACACCGCCGCCGAGAAGCCGCGCGTGCCCGGCACGCTGCGCGACGCGCGCGAGCTGTTCGCACAGAGCGCGATCGCGCGCGGCGCGTTCGGCGACGACGTCGTCGATCACTACGTCAACGCCGCCGACGTCGAGCTCGCGGCCTTCGACGGCGCCGTGACCGACTGGGAGCGCTACCGCGGATTCGAGCGATTGTGAGCGGCACCGCCGTGCTCTCGCCGGAAACGGTCTTCGCACCGGTGCGCTCGCAGACCGCGTTCGAGGAGACGGTCGAACGGCTTGGCACGGCGATCAAGCTCGGCCTGCTGCCGCCCGGCGCGCGCCTGCCGGCTGAGCGCGAGCTGTGCGCGCGGCTCGGCATCGCCCGATCGACGTTGCGCCAAGCGCTGACCGCGCTCAGCCAGAGCGGCCACGTCTACGCGACGCGCGGGCGCGGCGGCGGCACGTTCGTCGCGGACCCGCTGCCGCCCGCCGAGCCGCCGTCGCCTCAGGTGCTGGCGCAGTGGCGCGAGACGTGCGACGAGCGCATGGCTGTCGAGCTCGGCGTCGTCGTGCTCGCGGCCGAACGCGCCGACCCCGCTGAGCTGGTCGCGCTCGACGAGCACGTCGCGACGCTCGAGCAGGAGCTCGAGGACTTCGCGGCCTACCGCCAGACGGACATCCGGCTGCACGTTGGGCTCGCCGAAGCGACGAGCTCGCCACGCCTGGTGCGCGCGATGACCGACGTGCAGGGCGCGATGACCGACCTGATCGCCTACATCGCGCACCCCCCCGAGGTGCTGGCGTCCTCCAACGAGCAGCACCGGCGGATCCTCGCCGCAGTGCGCGAGCACGACACGCTGCGCGCGACGCGCGCGATGGCCGAGCACATGCAGGGCACCGAGCGCGTGCTCGCCGGCCTGCTGCCCGGCGGCTGATTCGCGCCGGCGGCGCCGCGCGCGCGACCGCCCGACGTCCGTTGGCCAGCTGTCCCAGCGACTCGCTCGGAATTTGGCGAGTTGCTATTGACTTCGATCGGCGAACGCGCGTATTGTCACGATCGAAGGGCCGACGAGCAAACCTTTACTCCTGAAAGGGCGAGCCGATGAGTACACCTGGGACGTTGACGGCCGACGAGCAACGCCTCGCCGAGCTCGGTTACAAGCAGGAGCTTCATCGTGGATGGAGCTCGTTCTCGAACTTCGCGATCTCGTTCTCGATCATCTCGGTCCTCGCCGGGTGCTTCACGACTTACGGGCAGGCGCTGAAGAACGGCGGTCCGATCGCGATCTCGATCGCGTGGCCGCTGATCAGCGTGCTGATCCTCTGCGTCGCCTTCTCGATGTCAGAGCTTGCTTCCTCGATGCCGACGGCAGGCGGCATCTACTACTGGGCGTCGAAGCTCGGCGGCGCCGGCTGGGGCTGGTTCACGGGCTGGTTCAACCTGATCGGGCTCGTCGCCGTCGTCGCGTCGGTCGACTACGTCTGCGCGACGTTCCTGATGAACCTGCTCGGCCTCTACAACGTTCACTTCATCTTCAACTTCACCAAGGCTGCTGCATTCAGCAACGTCCACTACAGCGCGCATGTGAACTTCGCGCTGTTCGCCGTGATCTTGATCGCGCACGGGCTGATCAACGTCTTCTCCAGCCACCTCGTCTCGATCTTCAACGGCGTCTCGGTCTGGTGGCACGTGATCGGCGTCGCCGTGATCGTCGTGATCCTGATCGCCGTGCCGAGCCATCACGCGAGCCTCTCCTATGTCTTCGGCCACCGCGAAAACGTCTCCGGCTTCAGCCACGGGATGTATTGGTTCTATGCGCTGCCACTCGGCTTCCTGCTGACGATGTACACGATCACCGGCTACGACGCCTCCGCGCACGTCTCCGAGGAGACGCACGGCTCCGAAGACGCGGCGCCCAAAGGCATCTGGAGATCGGTCTTCTACTCGGCCGTGATCGGCTGGATCGTGCTGCTCGCGATCACCTTCGCGATCCAGAAAAGCCACTCCTCGGAAATCTACTCGGCGGGCTATCCGGCGCTGACGATCTTCGAGACCGCGCTCAGCTCGGCGGCGGCGAAGGCCGTGATCCTGATCTCGACGATCGGACAGCTGTTCTGCGGCATGGCCTGCGTCACCAGCGCCTCGCGAATGACGTTCGCGTTCTCGCGCGACGGCGCCGTTCCCGGCCACAAGCTGTGGCGTCAGCTCGGCAAGAACCGCACGCCGACGTGGGCCGTGCTGTTCGTCATCCTGGCCGCGCTGATCGTCACCTTCCCCGCCTACTTCCCGAACCACCTCGGCACGCCGGTCGCGTTCCTCGCGGTCACGTCGATTTCGGTGATCGGGCTGTACATCGCCTACACGATCCCGGTGTTCCTGCGCTGGCGGATGCGCGAGGACTTCAAACCCGGCTCGTGGACGCTCGGCAGCAAATACAAATGGATCAACCCGATCGCCTTCTGCTGGGTGGCGATCTGCGTCGTCATCTTCTGCCTGCCGTTCGCGCCAGCCGGCGTCTACTTCAAGCATGGCTTCGAATGGTCGGCGGTCAATTACGCGCCGATCGTTACGATCGGAGTGATGCTCGCGGTGACGATCTGGTACCTGGTCTCGGCGCGCAAGTCGTTCACCGGTCCGATCCGCACGATCGACGAGCTCGATCTCGAAGAGAGCCTGCCCGGCATCGCGCAGGCTCCATAGGGCCGACGTGTGCCCGCCAGCTTGCACGCCGGCGTCGCGGCGCGCGCGAGCGCGGACGGTTCGACGCTGAGCGCGCGGCTGTCAGTGATCGAGCCCGCGACCGAGGCGCTCCTCGCCGAGGTCGAGCGCGCCGGGCCGGAACAGGTCGATGCGGCGGTTGCCGCCGCGAAGGCGGCGCTGCCGGCCTGGCGTGCGCTCGAGCCGGGCGCGCGCGCCGGCAAGCTGCGCGAGCTCGCCGATGCGATTGCGCTGCACGCGGAGGAGCTGGCCGTGCTCGAGGCGCGCAACGCCGGTAAGCCGATCGGCGACGCGCGCGGCGAGATCGGCATGGTGATCGACACCTTTCGCTACTACGCCGGCGCGCCCGAGCGGCTGCTCGGCGACACGATCCCGGTCGCCGGCGGGCAAGCCTGGACGGTGCGCGAGGCGCTCGGCGTCGTCGGGCTGATCACGCCCTGGAACTTCCCGCTGGCGATCGCCTCGTGGAAGCTCGCGCCGGCGCTTGCCGCCGGCAACACGGTCGTGCTGAAGCCGGCCGAGTTGACGCCGCTGACGGCGCTGCGCTTCGCCGAGATCGCACTCGAGGCCGGCATCGCGCCGGGCGTCGTCAACGTCGTCGTCGGTCCCGGCAGCACCTGCGGCGCGCGCCTGGTCGAGCATCCGGACGTCGCCAAGATCGCCTTCACCGGATCGACCGAGGTCGGTCGCTCGATCGCCGCGAGCGCCGCGCAGACGATCAAGCGCGTGACGCTCGAGCTCGGCGGCAAGTCGGCGAACGTGATCTTCGCCGACGCCGACCTCGAGGCGGCGGCGCTGGCGGCGCCGATGGCCGTGTTCGGCAACTCCGGCCAGGACTGCTGCGCGCGCTCGCGCATCCTCGTGCAGGAGGGCGTCGTCGACCGTTTCCTCGAGCTGCTCACCGAGTCGGTGCAGGCGATCGTCGTCGGCCAGCCGTTGGATGAGTCGACGCAGATGGGCCCGCTGATCTCGGCCGAGCAGCGCGCGAGCGTCGCCTCGTTCCTCGACGGCCCTGAGCCGGTCGCGATCCGCGGCAGCGCTCCCGAAGGCCCCGGCTACTGGTTCGCGCCGACCGTGCTCGCGCCAGTCGCGCCGGACTCGCGCGTCGCGCGCGAGGAGATCTTCGGCCCGATCGCGGCCGTGATCCCGTTCGTCGACGAGGCCGACGCGGTGCGTCTGGCAAACGACACGATCTACGGCCTGTCCGGTTCGGTCTGGACGCGCGACGGCGCGCGCGCGCTGCGGATGACGCGAGCGATCGAGACCGGTGTGATATCCGTCAACTCGAACACGTCCGTGCGCGTGAGCACGCCGTTTGGCGGCTTCAAGCAATCCGGCTACGGTCGCGAGCTCGGCCCGCACGCGCTCGACGCCTATACCGAGACGAAGGCGATCTACTACGCGACGGGATGAGACAGGCGACGGAGACGAGCGGATGAGGGAGCGGCAGGTGACACGGTGATCGACGGATGAGGCTCGACGGCAAGGTCTGCGTCGTCACCGGCGCCTGCGGCGGCATCGGCGCCGCGACGGTCGCAATGTTCAAGCGCGAGGGCGCGCGCGTCGCCGGCGCCGACCTCGCGCCGGGCGCGCCCGGCGAGCTCTCGCTGCAGGTCGACGTGACCGACGAGCAGCAGGTCGTTGAGATGTACGAGCGCGTCGCCGCCGAACTCGGAGCGATCGACGTGCTGTTCAACAACGCCGGCATCTCGCCGCCCGACGACGCCTCCGTGCTCGACACGTCCGTCGAGGCGTGGCAGCGCGTGCAGGACGCCAACCTGCGCAGCGTCTTCCTCTGCTGCAAGCACGGCATCCCGCACCTGCTCACGGCCGGCGGCGGCTCGGTCATCAACACGGCGTCGTTCGTCGCCGTGATGGGCGCAGCGACCTCGCAGATCTCCTACACCGCGTCGAAGGGCGGCGTGCTGGCGCTCTCGCGCGAGCTCGGCGTCGAGTTTGCGCGCCGCGGCGTGCGCGTCAACGCGCTCTGCCCCGGCCCGGTCGACACGCCGCTGCTGCGCGAGCTCTACGCGGCCGACCCGAAGCAGGCCGAGCGCCGGCTCGTGCACGTGCCGCTCGGGCGCTTCGCGCGCCCCGAGGAGATCGCCGGCGCGGCGCTGTTCCTGGCGTCGGACGAGTCGAGCTACGTGACCGCCTCGACGTTCCTCGTCGACGGCGGCCTCAGCGGCGCCTACACGACGCCGCTGTAGCGTAGGCGCGTATGAGCGCCGACACGTTCGCCGAGCTGAGCGCCGGCGTCGACCTCGCCGCGGCCGAGCGTGCGATCGCGCGCGGCGCGGTGGCGACGCCGCTGATCGCCAGCAGCGAGCTGAGCGAGCTGGCCGGCGGCGAGGTGCTGCTGAAGGCCGAGTCGCTGCAGGTCTCGGGCTCGTTCAAGCTGCGCGGCGCGCTGGCGAAGCTGGCGGCGCTCGGCGAGCGCTCGCGCGACGGGCTGATCGCCGCGAGCGCCGGCAACCACGCGCGCGCCGTCGCGCAGGCGGCGCGCATCGCCGGCGTCAGCTGTGAGGTGTTCATGCCGCGCGACGCGCCCGTCTCGAAGGTCGCGGCCGTCGAGCGTCTCGGCGCGAGCGTCCGCCTCAGCGGCGGCTCGGTCGAGGAGGCCGTCGAGCTCGCTGCCGCGCGCGCCGCCGAGAGCGGCGCGGCGCTGATTCATCCTTTCGACGACCTCGACGTGATCGCCGGGCAGGGCACGCTCGGGCTCGAGCTGGCGCGCGAGCTGCCCGACCTCGCGCGCGTGATCGTGCCGATCGGCGGCGGCGGTCTTGCCAGCGGAATCGGCGTCGCGTTGCGTCGCGAGCGTCGCGACGTCGAGCTGGTCGGCGTTCAGGCCAGTGCCTGCGCGCCGCTCGCCGCGGCGCTCGACGGCACGGTCGACGCCGCTGCGCCGCCGGAGGTTCCGGCGGCCGCGACGATCGCCGACGGGATCGCGCTGAAGCGCCCCGGCGAGCTGACACTGCCGCTGCTGCGCGAGCTGCTCGACGCGGTCGTCGCAGTCAGCGAGGAGGAGATCGCCGACGCGATGGTGCTGCTCGCCGAACGCGCAAAGCTCGTCGCCGAGGGCGCCGGCGCGGTCGCGGTCGCGGCGATCGCAAGCGCGCGCCTGTCGCCGATCGCCGGCACGACCGTCGCGATCGTCTCCGGCGGCAACGTCGACAACGGCCTGCTCGCTTCGCTGCTGCGCCGCCACGAAACGGCAGCCGGGCGCCGCGTGCGCGTGTTCACGCGCGTTCCCGACCGTCCTGGCGCGCTCGCTGAGCTGCTCAACCTGATCGCCGCTGCGCGCGCGAACCTCGTCACGCTCGAGCACGTCCGCGAGGCGGTCTCGCTGAACGTGCGCGAGACGGGCATCGAGCTGACGCTCGAGACCCGCGGGCCGGCGCACACCGAGCAGCTGCGCGAGGCGCTGCAGGGCGCCGGCTACGAGGCCACGTTCGAGTAGTCGCGTCGTCCTGCCGGTCAGGCCGGCGCGGCAGCCGTCGCCTCGCCCGCGAGCGCCTCGAGCAGCTGCGCCATCTGCTCGAGGACCGCCTCGTGCTCGGCGAGGTCGTAGTC
>DATBBG010000040.1:0-14402 GCA_036271095.1 Solirubrobacteraceae bacterium
CTTCAGCACCACGCGGAAGCTGTAGCCGGCATTCGCGATCAGCCCGGTCGCGTTGGCACTGACCTGCAGCGGGGCTTCGCCCGAGCCAATGCCCACGCCCGGCGCCGGCGGGATGTCTTCGCAGGACGCTTCGTGGCAGAGTTCGAAGTAGTAGCTCGTCGCGACGCCGGTCGGATCGACGGTTGCGTTCAACGTGGCTTGCGAGGACGTGATCCCCGACGAGGACTCGGATTCGATCGTCGGCGTATCGGACAGCGTCGCGGGGCCGAACTCGTCGAGCACGCCGGGAAGCGCCGGGAGGCCGAGCAGCAGTCGTTCTGTGTCGCGCGTCACCGCGCCGTCGACGACGTAGAGGTCTCCAGCTTCGTTGAGCGCGATGCTCGACACTTCGACGAACGGGCCGCTCGGCGTGCCGCCGATTTCACCGATGTAGCTGCCGGAGCCGGAGAACTCGAAGACGACGTTGCGCGTCGCGTCGCTCAAATAGAGGTTTCCTTCGGGTCCGACGGCGATGCCCTTGAATATCGGGAACTCGCCGAACCCGGGGAACGGCCCCTGGCGCTGACCGCTGATCTCGCGCAGGAAATTGCCCGCAGAGTCGAACACGTAGACGAACCCGAGCTCGTTGTTGTCTTCTTCGTCGAACGCCTGGCCGGATGCGGCCACGTAGACTTCCCCGGTCTGCTGGTCGACGGTCACGGCCGCCGGCAGGTGTTCGTCTTCCGCACCGCCGGGGAACGCGAGTTGACCTTCGTATTCGCCGGCTTCGTTGAAGTAGTCGACGGCTTCGTCCGCCTCGTCGGCGACGTACAGCCTGCCGCTTTTCTGATCGATCGCGAGGCTCAGTTCGGAGCCGAATTCGCCGGCCGGCGTCGGCTTGCCGGTGATTTCCGCGCCGGCGATCCGCTTGCCTTCGTTGTTCGTCTTGAAGATCTGGTTGCCTTCTTTGTCGAACGGAAAGATCGTCTCCTCGCCACCGTCCGCGACGTAGAGCTCGCCGGTCTTCTCGTTGACGGCAGTGCTGCAGAATTCTTCGAGTTCTTCGCGTTCGAATTTGCCTGCGACTTCCTTCGGCGTCTTGCCTTTTTCGACTTCCGCTTTTTCCTTTGCCTTGCGTTCTTCGATTTCTTTTTCGGATTCTTCTTCGACGAGCTGAACGCTCGAGATCGCGCGACCCGCCAAGAAGGCGCCGGTCTTGTCGAACACCTGAATGTCTTCCGCTCCGGGGTCCGATACGTAGATTTCGCCACTCGCGCGATCGACGGCTACGCCGCAGACTTCGTCGCTGAAGCCTTTCTTGTTTTTGGCGATCGTGCCGATCAACGGATGGACGAGCGCAGCGCTCGCCGCGGAGCTCCAGACCAGCGCGCCGAGGAACAGAACGCCGAGCACGGCGGCGCGCGACAACCACGAGCCACGACCGATCCGAGTGCGCACGACAACCCCTCTGCCCATCAAGTCCCTCTCCTCGTCAGTCCTCTGCGGACCCCTCTTGAGACAAGTCTAGCCAGCCGTGCCTTCGTGTCAAGCAGGAGCTTCCAACCCGCGCCTCGGTCCGCCCAGCCGGAGCGCGATGCCAACCCGGACTGCCGTTCTGAAGCGCAAAGCAGTGGGGCCCCGCCTTGAGCGGAGCCCCACCGACTACATCTTGAGATCAAGCCCTGACAACGGGCTCGTGAGCAGCTAGATGCTTACGCTTTGATCTCGAGTTCTTCGCCCTTGTTTTCGGCTTCTGCCTGCTGGCCGGAAGCGAGCGGCGGCGAGCCGTTGATCGACGAAACCAGTTCCTGGTTGGAACCGCCTTCGAATTTTTTGATCGACTGGAAGCCTTCGCCGTTGACCGCGAACACGTTGAACTCGGCCTTGGTGAAGACGTTGACCGGCGCGATCGTTCCGATGACCGAGCCGGAGGTCACGATTTCGAGACCTTCGCAGTTGAATTCCGCGAGGACCGAGCCGCTTTCCGGCGACAGCGCGACACCAACGGTTTTTGCGCCTTTGTTGATGTAGCCGAGCACGCCCTTCAGCGAGTTCGTCTTGATCGTGCCGGCTTTCTCACCGGGCGATGCGCACTTTTTGCCGAGGCTTTCGCACGTCTTGAATTCAGAGATGACGCCGCTCTCCGTCGTAGGCGTGGCAACTTTGCCGACGTCGCCGAACGACTTGCAGGTCACTTCGCCGCCGACTGCCGGCGTGTGCAGGGTGGCTTTGCCGCCTTTGCCCTTGAAGCCTTTGCCTTTGGAGCCAATGCCTTCCTGCAGTTCGTACTTGTTCTTCTTGCCTTCGGCCTGTTCGGTCGGAGACGCTTCTTTAGAGCATTTCTTTTCGCTGTATTTGCCTTCGTATTTTTTCGTCGTGGCGTTCTTGCTCAGTTTGTGACATTCGTAGAAAGCCGGTTCCGCTGCTGACGCGCTCGAGACGGCAACGGCCGTCAGCGCGAACAGAGCGACGAGGCACAGCCCCATCATCTTCATGCGACGCATCTAGTGCTCCTTTTCCCTCTTGGTACGTAGCCGGCACCAAAGCCCCGCATCCTCCAGTTCCCCGATGCCAGTCCCTGCCCCTGAGCTGTACCCAGCCAGCGGCCCTCCAAGCTCGACCTTGGCAGAAAAAAACATCTCCGTCAAGGCCAAGTCAAGCTGTCTTCAGGTCATCTGCGTCCATGCGACGCGGCGGGCCTCCGTGCGTTTTGCCACGCCTATCACGCTGTCTGGGGCGGGCGTTGCGGCCCCATGACGGTGCTTGACATCATGTCGCGGCGAAGCTACCACAGGCCTTGACGTAATGTCAAGTGTTTAGGAGTCCTGAGCCGGTCTTGTGAGGTCAAACCCGGTCTGTGCCGGGGTCGAGGCGCTGCGGGAGAGGGCTGGTCTGAGCCGCCTCAGACGCGGCGCGCGGCGACCGTTCGGTCGGCCTCGGCGACGATCTCCCAGCCGCTCGCCCGGTCGCCGCCGCGCAGGTATCGCGCGACGACGGCCGTCGGCCCCGGCAGCCCGCGCCCGCCCTCGCGATCGGCGCGCGCATCGTGCAGGACGACGTGGCCGCCGCTCGCGACGAAAGGGCTCCAGTCGAGCCAGTCGCGCTCGCAGCCCCACTCGGAGTGATCGCCGTCGATGAAGACGAGGTCTACCGCGCCGCTCCAGCGCGCGGCGACGTCGTGCGACAGCGCGACGTGCCAGCTGACCGCGGGCGCGCGCCCGCCGAGGCGACGTGCGGCGCGCACGATCAGGCGTCGCGTCGCGCGCTCGGTAGCGCCCCAGCCGCTCGGCAGCGCGTCGGGATGACGGCCGAACGGGTCGATCAGGTGCAGATCGGCGCCCGGCCCCAGCTCACGCTGCAGCGCGAGCGCCGAGGAGCCCTCGTAGACGCCGATCTCAACGACGCAGCTCGCGCCAGCGGCGGCGTCGAGCAGAATCCGCGCATCCTCGCTCGAGTGCATCGTGCGCGGCGGGATCAGGCCGAGACCGACGGCGAGCGCACGCAGGCGCACGTCGTCGCGTAGACGTTCGGGCGTCAAGCTGCGCAGCGGCTGCGGAACGATCGCCAAGGCGCCAGCCTATGCGCAGAGCGCGGTCGCCGGCGGCAGCGACTGTCCTTGCGCACGGGCGCGCGAATAGAGCAGCCACAGCCGGTAGGCGGGATAGACGCGCGCGAGGTCGGCGCTGAGCAGGCCGACGGGATAGGCCGGATCCTCGCGGAACGTGTACTGGATGATCGCCTGCACACGCTCGTCGGCAGTCCAACCTGCGAGCTGCGCAGCCAGCGCCAGACAGCCTTCGTGTTCGGAGACCGGAGTCGCCTCGGCGCGCTGCTCGCCGGGACGCGGCGCTCCGACTCCGGTCTCGGTTATCCACACACGCGCGCGAGCGCCGCATTCGCCGCGAGCGTCGAGCGCGCGCTCCAGTTCCTCGACGGGCTGACCGGACGTCGCGCCGGCGCCGTAGCTCGCGTAGGCGTGAATCGACCACGTCTCGCTGAGGCAGATCACGCTCGCCGGCAGCCCTGCGACGAAGCTCGCGACGCTCGTGCGGTGCGGCGAGTCGGTCGCGTAGGCGGCAAGCTCGCCGAGCAGCAGATGATGCGTCCCGCCGTCAGCCGCGAGCTCGTCGGCCATCGCACCGGCGAGCTGCGCGTAGATCGCGGGCGCATGCGACGGCGCGGCGGCCGCACACGTCTCGCGTTGCGGGCTGAGGAACTGAGGGTTGTTCGGCTCGTTCCACGGACTCCACCAGCTCAGCTCGACGCCTTCGCGTGCGCCGAGCGCGAGCAGGGCACGGATCAGCTGTCGGTAGCCGGCGAGCCCGGCCGGCGTGATCGGGCGAGCGAACGGCTGCGTGTCGGGCAGCTCGCAGTCGGACGGCTCGCCGGCCGCCCACGCCGGTACGCCGAACACGTCGAGCACGACCTCAAAAGAGGCTTCGCCGTGCGCCTTCGCGACGCGTTGCTGGGAGGCGATCGCCGCCAGCTCCTGCGCGATCCCGCGATAGGCGGTACAAGGCCCGATTGTCCGCGCACAGCCGCTCGTGAACGATTCGAGCGTCGCTGCACGACTCGCCGAAGGCTGCAGCGCCGCCCAGTCGACGAGCAGGCGCAGGTAGGACGGATGCAGCGCAGTGAGACGTTCGCGCGCGAGGCGCAAGCGCGGCGCGACCGGCGTGCTCGAAGCCGTCGGGCTCGACAGCAGCTCGGCGTTGTCTTCGGTCAGGCCGAACGCCGGGCCGAGCGGGACTGGCCTGGCACGAGCAGACGTGCTCGCTGTGCTCCTCGACGAGGACGAGCTTGCACAACTACAGAGCAGGAGCGCCGCGGGCAGCAACGCGCCCGCGAGCAGCCGGCGCCCGGTCAGACTGCCGAGACCTGCTCTTCCTCGGCGACGCGAAACGAGGAGCCGCAACCGCAGGCTGCGACGACGTTCGGGTTCGACACCTTGAAGCCGGCGCCTTGGAGGCTCTCCTCGTAGTCGATCACCGAGCCGCGAACGAACGGCAGGCTCTCGTCGTCGACGAGCAGCTTCAAGCCGTGGCTCTCGAAGACGATGTCGTTGTCGCGCTGCTCGTCGAACGCGAGCTGGTACTGGAAGCCCGAGCAGCCGCCGCCGCGAACGCCGACACGCAGACCGGCGAGCGTCGCGTCGGCCTCCTGCGCATCGAGGAACTCGTGGACCTTCTCGGCACCCTTGTCGCTGATCGTGATCATCGTTCTGCTCCTCTGCGGGCCATCAAGACTTTCCAAAGTATAGCGGTCGCCGACGGGCCCCTGCGACGCTCCCGGAGGAGCGCTCGCGATCCTCTACGCTAGGAGCTCATGCCCTCCTCCGAGGACATCAGAGAGCGCATCGAGGCGGCGATTGCGGGAGCGCACGCGGACGTCGAAGACACGACCGGCGGCGGCGATCACTTTCGTGCGACCGTCACGGCGTCCGCGTTCGACGGCCTCAGTCGGATCGCGCAGCACCGTCTCGTCTATGACGTCTTCGGCGCCGAGATCGGCGGCCCGATCCACGCGCTCTCGTTGAAGACGCAAGTGCCGCAAGAGCAACCCGCCGCAGCGCCCACCCCCACCCCCTGAAGCCAGGAGTCCGCCATGTCGAGCAATCCCGTCCGAGACCTTCCGATGTCGCCCAGCGCGACCGCGCCGGATGCCACGCCGGCAACAGAGCAGAGCGAGTCCAACCCGATCCGTGAGGCAATCGCCGAGGCGATCGCCGAGCACAAGGTGATCCTGTTCATGAAGGGCACGCCCGAGGCGCCCGCCTGTGGCTTCTCCGCGCGCACGGTTGCTGCGCTGCAGTCGCTCGACACGCCGTTCGCGGCCGTCGACATCCTCCCGGACCCACGCATCCGCCAGGAGCTCTCGACGATCTCGAACTGGCCGACGATCCCGCAACTGTTCGTCAACGGCGAGCTGCTCGGCGGCTGCGACATCGTCACCGAGATGTACGAGTCAGGAGAGCTCGCGCAGGCGTTGGTGTAGCGTCCCGCCGCGATGGCTTCCGTCGCGGTGGTGACCGACAGCACGCATTACCTCCCGCGCGAGCTGGCTCAGCGGGAAGGCATCCATCAGGTCAGCCTCTATGTCGGCTGGGCCGGCGAGCCGGAGCGCGAGCTCGACCTGCCTAACTTCGACGCCTTCTACGAGCGCCTGCGCACCGACCCGGAGCTGCCCAGCACCTCGCAGCCGTCGATCGGCGACTTCCTCGCCGTTTGGGAGCCGCTGCTGCAAGAGGGGCGCGACGTCGTCTCGATCCATCTCGCCGGCGGCATCTCGGGCACCTGCGAGGCGGCGCGCCAGGCACACGCGCTGCTCAGCGAGCGCGGCCTCGGCGAGCGCGTCGAGGTGCTCGACTCCGAAAGCGGCTGCGGTGGCACCGGGCTGCTGGCGCTCGCAGCCTGCGCCGCTTCGCGCGCCGGCGCCGACCGCGACGCGGTCGTCGCGCACGTCCGCGAGACGCGCAAGTCGCTGCGGATCTGGTTCTGCCTCGACACGCTCGAGTACCTGCGCCGCGGCGGACGCATCGGCAAGGCGCAGGCGTGGCTCGGCGGAACGCTGAAGATCAAGCCGATCCTCTCGCTGGAGTACGAAATCACGCCGGTCGAGCGCGTGCGCACGGCCGGGCGCGCGTTCGAGCGGATGGTCGACTACGCACGCGAGCTCTATGACCACGGCTCCGACGGCTGGGTCGTGCAGCACATCCAAGCGCCAGAGCAGGCGCAGCGGCTGATCGAGCGCTGTCGCGAGATCTTCGGCTCCGAGCCCGTCTTCAGCTCCGAGGTCGGTCCCGTGATCGGCACCTACACGGGCCCGGGCCTGATCGGCGTCGGCGGCGTGCCGCGCGCGCTGCTCGCCTGAGGCGGCCCGGCGCTTGCGCAGGCGGCGAGGACGCTTCTAGCGGTTGCGGCGACGGCGACGGCCGCGCAGCAGCTTCACGCCGAGCGCGAGCCCGACGAGAGCGGCGCCGGCCGTCAGCTCGCTCTTGTGCCGCTCGACGTGTCCGCGCCAGTCGGCCAAGTGCGTGACCTCGCCGCGCAGGCGGTCGAGCGAGACGGCCAGCTCCATCCGATTGCTCTCGATCGAGTTGCGGATCTCGGCGGGAGAGCGCTGCGCCATCAGCCGCTCACCCCGCCGCCGGCGGCAGGCGATGCAGTCGTCGATGCAGCCGGCGAGGCTGCGCCATCGGCGCCCTTGCTGACCGTCTGCTTGATCTTCTGCGCCTCCGCGATCGCCATGCTCGGCATCGGCGGCGAGCCTTTTTTGACGGCTTTCGCCGCCAGCAGACCGGCCAGAGCGCCCAGCAGCAGCAGGATCACGGCCATCGCGAAGAAGCCCCAGAAGTACGTGAACTGGTTGCCGGGAAGGTAGTAGTAGAGCAGCCAGGCGAAGCCGATCAGCGCGAAGATCACAGCCGTCACGACGAAGATGCCGGCGGCGACGCCGACGACGGCGCCCTTGATCAGCTTCGTCGCCTTTTCGCTGACCTCTGCCTTCGCCAGCTCGATCTCCTCGCGAACCAGCAGCGTCGCGCGCTCGGAGACGTCTGTGATCGCCGCGGCGATGTTGTGCGGCACCTCGCCGCGCTGCTCACCGCCGGGAGGGGTCGGCGGGACGCTCACTCGGGTGGCTCCTCGTCGAACAGGCGTCGCCAGACGGTCGCCGAGGCGCGCTGCGCGAGAATGCTCGCGAGCGCGCCGAACCCGGCGAGGATGCCGGACCAGACGAGTCGCTTGACCATCTCGTTCTCCATGAGTCGGGAGTCTATTGCCCGCAGGGGTCTACTCGGAAGCAGCGCGAGTCTCGAGGCCGCCGCAGACGATCTCGATCACGAGCCGCTTGGCCCGCTCGAACTCCTCCTCGCCCTGCGGGCGCAGATCGAAGATCCAGCCGGTCAGCAACTGCTCGATCACGCCGTAGAAGGCCATCGCCGCAAAGCGCGCCTCGATCTCCGGCTTGAACACGCCATCGCGCTGAGCGGCTTCGACGATGCCGGCGATCAGTTCGTAGGCGTCGCGAATCGTGCCGATGTGCGTGTCGCCGAACGAGTTCGCCGCGCGCGTGACCTCGACGATGATCACCTTCATCAGGTCGGGGTCGTGGCGGTAGCTGTCGACAATGAACGACGCGATCGCGCCGAGCTTCTCGCGCACCGGGATCGGCTCGGCGTCGACCTCGCGAATCAGCGCGAGCATCACATCCCAGCGCTCGAGGAAGAGCGTGTCGAGAACCTCGTCCTTCGAGGCGAAGTAGTGATAGACGAGCCCGTAGGCGACGCCCGCCTCGTCGGCGATGTCCGACACGCGGCAGGCGTGAAACCCCTGGCGCGCGAACACGCGCACGGCGGCGTCGAGGATCAGGCGGCGCTTGTCGGCTCCTGCCTTCGTCGCCTTCGCGGCGCTCGCGCGCCCGCGCACGGCCGGCGTCGCGTCTTCTGCCGAAGCGCTGCTCGCGCTCACGCGTGCACCTGCTCGGGCCAGCGATAGACGCTCGCGCGCCGGTTGGCGAGCGCCGGCAGTTGCGCGCGCACATCGCGCTGGCGCTCGAAGTCGAGCTCGGCGACGATCTGGCACTCGGCGTCGGGCGCCTGCGCCAGCACGAGTCCCCACGGGTCGACGATCATCGAGCGCCCGCCAGAGCGATTGCCGCCGGGGTGCTCGCCGATCTGGTTGGCAGCGATGAAGAACGCCTGGTTCTCGATCGCACGCGCGCGGATCAGCACTTCCCAGTGGTCGCGCGTCGTCGCCAGCGTGAACGCCGCCGGCAGCGGGAACACGCGCGCGCCGCGCACGGCGAGGATCCGGTACAGCTCGGGAAAGCGCACGTCGTAGCAAATCGAGAGCCCCAGCTCGACGTCCTCGTCGGTGCTCGACAGCACCAGCTCCTCGCCGGCGTCCTCGAGATCGGACTCGCGATAGCTGCGCCCGGCGACTTCGACGTCGAACATGTGCACCTTGCGGTAGACCGCCTTCAGCTCGCCGCCGGCGCCGATGTGCACGGACGTGTTCGCGAGCTTCTCGCGAGCCTCGACGCGCTCGACGATCGAGCCGGCGATCAGCTCGACGCCGAGCTCGCGCGCGGTCGCGCGCGCCCATGAGATCGCGGGGCCGTCGAGCGTCTGCGCGGCAGCGCGCAGCTGCTCGTCGTCGCCCATCGCCGTCCACTTCTCAGGAAGTACGATCAGCGTGGCGCCGTCGGCAGCGGCGGCGCGCGTCAGTCGGTCGGCGACGGCGAGGTTCGCCGCCGGCTCGGCGCCCGAGTTGAGTTGGATTGCAGCGACCTTCAAGAGCGCGGCTCCTCCCACCGACTCGTATCCGCCCGCGACTCGCACGCACCGATCGAAAAATAGATTGACTGGTCAGTCAACACCGGACAGCATAACGGGCGGCGAGCTGTCGAAGTCGCTGATCACGCCTGCAGCGGCTTCGGGCATGCGCCTGTTCAGCGGCCAACGGCCGCTCAAGCGCTGGCGCTACGTCGGCGTCTTCAGCGAGGAGCTGATGGCGTGCGCCGCGCTGATCCAGGTCGGTCCCGCGCGTCAGTCGTTCTGGGCGCTGTATCGACGCGACGCGAACGAGCAGCGTGAACGGACGCGGCTACTGCCGCGCGCACGCGAGCTGCGACTGGACGCCGGCCGTCTGCTGCTGCACGATCGCGGCGTGCGGCTGGAGCTGGCGCTCGAGGAAGATGGCGGCATCGAGGCGACCTGCCCGAACGGCGGCGAGCAGGTGTGGACGCGCAAGCAAGCCGGCATCGCCGCGCACGGAACGCTCGCGCTCGACGGCAGGCCCGCGTCCGAGCTGAGCGCGCGAGCGGTGATCGACGACACGGCCGGGTACCATACGCGCGAGACTGAGTGGTGGTGGTCAGCCGGCGTCGGCCAAGCGCCGGACGGGACGGCGCTCGCGTGGAACCTCGTCAGCGGCGTCAACGATCCGCCGAGCGGCTCCGAGCGCGCGGTCTGGGTCGGTGGCGTGGCGAGCGAGGCGCCCGCCGTCGAGTTCTCCGAGAGCCTCTTGCGCGTCCGCTGTGCCGACGGCTCGACGCTGCGCTTCCATCCCGAGGCCGAGCGCAGCCACGACCAGAACCTGCTGATCGTCAAGAGCGAGTACCGCGCGCCGTTCGGCTCGTTCTCGGGAACACTGCCGGGCGGCGTCGCGCTGGCGCACGGGCTCGGCGTCGTCGAGCACCATCGCGCGCTGTGGTGAAGCGGCTCGGCGTCAGCCGCGGTCGCGCTGCCGCCGCAGCTCCGCCAGCAGCAGCTTCGAGTGCATCGCGCCGAGCAGCTCGCGCAGCGGCTCGACGCCGGCCGTGACGATCTCCATCGCGCGGTCGACGTCGACCTCGCCGGCGAGCCGCGCGAGCAGCGACTGGACCTCCTCGGCGACGAGCGGCTCGAGCGCTTCGCGATAGCGCAGCGTGTCGTAGACGGTGAAGCCGAGCGTCTCCTCGTAGCCGCCGGCGCGAAAGCTCGCGATCGCCTCGATGATCTTCACGTCGTCCTGGTCGTAGCCGCCCCGGCTCGGGCTGAGCACGCCGATCTCGGCGAGGCGGTCGAGCACGTTGCGCGGGATCTCGTAGCGCTCGCGCACGGCTTTGATCGAGACGCGCTTGGAGGCCTCGGCGCTGGCGAGCGCGCGTTCGAGGATGCGATCCTCCAGCTCGATCAGCGCGTGCACGCGCTCGGGCTCGTCCTCGAGCGTGCTCTTGATCACGCGCAGCGGCATGAAGCGCTTCTCCTGCAGCCGGCGGATCAGCTCGATCCGCTCGACGTACTCGGGCGGGTAGTAGGCCATGTTGCGGCTCGTGCGCACGATCTCCGAGCCCTCGCCGAGCAGCCCCTCGCGCAGGTAGTAGCGAATCGTTCCGGCGCTGACGCCGGAGCGATCGGCCAGCTCGCTCATCTTCAGCAGCTGCCGATCCTGCGTTGCATCCCCGGCGCTGCCTACCGTGGCGTTCATGCTCAGCGCCTCAGCCTCATGCGCGGAAGGAGATGCCCTGCTGTGCCCCCGCGGAGCCTGCCGCCGCACCCTCGGCAACCAGCTCGGCGACCTCCTGCTCGGAGTAGCCGGCCGCGCGCAGAACCTCCTCGGTGTGCTCGCCGAGCGCCGGCCCGGGCAGGCGCGCGTGATCGCCCGGCGTGCGCCCCAGCTTGACCGGCAGGCCGAGCAGTCGCACAGGTCGCTCAGCGCCCGGCTGGTCGATCTCGACGACCATCTCGCGCTCGCGCACGAGCTCGGAGTCGAGCGCCTCGTCGAGCTCGAGCACCGGCTCCAGGCAGCAGTCGTGCTCGCGCGCGAACGCCTCCCACTGCTCGCGCGTGCGGCCCTTGAAGATCTCCTGCACCTGCGCGTGCGCGTCAGAGCCCGGACGCTCGAACTGCGCCGCGATCAGCTCGTCGCGCCCGACGCCGCGGCAGAAGCCCTGCCAGAACTTCGGCTCGAGCGCGCCGAGCGTGATCCAGCCGTCGGCGCACTCGTAGGGCCGGTAGCAGATCAGCGACCCGGCGAGCGGCAGCTCGCCACGCCGCGGCGCCTGCTCGCCGGCGAAGTAGCTCGCGGCGACCATCGCCAGCCACGCGAGCGCACCCTCGGCCATCGAGACATCGACCAGCTGGCCTTCGCCCGAGCCCCCCTCAGGCGCGCCGGGGCCGCCGCCGTCGCGCTCGCGCAGAGCCGCGAGGATGCCGAAGGCGGCCATCAGCGCACCGCCGCCGAGGTCGGCGATCTGCCCGGCCGCCTGCACCGGCTCGCCGCCGCGCTCGCCGGTCAGCCCAAGCAGCCCGATCAGCCCGAGGTAGTTCATGTCGTGACCCGCCGCATCGCGCTTTGGCCCGCTCTGGCCGTAACCGGAGATCGCGCAGTAGACGATTCCGGGGTTCTCCTCGCGCATCCGCTCGTAGCCGACGCCGAGGCGGTCGAGCACGCCGGGACGGAACGACTCGAGCACGACGTCGTACTCGCGCACGAGCCGCAGCAGCGCCTCGCGGCCGCGCTCGTTCTTCAGGTCGAGGCGGATCGAGCGCTTGTTGCGATTCAGCGACAGGAACAGCGCCGAGCGCGCGCTCTCGTGCGCGCCGTCGTAGAACGGCGGCGACCAGCGGATGTAGTCGCCCATGCCCGTGTCCTCGACCTTCAGCACCTCCGCGCCGAAGTCGGCGAGCAGCAGCGAACAGAAGCCGCCGGGCAACAGCCGCGAGAGGTCGAGCACGCGGATGCCCTGCAGCGGCAGGCTCACGCGCGGGCGCCCTCGCTCGCGATGGCCGCCGTCGGCGCGCCCGGCGCCTCGGCCGCGTCGAGGCCGCGCTGGGGCAGCGAGAGCGCGGCACGGGCCTCGCGCACGGTCGCCGGGCGCCGGCCGGTGTTCTCGGTCATCTCGCGTGCCTTCGCGATCAGCTCGCCGTTGGAGCGCGCCATCTCGCCGCTCGGCAGGTACAGGTTGTCCTCGAAGCCGACGCGAATCGAGCCGCCGAGCGCGAGCGCCGCCGAGACGAGCATCCACTGATCGCGCGAGATGCCGATCACGCCCCAGTGCGACGCCGGCAGGCCGGGCGCGTTGGCGGGGATGTTGTCGACCATCGCCGCGAGGTTGCGCGCACTCGGCGGGATCCCGCCGACGACGCCCATCACGCAGTCGACGTGCAGCGGCGTCTTCAGCACGCCCATGTCGATCAGCGGCGCAAGGCTGCCGACGTGGCCGACGTCGAAGCACTCGTGCTCAGGTTTGATGCCGATCTCGTTCATCGCTTCGAGCAGCTCGACGATCTCCTCGAACGGGTTCTGGAAAACCATCTTGAAGACGAAGTCCTTGCGCGAGCGCGAGTACTTGGCGTAGTTCATCGAGCCCATGTTCAGCGCAGCGACCTCGGGCTTGCACGCACGCAGGTATTCGATTCGCTTTGCGACCGGCACGCCGACGGTGCCGGTCGAGAAGTTGACGATCACCGCATCGCCGACCTCCGCGCGGATCGCTTCGGAGATCGCCCGGAAGTCCTCGATCTCATAGCTCGGCGTGCCATCCGGCTTACGCGCGTGAATGTGGATCATCACGCCGCCCTCGTCGACGATTCGCCGCGCCTCGGCGGCGTACTCGGCCGGCGTGTAGGGGATCGCCGGGCACTGCTCTCGATTGGCGATCGCGCCGGAGATCGAGCAGGTGATCACGACCGGGTCGTCAAGGCTCATCGCTTCTCTCTCCTGATCGCTCTCATCGGTTCAGACCGGGACGACGCCCTGGCGCTTCCACGGCCGCTCGATCTTCTTTCCCTCGGCCATCTCCAGCGCGCGGCAGATCGTCACGCGCGTCTCGCGCGGGTCGATCACGTCGTCGATCATGTCGTTGCCGGCGGCGATGTAGACGTCGATGATCTTGCGATAGGCGTCGATCAGCTCGGCCTTCTTCGCCTCCGGATCGTCGGCTTCTTCGACCTGTTTGCGCATCACGATCTCGACTGCTCCCTCGGCGCCCATCACGCTGATCTCGGCGCTCGGCCAGGCGACGATCACGTCGGGCTCGTAAGCGCGCCCGTTCATCACGTAGTAGCCGGCGCCGTAGGCCTTGCGCGTGATCACCGTGATCTTCGGCACGGTCGCGTTGGCGACGGCGTAGAGCATCTTCGCGCCGTGGCGAATGATGCCGCCGGCCTCGACCTTCGTGCCGACCATGAAGCCGGGCACGTCCATCAGGAAGACGAGCGGGATGTCGAAGGCGTTGCAGAGGTTGACGAAGCGCGCAGCCTTGTCGGCCGAGTCGTTGTCGAGGATCCCGCCGAGCTGCTTCGGCTGGTTGGCGACGATCCCGGCCGGGCGACCGCCGAAGCGCGCGAAGCAGGTGATGATCGTCTTCGCCCACTGCGGCTTCATGTCGAAGTAGAAGCCGTCGTCGGCGATCCGACGGATCACCTCGTACATGTCATACGGCTTGCGATTGGACTCCGGCAGCACGTCGAGCAGCTGCTCGTCGCCGCGCTCGATCGGGTCGGCGCTGGCGATCACTGGCGGCTTGCATTCGCAGTTCTGCGGCATGAACGAGAGGTACTGCTTGATCGACTCGATGCACTGCACGTCGTCGGCGACCTCGAGATCGCCGACGCCGGACTTGCGCGTGTGCACGCGCGAGCCGCCGAGTTCCTCCTGGGTGACGTCCTCGCCGATCGCGGCGCGCACGAGGTGCGGGCCGGCGAGCGCCATCGAGCCGCGGCCCTTGACCATCGGCACGAAGTCGGCCAGGCCGGGGATGTAGGCCGTGCCGGCCGCGCACGGACCCATCAGCGCCGCGATCTGCGGGATCACGCCGCTCATCACGACCTCCTCGCGGAACAGGTGCCCGGAGCCGGCGAACAGCGAGCCGACTGCCTCCTGGATGCGCGCGCCGGCCGAGTCGAGCAGCCAGATGAACGGGATCCGCTTGGTCAG
>DATBBG010000041.1:0-58729 GCA_036271095.1 Solirubrobacteraceae bacterium
CGCGTGCGGGCGCGTCGCGTCGCCGAAGTAAGCGCGCAGGCCGCCGCTGAGCACGAGCGTCAGCCCCTTCGAGCCGCTGTAAACCCTCTGCACGTCCTTCGCCAGCGGCTTCGGCGCGGCGCCGAGCACGCGCAGCGCGGCAAGCAGCGTGGCGTTGTGGACCTGCTCGCCCGGACTCAGCTGGATCGTCGCCGGGAGCGTCGGCAGCGAGCCGCTGACGTGCGCCGCGCCGAGCACGACGCCGTCAGCTGCAACCGCCGTCTTCGCGCCGTCGACGTCGATTGCAGCGACCGGCGGCTGCTCGATCACCTCGATGCGCAGCGCGTGCGGAAAGCCTGTCGAGACGCGCACGCCCGAGACGACCGGATAGGACGCGACGGCCGCACGCAGCGCCGCCGTATCGACCTCGAGCGTGCTCATCCGTCGCGCCGCTGCCGTCAGCGCCGCTTCGATCTGCGGCGCGTCTGCGCCGTGCACGCCGCTGACGCGCACGCTCTTGACGGCGACGAACGACGAGCCGCGAAACCACAGCCAGCCACCGGCCAGCAGCGGCGTTGCGATCGCGATCGCGACAACCGCGATCCGCAGCCGCCGGCGCGCGCGCACGAATGCCCAAGCCCCGCCGGCGCCGTGCGCTGCGACTGTCGGCAGTCGCCAGAGCTGCGCCAGCACGCGATCGACGCCGCCTCCCAGACGGCGTGATGCGGGCGCGCGGCGCGTGCCGGCGCGTGAACGCGTGCTGTGCGCAGGCCGGCCTGTGAGGCCGCCGATTCCCAGGCGGCCGGCGAACGAGCGATCCATCGGCCTCTGTCTTCGACCTCCGTGCGCGAACCCCTACATGTGCCGCAAGCGCCTCGATCCAGTTCGCCGCAGCGCTACCGCGTCCACGGAAAGCGCACGTCGCCGAGCGTCTGCACCTCCGGCTCCAGCTCGACGCCGAAGCGCTCGAGCACGCGCCTGCGCCCCTCGGCCATCGCGCCGAGCACGTCAGCAGTGCTCGCCGTGCCGGTGTTCTCGATGAAGTTGGCGTGCTTCGGCGAGAAGCGCGCGCCGCCGACGGCAAGCCCGTTGCAGCCGGCCTGTGACAGCAGCAGTCCGGCCGTGCGGCCTTCCGCGCGCGCGTCGTCGGGGTTCTTGAACGTCGAGCCGAACGTCTTGATGCCCTGCGGCTGCGCCTCGTGCCGGCGCGCGCGCAGCTCGGCGAGCGTCGCCGTGACGATGGCTGGATCGGAGTCCTGAAGCGAAAAACACGCATGCGCGACGACCTCGCCGGGCGCGATCTTGGAACTGCGATAGGCGAAGCCGAGCTGCTCCGGCGTGCGTCGCTCGGCCCCGTTCGACGTGACGACCTCCACCCACGCCAGCGTGCGCGCCAACTCGCCGCCGTAGGCGTTCGCGTTCATCCGCACGGCTCCGCCGACCGTTCCGGGGATGTTGACGCCGAACTCGATCCCCGAGAGACCGGCGCGCGCAGACTCGGCTGCGACCGCCGGCAGCCGCGCGCCGCCGCCGCAGACGATCTGCGCGCCGTCGCGCTCGATCTGCGCCAGCTCGCGGTCGAGCTTCAGCACGAGCCCCGCGACGCCGTCGTCGGCGATCAGCAGGTTCGAGCCAGAGCCGACGACGCTCAGCGCCAGGCCGGTCGCGTCAGCCCAAACAAGCAGCTCCGCCAGCTCGGCCTCGCTGCCGGCGCGCGCGAAGAACTGCGCCGCGCCGCCGGTGCGCACCGTCGCCAGGCGCGCGAGCGGGTAGTCGCGCTGCACGCTCGCCGGCTCGCTCACGCCTGCTCCACGAGGCGCCGCGCCAGCACATCGACGTCGCCGGCTCCCATCACGACGCACAGGTCGCCGTCGCCGAGCAGCTCGCCGAGGACGCGCTCGGCCTCCTCGAAGCGCGGCAGCCAGTAGACCGGCCGGCCGCTGGCGGCGTCAGCCGCCGCCTCGGCGATCGTCAGCCCGCTCACGCCCGGATGGTCGACCGCGCGCTCGCGCGCCGGAAAGACGTCGAGCACGACGACGACGTCGGCGCCTGCCAGCGCCTTGCCGAAGTCTCGCGCGAGCAGCTTCGTGCGCGAGTAGAGGTGCGGCTGAAAGACGGCGAGCAGGCGTCGATGCGGCAGCGTGCGAGCGCCGCGCAGCGTCGCAGCTATCTCGGTCGGATGGTGCGCGTAGTCCTCATACACCTGCGCGCGCGAAGCGCCCTCGCCGACCTTCTGAAAACGGCGTCCAGCGCCGCGAAATTGGGCCAGCGCGTCGATCGCGAGAACGACGTCTGCGCCTGCGGTCGCTGCAGCCGCGAGCGCGCCGGCGGCGTCAACCGCGTTGTGTGCGCCGGGAACGCCGAGCTGGACCTCGTGGCCGCGCCAGTCGAAGCGCGAGCCTCCCGCCAGCAGCGCCAGCTCGTGCGCGTCATAAGGCACGATCCTCGCGCCGGCCTCCGCGTCGGGCATCAGCGCCAGCAGCTCCGGGCGCTCCCAGACGACGACCGCGCGCTTGGCGCGCGCCGCGAACACCGCGAACGCCTCGCTCAGCTCGGCAAGCGAGGAGAACGTCGCGTGGTGGTCGAGCTCGACGTTCGTCACGAGCGCGATCTCGACCTCGAGGCTGAGCATCGAGCGATCGGACTCGTCAGCCTCGACGACGAGCCACTCGCTCTCGCTCCAGTGCGAGTTGCCCAGCCCGCCGCCGATCGTGCCGCCGATCAGCCAGCCGGGATCGAGCCCGGCGCCGCGCAGCGCGTGCACGAGCATCGCCGACGTCGTCGTCTTGCCGTGCGTGCCCGCTACGGCGATCGTGTGTCGCAGCGCCGTCAGCTCGCCCAGCAGCTCGGCGCGCGAGCGCTCGCGCAATCCGCGCTCGCGTGCGGCCACGCGCTCGGCGTTCTCGGCCGGCACGGCCGAGGAGTAGACGAGCTCGACGCCATCGCCCGGCGGCACGTTCTCGGCCGCATGCCCGATCCGCGCCTCCAGGATGCCGTCGGCCGCGAGCGCGCGCGAGTATGCGCTCTCGGCTGCATCCGATCCGCTCAGCTCGGCGCCGAGCGCGCTTGCCGCGCGCGCGTACGCGCTGATCCCGGCGCCGCCGACGCCGACGAGATGCAGCCGCCGCCCGGCCCACGGCCGAGCGGGGCGCTCGGGCGCGCTCATTCGCGCGCCACCGCGAGCAGCTCGGCGGCGATCTCGCGCGCCGCGTTCGGCCGCGCCAGGCCGCGCGAGGCGGCCGCCATCATCTCCAGGCCCGTGCGATCGGCGAGCAGCACCGCGACCTGGCGCGCGAGGCTCGCGGCAGTCAGCTGATCGTCGGCGATCACGACGGCCGCGCCCGCGTCGACCATCCAGCGCGCATTCGCGCTCTGGTGGTCGCCGGCCGCGTGCGGATAGGGCACGAGCACGGCCGGCACGCCGTGCGCAGCGATCTCGAAGACCGATCCGCCCGAGCGCGCGACGGCGAGATCGGCGGCAGCGAGCGCGTCGGCGAAGTCCTCCTGCCCGAGGTACTCGCGCAGGTCATAGCCCGGTGGCAGCGCGCGCGAGCGCAGCTCGCCGTAGTCGCGGCGCCCGGAGATGTGCAGCACGCGAAAGTCGCTGCCGGCGAACGCCTCGGCGGCCGCACGGTTGATCGAGCGCGCGCCGAGCGAGCCGCCGAAGACGACGACGCACGTCTCCTCGGCGCCGATCCCGAGACGCTCGCGCGCCTGCTCGCCGTCGCGCGAGACATCCGGCACGGGCCGGCCGGTGACGCGATAGCGGCGCGAGCGCCGCGCCTTCGCAAACGAGCGCCGCGGCGGCGGGAAGGCGAGGCAGACGCGCGAAGCGAACGGCGCGAGCAGGCGGTTGGTCAGTCCCATGTGGCTGTCGGCCTCCGTCAGCACGACCGGGATGCGCAGCGTCAGCGCCGCCAGCGCGACCGGGCCGGCGACGTAGCCGCCGCCGCCCATGACCGCGTCGGGACGCAGCCCGCGCAGCAGCTTGCGCGCGCGCGGCACCGCGCGCGCGGCGCGCAGCAGCGCGCGCAGCGCTCGCAGCGGGTTCGAGCGGCTGAGCCCTTCGACGGAGATCTCGTGCAGCGGATATCCCGCGGCAGGCACGAGCTGCGCCTCGGCGCGCCCGGCGCCGACGAACTCGACCTCGGCGCCGTCAGCCCGCAGCGCGTCCGCTACCGCGAGCGCCGGCACGACGTGCCCCGCCGTCCCGCCGGCGGCGATCACGATCCGCTTCGTTCGATTCATCGCCCCATCGTGCCGTTTCGCGAGCGCTCGCGTCGGCCGAGCGCCGGCGCGGAGTGCTCACTGCGCGCACATGCGCCGTGCCGCCGGAAGCGACGTTGACGAGCAGCCCCATCGCCGCGAGCATCACGATCAGGCTGCTCGAGCCGTAGGAGACGAACGGCAGCGGCACGCCGGTCAGCGGCGCCAGGCCGAGCACCGCGAAGACGTTGAGCAGCGCCTGCGAGACGATCAGCGAGGTCACGCCGACGGCGATCAGCGCGCTGTGCAGGCTGCGCGCGCCCTTCGCCGCGCGCAGTCCGGCATAGGCGATCAGGCCGTACAGGAACAGCAGCGCGCAGACGCCGACCGCGCCGAGCTCCTCGGCGATGACCGCGAGGATGAAGTCCGTCGGCGCCTCCGGCAGGTAGAAGATCTTCTGCACCGACTGCCCCGGCCCGACGCCGAACAGCCCGCCCGAGCCGATCGCGATCTGACCCTGCACGGCCTGGAAGCCGCTGCTCGAGGCGTGCGCCCAAGGGTCGAGGAACGACGTCAGGCGGGCGCGCGCGTACGGTTTGACGAGCGCGTAGAGCACGACGAGCGCGAACGCCGAGCCGACGATGATCGCCAGGCGGCGCATCTCGATGCCGGCCGCGATCAGCAGCGCGATCGTCGTGAACGCGATCACCATCGCAGTGCCGAGATCCGGCTGCGTGACGACGAGCAGGATCGCCGCGCCGACGACGAGCAGCAGCGGTTTGAGCAGATCCTTGAGATCGTGAACGCGCGACGGGCGCTTCGCCAGCAGCGTCGCGCTGTAGAGCACGAGCGCCAGCTTCATCAGCTCCGAAGGCTGGAACTGGAACGGCCCGGGGCCGATCCAGCGGCGCGCGCCGTTGACGCTGACGCCGACGTGCGGGACGTGCACGGCGAGCACGAGCACGAACGAGGCGGCCAGCAGCGGGCCGGTGAAGCTCTGCACTTTCTCGACGCCGTCGCGCGCGAGCACGCGCATCACGAACAGCCCGATCGCACCGTAGATCAAGTACTTGACCAGGTAGCCGCTGCCGGTGCCGCCGCTCTGCAGCAGCGACGTCGCCGAAGAGGCGCTGTAGACCATCACGGCGCCGAAACCGAGCAGGCACAGCGTCGCCGTGATCAAGATCCGCTGCTCGAGCGGCTGGCTCTTCGCCGCGACGCCCTTGCCGCGCTTGCGCGCGCCTTTGGGAGCAGCGCCTCCGGAGGAGCGAGCGCGCCGTGCTGCAGCCGATGGCATCCCGGCTGACTTCGCTGCGCGCGCGCCTAACCCTGCAATTTCTCGACCAGCTCGCGAAAGCTCGCTCCGCGCGCCTCGAAGTCGGCGAACTGATCGAAGCTGGCGCAGGCCGGAGAGAGCAGCACGACCGGGCCCGAATCGGGTGCGAGCAAGCCCGTCGCGGCCGTCCGCGAATCACCTGCCATCGCAGCTCGCGCCGCGCGCACGGCCCGCTCCAGCTCGCCGCAGTCGAGCACCGGCGGCGCGACGTTCGTAAGCGCCGCCGCGATCGTCGGCGCGGCCTCGCCGATCAGGTAGACCGCAGCACAGCGCTGCTGGACGGGCTCGCGCAGGCTCGTGAAGTCCTGGCCCTTGCCACGGCCGCCGAGAATCAGATGCAGCGGTCGACCGGCGAATGCCTCGAGCGCGACGAGCGTGCTCGCGACGTTCGTCGCCTTCGAGTCGTTGACGTAGAGCACGCCGTCGAGCTCGGCGACCTCCTCGAGACGGTGAGCGACGCCCGCGAACGACGCCAAGCCGGCGCGCACCGCCTGCGCGTCGAGGCCCCGCGCGAGGCAGACCGCCGCGGCGGCCATCGCGTTCTCGACGTTGTGGCGCCCACGCAGGCTCAGCTCGGCCAGCGAGATCAGCGGATCTCCCTGCCACCACAGCTCGCCGTCGAGCTCGAACAGATCCGCCGAGGCGTCCCAGCCGAACTCGAAGCGCCGCGCAGCGCCGCCCGGCGTGAAGCGCCCGTCGAAGCCTCCCGGCAGGACCGCCACGTCGTCCTCGCCCTGACGCGCGAAGGCTTGGAGCTTCGCCGCCGCGTACGCCTCGATCGTGCCGTGGCGGTCGAGATGGTCGGGCGTGACGTTCAGCAGCACGGCCGCCTCCGGCGCGAACGCGAGCGTGTCTTCGAGCTGAAACGACGATGCCTCGCAGACGACCGTCGCACGCGTGTCGAGCGTGCCGACGAGCGAGCTCAGCGCCGTGCCGACGTTGCCGGCGACCGCAACCGCCATGCCCGCCTCGCGGTAGATGTGCCCGATCAGCTCGACCGTCGTCGTCTTGCCGTTCGTACCCGTCACCGCAATGAACTCGTTGCCCAGCAGCCGCCAGGCGAGCTCCAGCTCGCCGAGCACCGGCATCCCGCGCTCGCGCGCCGCCTCGATCACCGGCGCCTGCGCCGGGACGCCGGGGCTCTTGACGAGCGCGCGCACGTCGCCGAGCAGCGCCGTGCCGTCCTGCTGCTCCAGATGCAGCTCGACGCCAAGCTCGCTCAGCGCCGCAGCGGCAGGCGGCGCGCCGGCGTCGAGCCCGACCACCCGCTCGCCGCGCTCGCACAGCACGCGCGCAGCCGCGATCCCCGAGCGCGCGAGGCCGACGACGAGATACGGGCCGCCTGGAATCTCAGGATGGGCTCTCTCGGCTTCGAGCTTCGCGCGCACGAAACGACTCTAAGGGGCTCAGCCGAGAAGGCGCCGCGCGCAAGCCGGGTGGCGCCTCGCGGCGAGCACCGCGCACACGGGCGCGAACACACGGGTGCGAAAGGTGATCTGCGCACAGCGAGGATCCGGCCCTCGCTGTGCGCAGGCGATTCGACTGTGAACTCGGCCGGGCGCGAGACTCGCGCCGCCCGCAGCGGCTCAGCCGGCTTCTTTCACCGGATACACGGCCGAGATGACCTTGAACGACTTGAAGCTTTTCGCGACTTTGATCTCGACGGAGCTCGGCTGGACACCGAACTCACCGATCGTCGCGTAGTAGTCGGATTCCCAGTATCCGGTGTACTCTTCGCCGGCGCTGAAGTAGCCGGCGAGCTTGCCGCCCGGTTCCTGGCTCGTGCACTTCTCTCTTTCCAGGCCGCCTTCGGTCGCGTTGGCGGGATATTTCTTGTCGACAGTCAGAGTTCCGACGCACTGCACCTTGCCGTAGGCAGATGTGTATTCGGTCGTGAACGGCGTTCTCGTCGTCGCGGCGCTCGCGGCGCCGGCCCCCAGCGCTGAGATCAGGCAAGCAGCGAGGGTCGCCGAAGCGAGCTTCGCCGCGTTCGCGGATGTCTTCCCGTGCATTACGTCTCCATTCCGTAATCGTGCGGATGATCAGCATCGCCACCGAGTCGACGATCCACTTTCTCCAGATCTCCCCGACGACGCGGGACGAACCTACCATGTGGATTAATCAAGCACTCCGAATTACGGCGGAGATGTGAACGCTGAACACATGCGCGCCACGGCGTCGCAAGGGATAAACCGTTCCGGCAAGCAGAACCGCTTGGCTGAGTCACCGGCGTCGCCGGTGACGATCACCCGATGCTCTGGCGGTAGATCGTGAAGCCGATCGCGCAGCAGATCGCCGCGACGATCCAGAAGCGCAGGATGATCTTCGTCTCAGACCACGCGCGCAGCTCGAAGTGGTGGTGGATCGGCGCCATCAGGAAGACGCGTTTTCGCGTCGTCTGAAACGAGATCACCTGGATCGCGACCGACAGCGCCTCGATCACGAAGATGCCGCCGAGCAGGATCAGCAGCAGCTCGGTCTTCGTCATCACCGCGAGGCCCGCGATCGCGCCGCCGAGTCCGAGCGAGCCGGTGTCGCCCATGAAGATCGTCGCCGGGAAGGCGTTGAACCAGAGAAAGCCGACGCAGCCGCCGACGAGGCAGCCGGCGATCATCGCGAGGTCGTCCTCGCCGGTGATGAAAGTGATGCCGATGTACGCGAGCAGCACGATCGCCGCGCAGCCGGCCGCGAGCCCGTCGAGCCCGTCGGTGAGGTTGACGCCGCTCGTCGTGCCGGCGACGACGAGGTAGATCAGCAGCGGATAGAACGGCCCCAGGTCGATCTGGTAGTCGATGAAGCGCAGCCGCAGCGTCGGCGCGAGATGCGCCTCGTGCTGCGCGATCCACCACAGCCCCAGCGAGATCACGATCGTCACGATCAACTTCGTGCGCCCGCGAAGGCCGAGCGAGCGGCGCTTGACGAGCTTCGTGTAGTCGTCGGCGAAGCCGAGCAGCGCACACGCGATCATCGCGCCGAAGACGCCGACCGAGCGCCAGTCGTAGTTCGTCAGGATCAGGAACGGCACCGAGACGGCGAACAGGATGATGATCCCGCCCATCGTCGGCGTGCCCGCCTTCTGATGATGCCCCTGCGGCCCGTCCTCGCGGATCTGCTGGCCGAACTCGCGATCGCGCAGGAACTCGATGAACTTCGGGCTGAGGAACAGGCAGATCAGCAGCGACGCGGTGCCGCCGAACAGGATCCGGCCCATCAGTCCTCCCGCGCCGCGCCGAGCGCTTCGGCGACGCGCTCCAGGCCGATCCCGCGCGAGCCCTTGACGAGCACCGTGTCGCCCTCGCGCAGCAGCGGCTCCAGCTGCTCGGCGGCGGACGCGGCGTCGGCCGTCGCGTAGGACTCGCCATCGAACTCCGTGCGCATCTCGGCGGCGAGCGCGCCGACCGTGATCAGCAGGTCGACACCCGCATCGGAGGCGAACAGCCCGACCTCGCGATGCAGCCGCGGCGCCTGCGGGCCGAGCTCGAGCATGTCGCCGAGCACCGCCACGCGGCGCGCCGGCGCGGTCTCGGCGAGGTCGTCGATCGCAGCGCGCATTGACATCGGGTTGGCGTTGTAGCAGTCGTTGATCACGACGACGCCACCAGGCAGCGTCAGGTGTTCGCCGCGCAGCGCCGAGAAGCGCACCTGCAGCGACTCCTGCGCGGCGAGCTCGGCCGGCTCGATTCCAAGCGCCAGCGCGGCGGCGACGGCGGCGAGCAGGTTCTGCAGGTTGTGCGCCTGCGCGAACGACGGCTGCAGCTCGATCGTCTGTTGCAAGACGCGCAGCCGCACCCGGCCCTGCGCGGCCTGCTCGAGCGCGACGTCGCCGCCGTCGCCGAACGTCAGCGTGTCGACGTCGGCGCGCAGGTGGCGCTCGAGCAGCTGCTCGCCGGCCGGCACGACGACCTTCGCGCCCGGCCGCATGCCGGCGATCAGCTCGGCCTTGGCCGCGGCGATCGCCTCGAGCGAGCCGAGCAGCTCGAGGTGGACCGGTCCGACGTTGACGATCACGCCGACGTCCGGCTCGGCGATCGCCGCCAGCTCGGCGATCTGACCGGCGCCGCGCATCGCCATCTCGACGACGAGCGCTTGCGTGCCGGCGGGCGCCGCGAGGATCGCCAGCGGCAGGCCGATCTCGGTGTTGAGATTCTCCGGGCTAGCGACGACGCGCCGGTGCGCGCCGAGCAGCGCCGCGAGGATGTCCTTCGTCGAGGTCTTGCCGGTCGAGCCGGTGACGCCGACGAGCTTCGCGCCGGCCGCGCCGAGCTCGCGGCGCCAGGCGCGCGCGAGCGCCTGCATCGCTTCGAGCGGCTGCGGATGCGACAGCACGGCGCCGCCGCTCTGCGCGGCCGCTGCGGGCGCCGCGTAGTCCGGATCGACCAACGCCCCCCACGCGCCCGCCGCGAGCGCCTCCAGCGCGTGCTCGCCGCCGTCGACGCGCTCGCCGCGCAGTCCGACGAACAGCTCGCCCTCGCCGGCGTGGCGCGAGTCGATCGTCGCGCGCAGCGGTCCGCCCTCGGCGTGCTCGCCGGTCGGCTCGGCCAGCACCGTCGCGCCGGCCGCCGCAGCGATCCGCGCAACGTCCCAGGCCCTCATCCGCTGGACCCCGCGCGACAGCCCGAAGCAGGCTCGCCGGCGCACGCGACCGTGCTCATCGGCGAGCACCGCGCACGCGCAGCGCCTTGCGCGCGACCGTCGCGTCGTCGAAGGGCACCTTGCGACCGGCAGCGAGCTCCTGGCCCTGCTCGTGGCCCTTGCCGGCGATCACGACGACGTCGCCCGCACGCGCGGCGGCGATCGCCTCGTCGATCGCCAGCGCGCGATCGGCGATCGAGCGGACCGGCGGCGAAGCGTGCGTGCCCGAATCCGGCTCGGCCTGCGCCTCCGGCGCGCCCGCCTGCACGCGCGCGACGCCGGCCATGATCTCGGCGATGATCTGCTGCGGATCCTCCGAGCGCGGGTTGTCGGAGGTCACGAGCGCGACGTCGGCGAGTCGCGCGGCGATCTCGCCCATCAGCGGGCGCTTGCCGCGATCGCGGTCGCCGCCGGCGCCGAACACGCAGACGACGCGCCCGTCGCCGCGCTGACCGCGCTCGATCAGCTCGCGCGCGGAGCTGAGCACGTTCTCGAGCGAGTCGGGCGTGTGCGCGTAGTCGACGAGCACGGCGAAGTCCTGGCCCTCTTCAACCGGCTCGAAGCGCCCCGGGACGTGGACGCCGGCTTCGAGCGCCGCCAGCAGCTCCGGCAGGCGCTCGCCGCCGAGCAGCTCGTGCACGAGCAGCAGCGCGCCGAGCGCGTTGGCGACGTTGAAGCGCCCCGGCATCGGCAGCCGCACCCGCCGGGCCGGCGCCGCTGGCGAGCGCAGCGTGAAGCTGCAGCCCGAGAGGTCGCAGTCGAGCTCGCTGGCGCTGAAGTCGGCCTCGGCGTCGACCGCGAACGTGCGCACGCGCTCGAGCTCGCCCGCCAGCCGTCGCCCGTAGACGTCGCCGACGTTGACGACGCTGACGGCAGGCGCGCAGTCGACGAACAGCCGGCGCTTTGCAAGGAAGTAGTCCTCCATCGTGTCGTGGAAGTCGAGATGGTCCTGCGTCAGGTTCGTGAAGACGGCGCCGGCGAACTCGATCGCATCGGCCCGGCCGAGCTCCAGCGCGTGCGAGGAGACCTCCATCGCGCAAGCGCGATCGCCGCCGTCGAGCATTTCGCGAAAGTCACGCTGCAGCTCGATCGCCTCCGGCGTCGTGCGAACGACCGGCCGATCTTCGCCGGCGATCACCGACTTGACCGTGCCGAGCAGCCCGCACTGCTCGCCGGCCGCCTCCAGCAGCGCGCGCACCAGATAGGCAGTCGTCGTCTTGCCGTTCGTGCCGGTGATGCCGACGACGCGCAGCTGCGACGTCGGATCGCCATAGAAGCGCGCCGCGACCGGCGCCATTGCCGCGCGCGCCGAGCCGACGAGCAGCTCCGGCAAGCCGAGACCGAGCGGACGCTCGACGACGAGCGCGGCCGCACCGGCCGCGACCGCCTGCGGCGCGAACTCATGGCCGTCGCGCTCGAATCCGCTGACGCAGAAGAACAGCTCGCCGCCGCGCACCGCGCGGCTGTCGTAGGCCAGCCCTGTGATCTCCGTAGCGCCGTCGAGCGCGCCAGCCGTCAGAACACCCAGGCCGGCGGTCAACTCGTCGAGCCTCATGGCTGCGGATGCTATCCGGGTGGGATGCGGAGATAAGGAAGCGCGAAGCTCATGATCTGCCCGAACGCCGGCGCGGCGACGGTGCCGCCGTAGATCGAGCCGGCCTGCGGTTCGTCGACGATCACGGCGGTCAGCAGCTTCGGGTTCGACGCCGGCGCGAAGCCCATGAACGAGGCGACATAAGCGCTTTTCGAGTATTCGCCGGTCGCCGGGTCGACCTTGCTCGCCGTGCCCGTCTTGCCGGCGAGCTGGTAGCCGGGGATCGAGACCTCGCTCGCCGTGCCGCCCGGAGCGAGCACGCCCTCGAGCATCTGGCGCAACGACGCCGCGGTCGCTTCGGAGATCACGCGCCGGCCCGCCGGAACCGGCTGCGGCTGGCCGCCGACCGACTGGACGATGTGCGGCTGGCGCAGGATCCCGCCGTTGGCGATCGCAGAGTAGGCAGTCGCCATCTGCAGCGGCGTGACGAGCTGGCCTTGGCCGATCGGCAGGTTGCCCATCGAGGAGCCAGAGTATTTGCTGACTGGCAGCACCTGGCCGATTTCCTCGCCCGGCAGTTCGACGCCGGTGCGCTTGCCGAAGCCGAAGCGTTCGACCCAGTGCGAGAAGTCGTCGCTGCCCTCCAGCGCGCCGATCTTGATCGCGCCGACGTTGCTCGACTGCGCGAGGATCTGCGCCGTCGTCAGCGACTCTTCGGCGTGTTCGGTGTCGTCGTGGATCGTGCGGTCGGCGACCTGGATCTGGTCGGGGATCGCGAAGCTCGTGCTCGGCGTGACGAGATGCTGCTGAAGCGCACCGGCGACCGTCACCGCCTTGAACGTCGAGCCCGGTTCGTAGTCGAAGCTGACGGCCCGGTTCTCCATGTCTTCAGGCGAGGTCGCGCTCGGATCCTTGAGGTTGACCTGCGGCCAGTTGGCCATCGCCAGGATCGCGCCGGTCCGCGGGTTCATCACGATCGCCGTCGCGTCTTTCGGGTTGAACACGCGCCCGACGGCGCCGAGCACGTCTTCGGTGCGCTGCTGGATGTTCGCGTCGAGCGTCAGCGAGACGGGCGTGCCGGACTGCTCGGCGTGCGGTTCGGAGATCGAGACCGGCTGGCCGAGCGCGTCGCTGACGACGCGCCGCTCGCCGGCGTGTCCGTGCAGCAGCGCGTTGCGCGAGTACTCCAGCCCGGAGAGGCCGTTGCCTTCGGTGCCGACCGCGCCGAGCACCTGCGCCGCGAGCGTGCCTCGCGGGTAGACGCGGCGCATGACCGGCGCGCCGGCGATGCCTTCGAGCTTCAACGCCATCACTTCGTGCGCCTGCTTCGCTGGAAGCGCGCGCGCCAGGTAGACGAAGCCGCTGCGCTCGGAGAGCTCGCGCAGGACTTCGCCCTGCGGCTTGCCCAGCAGCGGCGCGAGCTTCTGCGAGGCCGCAAGCGGATTCGCGACGAGGTAGGGAGTCGCCGAGATGTCCTGCGCCGGCTCGGAGACGGCGAGATCGACGCCGTTTCGATCGGTGATCGTGCCGCGCTGCGCCGGCACCGTTTCGTAGGTCAGCTGCTGCGTCGCCGCCGCCTTGCGCAGGCTGCCGCCCTTCAGCGCGCCGAGATAGAGCGTGCGACCTCCAGCGAGCAGCAGCAACAGGAAGAACAGCGCGAAGATCCCACCGATCCGGCGCTGGACGATCGTCAACGCGTCATTCCCCGGTCGGGCTCGCTTGGCTGCCGCCCGACGGCTGCGCTTCTCCGCCGCTTGCTTCGCGGGGCTGTTCGCTCGCGGGCGCGCTAGCCGACGCTCCGGCATCGCTGGTGGGGCTGGTCGCTTCGCTGCTCGTGGCGCTCGTTTCGGCGCTCGCCGCGCCGCCTTCGCTCGTTGACTGCGCCGAGGCTTCGCCGCCGGCGCTTTCGCTCGAGGATTCGCTTTCGGGCGATTCGGCTGCCGCCGCCGTCGCGCTCGTTTCCGCTTCGCCGCTCGATGCTTCGCTCGTGCTCGAAGTCGACGCTTCGCTCGCCTGCGCAGCGGCGCCGGCGCGCGCGGCGCTGCTCAGCGCAGCGGCCGCCTTTGCCGACTCGCCGTGCTCGCCGGTGTCGAGAAAGCGCAGCGCGCCGGCCGAGACGAAGGTCATGCCGAGCTTCGCCGCGCGTGCCTCGACGCGTTCGCCGGCGGCGAGTTCGGAGTTTTCGATGTTGAGCGCAGCGTTCTGGCGCTGCAGCATGCCCTCGCGCTCGAGCGCGCGTCCGATGCCGCCGTTGAGCTTCAGCAGGCCCAGCTGCAGCGCGACGATGCCGATCAGCGCAAACGCGACGATGCCGATCCACGTGCGCCCGCGAATCAGGCGGTCGAGCAGCCGGTGCTGAGCCAGCGCTTCCAGCGCCGAGACGAACCCAAGCGCGAGGCCGCTCTCGCGCGTTCCAGCGCGGGAGCGCGCCGGGCGCGGAGCGGTGGTTGGACGCGCCGGACGAGCCGGTCCAGAGACGCGGCGCGGGCCGCGCGGCGCCGGCGCGCGGCGCGGGCGGACAGCGGGAGCCGCTGCGGCGGCAGGCGGCGTCACGCCGCGACGCTCCCGCCGTCGAGGTCGCGCTCCCCGGTCAGCTTCCTGGCAGCGCGCAGCCGCGCCGAGGCCGAGCGCGGATTGCTCGCGACCTCATCCGCTGTCGGCACGATCGAGCGCCGCGTCAGCAGCGCCGCCTCGGGCTCGCGCCCGCAAGCGCAGATCGGCAGGTCGGGCGGGCAGATGCAGCCTTGCGCGCGCGCAGCGAGGAAGCGCTTGACGCGGCGATCCTCGAGCGAGTGGAAGGAGATTCCCGCGAGCACACCGCCCTCGCGCAGCAGCGACCACGCCAGCGGCAGCGCTCGGTCGAGCTGGTCGAGCTCGTCGTTGACGGCGATCCGCAGCGCTTGGAAGGAGCGCTTCGCCGGGTGGCCACCGGCGAAACGCGCCGGTGTCGGAATCGCCGAGCTGATCGTCTCGACGAGCTCGAGCGTCGTCTCGATCGGCGCCTGCGCCCGACGGCGCACGATCGCCCGCGCGATCGCGCCGGCGTGGCGCTCCTCGCCGAAGTCGCGCAGCGCGCGCGCCAGCCGACGCTCGTCCCACTCGGCGACGAGGACGCGCGCGCTCAGCTCCTGCGCCGGGTCCATGCGCATGTCCAGCGGCGCCTCATACGAATAGGAGAAGCCGCGCTCACGCGTATCGACTTGCATCGAAGACATTCCCAGGTCGAAGTACGCCGCGTCCGCCCCGATTCCCTCCTGCTCGAGCAGCTCCAGCGCCTCGGCGTAGCCGGCGCGGATGAAGCGCAGCGTGCACTCGACGTCGTCGGCGAGGCGCGCGAAGCGCTCCTCTGCGAGCGGGTCGCGATCGATTGCGATCAGCGTTCCACTCGAGCCGAGCCGTTCGGCCAGCAGCCGCGCATGTCCACCGTCGCCGAACGTGCAGTCGATCACGGTCTGACCGGGCTGCGGCGCGAGCAGCTCGAGCAGCTCGCCGGCGAGCACGGGCGTGTGCGAGCGCGCGCCGTCGCCGTCCGCGCCGAAAGCCGGCCGCTCGCGGCCCGCGCGCGCTCTCGCGGCAGCGGACGATGACCGCCCGCGGGACGGCCGTCGCTTCGATCGTGTCATCTCAAGCAGTGTCGTCGACATGTGCCGTGATCTCGGCGACGCCGCTCAGCAGCGTCGGTCGGTGGTCGTTCCAGCCGTCCTTGCTCCACAGCTCCAGGCGGTCGCCGGCGCCGACGACGACGACCTCCTTCTGCAGCTTCGCGTGCTCGCCGAGGAAGCCGGGAACCGTGATCCGCCCGGCCGCGTCGAGCTCGGCGTCCTGGGAGCTGCCGTAGAAGAAGCGCTCGAGCTCGGTCCGGCGCGGCGACAGCGGCGGCAGCTCGGCGAGCGCGCGACGGCTGTAGCGCTCGTACTCCTCGGGGAGCCATACCGCGACGCACGGTTCGAGGTCGACGGGCATCGCCATCACGACGCCCTCTGACAGCGCAGCGCGGTAGCGCGCCGGCACCGTGAGGCGGTTCTTCGCGTCGAGCGTATGGTCGAACGTGCCACGAAAAGGGACCACTGTTGGGGGCTCCGAAGTTGATTACCGAGCCGAGGTGGAGGAGTGGGAGGAGCCCCTCCACCCCGGCTCGCTGCGGCGAAGATACCCCACTTCCTCCCACAACACAACTCAAATTGCACATTTTCTCCCACGATCTCTCCCCAACGGCCTCAAACCGGCGAAAAGACCTGCTAACGAACGTCTTCTCAAAGACCGGCCAAGACCGCGCCAAAGCGCGAAAAGCTGCAAACGCGCGTGCAGATCGGGCATCTGAGACACGGATTGCAGCCGGCGTACGTTCGAGAACCGCGCCGAGACGGCCACGGCAGCCGGTACGATCGCCCGCGATGCGAGTCTGCCGACCGGTACAGATCGCCGCGCTCGCGCCAATGCTCGCGGCCGTAGCCGTGGCGAGCGCCGGATGCGGCTCAGGCGCCTCCGGCACGTCGATCGATCCCGCACGCGCGGTGCCGGCCTCGGCGCCGCTCTACGCCGGGGCCTACGTGCAACCGACGGGCAAGCTGCAGGATGCCGCGCGCGCGGCCGGACGCGGCCTGACACACCAGGCCGACCCGTACCTGCGCCTGCTCGCAGCGCTGCAGACGCCCGGCTCGAGCGCGCTCGACTTCAAGCGCGACATCGCCCCCTGGCTCGGCCCGCGCGCAGGCGTCTTCCTGACCGCTACGGGCGACTCCGAGGAACGCGCCGTCGAACGCCTGCTGACGCTCGTCGAGCGAGGCCTGCTCGGCAGCTCCTCCGCCGGGAGCGCGTTCCCGTTCGCAGCGCACTCGGTCGAAGGCGCGATCGTGCTCGACTCGCGCGACAGCGCGAAGGCGCGCTCGTTCCTGGCGCAGCTGGGCTCGCGCGCGAGCGCGCACACGAGCAGCTATCGCGGAACCTCCTACCAGGTCAATGCCAGTGGCATCGCCTTCGCGATCGTCGCGAAGCTGGCCGTGATCGGCACCGAGTCCGGCGTGCGCGCGGTGATCGACACGACCGCCGGCGCTCCCTCGCTTGCGCACAACCCCGACTACGCGAAGCTCCAGGCAGTCGCGCCGGCGGGAACGCTCGCGAACGTCTACGCAAACGCCGGCGCCTTCGGCGGCGGCGGTGCCGCCGCGTCGAAGCAGGCCTCGATGTCGGCCTTCTCGGCGCTCGCCGGCGGCGGCCTCGTCAACGTCTCGCTCGTCCCGAGCAGCTCCACGATCGCCGTCGACGCCGACGCGCTGCAGACGAGCACGAGCGCCGGCTCCGACTCGGGCGGGCTGTTCTCGGCAAGCGCACCGGCGGCGCAAGCGCTCGGCGAACTGCCGGCCGAATCATGGCTCGCGGTCGGCCTCGGCGACGTCGGCAAGACGCTCGGCGCCGACGTCGACGCGATCCAGGGCATCACCTCGCTCGGAAGCTCGCTGACAGGCGCCGGCGCCGAAGGCGAGGCGGCCGGCATCAGCGTCAAGGGCCTGCTCGAAGGCATTCTTGCGCCGCTGCGCGCGCTCGGCGCCGAAAGCGCACAGACGCGTCGCGAGTTCGCGAGCTGGATGGGCTCGGCCGGCCTGTTCGCCGCGGGCGCCGGCCTGCTCGAACTGAAGGGCGGCGTCGTGATCGACTCCAACGACGCGGCGCGCTCGCGCGCAGCCGTAGCGGAGCTCGGCTCGCTGCTGCGCCGCGGCGGCGCTTCGGTGCAGAGCACGAAGCTGCCCGGCACCGAAGCGGCGGTCGCAGCGCGCTTGAGCGGCTTGCCGGTCGAACTCGACATCGCCGCCGGCGTCGACGCGAACGGCCACGCGAAGTTCGTGATCGGGCTTGGCGAGCAGTCGATCGACGCGGCGCTGGACCCGACGAGCACGATCTCCGGCTCGGCGCCTTACGGCACGGCCTCGGCCGCGCTCGGCCAGGGAATCGCGCCGAGCGTGATCGTCGACTTCCCGACGCTGCTCGGCCTGCTCGAAGGCGTCGGCCTCAGCGAAGACCCGTCGATCGCGCCGTTCGTGCCCTACCTGCGCTCGCTCAGCACGCTGTCCGGCGGCGGGCGCACGCTAGGCAACGGAATCGAGCGCTTCCGGCTCGTGCTCGGGCTACAGAGCGCCGCCGGCTAGCGCCGGCTTCAGCGCACGTCGAGGGCGCGGTAGAACTGCGCCTGCCCCCCGAGCACACGGTCTACGCCGTAGCGCGTGAACGTCGGTTCGCCGTCGGCTTCGATCGAATACGGCCCGAGCACCGAGTCGCGCTCGCCGGTGGCGAACAGCGCGTTGATCACCGACTGACGGTCGTTGCCGCGTGATCCGGCGCGACGGATCGCGTCGAGCACGACGCTCATCGCCTCGTATCCGTACAGCGCCCAAGCGCCCGGCTCGCGGCCGAACTGCCTGCGGTAGTCGTCGAGCACGCGCTGCGCCGAAGGCGGGTAGTCGCCGAGCGCGAGCGTCGGCGTCGTCAGGTAGGTCTGCGCGGCGGCCGCGCCGATCGCCGAGGTGAACGCTTCACCGGTGAGGCTGCTGGAGCCGAGCAGCAGCAGCTGCGGGTCGGCCTGATGCAGCGCACGCCACAGCGCGACGGTCCCGGCGCCGGCGCCGCCGGCGAAGAACACGGCGTCGGCGCCGCTGCGCTCGATCTTTTCGACCTCGCCCGTGGACACCGTCCCGGCAGTCGTGACGATGCTGTCGTGAGCGGCGACGGCGATGCCGGCGTGTTCGGCTTCGCCGGCGACGAGTTCGGAGAGCGGCACCTCGAATGGATCCTGATCGTCGAGCACGTAGAGCTTGTGCACGTGCAGCGAGCGCATCAGCTCCGACTGCGCGACGGCCTGCGCCGGATCGCCGAGCTGCAGGCGCGCAAACGTGCGTTTGCCGCTTGGATAGAAGCGCTCGGGCTCATCCTGGCCAGCGTCGCGCGATGAGGTCAGGCCTACATACGGGCTGCCGGGGCTGACCTGGAGGATGCCGGCGGCGTTGATCAGCGGCAGCGAGACAGCCGTCGCAGCCGAGCTGTACTCGCCCAGATAGGCGATCGTGCTCGTGTCCTGCGCGGCCATCTTCGCGTCCGTAGCGGTCGCGCTGGGGTCGAGTTCGCCCGTCTTCGGATTGGCGTCGTCGAGCGAGACGTAGCCGACTTTCAGCGATCCGATGTGCCCGCCGGCCTGTGACAGCGCCAGGCGCTCGCCGTCGACGATTTCCGCCGAGATCGACGCGTCAGGGCCCTGCAGCGGTAGGCTCGAGTAGATCGCGAGCTGATTTCCGGTCGTTTCGGTCGCGCCGGAGACGCCCACCCCGCCACACCCGGCCAGCGCCGGAAGCGCCGCGGCGAGAGCGGCCAGAGACAGCCAGCGCGCGCGCACGCCCGGCTAGCTGCGACGGCCGGGGAGGTAGCCCGTAAGGATCTTGAGTGTGGCCCCGACGAGAATGATCGCGGCTGAGAGCAGAAACGCGTCGAAGCCTTTCGCTCCGAGTGCCCACAGCACGATCCAGACGACGAGCCCCGCTGTCACGGTGAGGATCAATCCCATGCCGGCGGAATCCTAGCTGGCCGCTGCGCGATCGGTCGACGCGAGCCCATCGGCCAGTTCCGCGACGACTGCTCCGACGGCTGCAGCCGGATCATCGGCCTCCGCCGCCGCGCGCACCAGCCGCGTCCCGACGATCACGCCATCGGCGCCTGCGGCGGCCGCCTGACGAGCCTGCTCGGGCGTGCTGATGCCGAAGCCGAGCGCAACCGGAACGGTCGTCGCCGCCTTCGCGCGTTCGATCACGGCCGCGAAAGAGTCCTGCAGCGCGGCTCGCTCGCCGGTGGTGCCGACGACCGAGACTGCGTAGAGGAAGCCGCTTGCGCGCGCGCCGATCGCGCTCAGGCGCTCAGGCGGAGTCGTCGGCGCGACGAGCGCGACCAGCGCGAGCCCACTGGCCTCGCATGCGGCGTGAACCTCGTCGGCCTCCTCGAGCGGGAGGTCGGGCACGATCAGGCCGCACGCGCCGGTCTGCGCGAGCCGCTGCACGAACGCCTCGACGCCCGGCGCGTAGACCATGTTCGCGTAACACATCAACACGACCGGCACGCTCTGCGCAAGCCCCCGCGCGACCTCGAGCACGCCGGCGACGCTCGCGCCGGCGGCCAGCGCGCGCGTGCCAGCCTCGTGGATCACCGGGCCGTCGGCGAGCGGGTCGCTGTAGGGCACGCCGAGCTCGACCAGGTCGGCGCCGGCGCCAATGCAGGCTTCGCCGATCGCGAGCGACTCGGCCAGCGTCGGAAAGCCCGCCATCAGGTAGGGCATCAGCGCCGCAGCGCCGCGCTCGCGCGCGGCCGTGAAGGCTTCGTCGATCCGCTGGACTCCCGTTGCCGACTGCGTGCTCATGCCTTCGCGAGAACCTCGGCCAGATCCTTGTCGCCGCGCCCGGAAAGGCAGATCAGGTCGAGCTCGCCGTCCTGCTGCGCGAGCACCCAGGCCAGCGCGTGCGCCGTCTCCAGCGCCGGGATGATCCCCTCCAGGCGCGTCAGCTCGCGAAACGCCGCCAGCGCCTGCTCGTCGGTCACTGCGACGTAGCGCGCGCGGCCGCTGTCGCGCAGGAATGCGTGCTGCGGCCCGGCGCCGGGATAGTCGAGGCCGGCCGAGATCGAATGCGCCTCGAGGATCTGCCCCTCCTCGTCCTGCATCACGGCCGAGCGCGAGCCGTGCAGGATCCCAGGGCGCCCGCCGACGGTCAGCGGCGCTCCATGTCGCGGCGTGTCGATTCCCTCGCCGCCGGCCTCCACGCCGACCAGCTCGACGGCGGCGTCGTCGATGAACGCCGCGAACGTGCCGATCGCGTTCGAGCCCCCACCGACGCAGGCGACCACGCGCGCCGGCAGCCGGCCCTCCGCTTGCAGCAGCTGCGCGCGCGCCTCGTCGCCGATCACGCGCTGCAGGTCGCGCACGAGCGCCGGGTACGGCGCCGGCCCGACGGCCGAGCCGATCACGTAGTGCGTGCTCTGCACGTTCGTGACCCAGTCGCGAATCGCCGCCGAGGTCGCCTCCTTCAGCGTCTGCGCGCCAGCGTCGACCGGCTGCACGCTCGCGCCGAGCAGTTCCATCCGCTGCACGTTCGGGCGCTGGCGGCGCGTGTCCTCGACGCCCATGTAGACGACGCACTCGAGACCGAGCAGCGCACACACGGTCGCCGTCGCGACGCCGTGCTGGCCGGCGCCGGTCTCGGCGATCACGCGCCGCTTGCCCATCCGCTTCGCCAGCAGCGCCTGCCCGAGCGCGTTGTTGATCTTGTGCGAGCCGGTGTGGTTGAGATCCTCGCGCTTGAGATAGACCGGACGGCCGACCCGCTCCGAGAGTCGGCGCGCGCGATACAGCGGCGACGGCCTACCGGCGAAGTCGCGCAGCAGGCCGTCGAGCTCGGCGCGGTAGCCGGCGTCCGCGCGCGCCTCGCTCCAAGCGAGCTCGAGCTCGGCCAATGCCGGCATCAGCGTCTCCGGTACGAACTGCCCGCCGTAGTGGCCGAAGTGGTGCTCGACCGGCGAGGCCTCGGACGCGTTCGCACTCACGAGTGTCCGCCGGCGACAGCATTGGCCGGCTCGGGCTCGGCGGGCGTGACGGGTGCGACAGGCGCGACAGGTGCGGCGGGTGCGGCGGCGTCCAACGCGTCCCCGGCAGGCGTGGCAGACGTGGCCTGACCCTCGCCCTCGCCCTCGCCCTCGCGCGATGCCTCCTCGACGGCGGCAAGGAACGCGCGTAGCTTGCGCGGATCCTTGTGGCCGGGCGCTGACTCGGTTCCGCTGGCGCTGTCGACGGCATACGGACGTACGGCCGCGATCGCCGCGCCGACGTTGTCGGCGTCGAGACCGCCGCTGAGGATCAGCGGGATGCGCGAGCGGCGTGCGCGCACGAGGCTCCAGTCGAACGTGTCGCCGGTGCCCCCGCGCAGGTCTCGCTTGGCGGGATCCTTGGCGCGCGCGTCGAGCAGGTGAAAGTCGACGTGGAAGCGCTCGAGATCGCGCACATCGCCGGGGCCTGAGACCTGCGCGGCCTTGATCACGCGAGCTCCGGTGCGGCGCGCCGCCTCGGCACAGAACGCGGGCCCCTCGTCGCCGTTGAACTGGAGCAGGCTCAGGCCCAGCTCCCCGCCGAGGCCGACGACGCGCTCGAGCGGCGCATTGACGAACACGCCGCACAGCTCGACCTTGCGTCGCAGCGCCGCGACGATCCGCTCGGCCTCGGCCGGCGAGCAGCGCCGCGGGCTCTGCTCGTAGAAGATCATCCCGAGCGCCCACGCGCCCAGTTCGACGGCAAGCTCGGCGTCGGGCAGGTTGGTCAACCCGCAGATCTTCGCGCGCGTCGTGTTCTCAGCCATGCTGCAACGGTAGCGGTGCGGTGACGACGCCGACTGCGAAGCGAGTGTCCGCGTCCTTGCGCCGCGATCGCGGCGCGCCGCTCAGCCTTCAGGCGTGTTCGGGTTCGGCACGGAGTTCGGCCGAGCCGCGAGCGTGACGCTGACGGTCTTGTGTTCGTAGCCGCCCTTGCCGTTGGCGCGCAGCAGTCCGACCGAGATCTTGTCGCCGGGCTTCTTCGCCGAGATGTCTTCAGCGAGATCTTCGGAGCTGTTGACCGCTTTGCCGTCGATCGAAGTGACGATGTCGCCGCCGACGGCGACCTGCCCGCTTTCGGTGCTGCCGCTGACCGTGCCGCCCTTGATGCCGGCCTTTTCGGCGGGAGTGCCCTTCTGCACGCTCTGTACGAGCGCGCCGCTCTTCACCGGAAGGTTGAGCGCCGAGAGCGAGCCGTCGATCGTCAAGGACGTCAGCCCGATATAGGCGCCGCGAACGGTGCCGCCTTTCTCCAGCTCGGAGATCTCCGACTTGGCCGTGTCGATCGGCACGGCGAAGCCGATGCCGACGCTGCCGCCGCCGGAGCCGCCGGTCTCGATCTGCGAGTTGATGCCGATCACTTCGCCGGCTGCGTTCAGCAGCGGCCCGCCCGAATTGCCGGGGTTGATCGGCGCGTCGGTCTGCAGCACGTTGTCGATCGTGAAGCCGTTCGGCGCGGTGATCTGGCGTTGCAGCGCTGAGATCACACCGGTCGTCAGCGTCCGTTCGAGATCGAACGGGTTGCCGATCGCGAGCACCGGGTCGCCGACCTGCGCGCCGCTGGAGTTACCGAGCGTCAGCGGATGCAACGTCAGCCCATCCGGGTGGATCCGCAGCACGGCGAGGTCGTTCGACGGATCCTTGCCGACGACCTGAGCGTCGACCGTCTTGCCCTTTTCGAAGCTGACCGTGACCTTGATCGCGTTCTCGACGACGTGGTAGTTGGTCAGGATCGTGCCGTTCGCGTCGATCACGATGCCCGAGCCGGTCGCCTCGCCCTTCTGCTGCGTTTCGCCGCCACCGAACAGGTTGAACGGCGACGATTCGCTTTTCTGCACGATCGTCGAAGTCACGAACGCGACGCCCGGAGCGTCTTTGACGTAGATGTCGTGCGGCGTCAGCCCGCTGCTCTGCTGTGAAGCGTTCGACGGCGCGATCGGCGCCGCCTGCACCGTCGTGATGGTCTGCTGCGACTTGCCTAGGTCGCCGGCTGCGGCGACAACGGCGACGACGACTCCGCCGCCGAGCAGGGCTGCGATGAAAGGGATTACGAAGAGGCGTTTCATTCGGTCGATGATGATGAGCGGGCGCTATGAAGGCGAACTAAAGCCTGCCCGCGGCATCTCTGACTCTGCCGCCGCCGCGGCGCTCGGTCCGTCGGCGTCGCGAGCACGCTGGCCGTCTTGCATGCCATAGGACAGCAGCTCGCGCAGCGCCTGCGCCGGATCGGCGGCGCGCATCAGCGACTCGCCGACGAGCACCGCGTCGACGCGCTCGCGCGCCAGCTCACGCAACTGCGCCGTCGCCGTGATGCCGGACTCCGAGACGACGAGGACACCAGCCGGGATCGCGCCTCGAAGCGCATGCGTGCGCGCGACGTCGACGCTGAAGTCGCGCAGGTCGCGGTTGTTGACGCCGATCGTCTCGGCTCCGACCGCGAGCGCGCGGTCGAGCTCGGCGCGGTCGTGCACCTCGACGAGGACGTCGAGCGCGAGCGCGCGCGCTCGCTCGTGCAGCGAGCCGAGCTCCGTGTCCGTCAGCGCGGCGACGATCAGCAGCACGGCGTCGGCGCCGGCGTCGCGCGCCTCGAGCAGCTGATAGTCGTTGACGACGAAATCCTTGCGCAGCAGCGGCAGCTCGCAGAGAGCGCGCGCGTTGCGCAGATCCTCGAGCGAGCCGCCGAAGTTGGGTCGCTCGGTGAGCACCGACAGCGCGGCGGCGCCACCGCGCGCGTAGGCAGCGACGATCTCGGCGAGGTCGGGCTCGGCGCGCAGCGTCCCGGCCGACGGCGAGCGCCGCTTGAACTCGGCGATCACGGCGACGCCGGGGCGCGAGAGCGCCGCGCGAAAGCCGCGCGGCTCGCTCGCGCCGACCGACTCAGCGGCGCCGGCGCTCGCGCTTACGGCGGCAGGCTCGGCGCGCGCCTCGATTCGCTGTTCGAGTGCCGCGCGCGGCAGCTCCTGCTCGCGCCGCGCGACTTCGACGCGCGTGCTCTGCAGGATCCGCGCGAGCACGGTTGGCGTCATCGCGCGGCCTCGACCGGCGCGTAGTCGTGACTGGCGCGCACGAAGCGCTCGAGCGCCTGCGCCGCTGCGCCGTCGGCGACGGCTTCGCGCGCCGCTTCGACGCCGTCGGCGATCGTGTCCGCACGGCCGCCGGCGTAGATCGCCGCGCCGGCGTTGATCAGTGCCAGATCGAGCCGAGCCGGCGCACCGGCGGCGGCGCGATCGCCGGCGAGAACCGCGTGCGTGACTGCTGCGTTCTCGGCCGGAGTGCCACCGGCGCAGTCGCGTTCGAGCGCCTCCAGCGAGATCGGCTCGATACCGACGTCGCCCGGCGCCAGCGTGTAGTGCTCGAGCTGCTCGCCGTTGACCTCGACGACTTTCGTGCCGGCAGCAATCGACAGCTCGTCGAGACCGTCCTCGGCGGCGACGACGAGCGCGCGCTCGACGCCCAGCCGCGCAAGCGCACCGGCGATTGTCTCCAGGAAACGCGCGTCGGAGACGCCGACGACCTGCCGGCGCGCTCCGGCCGGGTTCGTCAGCGGCCCGAGGAAGTTGAAGATCGTGCGCACGGCCAGCTCGTGTCGCACCGGCACGACGAAGCGCGTCGCCTGGTGGTGCGCCGGCGCGAACATGAAGCCGAAGCCGGCTTGCTCGATGCAGCGTGCGACACCTGTGGGCGTGAGGTCGATGCGCGCGCCGAGCGCCTCGAGCAGATCGGCCGAGCCGGAGGAGCTGGTCGCCGAGCGGTTGCCGTGCTTGGCGACCGCACAGCCGGCGCCGGCCGCGATCAGCGCGGCCGTCGTCGAGACGTTGAACGTTCGCCTCCCCCCTCCCGTGCCGGCCGTGTCGAGCAGATCCTCACGGCTGCTCGGCACGTGCACGGCGAGCTCGCGCATCGTCCGCGCGAGGCCGGCGATCTCGTCGACGGTCTCGCCCTTCGTGCGCAGCGCGATCAAGAAGCCGGCGATCTGCGTCTCGGAGACGTCGCCGTGCATGATCTCGGCGAGCACCTCAGCGGCCTCGTCGGCGCTGAGATCCCGTCGCGAGGCAAGCGCATCGATCGCGCGCGTGAGCGTCGCGTTGGGCATCAGCTCGCCTCGAGGAAGTTCGCGAGCAGCTCTTTGCCTTCGGCCGTGAGCACCGACTCGGGATGGAACTGCACGCCCTCGGCGGGGAGCTCGCGGTGGCGCACGCCCATCACGACGCCGCCGCCGCGCGCGGACTGCTCGAGACAGTCGGGCAGTTGCGGATCGACGACCAGCGAGTGATAACGCCCGACCATCAGCGGCGTGCGCAGCCCGCCGAAGATCGTGCGGCCGTCGTGCTCGATCGTCGTCGCCTTGCCGTGGACGGGCGTGTGTACGCGCACGGTGCCGCCAAACGCCTGCGCGAGCGCCTGGTGCCCGAGGCAGACGCCGAGCGTCGGCACGCCCGATTCCGGCATCCGGCGCACCAGCTCGAGCGTGATCCCGGCGAGGTCGGGCGTGCACGGGCCGGGCGAGACGACGCAGCGCTCGTAGCCGCCGTCGAGCAGCTCATCGACGCTCGCCTTGTCGTTGCGCACGGTCTCGACCTCGGCGCCGAGCTCGCCGAGGTACTGGACGAGGTTGTAGGTGAACGAGTCGTAGTTATCCAGGACCAGGACGCGCATCATGGCCACTCCGGCTGCTGGCACGCGAGCTCGATTGCGCGCATCGCGGCGCTCGCCTTTGCGACGGACTCCTCGTACTCGTATGCCGGCTTCGCGTCGGCGACGGTGCCACCGCCGGCCTGGACGTGCGCGACGCCGTCCTTGACGACGACGGTACGGATGTGGATCGCCGTGTCGAGGTCGCCGCCATAGCTGAGGTAGCCGATCGCGCCGCCGTAGCCGCCGCGCTTGACCGGCTCGAGCTCGTCGATGATCTGCATCGCGCGCACCTTCGGCGCGCCGGAGAGCGTGCCTGCGGGGAGCACCGAGCGCAGCGCGTCCATCGCGCCGACGCCCTCGTTCAGCGTGCCGGAGACGGATGAGACGATGTGCATGACGTGGCTGTAGGACTCGATCTCCATCAGCTCGTCGACGACGACCGAGCCGTACTCGCAGACGCGCCCGAGATCGTTGCGCCCAAGGTCGACGAGCATCACGTGCTCGGCGCGCTCCTTCTCGTCGGCGAGCAGCTCGCCTTCGATTCGTCGGTCCTCCTCCGGTGTGGCGCCACGGTGGCGCGTGCCGGCGATCGGGCGCGTGCTGACATGACGCCCGCTGACCGTCAGCAGCGGCTCCGGGCTGGCGCCGGCGACCTGGAAGTCGCCGAAGTCGAGGTAGTACATGTACGGGCTCGGGTTGACCGCGCGCAGGCCGCGATAGATCGAGAACGCCTCGACCGGCACGGCCGCCGACCAGCGTTGCGAGGGAACGACCTGGAAGGCGTCGCCGGCGTGGATGTAGCGGACGATCCGCTCGACGATCGCTTCGAAGCGATCGCGCGTCATGTTCGACTCGAACTCGGGCGGCACGCGCTCGGGCAACGGAACGGCGACGCGCGGAACGGGGCCTGCGAGCTGTGCGCGGACTTCGGAGATCGTGCGCACGGCGGCTGCGTAAGCCAGCTCGACGTCGGGCTCGGACTCGAGATCGACGTTCGCGAGGATCGAGACGGTGTGCTTGAGGTGATCGAAGATCACGAGCGCATCGCTCAACATCAGCGCCATGTCGGGCAGCCCAAGCGCGTCGGGGTTCGGCTCCGCCAGCGGCTCTACGGTGCGGACGAGGTCATAGCCGAAGAAGCCGACGGCGCCGCCGGTGAACGGCGGCGCGTCATCGAGCGGCGCCTGGCTGTAGCGAGCGAGCGCGTCCGCTGCCAGCGTGTAGGGATCGCCGCCGTCGCCGAGTGACCAGCGCTGCACCGCGCGCGGCTGAAAGCCGATGAACGAGTAGCGCCCGACGCGCTGGCCCTGATCGGCGGACTCGAGCAGGAACGCCGGCTCGCCGGGCGCCAGCTCGCGTAGCTTCAAAAACGCCGAGACCGGCGTCTCGCAGTCGTCGATGAACCGGTGGCGCAGCGGAATCAGGTTGTGCTCGGCGGCGAGCTCACGTGCTTGATCGAGGCTCGGCTGCACCGCCGGCTCGCCGGCGCGCTGCTCAGCGGCTACGTTCATCGAGCACCCGCCCGGCGTCGGCGAGCGAGCGGCCTCTGCCGCGAATCAGCACGAGCAGGTGGTAGATCAGGTCGGCTGCCTCTTCGTCGACGCGCTCATCTGACTCCTCGCGGGCCGCGCGCGCGACCTCCTCGGCCTCCTCCTCGACCTTCGCGCCGGCGAGAGTCGGGTCATCGAGCAGCTCGCTCGTGTAGGAGCCGGCCGGGCGCTGCTCGGCTCGCTCGCGGATCGTCCGCTCGAGCGCCGGCAGCACCTCGCTCGGAGCCGCTGCTGTCAGCTCGCCGCGGTGAAAGCATGTCCGCTCGCCGGTGTGACAGGCCGGCCCAGCCGGAACGACGAGCGCGAGCAGGGCGTCTCCATCGCAGTCGAGGCGCAGCGCCTTGACCGCCTGCACGTTGCCGCTCGTCGCACCCTTGTGCCACAGCTCTTCTCGCGAGCGGCTGTAGAGGTGAAGCTCGCCCGTCTCGCGCGTTCGCGCGAGTGCCTGCGCGTTGATGTAGGCAAGCGTCAGCACCTCGCCTGTGTTCCAGTCCTGCACGATGCACGGCGCGAGGCCGCGCTCGTCGAACACGAGCTGCTGCTCGATCGTGCCGTCTGCCGGTGTTGAGCTCATTGGCACGATTGTAGGTAGACGCCGCGCGCGCCGGTATGAGACAGACTGGCGAGATCGTGGCACCGGCACTGCAACGCGAGCTGCTCGTCGTCACCGGCAAGGGCGGCGTCGGCAAGACGACGATCGCGAGCGCGCTTGGCCTGCTGGCGAGCGAGCGCGGCTCGAGCACGATCGTCGTCGAGGTCGGCGAGCAGGCGCGACTGCCGGAGCTGCTCGGAGCGCCGGCAGGCGAGGCAGGAGTCGAGCACGAGCTTCGGCCGAACCTGTCGAGCCTGTCGATCGACCTCGATCGCGCGCTGATGGAATGGCTGCAGTCGCTCGGCGGGCGTGTCTCCGGGCGCCTGCTCGCGTCGAGCAGCACGTTTCAGTACTTCGCGGCGGCAGCGCCCGGCGCGAAGGAGCTCGTCAGCATGGTCAAGATCTGGGAGCTGACGCAGGCGCGCCGCTGGCGCGGGCGCGGGCGCCGCTATGACCTCGTCATCCTCGACGCGCCGGCCACCGGCCATGCGCTCGGGATGCTCGGCTCACCGCGAACGTTCGGAGCGATCGCGCGCGTCGGACCGATCGCCGGTCAGGCCGAGCGAGTGCGCGATCTGCTGGAGGATCCCGAGCGGTCGAGCTACCTCGCAGTCGCACACGCGACCGAGATGGCCGTCAGCGAGACGCTCGAGCTTCAGGACAAGCTGCGCGAGCAGCTCGGGCGCGAGCTCGACGCGGTGCTCGTCAACGGCGTGCTGCCGCAGCGCTTCAGCGCGGCCGAGCTCGAGCGCGTAGCGATCCTCGCCAGCGCAAGCGCGCCGGATCGACGCCGGCCTCGCGCTGGCGCCGGCGCCGGCGCGAAGAGGCCCGGCAACGCTTCCGCCGGCGGCTTCTCTGCGGCGCGATCCGCGGAGGTCAAGCGCTCGGCGCTCGGCGCGGCTGAAGCGGTCTCGGCACGCTCACGCGCGCAGCGAAATCAGCTCGCGCGCCTGCGCCGCAGGAGCGTCGAGGTGATCCCCGTCCCGTTCCAGTTCACCGACGAGCTCGAGCTTCAGTCCGTACTGCGAATCGCCGACCATCTGCAGCGCAGGCTCTGAGCGGCCGGAGCCGCGGCCACGAGCAGCCGCCACGCCTGCTCGCCGGCTTGCTACTGCGCAATAAGGCGATACTTACGCGTGCCGGGATCGCGTTCGAGCAACCCGACCGCCAGCAACGTCGTGACATAGCGATGTGTCGTGCTTGTGTTCATGTTCAGCATCCGCGCGAGTTCGGCGATGCCCAGATAGCCGCCGTCGGGCGGAAAGCAGGAGAGCACGAGCAGCCCCGACAGCAGCGATCGCGACAGTCGGCGATCGTCCATCTGCGTCGGATAGGACCACTCCTCGGAGTCGAGCGACAGCGGCCAGTCGGGATCTCTGACGGCCGAGAGCAGCACCGACAGCGTGCCGCCCTGGCCGGCGCTGCGGACGACCTGATCGACTTGCGACTTCGACAGCTCGATCAGCACTGATTCGCTCCCCGGCTCGGAATCGGTGCGAGCCGAACGCCGCGAGGGGCGTCCGGCTCGCTGCCACTGGCGAGACGACGCGGCGTTGGACGCAGCACTGGAGGCGCCAGACTTCGTTCGCCGCGAACGACGCGGTTTCTCTCTCCTTGTCGGCAAAACTCCGGTCCCGTTGTCATCCACCATCGCGTTCGATAGATGATGCACGGGCCGACGAACGACCAAAAGGTTGTTCTGAATATTCAGTTCTGACTAGTCTTCGCAACGTGCGCATTTTTGCCCTTAGGCGTCCTGCTGGGCAGTCGCGATTCTCCAGACGCGGAGAATCGGCAGCAGCAGGCGCGTGAGCGATCCACCGGCGCGAACGAGACCGGCGGTGCTCGCCCTCATCTCGGGCGTCCGCGCGCTGTCCTTGGATAGATACATCGCGATCATGCACGCGGCGATCACGGCGTGGCGGTGGCCGTCCTTCAGACGGCGCGCCTCAGCAACTGAACGATCGAGCACCCGGCGCAATCGATCGCCGGCGTCGGCCGCACTTCCGTAGTGCTCGATGTAGCGGTGATCTCCGCTCAACGCGTCTTCAGCCTGGTCGACATAGCTGTCGAGCATCGTCGTCGCGGTCGACAACCACGGAAAGTAGGCAGCTTTGGTGCGTGCGATGTCGAGGTCGCTGCAAGCCGGCCGCGCCGCAAGCGCGAGGAACGCATGGATCGTCAACGAAGCGCTCGCCGCGCCGGTCAGCTCAAACCACGCGAGCCTTTGCTCCTCGCAGAACTCCCGCTCTGACCATTCCTCGAGCGCGCGATCGCGCGCAAGCGGGTCCGTGTCGTGATTGATCGCAAGAACCTGTGCGCGTTCTGCCTCGCGAACCACGACCGGGCGTACGCGACCGTAGGACGGGAGCGCGGCGCAATCACGGCGGCATGCCTCGACGAGAGCGCGAAGATAGCCGCCGTCCTCGCTCCACGGGTGGAATCGGTAGTAGTCAGAGATCGGCATCGCCGGATCGAGCGCCTCGACCAGAGCCAGATGGAGCTGACGGCCGTTCGCGGTGCCGACGTGTGCGCCGCGCTCATTGACGCTGTCGAGGAAGTCCCAGATGATCTCGTAGCTGACCAGGAGCCGCAGCAGCTTCAAGTCGCGATCGGGCGGCAGAATCGAGAACAGCGCCGCACCGTCGGTGTGGCCACGCTTGCGATCGATCGAGCTGAGCGCGTCCTCGCGGATCGCGCTGTCGGGTATCGTCAGCGCTCGCGTTCGCCAGGCGTCCATCTCCTTCGCGGCGGCCGCGAGGCCCCAGGAGAGCTCGCGCGTGGCCGCACCAACCAAGGCCCAAACCTGCCGGGGAAATAGCGGTAGCGAGTCGGGCATCTATCCATGAGTCAGAATTCTCCCGGATAGTAGTGGGCGCATCGGTCGTCACTTTCCGGCTTTGGCTACTCCGGAAAGGAGATGCTCGGGCGCACCCGTGCGGCGAGGTACCCGGGCACCGCGACGATCGCGACGGCAACGGCCGTGATCAGCGCGAAGCTGCCGAGGGCAACCGGCAGCGGAGTCGCTTCGATGACCGGAAAACCGTTGACGACAGCGAGCGCCCTGCCGAGCAGGAGCTGGCCGTAGAGCCCGAAGACGGCGCCGAGCGCGCAGCCAACGCCGAGCAGGGCTGCGGTCTCCCAGAGCAGGGCGCGCCAGAGCACGACGCGGCTGAAGCCGTCCACCTTCATGTCAGCGAGGCGCGCTCTCCTCTGCCAGATCATCGCGCCCATCGCCGCCGCCATCGCGAGGATGGCCGCAATCAGTACGAGCGAGCGGATCTGCGTCAGGCGTGAGAGACCCTGCGCTGCTTGCGCGAAGTGCATTCGTTCGCGTGCGCCGCGTGTTTCTACCTGTAGTGCTGTCCTCGGCCCGAGTGTCGCTCGAATCCGCCGCGAGACGACCGTCGCCGACGCGCTTGGCGTGAGCTGGATCAGATAGGCACTCGGATCCGTGCTCGACCAGCCGCGCGCGTAGTCGTCGGCGTTGAGCACGATCGCGCCCGGAGACCAGCCCAAGTTCGTGCTGAGCGCCGCGACGCGAAGCGTGGTCGGCCTGGGACTGGGCAGCGTGAAGGCGTCGCCGATCCGCAAACCCCGCTCCGAGGCGATTGCCTTGGAGATGACGGCCCAGCCGCCGGCGCGAAGACGCGCGGCGGCCTGCAGCGGGTTGCCGCTGACGATCTGGCTCGCTGCAACCGGGTGTTCCGCGCCGCGCGGCGGCGCCAGAACCCAGACGCGACGATCGAGCCAGTCGAGGAAGCTGCCTCGATAGAGCTGCACGGCGCGCACGCCGGGAACGCGCCGCAACGCTTCCGCCGACGAGTCGATGAACGACGAGGTCGCAAACGAGTTCGACTTACCGGCGAGCGTTGCCCAGACGTCGGCGCCCGAATCAATGCCGTGAGCCGATGCATCCAGGCCGCGCTGCAGGTTGCTGCGCGCGCTCTCTATCGAGACCGTGCCGAAGACCGCGATCGCTCCGGTAGCCGCGATCGCGAGCGATCGCGATCGATTGGCGCGCGAGCGCAGCTCGATCAGCGCCAGATACGAGGCGGCGCCGGCCTGCAGGCGATGCAGTCGGCCGCTGGCGCCGACGACGAGCTCGATCGCCGCCGGCAGGCAGAGCAGCAGCGCAAGCGTGAGCGTCAGCACGCCGACGATCGCCGAGCGCGGGGAAAGCACCAGAATCAGCGTCGTCGCAAGCAGGCACACGAGCGCCGCGGCAAGCATCCAAGGCGTGCGACCTCGCCACACCGGAGACGAACGAGCGTGCCAGCGCGACGGCCGTTCGACGATCTCGGCGCGCAGCGGCGCAAGCACGCCGACGGTGGCAGCGAGCATCCCACCGCCGACGGCGACGAGCACGCTCCAAGCCGTGACGATGCGCTGCTCACCGACGGGGAACGCAAACGACAGGTAGCCGGGGTCCGAGCTGAACAGCACCTGTGAGAGCAGCTCTCCGAGAGCGAGGCCCAGCGCGGAGGCGATCACCCCGAGCACGAAGGCATCGAGCAGCAGCACCTCGACGATCATCCGGCGCGTGTACCCGTCGAGGTGCAGGTCTTCGATCAAGCTCCTTCGTTGCGGGACGGTCAGCAGCAGCGCGTTGAAGGCGAAGAGAAAGCCGACAAGTGCGCTCAGCGCCGAGAAGAGGCTGGTCGACTGATCGACGGGGCCGGCCGCGCGCCGGAACAGCGTCGTAGCGAAGTTGGCCGGACGCACGTTCAGCCGATCGCCGGCGATTCGCTCGAGCTCGGCTCGTACGAGGCTGCTGCGATTCGGCGCAGCGCGCAGGTAGATGCTCGTCAACCGCCCCTGCAATCCCGCAAGCGTCTGCACGGCCCGCAGCGGCGCGAGCGCGATCGGGCTGTCCCCAAGCGAAGCGCCCCCGCGCCCGAGCAGACCCGGGACGAGCAGCGCGTGCTTCGATCCCGATCCCAGCTGGATCGTGATCGATCTGATCGACGTTGCGCCGATGCGTTCAGCTATCTCTGTTGGCAAGGTGAACACGCGCGCCCTGCTCCCGAGGCCGACCTCGCTGACGTGCCTGGCAATCCCGCCGCCTAGACGCGCCAACCGCGGATCGGTCCCCACGAGGTCGACCGATTCCTGCCCTTTCGGGCCAACGACGTTCGCGTCCTGTTCGAGCACCGGCACAGCCGCCTGCACGCCGGGTAGCCGCTGCACCTCTTCGAGCAGCCGTTCTTCGAAGCCGTGGCTGTCGCGCGCGTCGAGTTGCAGGCTCATCCGTCCGACGATTCCGTTCGTCAAGCGTTCGACTGATCCATTCAGGCTCGTGTTCGCGACCTGCGATGAGAACAGCAGCGAAACGCCGATCGCGATGCCCAGCACGGCGAACAGTTCCTGAGTGAGCCGCGCCCGTATGCGCACGCGGTATAGGCGCGCGATGCTCGAGAGCCTCATCGCGGACCCCGCGCGCGGCCCTCAGCCTGCATTGACCGGCGCGCGTCCTTTGTCCGGCTCGGCATCGATCAGCTGGCCGTCACGCAGCGAGAAGACGCGATCGGCGAAAGCGGCGGCCAGTTGGTCGTGCGTGACGAGCACGACCGTCACCTTACGCTCGCGGCAGGTCTCGGCGAGCAAGCTGAGCACCTGCGCACCGCGCTCAGTGTCGAGGCTGCCGGTTGGCTCGTCGGCGAGCAGCAGCTTCGGCTCCGTCGAGAGAGCGCGCGCGATCATCACGCGCTGGCGCTCGCCCATCGACAGCTGCTCGGCTCGATGGCTCATGCGATCGGCGAGGCCGAGGTGCTCGAGCAGCGGCGCGATCCGCCGCCTCGCCTCGCGCGAGCCGAGGTCGGCGCCGAGCAGCTTCAACGCGGCGTTGTCGAGCGCGCTGGCTCCGGGGATCAGGTTCAGCGACTGGCGCACGAAGCCGAGTTCGTGCAGGCGGTAGTTCGCGGCGTCGCGGTCGCTCAGCGCGGAGATCTCGCGACCGTCGACGAGGACTGAGCCGGCGTCGGGCTCCAGCAGCGCGGCGATCAACATCAGCAGCGTGCTCTTGCCCGACCCGCTCGGACCGTAGAGGGCGACGAACTCGCCCGCTGCGACCGACAGCGAGACTCCGTCGACGGCGCGCACCGGCGAGCCAGAGGCGGCCGGAAAGTGCTTGACGAGCTCGCGCAGCTCGAGCACTAGCTTCCCGCGCGCCGACGATCGGGGACTGCTCGTGCGCGTAACACAGCGCGCAACTCAGGCCGAGCGCTGGCGCCCAGGAAACTCGATCACGTTGCCATCGCCATCCGGAGCGACCGGCCCGGAGGATGGCGAGATCAGGCGTCCGCCGCTGAGCGCGCGCAGCTGGTGCGAGCCGAGCGCCGCCGGCATGTCAGGCACGGTCATCAGCATCGCCAAGCCCGTCTCCTCGACGAGCGAGCGAAGCAGGAGGAGGATCTCCTCGCGCTCGCGCACGCCGAGATTCGCCGTCGGATCGTCGATCAGCAGCAGCCGCGGCTCGCGTGCGATCCCGTGCGCGACTGCCACGAGCGCACGCTCTCCGTCGGACAGGCTCTCCCAGCGCTGCCCGGCGCATTGCACCATGCCGACCCGGCGCAGCGCCGCGTCAGCGCGCCCGTTCGCCTCGCGCCGGCCATGCTCGATCAGCAGCGGCAGCGCGACATAGTCGAGCATCGTCAGATCGCTGCGCGGTCCCGAACGCCGGACCCAGCCGATCTCGCCTCGGCGCAAGCGCGCGAGACCGCGCTCGGAGAGCGTCGCGAGATCGGCGCCGTCGAAGCGGACCGTCCCTCGATCCGGCGTCTCCAACCCGGCTGCGATTCGCAGCAGCGTGGTCTTGCCGGCGCCGCGACGCCCCCACACGCCGATGAACTCGCCGGCCTGCACGTCCAGCGAGGCGTCGCACAGCACGCGCACTTCTGACGGACCACGCCAGTAGCTCTTGCTGACCTCTTGCAGCGAGAGCAGCGCAGCCCCCATCAAACCCCCCGCAGCCGCCCCATCCGGGTGGCAGTCGAGGCGCCGGCGGCGCCGAACGGTGAGGTCTCGTGCTCGTCACGCAGCTGTTCGAGCAGCTCGCGAGCATTTTGCAGCCATTCGATGCGCGAATTCCAGAAGGCGATCTCGGCTTCAGCCGCGAGCGTTCCCATCAGCCGCGACCAGTCGCGCGCCGACGCCGTCTGCTCGCCCAGGCGCTTGAGATCCTGCAGGCGGCCCAGACAGACCAGTTCCTGCCCGGCGACCGCATCGATCAGACGCGGGACGTTGCCCGGCCGGCACAGCGCGATCTTCATGTGCAGCTCGTCGCGAAGCGGCGGCGTCGGCGTCGGATCGAGCATCCACGTCTCGAAGTGCTCGACGCCGCCTTCGGTCGCCTCGTAGATCGTGCGCGGCGCCGCCCGCCGAGCGCGCCCGGCGCCCATCTCGCCCGCGCTGCGAACGAGCTCGTCGCGGCTCAGCTGGTCGAGCGCCGAGTAGACACCGGACGGCGCGAAGCCGGAAGATCCAAATCGCTCCTCGAGTCGCTGAGCGAGCTGATACCCATAGCCGGGACGCTCGATCACGAGCCCCAGTACCGCATGCTTGGCCGACATTCTCGCCCTTCCTCGTCAACTGGCGTCTACGCAGAAGGTACTCGAATCGGCGCCTGCCTGCATTCCAAACATGGCATGAATCACGCCGAGTGGAATTGTCGTACGAGCCGCCGACGTCCGCCTGTCGGGATTGCGCGCACGTCCGCCTCCGAGTCCTCTCCCGTCGCTCGCGCGCCCTCTCTCAGGTGATTCCGAGACGGTCTAGCAGGCCGTCGTCCGCGCGCCAGTCGCGCCGCACGCGCACAGACAGATCGAGGTGCACCTTGCAGCCGAGCTCGCGCTCGAGCTCGCGCCGCGCCGCGGTCCCGATCGCCTTGATCATCCGGCCGCCCGCTCCGATCAGGATTCCCTTTTGCGACGGGGTCTCGACCCACAAGAGCGCGCGCACACGAGCGAAGTCCGAGCCCTCCCAGTCGACCTCTTCGACGACCGCCTCGAGCGAATGCGGCACCTCCTGGAAGGTCCGCTTGATCGCCGCCTCGCGCACCAACTCGGACAGCCTCAGCTCGAGGCGCTGGTCGGAGGTGTCGCGCTGATCGAACATGAACGGGCCTTCGGGCATCTGCGCGCCGAGGTGCTCGACGAGCGCCGCGACACCCGTGCCGGTCCGCGCCGATATCGGAAACACATCGCCGCGAATCTCCAAATCGGCCGCTTGCTGCAACGCCGCCGCAATCGCGGCACGCGAGAGGCGGTCGATCTTGTTTACGGCGATCGTCACCGCGATCTTCGCTTCGGCAAGCGCCGAGACGATGAAGCGGTCGCCCGGACCAACGCCCTGCTCGCCGTTGATCAGGAACAACGCGGCGTCGGCGTCCTCGAGCTCCTGGCGCACGCGACTCGCCATGCGCGCAGTCAACGCGTCGCGCGGACGCTGCACCCCGGGCAGGTCGACGAGCACCATCTGCCGCTCGCCGTGCGAGTGGATCCCGCGGATCGCGCGTCGCGTCGTCTGCGGCCGATCCGAGACGATCGCGACCTTGTCGCCGACGATCGCGTTGACGAGCGTCGACTTCCCGACGTTCGGCCGGCCCGCGAGCGCGACGAAGCCGCTGCGCGTCAACGCCGCGCCTCGGCGAGCAGCTCGCGCTGCAGTGCGAGCATCTCGCCGTCGTCGGTCTCGTGGTCCATGCCGAGCAGGTGCAGCACGCCATGGACGATCGCCTCGCGCACATCGTTGGTGTGCCGCAGGCAGATCACGACGTCTCCCAGCTCGCGCGCGCCCGCAGCCGGGCCGGCGCCGTCGACCGGAAACGACAACACGTCCGTCGGCCTCGCGAGCAAGCGATAGCGCTCGTTGAGCTCGGCGATCCTGGCCTCGTCGACGAACTCGAGCGCAATGTGACCATCCTCGACTCCGGCCGAGGCGGCAGTCAGCGCACACAGCCGCAGCATCTCCTCTGTCGACGGCACCGACGGAGCCGCGCCGGCTGCGGCCGGCGCGCCGAGGATCTCGAGCTCGACCATCGGCGCTCAGCCGCGGCGATCGGCTGACCTGAGCTCCGGCGCGGCCCGTTGCGCGTGTACGTCGTAGGCCTCGACGATCCGCTGCACGAGCTTGTGGCGAACGACGTCCTCGCCGCCGAAACGCACGAACTCAATGCCCTCGATCTCCTCGAGCACGTCGCCGACGACGATCAGACCGGAGCGCTGGTCGCGCGGCAGATCGACCTGCGTGACATCGCCGGTGACGACCATGCGCGAGCCGAAGCCAAGCCGCGTCAGGAACATCTTCATCTGCTCAGGCGTCGTGTTCTGCGCCTCATCGAGGATCACGAACGAGTCGTTCAGCGTGCGCCCGCGCATGAACGCCAGCGGCGCGATCTCGATCACTCCGCGCTCGATGTGCTGGGCGACCTTCTCCGGGTCGAGCATGTCGTGAAGCGCATCGAACAATGGGCGCAGGTAGGGGTCGACCTTCGCCATCAGGTCGCCCGGCAGGAAGCCGAGCCGCTCGCCGGCCTCGACGGCGGGCCGCGTCAGGATGATGCGGTTGACCTCATGGCGCGTCAACGCCGCCGCCGCCATCGCGACGGCGAGGAAAGTCTTGCCGGTGCCGGCCGGGCCAACGCCGAACGTGACCGTGTTGTTGCGCACCGAATCGACGTAGCGCTTCTGATTGACGGTCTTCGGCGCGACGCGCAGGCCGCGGTGGCGCCAGACAACGTCCTCGAGCACGCGCGCCGGCGACTCGTGCGCGTCGAGCGCACCAGTCACGGCCGCGATCGTGCCAGGGCCGATCTGATGCCCGCGCGCGATCAGCTCCGAGAGCTCGCGAACGACTCGCTCGCCGGCGTTCATCTCGCTCTCCTCGCCGTCGAACGTGAGCACGTTGCCACGCAGGAAGACTTTGCAGTCGAGATGCGCCTGCAACGCGCGAAGAACCGCGTCCTGGCTGCCCGCCAACTCGACGGCGACCTCGTTGGGAAGCTCGATCTGCGTCCTCATCCTTGCAGCGACGCTCGCACCAGTCCGGAGACGCGGTTGCCGTCGGCGCGACCGTCGACGGCCGCCATCGCCTGCTTCATCGCCTGGCCCATGTCCTTGACCGACTGCGCGCCGCTCTCGCGCACGGCCTGCTCGACGATCGCCGCAAGCTCCTGGTCGGAGAGCTCGGCGGGAAGGTAGCCGCTGATCAGCTCCCCTTCGGACTCCTCGCCGCCGGCGAGATCCTCGCGGCCGGCCTCGCGATATGCCTTAGCGGCCTCGAGCCGCCGCTTGCGCTCGCGGCGCAGCACGGCGAGCTCGTCGTCGGAGCCTTCCTTGATCGACTTCTGCAGCTCTGAGAGCACGAGTCGCAGCGCGCCAACGCGCTGTTTCTCCCCCGCGCGCATCGCCCCCTGCAGATCGAGCTTGATCTGATCGAGTATCGCCATCCGTCACCCAGGATACGCCGCGACCGCGACGATCCGGGCCGCTCGCACCTGCCGCGCGTACGTGCCGGTGCCGATCGCGCCGAGCGAATATCGTCTCGCGCGTGAACGAGTCGCTCTACGCTGCCGCGCTCGCCCCGTTTCTGAGCGAGGCCGAGCGACTGCGCCCGGCCGGCGCCGAGGTGATCGACGCGCACACGCACCTCGGTCTCGACGAGGACGGGCGCTCGCTGACGCTCGAGCAGCTGCTGGCGCAGCTCGATGCTGCCGAGGCACGGCGTGCCTGTGTGTTCCCGCTGCACGACCCCGAGCGCCAGCCGTCCTACCGCGTGCCGAACGACCGCGTGCTCGGCTGGGCCGGCGAAAGCGACGGCCGGCTCGTGCCGTTCTGCCGCCTGGACCCGGCCGAAGACCCGCTGCCGGAGGCAGAGCGCTGCCTCGCGGCCGGAGCTCGTGGGATCAAGCTGCATCCGCGCGCGCAGCAGTTCGGGTTCGAGAGCGCCGAGATGGCAGACGTGTTCGCGCTCGCCGAGGAGGCGAGCGTGCCGATCCTGATCCACGCTGGGCGCGGCCTGCCGCCGCTTGCCGACGGCCTCGCCGACCTTGCGCTCGCCCATCCGGACATCGTCCTGATCCTCGCGCACGGCGCGATCTGCGATCAGGGAATCCTGACGTCGCGGCTCGCCGAGCATCCGGGCATCCTCTATGACATCTCCTGCTTCTTCCCGCTCGATGTGATCGAGCTGTTCGCGCGCGTGCCGGCCGAGCGGATCGTGTTCGCTTCCGACCCCCCCTACGGCATGCCCGCGACAACGCTCTATCTGGCGCTGCGCGTAGCGCAGCAAGCAGGCCTCGACGAGCCGGCGCTCAGAGCGGTGCTCGGCGGCACGATGGCATCGCTGATCGACGGGCACGGGCTGCCGAGCACCAAGCCGCCGCGGCGTGGCTCTTCGATCACGCTCTCCGGCCGTCTCGCGCGCGTCTACAACTACGCCAGTCTCGTCGGTCCCGCGTTGTTCACGGGAGCAGCTGAGCAGGCGCATGCGATGCTCGACATGGCGCGCGCGGCTTGTCGCGATCCGCAGCCGGATGACGACGGCGAGGCGCTCGAAGTGATCGGCGCAGCGCTCGGCGCGGCCGACGCGCTCGTCGGCGAGGAAGACGGCGTGCGAGCCGCGATCGATCTCGTATACCGCGCGATCGTGCGAGCCGCAACCGAGCTTCCCGACTAGGAGGGTCCGGCGTAGGGCCGAAGCGACGGCGCCAGCAGCCAGACCGCTGCCCATTCGCCACTGCGCACGCGGCGGCGCTCGTGCAGGCCAAGCCGTTCGCCGAAGGCCTCGACGACCTCGTCGACCTGCTCGACGAGCAGGCCGCTCGCGAGCAGTTGGGCGGGCGGGCTCGCAACCGTTCGCGCGAGCTCGAGCAGCAGCGGCAGGAGCAGGTTCGCAAGCACGACGATCGGCCCGGCAGGAGCATCCGAGCGGCCGAGCCACGGCAGCGGCTCGGCGCGAAGATCGAAGCGTCGGGCCTCGATCGCAACGTTGTTGACGAGCGCGTTCTCGCGCGTCGCCTCGACGCTCTCGCGCTCGTGATCGAGCGCGAGCACCGGCTCGAAGCCGAGGCGCGCCGCGGCAATCGCGAGCACGCCAGAGCCGGTGCCGACGTCCAGCAGCGCACCCGGCGAACGCTGCTCTGAGGCCAGCTCGAGCAGCAGCTCCAGGCACATCCGCGTCGTCGCGTGCGCGCCGGTGCCGAATGCGCGCCCCGGGTCGATCACGATCTCCTCGACGGCACCGCGCCGGCCGGCGCTGTCCGCTTCCCACGGCGGGCGCACGTGCAGCGCCGGCACACGCCTGACTCGCTCGGCACTCGCCCCGGGCGCGTCGAGCAGGATCGGGCGATGAAAGCGCTTCCAACGCTCGTGCCAGTCGTCTGCCGTCTCGCTCGTAGAGATCTCCACAAGCGCCTCGCCGGCAGCCGCCTCCAGCTCGGGCAGCTCGGGCAGCTCGCCAGGTGCGCCGTAGACGGCGTACTCGATCAGCTCACCATCGAGCTCGGACTCCTCGACGCCACCAGGCGCGAGCTCGAGCAGTTCGGCGAGCACCAGCTCGGCCTGCTCGCGACGGACGCGAACGGCGAGGCGGATCACGCAGCTTGACTGCCGAGCGCGCGACGCAGCTTCGAGAAGATCGACTCGTCCGAGCGGAGGTTCTCCTCGGTCAGCGTCTCGCGCAGCTGCTCCAGCAGCTCGCGCTGCTGCTCGTTCAGCCGCCGCGGGATCACGACGTTGACGACGACCCGCAGGTTGCCGCGCCGGCCGCGTCCCAGCGCCGGCATCCCCTCGCCGCGCAGAGTCAAGATCTCGCCGGGTTGCGTACCTGCTGGCAGCTCGACCTCGGCGCTGTCCTCGAGTGTCGGCACTTCAAGTGAGCCTCCGAGCGCCGCGATCGGCGCCGGCACGTCAAGCGCAGTGATCAGATCGTCGCCTTCGCGCACAAAGCGCTTGTCCTCGCTCACGCGCACCAGCACGTAGAGATCGCCGGCAGGTGCACCGGGCTCGCCGGCGTGTCCGCGCTCGCCCAGCCGGATCCGCTGACCGCTCGCGATTCCAGCCGGAACCTCGACCTCGACCGTCCGCTTGGCCACGCGCCGCCCACGCCCGCGACACTCGCGACACGGCTGCTCGGCGATGCGCCCATCGCCGTGGCAGACGTCGCACGCGACCGTGCGCACCATCTGACCGAACGGTGTGCGCGTCGCTGCCTGTAGCTGGCCCGAGCCGCCGCAGCGCTCGCACGTCTTGATCGGCGTGCCGGGCTCGGCGCCGTTGCCGTGACAGTGCTCACAGCGATCGATCGCCTCATAGGAGACCTCGACCGTCGTGCCATTCGCGGCTTCGATCAGGTCGATCTCGACGGCAACCGCCACGTCGCCCCCGGCCATCGGCCCAGAGCGCCCGCCAAAGCCGCCACCGCCACCGCCACCGCCGAAGAAAGCCTCGAACAGGTCGCTGATCGAGCCGAACCCGTCGAAGTTCGGCGAGTAGCCGCCCGAGCGCAGACCTTCGTGGCCGTAGCGGTCATACGTCGCGCGGCGTTCTGCGTCGGAGAGGATCTCGTAGGCCTCGGCCGCCTCCTTGAACTTCTCCTCGGCATCAGGATCGTGAGCGTTGACGTCCGGATGCAGCTCACGCGCGAGCCGTCGAAACGCTTTCTTGATCTGCTGCTCGTCGGCGTCGCGCTCGACGCCGAGCACCTCATAGGGATCGCGTGGCATCGTTCTCGCGTCAGCTCGCCGCGTAGGCGTCTTCGACGAAGCGCGAGAGCTCGTGCGCGGCCTCGCGCACCGTCACGATCGCGCCGGCGTAGTCCATCCGCACGGGCCCGATCACCGAGACCGTGCCGAGCTTGCGCTGAGCGAGGCCGTAGCCGGTCGCCACCAGCGCCAGTGAGCGCATCGCTGGGATCTCGTTCTCGTGGCCGATGCGCACGTATACGTCGGGCGTGCTCAGCGCCGCGCGCAGTACGCGCAGCAGCGAGACGCGACGCTCGAGCAGGCCAACGATGCCCTCGAGCTGCGTCGCATCGTCCATCTGACCGGCCGAGAACAGCCGCGCTGTGCCGTCGACGTAGAGCTCATCCTCAGTCTCGGAGACGAGACCGCCGAACGCCGGCGCCAAGCGCCTTAGGAACGAGAGCTCTACCGGCGGCAGGCTGAGATCGAGCAGGCGCTGCTGCAGCATTCGCGCGCCCAGCCCGAGGCCGACGAGGCGCTCGCGCAGATACTCGCCCGCCCAGGCCAAGAGGCCCGGATCGACGGCACGGTCGAACGTCGCGAACAGCTTCGAGACGCCGCCGGTCGAAGTGATCACGACGACCATCACGACCTCGGGCTGCAGCGCGAGCACCTCGACGTGGCGGACCGTCGCCGTCGTCACCGACGGCGCCGAGACGACCGCGAGCAGGTTCGTCATCTGCGAGAGCGTCTGCGAGGTCGCCCGCATCGCCTCCTCGACCTCGCGGCGGATCAGCGAGAGCTCGAGCCCGCGCTGCACCGCCAAGCCCTCGCCCGAGTCGAGCATCAAGTCAACGACGTAGCGGTGACCGGCGTCCGTGGGCACACGCCCGGCCGAGACGTGAGGATGCGCCAGCAGGCCCTGCTCCTCGAGCAGCGCGAGTTCGTTGCGGACCGTAGAAGGGCCGCAGCCGAAGTCGGGGTCGGCGGCAATCGACTTCGACGCGACCGGCTGGCCGGTACGCAGATAGTCGTTCACCACCTTGCACAGGATCCGCTCCTGGCGAGAGGTGAGCATCACCCGATTGTAGGCCGCGCCGTGGCGGGCGCTCGCGCGCTCAGGCTCAGAGCTCGAGCTCCGCCTCGGCGTTGCGAATGATCTGCTTGCCGCCCTGCTCGGCGACCGTGTCGATCACGACACGTCCGTCGCCGACCTCGCGCACGGTGCCGCTGACGACGACCTCCTGCTCAGGCAGCCCCATCCCGCGGAACTGCACCGACAGGCGCTTCAAGTGCGCCGGTCCGCCGGCCGCCTCGGTCTGCGCACGGGCGACTTGGGCCATCGTCCAGAGGCCATGCAGGATGCGACCGGGAAGTCCGACGGCGCAGGCGAACTCCTCATCGATGTGAATCGGGTTGAAGTCGCCTGAAGCGCCCGCGTAGCGGTTGGTCAGGAACTTGTCGGGCGTGATGCTGACCTGCGGGATCTGCTTGCCCTGCTCGAGCTCAGCCATCTCACACTCCTCGCACGATGTTCGTCCAGGTTCCGCGGCAGACCTGCTCGCCTCGCTGATTGGTCGAGATCGACTCGAACACGTAGTAGCCGCGACCATCGGCTTCGGAGATGTCCTTGACGCTCGCCGTCGTCGAGATCTCGTCGCCGGCAACGACCAGCGGACCCCACTCGAACTCCTGCCCGCCGTGAACCATCAGCGCGAAGTTCAACTCGATCTCGGGGTCGAAGATCGGCGGTCCGACCGCCGGCGCGCTGTAGACGACAGCGAACATCGGCGGCGCCACGACGTCGTCGTAGCCCGCCGCTCGTGCCGCCTCATGATCGAGGTAGAGCGGCTCGGTCTCGCCGACCGCGCGCGCGTACTCCTTGATCTTCTCCCTACCAACCGCATACAGCACGGGCTCGTAGGTCTTGCCGATCGCTTTCGTGTTGACTGGCACGGGACTCCTTCGCTAAAGGGACGATCTCGCCGGGCCGACGCGGCGCGCCAGTTTACGCATAGCGCGCCGAGCCGGCCGTCCGCCCACCTAGAAGGTGACCTCGAGATCGTCAGCGCCGACGCCTACCAGCTCGCCCTCACCGAGGTCGTCGCCGCCCGAGGAGCGACCGTCGCCGCCGTCGGCCGCGCCGCCGGAGCCTGGGCTGTCCAGGAACTGAACGACGTCGGCGACGACGCTCACGGCCTGGCGGCGCTGGCCCTCGGCGGTCTCCCACTCGCGCCATTGAAGACGCCCGTCGAGCCCGATTCGACGCCCCTTACCGAGGAATCGGGCGACCGACTCGCCGGCCGCTCCGAACACGCTCACGTCGAAGTAGTTCGGGCGCTCGGTGCGCTCACCGTCCTCGTCGAGGCGGCTCTCGTTGCAGGCGATGCGCAGCGCGCAGACGCTGCTGCCCGAGGGCAGCGAGCGCAGCTCGGGATCCCGAGTCAAACGGCCGACGAGGACAACGCGGTTGATCGAAAAGCTCGACATCAGATGGTCTCCATTGCTCGTGGTTGACCCCCGCCGAGCAAGCTACGCGCCGCTTGAGATGGCACTCTCGATCGCTCCTCGACGAGGTTCTCAGTCGACGAGCGCCGACAGCGTCTCCAGCGACAGGACTCGAATCCGCTCGTGCGCGGATGCCTGCTCGATCGCCCGAGCAAGCGCGCGCTCTGCCGGCGGCGACGCCAGATAGACAACACCTGCCACCTCCCGCGAGCGAGCCCACGCCCGGCAGATCTCGGCCAGCCGGCGCGGCGCCTTGACGGCGAGCTCGACCTCGATTGCAATTGGCGCCTCACCGCTCGCGGACTGCGGCCAGAGAACGAGGTCGGGACGGTGAAGTCTCCTCCGATGCTCGACCGCGCGATCGAGCACGGCGCTGGCCAATGGCGCTCCGGCGCTGCGCTCCTCGCGGCGCAGCTCTCGCTCGCTCGCCACGTGGTGATCCGGATAGAGCCGTTGCAGCGCCGCGGCGACCTCAGCGCAAGCGATCGTATGCGGGGCATTGGCAACGCTGACATGTGCGAGCCCCAGCCCCTCGACTCCCGACCGACGCATTCCGGCCGCGGTCGCCGTGTATACGGCAGGCCGTCCGACGAGCAGATGGCGACGCGAGACCAGCCGCTCGCGCGTCGCAGCGGCAAGACGCCTGCCAGCAGTCGTCGAGCTCGTCTGCTGAAGGCAGGCCAAGGCGTCGACGGTCACAGCGCCGATCCTCGCCGTCCACACGAGCATCTCCTCGTCTCCCGGCCGCATCGATGCAACGGGCCTCGTCCTCTTCGCGACCGCTCGCTCGAGAGCTTTGTCGGATTCAGTCATCGACAGTTCCTCCTGTTCGTTTTGAGATAGGCCGATCGCAGCGGCGAGGGCGCCGAGCGGGCTCACGTGACCGAGAAGACGCGGGTTATCTGCGCGCCCGGTCCGGCGCCGAGCACGATCGTCGCGGCGGTCCCGGTGGCGAGGTTCATCACCTCGCCGGGTTCGAGCGCGTACTCGCGCCCGCGAGTGCGCGTGAGGCGAGCTGCGCTCTGCGAGGTCTTCCAGGCGCCGCGCGTACCCGCGAGCATCGCGATCAGCTCCGCCGAGCTCGGCACGACCTGGCGGTGAGCGATCAGAACGCTCAGGTTGCCGATGACCTGCTCGAGCAGCAGCTCGCGTCCGGCAACGCGCAGATCCGCGAGCTCCTGCGTGCCGAGGATCAGGCTGACGCCGGCGGAACGCGCGCGAGCGAATAGGCGAACGACGTGCTCGGCAGCAAGCGAGGAGAACTCATCGATCACGACGACCGTCGGCGAAGGGTCGGACTGGAGCGACGCGACGGCCGTCGTCAGGTCTTGCACGATCGCGGCGCCGAGCATCTGCGTCAGCAACGGCCTGCTGTCGCTGGCAAGCGCGAAGTAGACGACCGATCTGCGGCGGATCGCCGCGAGCAGATCGAGGGCCGGCGCGCTGGAGCTGTCGGGATCGAGCCAGCGCCCGACGTCCGACTCGACGAGGATCGCCAGCCGATCGCGAACGCCGGCCAGGTCGGCGAGCTGCCGCGTGGTCAGCGAGTCGAGATATCTCTGCGTCGCATCCGCCTCGGGCTCCGCCAGCTCGCGGCTGAGCAGCTCCAAGCGCGTCGCGTCGAGCGCGTCGACTACGGCACGCAGGCTCACCTGCAAGCCGGCGCCGCGAAGCGCGCGCACGACGTGGCCGATGAATCGCTGTGATTGGCGCAGATAGTGCGGCTCGGTGAAACGCTCGCCGCCGAGCAGCTTGTCGGCGATCTCGGTCTCGCTTCCACGAGCGAGCGGGTTGTAGACGTTCGGTCCGGACGGCGTCCACTCGACGAACTCCCGGCCGGCGCTTCGAGCCGCAAGCGCGACTGCATCGCGCATCGCTCGATCGCCCTTCGGATCGACTACGACTGCGCCCATGCCACGCTCAATCGCACGCACCGTCATCCAGGTCGCGGTGACAGTCTTGCCCGAGCCGGTCGCGCCGACGAGCAGCGTGTGCGATCCGCCGCGCACTCCTCCGAACGGGATCGAGACCAGCGCGCCCATTCGATTGGTGCCGAGCACGAGCTGATCGCCGCGAAACCAGCCGCCGTCCCTCCCCTGTTCCCGGCGCCGTCGCGCAAACGCGTTCGCGGCAACGCCAATCAGCTCCAACGGGCTCAGCAGCTGCGCGGCGGCCCTTCCCAGGTCCGCTCCCAGGTCGAGCCGTTCGCGATGGCTCCGGCGAGCGCGCAGCGTCGCCACGAGCGTCGCGAGTGCGAGCACTGGCGCCAGGCGCCCAAGCGCTCCGTGCACGAGCACGACGATCGCCAGCACCGCCAGGCCCCAACTCCAATGAAGCCCTCGCGCGCGGATCACGCGAACCGCGAGCGCGACGAGCACGAGACAGATCGTCGCGTCGGCCGCGAGCGCTCGGAGCAGATCCTCAAGCCCCGTCAGCACTTCCGGCAACGCAAACGGCAGATGAGATACGCCAGACATGTACATCACGCTCCTTTCATCAGCTCGCCGCCGATCAGCCACAGGCGGCCGGCGACGAGCGTCGTCAACGGGCAAAGGCGGGCCATATGGCCCGCCTTTGCGGATCTCTGCTGGAGGCGGTCGACTACCGCCGGATGTAGGCCTCGCGCGCTGCTTCAGCGCGAGGCGCCGATCGGTGCGTGAGCGAGCTCAGCTCAGCCACTCACGACGCACCGTCAGTTCGATTCGACCTCGCGCGGACTCACGCCGAGGCCGTCGCGCGCGATCAGCGCGAGCACTTCGCTGTGGACCCACGGGGTCGGCTGGTCGCGGCCACCCTCCGGCATCATCCCGAGGCGACGTGCAAGCCAGCTCGTCTCGCCGCTGGCGTTGCCTGCCGCATCGCGCTTGACGCGTCCACAGCGCATCGCGATTTCGCTGAGACTGAGCGCGCCGCCCTCGATCGCCCTCGACACTGCTTCGCGCAGACCGCGATTGAGCACGATCGGGCTTTCTCTGACACGCACCAGCTCGGCGCGCAGCATCGCCGTCGAGACCGACTCATCGCTACGGCCGCGACGCACGGCGTCGCAGGTCGTATCGCAGATCGGGGCGTAAGCCTGCAGCGCGCCAACCGCCTCGCGCACGCTGACCGGCTCGCACGCTCGCGCTGGCTCACTGAAGTCGCTTCGACACCAGCGCAGCTCCGGGATCGACATGCCGGTGCTCAACCGCTCGAGGCGGTAGCGGCGGCCGAGTCGGTCGATCGGCGCGGAGGCCGGATGCGGCCAATGACCGATCTCGCCAGCAGCCATCCGCTCGTCCCAGTCGCCTTCTGCGAATGGGACGTCGATCAGATCCTGCTCGCTGAGCGAACGGCAGCGGCAGCGGCCCACGCGAGCCTGTTCGAGATAACAGCGTGAGGCGACTACGGCGTTCTGCAACGGCTCGTCCGGCGCAAGATGCGCCACGAGCCGGCGGTCGGCGAGCGTCACCGCGTCGTGGTCGAGCACGAGCACGCTGCCGCCTGCGCCCGCTTCGGCGATCACCTCTCGCAGGCGACCGTAGGAGTCGACGTAGCGGCCGAGCGAGCGCCGCGCGACGCTTGTCGCGTTCGGACGATCGCCGGGCGCTGAGCTGGGACGGACACGCCGCTCGAGTCGGAGTCGGTCGGCGCGACGACGGGCGACGCGATTACGGCTGTTGGATTGTGGGACGGTCGTTGATGCCATTGCTGTCTCCTGGGGACGGTCTAGACGGGTGCCCGCGACGGCACTCTTGGATGGGGAATCGCGACGCTTGTAGGAAGCGCCGACAGCGAGGTCAAGCACGCTGCGAGGCTCGCGTCCGATCGGCGCTAGAGGTCCGAGAGCCCCTTAAGGGGTCTCGGAGCGGGCCGCTCGATCAACGAGCGAAGGAGCAATCTGGCGCGGCAACGCTCGCACTCGATCGGTGTTCGATCGTCGCCACGCAGCTGCCGTCGCCGTCGAGCGCTGAGAGCAAGCGGAGGTTGGTTGGCCGGATATCGGCCGTCGAGTCGATCTGGCCGCGGCTGCGGCGAAAATTAGGCGTCTGAGGAAGTTGAGGAAGGCGCGAGCGTACACGGCAGGGCCGAGCCTGCTCGGCGGCGCGAGCCAAGCGAGCTGCAAGCGCCTGCAGTCGCGCTCGACCGCGGTGCTGCAAGGCCGCGAGAGCAGCGCAGTTTGCCTTCCCCACGCGCATTCGGGCCGGCCTGCGCGGCACTCGCGACTGCACCGTGTGCGCAGCTGCAACCTGGGCGACTGCACGAATGTGGCGGGCGACAGCTCGATCGAGCCGGGTAACGCGCGAGCGCTCGCGCGCCAAGTGCTTACGGAACGAGCCTGCGCAACTCGACCGAGGCGGCAGCGGCGTTCGGATCGCCGCGAGCGTTCGACACGCGAACTTCCGGGGGAACGCGGCTTACTCCGTAACCGAGCAGGCACGCTTCGTGCAGGTCGCGCTCGGCGATGAAGATCGTCCGCTCGCGTCCGGCGTACTCCCAATCGATCGGATACTCGCCGGCGTAAGCGCGGCACGCGCGCATTGCCGCATCCGCCGCTTCGGCGCAAGCACGCGCACGAGCCCTGCTGCGGCACACGAACACGACGACCGGGATCGCCTCGCGGCGCTGCCCGTAACGACGTGTGTGCTCAGACCACCCCGCGAGAAAGTGGTCGTAGCGAATCAGCTTGGGCGCACCGCGGTCAGAAGGAAGGCGGTCGTCGAGCTCGAGCAACAGGTCACGAGCCAGCGGCGAGGCGAGCTCGACGAGCGCGTCCGGGCGCACCGTCTCGAAGCGATCGATCTCGCGCTCGCCGTCGCCCGAGCGGTCGGCGCGGAGGAAGTCGTGCGGCACACGGCCTCCGGGGAGGCGCAGATCAGCGGGACCGAGCGCAAGTCGGCCGCTCCCGCCTGCGCGCGTCGGCGGCGACAGCGCGGCTTCGTCTCGACCACGCAGAGTTGACTCGCCATCGCTCAATGCACTCACGATTGCCAGCGCGCTGCCGCAGACGTGCACGTCGTGTCGCGCACTTCGCAGCCGGTGCAGCTCCTGCGCACCGGACCCGCCGACGCCTCGCGGCGCGATCGGTCGATCGCTGTCGGCCGGCGTGTCGACGCGCCCGGCCGTGCGCAGCAGCTGGAGCCCAGCTGCAGTGAGCACGTAACACATCGGCACGCCGCCGCCGTCTCGCCGGTGGAACTGGAAGCGTTCGACGAGGCCGCCGTCGGACAGTCGCTTTAGGCGCCGCTGCGTCGTCGTGATCGCTCGCTCGCGATTGAACCGACGGTGAAGCTGGCTGCTGAGCACGTGCCTGAAACGAAAGATCAGCTCGAGCATCTCCAGATCGAGCCCGTCGGGATCGACGGCGCGGGTCGATGCTGCGGGCTTGGCCCAGCGCACACTGTGCGCGAGGTCGAGCGCGACGAGCTCACCGTAGCTCTCGGCAGGCGTGCCGGGCGGGCGCGGAAGACGCTCCGCCGATCCGCCGGTCACGGCCGCCTGCTGCGGGCCCCGTCGGTCCTCTCCCTGCCAATGCGGCTGCCGCAGATCCGTGAGGTGGCGCCCGCCACGCTGAGACTGACGAGCCGCGTGCAGCGCGATCCGCTCGCGGTCGACGCGCAGCGGAATCGTCTCGCCGAGGAACGCCGCCTGACGCCCACGCGGCGTCGCCCAGCTTGCGATCGCGTGATGCCTCGGCAGATGCAGCCTTGCGTCCGGCCGTCCCAGCACGCCGAGGTGCTCGACGCGCGGGCGCACGGTGTCTGAGAACTCGGCCATCGTCAAGCCGACCGCCGAGCGCGCATCGCGCGTCGAGGCCGTCGCGAAGTAGACGCGGTGCGCGAACAGGGCGTCCAGCTGCTCGCGCACGTCGCGATCGATCCACTGCGCGTCCGACTGCCAGCAGGCGACCGTCTCGAGCCCGGCCGATCGCTTCAACGCCATCGTCTCGGCGAAGCCGCGGTTCAGCACCAGCGGCGCCTCGTCGACCTTGAGCGCGACCGACACGCGACGGTCGGCTGCGACGAGATCCTGCTGACGCGCAAGCGCCGCATCGAGCATTCCGACGAGGAGCTGCATCAGCACGGAGGTGTTGCCGGCACCCATACCTCCCAGCGCGCCCTTGACGATCAACACCTCATGCCCGCCGATCACGCGATCGAAGTCGACCGCGAGCGAGTCGTTCAGCAGGACGCGCTTGATCGAGGCCGAGTTGAGCAGGCGCGCGAGCTTGTTGACCGGCGCGTCGAGCTTTGCCGTCGTCATGCTGCGCGCGTCGGCCAGCTGGGCTGTCAGCTCGGCTGTAAAGAACTCGCTGATCTCCTTGAAAGCCGGCAGCGCGCGGATGCGCGAGCCGACGGCACGCCTGTAGGAGTAGCCCTCCTCGCCGACCGAGAGCAGGCGCGCGGCGTCCCACAGCGTCGCACGGCGGTCGTATGCGAGCACGGCGATGATCGCGTTGCGCAGGTAGCGATCGGATGACGCGCGGATGTCGGCGTCGGTGAACAGGTTCTTCAGCGCAGCGACGACGTAGTCGGCGATCACGTCGGCCGGAGCGTCGACGGCGAGCGGGTTGAAGCCGCACGTCGGATGCGTGAAGTCGAGCAGCGTACATGTGCGATCCGGCGCGACGAGGCTGACGGCCGCGTCGGCCGCGTCACCCTTCGGGTCGAGCACGATCACGGCGCAACGCTCGCGCCGCAGATCCTCTGCGACAGTCGCGATCAGGTAGCTCGACTTGCCCTGCTCGACCGCTCCCGGAACGGCCGTGTTCTGCTTGCGCAGCTCGGGATGGATCGAGACCGAGCCGATCGCGTCGCGCAGCGTTCCCTCGCCGTCGCGCGGGCGGAAGACCGACGGCGGCGCCGGCGCGAGTGGCATCGCCTCGCGCGCAAATGGCACCGTCGCGTAGTCGACCGACGGCAGATGCCACAGCGATGCCAGCTCGGTCGTCGCATACACGCCCCTGAGGAACGGCGGCAGCGGATTGCCTTCCCCGCGCTCCAGCCGGCGGCGGTAGAGGCCGAAGAGGCGGTGGCGAACCGTCGTGCCGCGCTCGACCAGCCGGTTCTCGGCGCCGTCGGCACGCAACGCGCCGGCGACGCGCTCGCAGGTCTCGCGACGCCGTGCGATCAGGCGGACGTCGACGAAGAACAGCGGGCGGTGCTGCACGTCGAGTCCACCTCGCAGCTCGACATCCTCCAGCAGCGAGCGGTCGCGCACGACCGCATGGGCTCTGCGCTCACGTGCAAGACGTGCCTCGTGCGCCTTGTAGAGGCGCCGCGCCGCCCGCTCGAACAAGCTCGGCGTGGGCGTCAGCGCTAGCTGCACGCAAACCGATGCACCACTCGCGGCCATCGTCGTCAGCAGACGATTGACCGGTGGCTCGCGCTCGTGCTCGAAGTGATCGAGCGACTTCACGCGCCGGATGAACTCGGCACCCTTCTTCAAGCGCAGCACGCTGCCGGCAGGCGGCGGCGTCACGAGCGGCTTGACGGCACAGTTGGCGTAAGCGACGCGCAGAGCCGACTCGACCATGCCGACTTGCTCTCGCGGGCAGCTGATCGCCATCCGTGCAGCGCTCGTACGCCCGTAGCCGGAGCGTCCGCCGGGCGGCGCGTGCTCGTAGTGGATCTCCAGGGCAACCGCCGCCTGCCCGCGAACGAGCCGCCGCCACCAGCGCTGCAGCAGACGCTTGTGCAGCGCCTCGAACATGCTCACGACCGCCTCCGCGCTGGCCTCGTCGGTCCGATACGGCTCGACGAGCATGCGCACGTAGCGGCGCCGTCGACGCGAGTGCCAGCGCGCCAGCAACAGCGCGAGCGCCGCGCCGATCACCAGCGCGAGCGCCGCGCGCAACGGCCACACGTCGAGCGCGAGCGTCCAGCTCCAGAGCCGATCGGCGCCAAACGCTGGCGCCCTTGCGAGCGATCGCGCGCGCTGCGATGAGCCGCCACGAAGCACTTCGCCGAGCCCTCCGTGCAGGAACCAGGCGAGCAGCATGCAGCCCGCGAGCAGAGCGGCTAGGGCGAGCAGTCGCCACAGAAGGAAGCGCAGCACCTCGTCTGTCCCATCCGACCGCGTGTGGTCAGATGGGACAGGTAGGTGTTCAGATGTGGCTCAGCGGGGGCGCGTGGCGCGCTCGACGCGAGCACCGCGAGGGGTCAGGTGCCAGGCGTTCGAGCCGCCCTTTTCCTGACCGTCGCCGGTGTTCTCGACCAGCTCGAGTCGTGCCAGGCGCGCGAGCAGCTTCGAGATCTGACCCTGATCGGAGACGCCCGAGCGCTCTGCGATCTCTCGATTGCTCGCTCCCGGATGCTCGCCGATCACGACGAGCACGCGCACCGTGCGATAGGTCAGGCGCATGCTCAGGCCCGCCATCGGATCGCGACTCTGGCCCTGTGCCGCGCGGCTGGAAGGCGCTCGGCGGCGCTCCGGCCCCGGCCGGCTCAGTTCGCGGCTGGCGGCCCGCGCACCGAGATACGGCAGCACGACGATGTTCATCAACGAGCCGAGCAGGCAAGCGAAGCGTTCATCGCCGTCCTCTCCGAGCGCACGAGTGTGCAGCACTGCGAAGACTGCGCCGACGACGCCTTCGGCGACGACCTCGGGCGGTTCGCGCCCGGCGCTTGTCGCGAAGCGACCCTGATCGACCAGCTTCGCCAGTTCATCGAGGATCTCGGCGCGCCGTTCGAGCACACGCGGCCCCGCGCCGAGCGCCTCGACGAGCACGAGCCTGGCTAGCGCCGGCTCTTCGTCGAAGAACACGAGCAGCTCGCCGAGCCCCGCGCGAACGCTTTCACGCCAGCCGGATTCGCGTGCGTAGGCCTCCTTGACGTGCCTGCCGGCCTGAGTGACAGACTGCTCGAGCGCCGCCAGGAAGCAGTCTTCGCGATCCGCGAAGACGTCGTAGAAAGTCTTGCGCGACACTTTCGCTCGACTGATCACCTGCGCAACGGTCATGCGGCTGTAGCCGACCTCCTCGACCGCAGAAAGCGCAGCCGCAAGCATCCGACTGCGCTGGATCTCGGTCACCCGGCCGCGCGAAAGCCTGCTGGATCCGGACCGCCGCCGCGGCGTCGCGGTGCGTGTCTGGTGGACAAAAGCCATTTCTCCCCTCGCGTTCGTGCTCGACTGTAAGAAAAGGTGTTCTTGCCCACGTATTTCGCGTTCCGCGACTACGGCCCCATCCCCGGGAGCCCGCGGTTCGCAATGTCAAGAGGGCAGATTCAACCATCCAAAGCCTTAAGTCGAGGCGCGTCTCCAACTTTTCTTCTGCTCGCTCGAAGATTGCCGCAACGCTTGCCGACAACCCTCCCGGCGCCAGATATCTACTCATCGCGGCTCAAAACGGCGCATCTTGCGGGATTCGTTTAGCCTAACCGTGGTGCCAACAGCGATTCGCCAGCGCTCTCTCGCGCTGATCGCTATCTGCGTCGCGGCTCTCGCCGCGTCGACGACGTGCGCCGCAGCAAGCACTTACGGCGCGCTGATCGTGCGCCACGACAGCGCTCCGTCGATGACGCTCGCGACCGACTTCGAGCACGTCCGTCCGACCGGCTCGTTCCTGCTGGTCGTGACCGAGCAGAGCAGGACGCCGCTCAGCTTCCACTGGTCGATCCGCTGCACCAGCGCCAACGGGCGCGAAACCGGCGGCGCCTCCGGCGCGGCGACGGTCGCGAACGGCCACTGGGTCAAGCGCGTCGGCGTGACCTGGATCAAGCACGCGGCATCGTGCTCGGGGAAGGTCGAAGGCTCGGCCTCCAGCAGTCCGGTGCTTGTGCGCGTCTTCGCCGGCGGCTGAGCCGCCGAGCCTCAACCTCTTCCACAGCGGCCCTGAAAGGCAAAGAACGCCCGGATCGCCGGGCGTTCTGAAGTACGCCTATCAGCCGGACGATCGAACATGCACCTTGCTTGGAGCCGGATCACCGCCCTGAGCGAGCAACTGCCCAGCCCGTATAGGTAGCTGTCCGCGGATCGACCTAGGCTCAGCGCCGATGCTCGCCGCCGCAGTAATCACGGCCATAGCGACCGCTGGCTTGGCTTTCCTGGCGTATCGCCAGATGCGGGCTAGCGACGTGCAGATGAGGGGCGCGCGAGCGCAAGCGGACGCGGCGATCGCGCTCGCAAAACAGCAAACGACGGCCACGCTGGAGATAGCGCGTGAGACACGCGAAGCTGCCGAGCGCCAATGGCAGCCTCGGGTCTTCGTCCACGGCAAGGGCCGGTTCTACTTGGGTCACGGACACGATGATGTGCCGGAGGACCAGGTTGGGGTGCCCTACTACCTCAGCAACGAGGGAACCGGGCCTGCGTTCAACGTCGAACACGGCATAGAGATTGCCGGCAAGTCCTACACATGGAACGACTGGCAATGGAGATCCATGCGGGCCGGCGAGTTCATCCCGCCGTTGTCGCCCGCGAGCACTCAGCCGGTTCCCGAGGGCGAAATCGTCGTCCTTGTACCAGCTTTGGAGTGGGAACGCCGCACGCTCGTCTACTGGTCTCGCTTCGAGAACCTACTGGGGGACCGCTTTGAGGTTCGCAACTACGACGATCCCAGAGCGCCGTCTAGGTTCCTTCGGCTGTAACCGGGGTTGTAAGTGGCGGATACGTCTATGCCGCGCCTTGTGGCTCGGGCTCGACCGGATCATCCTGCCCTTTCACCAGCGCAAACAAGGCCGTGAAGCCGAACAGACCGGCGGGAATCCAAGCTAGAAAGGCCAGCCACCATCCTACGGCGTTCGCACGATACGCCGCATATCCGAAGCCCGCACCGAGCAACGCCGCGAAAATGATCGTGAACCATTCGCGTTTGCGCCATTCTTTTCGCGCGCCCGTATAGGCACGAATTTCGGCTTCGACATGCGTCTTCATGTCTTGATGCGATTGCGAGGCGGCGCCAAAGTCCGGAGCCTCGCGCAGCCGGTCGAGCAATTCGAGATCACTCGTGATCGCGTTCCGACGACGGGTCAGCCCGACGACTCCGATTCGGCGAAGTACCGACGCGATCAGCTCAGAGACTGCGTTGACTAGGCCGTCCATGCAGGCATAATTGCGAGTCCGCTGGTCGGAATCGACTGCGTCATGCGCTCGCCGTAAAGAGCCTTGCCGCTCCTCACGGCGTCCTACCGGGTCCAAGCAAACGGCTCGATCGTGACGTTTGAGACTTTCCGCCGCTAACGCTGCGAACATCTGTTCGTAGCTATCCCCGACTGTCCTAAAGGAGGGCAGCCATGTTTGAGATCGAGATCACCGACGGCAAGGGCCGGCGTCTTGCGTCGGGCACATCGCTGTTTGACGGTAAGTCCATCACTGAGCAGGTCTTTGGTTCGGTCGAACGGTCAGTCCGCGCACAGCGCTGCCCGGTCCACGGCAAGCAGCCCACGGTCCGACGCAAGCCAGGCAGCGACGAGCTGGAGTTCGACGTCTGCTGCGAGACGCTTCGGGCGAAGGCCGAAGCCAAGATCGGGTAGACGATGTACCGGGTCATGCACGCGAATCTCAAGCGCGCGCCAGCCGAAACGGCCGAAAGCGCTTGGTATGTCGTGATAGGGGACGCCATCATTGGCCGAATTGAGCGTCGTGAGCAGGCGGGCCTCAATCGTGTCAAGGACTTTCGCTACAGCGGTTCTGGCCATACGGGACGGACCAGGCGGGCTTCGCTGTGGGAGGCCACGGTTGACGGCATCGGCCTGGATCACGGCGAGCGCTTTGCCATCAAGCGACATCTCACGAAGGCAAAGGTGGATCGCCTCTCCGCCGCGCAGCAGCTAGTCGAGGCTTACGACAAGGCCGGCGTCGCCATACCGAGCGGGTCTCGCGTCGGCTAGGCCAGCAGCCGTACGACGTAGTAGATGATGAGGCCGGCGAGAACGTTGCCGGCTACGTTGAGTACAAGCTGTTCGGCTCGGGGGCGTTTGTCGTCGTCGTGGTGCATTAGATACCTGCCGTTAGTCGGCCTATGTCAGTTCCGACCCTCAACGGGAGAGGGTGGCCCAACGCTCTGCTCCTACCGTCGGAATCCCCGAGCGTCAGTGACGGGAGCTACTTCCAGACGGCCGACTCGCTCTGCAATACGTCGCTATGCAAGTTGCGCGCAGGACGCTAGCAAGCTGGTCGGTCGCCACGATGAGCCGCCATTGGGCATCAAGTCCGCGTAACGAGCATTTCGGCGCGAGCTGCCAGCTCGGCCACGCCGACGCCGAGTCCGGCCGCCAGTCGAACGATGTTGTTCCAGCTCGGATTGCGTTTGCCGCGCTCGACGTGGCTGATCCACGCCTGCGTGAAGCTCGTCTTGGCCGCCAGCTCCACCTGGTTGATCCCGCGCTCGTCGCGGATGGCGCGCACAGCACGCCCCAGCGCGGCAAGATTAGGAGTCAGCTCGTCGTCGGTCATGGCGATTGCTCGAGGTTCGGGGGAGCTCCCCGGTCTTCCTTGTATGCGTCGAGCAACGCTTGGAACTCGACGCTGACCAGCGGGTCCTCCCAGTAGTCCGGGATGCTCTGGAGCCACCACTGGACGGCCATCTGATCCCGCTCCACGTCGCGAGATCGGCCGAGCGCGACGCGTCGAGTCCTCTGGAACGCCTCGACGGCTCCCCTGATGGCAGCGCGTCGCAGCTTCAAGGCCGTGCCCTCGTCGATCCCCTCGACCACTGCGAACTCATCGACCGCTCGTCCGACGGCGCCGCGCAGCGCCGCCGCACTAGGGGCTCCCGACTGCCCGTCGGCCTCAGATCGGCTGGTCGCCACCAGGAACTCGTAGACCCGACCGCGCAGCAGGCGGTTGAGCGCTGGCGCCTGCCGATCTGAGAATGCGCCGTTCGCGTGCAAGTCCTCGACGCCGTTGCGAGCAGCTAGGGCGATCAGCTTGGCAATGACCACGTTCGTATCGGCGTCAGTCGATGCGGGACTGTCCATGCGATCCACTATGCGCCAGATCAGCCGGCTTGGTCAAGGTGCCGGCCCAGCCGACGCGAGACCTAAGCTGCTTGAGCTATCGCCACGGTCGCTTATCAACGGAACCACACGGTCACAGCCGGATATCTCGCGCGGTTCGCGAGTCGTGGGCGCATCGCCGCGCATCACGTTGATGGCACCGTTCGCGAAATCGGCCCACGGGGAGTCGGGTTCCAGGACAGCTTCTGGGGCACCAAAGAGCTATCGGAAGAAACCGAGAAAGCATTTGCTCGCTGCGAGAATCCAGGGCTGCGAATCCTGCGGCACCTTTCCGAGCGTTGGCCTCTCAACAAGCAAGACCGGGCAGTACTGGCCGAGTTCGTGGCGATACACGTGACTCGGACGCCAGCTTATGGCGCGTTTCTTCGCCACGCCGGCAAGCGTGCGCGTGAGGAGGCGATCGAGGACATTGCGACTGAACACGACCTGACGAAGCACGAACTTGCAGCCGCCGATGATGCACTGAGGAGCCAGCGAAGTCACATCCGCACGCTACTGGGCCAGATAAGCCGGATTGGCAGCATGTTCGGCAGCCTGCAGTGGGCGTTGGTTCAGTTCGAGCAAGACCACCTGATCACGTCGGATCAGCCAGTGGTGACGCTTCCGCTCGATCCAGCCATCGTGTCGCCAGCCCTGTCTATCCCGGACTTTGGCTTCATGAACACGATCGAGGCACGCTTCACGCTGGATCCGCGCAAAGCGCTCTTGATGACGTGGGCAGATGCCCCCGACATTCCCGAAGTACTCCACGGGAGCTACGCCCAAGCGTGCAGCATCAACTGTGCTTGCCGAGCGCAAGCGCTTGAACACTGGTTCTGCCGCCCACAGACGACGCCGCCGTTTCTTGCACCACCGCTGTTGGCCCCCTCTACCTACGCGATCGCAACAGAGCTGATACCGGGCTATACGATCGAGTCAGCCGGCCAGTCCCAACGACGCTCAGCGACCAGTCGCCTGATGTCCGAACTGATCGAGGAAAACGCTCCGCGAGACCGACTGAAGTGGGTCACGATCAGCGCCGACCGTGCGGGGTGAGTGAGCGTCTATCACTACACGGTCGCTGGGCGTCGCACAAGCGGCATTTGCGTTAATAGCCTATGAAGTTCAAAGGCTATTTATGCTGCGCCCGTGTCTAGCTAATTAAACAAGTGGCTCGGTACAGCATAGCCCAGCACTAGTTCGCGATCGCGCTCCCAATGTTCATAAGCTAGCTGCGGGCCGATTTCGTCGTCGAGTTCAATCGTTCCCTCTGCGACATACCGCGAGTGTCCCGTATACCAACTAAATACTACGTTATCACCGTACACATAGCAGTAGAGTTCGCCGGTGACGGTAGGTGTATGAAACGCTTCGACAGTCGCGTATGAAGCAGATGGCTGGCGCGTGCAAGCGCCTCTTCGCGCCGGGAGTGTTCCGTCGCGACCTTCATCAAGCAGAATGGCCGACCAAGGCCCGCGCTCCCAGAGGACCACGGTCAATGACGTATTTTCGGCGTCGCGACATACGACAGAGCTAGGAGTGCCGCGAAC
>DATBBG010000042.1:0-42822 GCA_036271095.1 Solirubrobacteraceae bacterium
GATCGGGTCGGCAGGCGCTGCGACGATCGCTGCGCAGTCAACGACCGCGGATTTCGCCGCTACGCTTTGAACATGGCCGGCTTCGAGCTCGCTCGCGTCGTGAAGGAGCTGCGCCGCGATCTGCAGGCGGTGCGGACGCGCGACCCGGCGGCGCGCGGCGTCGGACAGGTAGAGCTGATCGCGACGTGGCCAGGGGTTCACGCGCTGATTGCGCATCGCATCGCACACGCGCTCGACGCCGCCGGCGTGCCGCTGGCGCCGCGGCTGATCTCGATGGTGACGCGCACGTTGACCGGCATCGAGATCCACCCGGCGGCGCGGATCGGCAGCGGGCTGTTCATCGACCACGGCACGGGCGTCGTAATCGGCGAGACGGCGGACATCGGCAACGACGTGACGCTCTATCAGGGCGTGACGCTGGGCGGCACCGGCTTCGCGACGGGCAAGCGCCACCCGACGGTGCAGGACAACGTGACGATCGGCTCCGGCGCGAAGCTGCTCGGGCCGATCACGATCGGCCACGGCGCGAAGATCGGCGCGAACAGCGTCGTCATCACCGACGTGCCGCCGCACTCGACGGTCGTCGGCAATCCTGGTCATCCGGTGCGCGTCGAAGGACGCCGTCCGGAGGGCCCGGACGCCGACTGGATCCATCTGCCGGACCCGATCGCCGAGGCGATCCAGGGTCTCGCGAGCAGGATCGGCGCGCTCGAACGGAGCGTCGCGGAGCTCTCGGACGAGAGTGTCGAGCCGATCGCCGAGGTGCGGCCGCTGCGAACAGTCAAGGGTCCGAATCCGGCCGGCGGCTGAACAACGACCTGCTGCGTTGGCTGACCACTACAATGGTCATATGCCCAGGCAAGTGACTGCAACGGATGCGAAGGCCAGGATCCTGCGCCTGCTGGACGATGCTGCGGCAGGCGAGGAGATCGAGATAACCAGGCACGGTCGCACGGTGGCTCGGCTGGTGCCAGCACGTGGCGCCCGCACGCTGAAAGGATCGTTCGCGGGTGTGGCGGCGACCGCAGGCGATGACCGGAGCCTGTTTTCGACAGACGCGCCCTGGAACGCCGCCTAGGCGTGGGGACGATCCTGCTCGACACGCACGTCGTGCAGTGGTGGTCAGCCGAGCCCCGGCGCGTGAGCGCGCCCGCGCGTGAACTGCTCGAAGCTGCTGACGAGCTTGCCGTAGCGGCCATAACCTGGTTCGAGCTTGCGTGGCTGGCGGGTAACGAGCGGATCTTGCTGAACGTTCCGATCCGGTCGTGGTTGGAAGGCTTGGCGGCCCAGCTTCGCACGTTCGGCGTGACGCCGGCCATTGCGGACACAGCAGTCGCGCTGCCGTCTTCGTTTCCGCGCGACCCTGCCGATCGCTTGATCTATGCGACGGCCATCGAGCATGACCTGCCGCTCGTGACGAAGGATCGAGCGATTCGTCAACACGCTCGTCCCCGGTCTCGAGCCATCTGGTAGCAGCGGCTTCCTCTCGAAGTCGCCCAGAGGGGCCCGGCCGATCGGCCGCCCGCGCGCCTATGCTGGAAGGGTGGCCGTAAACCCTCACGCCGAGCACCTGCAGGAGCTGCTGGAGGGCTTGAACGAGCCGCAGCGCGAGGCGGTCACGCACGGCGAGGGGCCGCTGCTGATCCTCGCCGGCGCCGGCAGCGGCAAGACGCGCGTGCTGACGCATCGCATCGCGCATCTGATTTACACCGACGAGGCGCAGCCGAACGAGATCCTTGCGATCACGTTCACGAACAAGGCGGCGAAGGAGATGGCCGGGCGCGTCGGGCAGCTGCTCGGGCGCAACACGCGCGGGATGTGGCTGATGACGTTCCACGCGGCGTGTGCGCGAATCCTGCGCGCCGAGGCCGAGCGCCTCGGCTACACGCGCCAGTTCACGATCTACGACCAGGCTGACGCGCGGCGGCTGACGAAGCGCTGTGCCGACGCCGTCGGCGTCGATCCGAAGCGCTACACGCCGGCGGCGCTGCACAATCAGATATCGGCGGCGAAGAACCGCCTGCGCGCGGCCTCGGACCTGCGCGAAGCGCAGGGCTCGCCGTTCGAGGAGATGCTGGCGGACGTCTACGAACTCTACGAGCGCGACATGCTGCGGATGAACGCGATGGACTTCGACGACCTGCTGTTCCGCACGGTCAACCTGCTCGAGCTGTTCGAGGAGGTGCGCGAGCGCTACCAGCGCGCGTTCCGCCACGTGCTCGTCGACGAGTACCAGGACACTAACTACGCGCAGTACCGAATGCTGCAGCTGCTCGTCGGCGGCGGGCGCCAGGAGCCGGCGCAGGGGCATCGCACGAGCATTCCCGGGCACCGCAATCTGGCGGTAGTCGGCGACGATTCTCAGAGCATTTACAGCTTCCGCGGCGCGGAGGTTCGGAATATCCTCGACTTCCAAGACGACTTTCCCGACGCGCGCGTGGTCAAGCTCGAGCAGAACTACCGCTCGACCGAGCGGATCCTGCGAGCGGCGAACGCCGTGATCGCGAACAACCGCGGCGGCATCGCCAAGCGACTGTGGAGCGAGCTCGGCGAGGGCGCGCCGATCCACCTGCGCGGGCTCGAGGACGAGCACGCCGAGGCACGCTTCATCGTCGGCGAGATCGAGCGGCTCGTCGACGAGGGCGCCTCGCGCGAGGAGATCGCCGTGCTGTATCGCACGAACGCGATGTCGCGCGTGCTCGAGGACACGCTCGTGCGCCGCGAGATCGCCTATCAGGTGATCGGCGGCACGAAGTTCTACGAGCGCGCCGAGATCAAGGACGCCGTCGCCTACCTGCAGTTCCTCGCGAACCCGTTCGACGTCGTCAGCTTCACGCGGATCGCGAACTCGCCGCGGCGCGGGCTCGGTCAGACCTCGCTTGCGCGCGTGCTCTCCTACGCCGAATCGAACGACCTCTCGATCTGGCAGGCGGCGGCATCGCCTGGGGAGGTGCCGGGACTCGGCACGGCGGCGATCAAGTCGCTCGGTCGTTTTATGGACACGATGGGCGAGCTGCGCGTGCTCGCAGGGACGGCGGCCGACGACGGCACGGTCGTCGGCGAGGAGGAGCCGTCGTCGGACGGCGGCGGCGTTCCGGTCGGCGACCTGATCGAGGCGACGCTGGCGCAGAGCGGCTATGTCGAGGCGCTCGAGGCCGAGCGCACGATCGAGGCGCAGGGACGCCTGGAGAACCTCGAGCAGCTCGTCGAGGTCGGGCGCGAGTTCGATGCGAACGCCGAGGCCGAGCGCGACACGCTCGACGTCTTTCTGCAGGAAATCGCGCTTGTCGCGGACGCCGACTCGCGCAGCGACGAGGACGGCTTGGTGACGCTGATGACGCTGCACAACGCGAAGGGGCTGGAGTACCCGACGGTGTTCATCGCTGGCTGCGAGGAGGGCGTGTTCCCGCATTCGCGTGCGCTCGACGAGGGCGGCCTGGAGGAGGAGCGGCGGCTGTTCTATGTCGGCGTCACGCGCGCGATGCGCGAGCTCTACCTCACCTACGCGCAGCGGCGCGCGGTCTTCGGCGCGCAGACGATCGGCCTGCGCAGTCGCTTCCTCAGCGAGGTTCCGGCCGAGCTGCTGGACGAGGTCGAGCCGAGCGACCGGCTGCGGATCGGCGCGCGGACGGGCCCGATCACCGCGGGCCTCGGCTCGGGACGGCGCGCGACGGTGCTGCACGGCGCCGGCGAGAGCGCTGCCGGTGCACGCGCGTCGGGCGGCGAGTGGGCGAGCGCGCAGGGCGCGCAGGCGACGCTCGCGGGCGGGTTTCGCGTCGGCGAGGACGTCGTGCATGCGGCGTTCGGCGAGGGCGTCGTCACGGGCGTCGAGCCGGACGGCGTGATCGTCGTGCGCTTCGCCGGCGACGGCGGTGAACGCAAGCTGATGGCCGAGTACGCGCCGGTCAGCAAACGCTGAGCGCCGCGGCAGCCGGTCGCCAGGACAGCGCGTAGCATCCACGCCGTGAGCGCGCAGATCATCGACGGCAAAGCGATCGCGGCGGCCGTGCGCGCGGACGTCGCCGAGCAGGTCGCGGACTTTCGCGAGCGCACCGACCGCGTGCCCGGCCTGGCGACGGTGCTCGTCGGCGAAGACCCCGCTTCGGCGGTCTACGTCGGCGGCAAGCAGCGCGCCTGCGCCGAGGTCGGGATGAAGCCATTCGACGTGCGCCTGCCGGCCGACGCCTCGTTCGAGCGCGTCGCTGACGAGCTGGCGGCGCTGGCGGCTGACGAGGAGGTCAGCGGCATCTTGATGCAGCTGCCGGTGCCAGCTCAGCTCGACGGTCCGACGCTGACGAACATGATCCCGGCGGAGAAGGACGTCGACGGGTTGACGCCGGTCAGCACCGGGCTGCTCTCGCTCGGCTTGCCCGGCTTGCGCCCGTGCACGCCGCTCGGCGTGATCGAGCTGCTCGCACGTACTGGCGTCGAGCTGGAAGGCGCCGAGGCGGTCGTCGTCGGGCGCTCGAACCTGTTCGGCAAGCCGATGGCGCAGCTGCTGCTCGCCGCGAGCGCGACGGTGACGGTCTGCCACTCGCGCACGCGCGACCTCGCGGCGGTCTGCGCTCGCGCGGACGTGCTGATCGCGGCCGTCGGGCGCGCACGGCTGATCGGCGCGGGCTACGTCAAGCCGGGCGCGGTCGTGATCGACGTCGGGATCAACCGGCTGACTCCGGAGCAGGCCGGCAACAAGAGCGGACTGGTCGGCGACGTCGACTTCGCCGTTGCCCGCGAGCTGGCGTCGGCGATCACGCCGGTGCCGGGCGGCGTCGGGCCGATGACGATCGCGTTCCTGCTGCGGAACACGTTGCTGGCGGCCCGCCGGCAGGCCGGGATCGAAGCGTGAGCGGAGCGCGGCGATGAAGCTGGCGCGAGTGCGCGCCGGCGGGCTGCTCGCGCTGGCCGGCGCCGTCTGCGTGATCGTGTCGTTGTTCGTGCGCAACTACGAAGGCGCGAACGGCGCGCTCGATGCGTGGCGCACGTTCGACGCTGGCGTCGCGCTGCTGCTGCTGGCCGCGGCGGCGGCGATCGCGTTGTTCGCGTTGACGCTGTTCGAGCGCAGCCCGGCGCTGCCGATGGCGGTCGAGGTCGCGACGCTGCCGCTCGGGATCGCCGCGCTGATCGCAGCGCTCGTGCGTCTGCTCGAGCGGCCGAACGGCTCGACGGAGGTATGCATCGGCGCATGGCTCGCGCTCGTCGGTGCGGCGGCGATCCTCGCGGGAGCGTGGCAGTCGACGCGCGACGAACGCCGCTCGCTGCACTCGGCGGCGACGCCGCCGCCGCGCCCACGCCCATGAGCTTCGACGTCGGGCGCCTGCGCGGGGCCGCGTCGCTGGCGCTCGCCGGCGCTGTTGCGCTGTTCGTCTTCCTGTTCTTCTTCCACTGGTTCGGCGGCAGCGTCAGCGGGCTGCTGCCGGAAAGCCACATCAGCGGCGCGAGCATCAGCGCGACGGGCTGGGAAGCGTTCACGAGCAGCCGCTGGATCTGGCTGGCGACGATCGTGCTCGCGCTCGGCTCGGCGCTGGCGACGGCGGCCGACTATCGCTTCGACGGGCCGCTGCGGCCGGCGGTGCTCGTCGCGGGTCTCGGCGCGCTCTCTTGCGGCCTGATCATCTATCGGATCGCGCACCATCCGAGCGCGACGGTCAACGTCGGCCGTCTGCACGCTTCCTATGGGATCGAGCTCGGCATCTGGCTCGGGCTGCTCGCGGCGCTCGCGACCACCGTCGGCGGCTACCTGCAGGCGCAGGCCGAAGCGAAGCCGCCCGCCGAGCAGCCGCCGGCGTCGTCGCCGGCGCAGGCGTTCAGCGGCCTGACCGTTTCCTCGACCGAGCCGCCGGCGAGTCCGCGCAGCTCCGAAGACGCGCCCTAGAATCCTCGCCGTGATCGACCGCGGAGAGGTACTGCACGTCGCGCAGCTCGCGCGCTTGGCTTTGAGCGAGGAGGAGCTCGCGCCGATGGCGCGCGAGCTCTCGGCCGTGCTCGACCACATCGCGAAGATCGGCGAGCTGTCGCTCGAGGATGTGGCGCCGACGTCGCACGTCGTCGAGCTGACCGGCGCGCTGCGCCCGGACGAGCCGCGGCCGTGCCTGGCGCGAGAGGTCGTCTTGGCCCAGGCGCCGGCAGTCGGCGGCGAAGGCTTCCTCGTTCCGAGTCCGCAAGCGTGAGCGACATGCTCGAGCTGTCGGCTGCGCAGGCGATCGCGGCGATCGAGGCGCGCGAGCTCGGCGCGGCTGAGCTGTTCGAGTTCTATCGCGAGCGCGCGCAGCGCGATGCCGACGGCGCCGAGGACGGCGGGCTGAACTGCTTCACGTGGGTCGCCGATGCTGCGCCGGGCGATCTCGAGGGGCCGCTCGCGGGCGTGCCGCTGGCGGTCAAGGATCTGTTCTGCACGCGTGACGTGCCGAGCCAGTCGGGCTCACGCATTCTCGAGGGCTACCTGCCGCCCTACACGGCGACGGCCGTCGAGCGCCTGACCGGCGCCGGCGCGAGGCTGCTGGCGAAGACGAACCAGGACGAGTTCGCGATGGGCTCCTCGACGGAGAACTCGGCGTTCGGGCCGACGCTGAACCCGTGGGACCGAGCGCGCGTGCCGGGCGGCTCCTCGGGCGGGAGCGCAGCGGCGGTCGCAGCCGGACTTGCTCCGTGGGCGCTCGGCACGGACACCGGTGGCTCGATTCGCCAGCCGGCGGCGCTGTGCGGGATCGTCGGGCTGAAACCGACGTACGGGTCGGTATCGCGCTACGGCATGATCGCGTTCGCGTCCTCGCTCGACCAGGCCGGTCCATTGACGCGCGACGTGACCGATGCGGCGCTGCTGCTGGGCCAGATGATCGGCCACGACGCCTGCGATGCGACCTCGCTTCGGTTTCCCGAGCCGATCGCGCTGCCGAGCGCGCAGCGGCTCGACGGCGTGCGTCTCGGCGTGCCGGTCGAGCTGCGCGGCGGCGAGGAGTCGGGGATCGAGCCGGGCGTGCGCGAGGCGTTCGAGCGGACGCTGGCGCTCGCCGAGCAGCTTGGAGCGAGCGTGCGCGAGATCGAGTTGCCGCACGCGCCGCACGCGCTGTCGGCCTACTACGTGCTGGCGCCGTCGGAGGCCAGCTCGAACCTCGCGCGCTTCGACGGCGTGCGCTACGGCCTGCGCGCCGAGGGCGCGACGGACCTGCTCGACATGTACACGCGCACGCGCCACGACGGCTTCGGGCCGGAGGTCAAGCGCCGGATCATGCTCGGCACCTATGCGCTCTCCTCGGGCTACTACGACGCCTACTACGGGCGCGCGCAGCGCGTGCGCACGAAGCTCGCCGAGGACTTCCGCACCGCGTTCGAGCAGGTCGATCTGATCCTCACGCCGACTGCGCCCGGAGTCGCATTCGGGATCGGCGAGAAGACGGCCGACCCGTGGGCGATGTATCTCAGCGACTACTTCACCGTGCCGATGTCGCTCGCCGGGATCCCGGCGATCTCGATCCCATGCGGGCTCAGTGCGGACGGCGCGCTCGGCGCGGATGACGACGGCGCCGGCCCGAACGCCGTTGGCCCGAGCGGCGGCGGCCTACCGGTCGGGCTGCAGATCGCCGGGCCGGCGTTCAGCGAGAACCGGCTGCTCGATGCGGCGTTCGCGCTCGAGCAGGCAATCGGCTTCGCCGAGGGCGCAGCTCGTGTCTGAGGCAGCTGCGGCGAGCGTGTCCGAGAGCAACGGCGCGGCCGCGCGCTGGGAGCCGGTGATCGGCTTGGAGATCCACGTCCAGCTGGCGACGGCGACGAAGATGTTCTGCAGCTGCGCGCTGTCGTTCGGCGAGCCGCCGAACACGCACACGTGCCCGGTCTGCCTCGGCCTGCCCGGAAGCCTGCCGGTCGCAAATGCGCGCGCGGTGCACTTCGGGCTGATGATCGGGCTGGCGCTCGGCTCGGAGCTTGCGCCGCGGTCGATCTTCCACCGCAAGAACTACTTCTATCCGGACCTTCCGAAGGGCTACCAGGTCTCTCAATACGACGAGCCGTTGTGTCGCGGCGGCACGCTCGGCGAGGTGCGGATCCATCGCGTTCACCTCGAGGAGGATGCGGCGAAGCTCGTGCACTTCGGCGAGAGCGGGCGGATTCACGGCTCGGAGCTGAGCGTCGTCGACTTCAATCGCGGCGGCACGCCGCTCGCGGAGATCGTGACCGAGCCGGATCTGCGCACGGCCGAGCAGGCGAGCGAGTGGCTGAAGCTGCTGCGAACGACGCTGCGTGCGCTCGGCGTCAGCGACGTGAACATGGAGGAGGGCTCGCTGCGCTGCGACGCGAACATCTCGCTGCGCGCGGCCGGCGCCGAGACGCTCGGCGTCAAGACGGAGCTGAAGAACATGAACTCGTTTCGCTTCATCGAACGCGGGATCAAGGCCGAGATCGAGCGCCAGCGCGCGATTCTCGACGGCGGCGGTCAGGTCGAGCAGGAGACGCTGCACTTCGATCCGGCGTCCGGCGCGATCTCGTCGCTGCGCTCGAAGGAGGAGGCGCACGACTATCGCTACTTCCCCGAGCCCGACCTGCTGCCGGTCGCGATCGACGAGCGGATGCTCGCTGACGCGCGCGCGGCGATGAGCGAGCTGCCGGCGGATCGCGCCGAGCGATATCAGCGCGAGTTCGGCCTCACCGAGGAGAGCGCGAGGCTACTGGCCTTTCGTAGCGAGCTGGGTGGCTTCTTCGAGGCTGCATTGCGCGCACAGGTCGACGTGCCCGCGCAGATGCTCGCCAATTGGATTGCAGTCGAGCTGGTCACGCGGTTGCAGGACGCTCAGGATCCAAACGATGGCAGGGTGACAGCGCCGGCGATGGCCGAGCTGGTGGGAATGGTCTGGACCAAGCAGGTCAGCGTCGGTGCAGCACGTCAAGTGCTCGACAAGCTGATCGCCGACGGCGGCGATCCGGCTGCGATCGTCGAATCGGAGGGGCTTGCGGCGATCGGCGGCGGAGACGAGCTGGCGGAGATCGTCGCCACTGCGCTCGCGGCGAACGCCGATGCAGCCGAGCGTGTGCGCGGCGGCAACGCGAAGGCGATCGGCCCGATCATCGGCGCGGTCATGCGCGAGACGAAAGGCCGCGCCGACGGCGGCGAGGTCACGCGGCTCGTGCACGAGCAACTGGGCATCTGACACTCGCAAGCTTCAAGGAGCCGAATTTTGGACTCCGGGCCAAAGGCAGCGGAGCAGGCTTGCGCCAAGATCATCCGTGATGCACTCCTCACGATCACAACGCAGTCCCGCTTCTCCTCGGCGGTTCATCCTGCTGTCCGAGGAGTCGGTGGACGGACACGGTCAGCGTCCGCGGATCCGTCGTTATCAGCTAGCGCGCGTCGGTCGGCCTCACGGCGCGCGCGGAGCGGATGCAGCGGCGGCACGGATGGCCCGCGACGCAGGCCGCGACCAGATGTAGCAGTCCGTCCCACACCGATCTCGCGCCGGTTTCCCTCTGGCTGGTGTGAGCGGGTGCGGCCGGACAGGGCCGCGGTTCCCTGTCCGGCCGCATTACCGAACGATCGGATCGCGCTCCCGACATACGGAGTACCCTGGAGACATGAACGAAACGTCTTCACGCTCTCTCGGCAGAACGGTCGTCGCCGGCCTGGTGCTGCTGATCGCGGCCTGGCTGCTGCTGCACTTCGTGATCGGGATCGTCACGGCGATCGCGAGCGTGCTCGTCGTCGTGCTGGCGATCGTTGCGATCATCTGGGCGCTGCGAGTCCTGCTGTAGCGCGCTGCGGCGATGGCCTACGTCATCATCGCGGTCTGCTTCGGCCTCGCCGGCGGGATCATCGGGCGGATCAAGGGCAGCTCGTTCTTCCTCTGGTTCCTGATTTCCGGCGCCGTCCCGTTCTTCGGCCTGCTCGCGGCGATCGCATACCGCTTCGAGCGGGACGAGCTGCGTCGCGAGTGCCCGCGCTGCGGGCGCGTGACGAAGATCTACGACACGCTCTGCACACGCTGCGGCACCGAGTTCGACTTCCCCGAGGCAGTGATCGCGCCGGAATCGTGGCAGCGCACGCCGGCCGGCTCGTAAGCTTCCGTCGATCCGCTCGCGCCCTTCCAATTGTTGGCTACTGAGCTTCGGGCAGGGTCGCCGAAGTAGGGTTGCCTAAGCCAAATTCGGCTTACCTAAGCCAAAAATTGACCTACTGTGTACTCGATGAGCGCACAGCCGAGCATCGCTGCAGTGCCGCGAGATGGACGCCTCGCGCGGCGGATCCGCGCCGCGGGCTTCGCCGAGGAGCGCGAGTTCGTTCTGCGAGTGGTCCAGCCGGCGCTCGCCGGGATGATCGACGGCACTATCTCCTCGCTGGCGCCGATCTTCGCGGCGGCGATTGCCGCCAGTTCGCACATGGCGCTGCTGGTCGGACTCGCGACTGCGGCCGGCGCCGGCGTCAGCATGGGCTGGTCGGAGGCGCTGTCGGACACCGGTGAGCAGACCGGGCGCGGCTCGGCGGTCGTGCGCGGCTTGATCACGGGAGGCATGACGGCGCTCGGCGGCCTGTTCCACACGCTGCCGTTTCTGATCTCCGACGTGCACAAGGCGCTGGTCGTGGCGGGCATCGTCGTGGCGATCGAGCTGTTCGCGATCGCCTGGCTGCGCAACCGCTTTCTCAAGCGTTCGGTCAGCTCTTCGCTGCTCTTCGTCACGGTCGCCGGCGTGATCGTGCTGGCGATCGGTGTGGCGATCGGGTCTTCCTGATCTGGACTGGCCGGCCTTGCGGCCGGCCCCGATCGAGTGCGAGCCGGGCGCAATCGCGCTCCGATTGCCAGGAAAAGCGCCGTCGACGGGGAAAAACCCGCTGGTACACTGGCTTTTTCGGTTCCGAGCAGCTGAAAGGAGGTCGATGAGATGCGCGCGGTCGATGCCGTGATGGAATGTCTGAAGGCGGAGGGCGTAGACGTCGTCTTCGGCCTGCCTGGTGGCGCCAATCTGCCGACGTACGACGCATTCGTCAACGGCGGTCTGCGCCACATCCTCGTACGCCACGAGGCCGGCGGCGGCCACGCGGCCGAGGGCTATGCCAAGGCGACCGGCAAAGTCGGCGTCGCGTTCGCGACGAGCGGTCCCGGCGCGACGAACCTGATCACGCCGATCACCGACGCGATGATGGACTCGGTTCCGGTCGTCTTCATCACCGGCCAGGTGCGCACCGAGCTGCTCGGCACGGACGGCTTCCAGGAGGCCGACACGATCGGCATCACGATGCCCGTCGTCAAGCACTCGTTCATGATCGTGCGCCCGCAGGAAATCCCGCGCGCGATCCACGAGGCCTTCCACATCGCCCGATCCGGGCGTCCGGGGCCGGTGCTGATCGACATCCCGCAAGACCTCTCGCGCGCAGAGATCGACTACGAGCCGGTCACCGATATTCGCCTCCCCGGCTACCAGCCGCGCGTCGAGGGCAACCAGAAGCAGATCCGCCAGGCGGCCAAGGCGCTAGCGGCGGCGCAGCGTCCGGTGATCTACGCGGGCGGCGGCGTCGTCAACGCCGAAGCGTCGGCTGAGCTGACCGAGTTCGCGACGTCCGACCGCTTTCCGGTGACGTGCACGCTGATGGGCCTCGGCGCATTTCCGGCGCCGCACGAGCAGTGGCTGGGGATGCTCGGCATGCACGGCACGCGCGCGGCGAACTATGCGATGGACGAGGCCGACCTGATCTGCGCTGTCGGTGCGCGCTTCGACGATCGCATCACGGGCAAGCTCTCGGAGTTCGCGCCGCGCGCGAAGTTCATCCACATCGACGTCGACCCGGCGGAGATCTCCAAGAACGTGCCGGCGCACATCCCGATCGTCGGCGACGCCAAGCACGTGCTCGCGAAGCTCTTGATCGAGTACCGCGCGATCGGTGCCGACCCAGCCCGCCTGGACTCGTGGTGGAGCAGGATCGATGGCTGGAAAACGAAGTACCCGCTCGCCTACGAGGACTCGAGCGACAGCGAGATCAAGCCGCAGTACATGGTCAAGGCTCTATACGAGGCGACCGGCGGCGAGGCGATCGTGACGAGCGACGTCGGCCAGCATCAGATGTGGGCGGCGCAGTACTACGACTTCCCGAAGCCGCGGCGCTGGATCAACTCGGGCGGGCTCGGCACGATGGGATTCGGCCTGCCGGCGGCGATGGGAGCGGCGGTCGGCTGTCCCGATCAGGTTGTCTGCTGCATCGCCGGCGACGGCTCGGTGCAGATGAACGCGCAGGAGCTGGCGACGTGCGCGCAGGAGCAGATCCCGATCAAGGTCTTCATCATGAACAACGGCTATCTCGGCATGGTCCGGCAGTGGCAGGAGCTGTTCTGGGACGGCAAATACAGCCACGTCGAGACGGGCGAGTTTCCCGACTTCGTCAAGCTCGCCGAGGCCTACGGCGCGACGGGCATGCGCTTCGAGGACAAGGCGACGCTAGTCGAGGACATGAAGCGGGCGATCGCGACGCCGGGGCCGGTCTTCGTCGATGTGCGCGTGACGCGCGAGGAGAACACCTATCCGATGATTCCGGCCGGGCAAGCCGCTCGCGAGATGGTGGGGTGAGCGCGACGATGGGAGAACCGGGAACCAAGGAGCCGCTCAGCCTCGAGCAACTGGAAGCGTCGACGAACATGCGCACGGGCCGCAAGCACGTACTGTCGATTCTCGTCGAAAACAAGTCGGGCGTGTTGACGCGAATCGCCGGGCTGTTCGCTCGGCGCGGCTTCAACATCGACACGCTCACGGTCGGGCCGACCGACGACGAGCACATCTCGCGCGTGACGCTGACGGTCGACGGCGCGCTGCATCCGATCGATCAGGTGACCAAGCAGCTGCACAAGCTGATCAACGTGCTGAAGATCCGCGATCTCGAGCCGACCGACACGGTCGCGCGCGAGCTCGCGCTTTTCAAGGTCTCGGCCGACGGCACGCAGCGCGGCGAGCTGATGCAGATCGCCGAGATCTTTCGCGGCAAGGTCGTCGACGTGACCAAGCGCGCGGTGATCGTCGAGATAACCGGCACGACGGACAAGATCGAGGCGTTCGAGGACATGGTGCGCCCGTTCGGGCTGATCGAGATGATGCGCACAGGCGAGATCGCGATCTCGCGAGGACGCAGCGAGACCTGATCGTTGCTGGCAGCCGGCACACGCTCGCCGTTCGAGCTGACGCAGGCTGAGCAGGAGCGCCTCGCCGCGCGGGTGCGCGAGGCGATCGCGCGCGCGCGCCGCTCCGGCACGCCGACGCTCGCGACGATCTCGCGCACGCTCGCACCGGACGTCGACCCGACGGCCGTCGTCTGCGCGTCGCGCCGCGAGGGCGAGCACTGGTTCGTCTTCGAGCAGCCCGATCGCGACGCGACCGCGCTGGCCGCGCTCGGCGAGGCGATCAGGCTCGACGGCGCCGGCAACGAGCGCTTCGCAAGCGTCGCTGCGCGCTGGCGCGAGCTTTCGGCGGCTGCCGCCTGCGATCGTGACGAGGGGCGCGACGGCGGCGGCCCGGTCGCTGTCGGCGGCTTCGCATTCGCGCCGGACGGCGGCTCGACGCCGCACTGGTCGGGCTTCGATCCGGCTTCGCTCGTCGTGCCGGAGATCGCGATCAGCCGGCACACGCGCGACGGCTCGCCGGCTGTGCGGATGACGCTGGCCGCGCTCGCCTCGCCGGACGACCTGCCCGAGGATCTGCTCGTACGCGTCGACGCGCGTTTGGCCGAGCTGCGCGAGGCGCCGCTGCCGCTGCTCGATCCGGCGCCGACCGGCCGCTTCCAGGTCGCAAGCGCGATGCCGCCGGAGCATTTCGAGGCGGCCGTCGCGCGCGCGGCGGAGCTGATTGCGGACGGGCGCATGCAGAAGATCGTGCTCGCGCGCGAAGTGCACGTGCACGCGCCGAGCGCGTATGACCCGGCTGCCGTGCTCGGCGTGCTGCGAGAGGAGTTCCCGGCCTGCTTCGTCTTCTGCGTCGGGCGCGGCGAGGCGGCGTTCGTCGCCGCCAGCCCGGAGCTGCTTGTGCGCCGCGAGGGCCATCGCGTCAGCACGCTCGCGCTCGCCGGCTCGACTCGGCGCAGCGCCGACCCGGCCGTCGACGACCACCTCGGCGAGCAGCTGTTACGCGACGCGAGCTACCGCGAGGAGCACGCGATCGTCGCGCGCCGGATCGAGCGGATCCTGCGCCCGCACGCGATCTGGGTCGCCGCCGCGCCGGAGCCGACGCTCGCGCGGATCGCGAACATCCAGCATCTGGCGACGCCGATCCGCGCGCAGTTGGCGACGCCGCTCGACGCGCTCGAGCTGGCCGGCCTGATGCACCCGACGCCGGCGGTCGGCGGCGAGCCGCTCGCCGCTGCCGCGCCCCTGATCCCGGCGCTCGAGGGGCTCGACCGCGGCTGGTATGCCGGCCCGGTCGGTTGGACAGATGCAACCGGCGACGGCGAGTTCTGCGTCGCGCTGCGCTGCGCGCTGCTGCGCGGCAACGTCGCGCGCTGCTACGCCGGCAACGGCATCGTGCGCGACTCCGACCCGGCGGCCGAGCTGGCCGAGACGGAGATCAAGCTTGCGGCACTGCTGCCGTTGCTGTCGGGCTGATAGGCGCGCGGACCAGAGACGGGTCCGCCCGGAGGCGGGCTGACCGCGCTCGCTCAGTCGAGCTGCGCATCGAGCGCGTGCGAGACGGTGCTCCAGACTTTGCGGTGGAGCTGCACGTTCGCGTCGCGATCGGTGCGCACCTCCACGATCGTCGAGCGCTCGGCGGCGAGCGCGCGCTCGAGAGCCCTGCGAAACGCGCTGACGTCTGCTGCGCGCTCGTGCCCGACTGCGTAGAGCCGAGCGGCGTCGGCGAAGTCGAGGCCCGTCGGCGTGGCGATGTGGTGGGTATAGACGTCGCCGTCCCGGTCGGCTGCAGCCACGAGCGCGGATGCGGCCGCGCCGATCGGGTCGCGCTCGGCCTCAGGCGGCGGTTCGGCGACGCGCGCCAGCCGGCTCTCGGCGACGGGCAGGAAGTCGAAGATGCCGCCGCCGCCGTTGTTCAGCAGCACGATCGTGAGCTTCAGCGCCAGCCGTTTCGACGCGAGCAGGCCGCCGAGGTCGTGCGCCAGCGCGACGTCGCCGATCAGCAGCACGACCGGACCGGCGCCGGCCGCGGCGGCTCCGAAAGCGCTCGAGACGACCCCGTCGATGCCGTTCGCGCCGCGGTTGCAGAGCACGCGCGGCAGGTCGGAGCGCGCCGGCCAGAAAGTCTCGATGTCGCGCACGGGCATCGAGGAGGAGACGAACAGCGTCGCGTCCTCGGGCAGCAGCACGCCGAGCTCGGCGGCGATGGCCGGCTCGGACAGCCCGCTCTCGCGCATGACGCCGAAGATCGCCTCGGAGGCGAGCTCGTCGGCGCTTCGCCAGCGCGCGAGCCACTGGGGGTCGGAGGGGACCGACGAGGAGGTCAGCGCGCGCAGCGCGAGCACCGGGTCGAGCGCGAGCGAGCTCGACAGCACCGACGAAGGATCCTGCCAGGCGCCGTCCGGATCGAGCGCGACCTGCTCGGTCTCGCCCAGTCCGGCGAGCCAGTTGCGCAGCGGCTTCGACACCGGCAGGTCGCCGACGCGCAGCACGAGGTCGGGCGCGACAGACGACGCGAATGCTTCGTCGCGCAGCAGCGCGTCGTAGTGCGCGATCGCGCTGGCGCCGCGCCGCGCGCCGGACATCGGGTCGGCGAGCAGCGGCCAGCCGCGCGTGGCGGCGAACGCCGCCGCCAGCTGCCCGACGCTCGGCTGCCCGTGGATCGGCTGGCGCTCATCGCGTCCGGCGACGACGACGCCGCGCTGCGCCGCATCGATCGGCTCGGCGCAGCGACCGAGACCGAAGCCGATCTGGCGGGACGGCGATCCCGGCGTGAGCGGCGCGCGCAGCACGTACGGCGCGCCGTCGGCGCGGGCCGAGGCGTCGTCGGGCAGCGGCTCGTCGGTCACGAGCGGCTCGCGCAGCGGGAAGTTGAGGTGAACGACGCCTGCCCGCCCTTCCAGCGCCGTCGCGTATGCGCGGCAGGCGAGCGTGCGAATCCAACGCAGGCGCTCAGGCGTCGCTTCGTGCGTGCCGACCTCGAAGAACCACTTAGCGGCGCTGCCATACAGCTTCAGCTGGTCGATCGCCTGACCGGCGCCGTTCTCGCGCAGCTCCGGCGGGCGGTCGGCGGTCAGCAGCAGCAGCGGCACGCGCGCCTCGTGCGCCTCGATTGCCGCCGGCAGCAGCTCGGCGGCGGCCGTGCCCGACGTGCACGTGACCGCGACAGGCAGCCCGCTCGCCTTCGCCAGGCCGAGCGCGAAGAAGCCCGAGCTGCGCTCGTCGATGTGCGAGAAGCACCGCAGCCGCGGCTCGCGCGCGAGCGTCAGCGCGAGCGGCGCCGAGCGTGAGCCGGGCGAGGTGCAGGCCGCGCGCATGCCGCTGCGCACGAGCTCGTCGACGAACGCTCGCAGCAGCACGTAGGTGTCGGTCGCTTGGCTCACGGGTCTAGGATGGCGCGGTGTCCGAGACGCTCGTCCTGCTGCACGGATTCAGCGGAACTCGGCGCGCGTGGGACGGCGTAGTTGCACGGCTCGACAGCGAACGCTATCGGCCGCTGGCGCTCGACCTGCCAGGGCACGGCGAGGCGAGCGCCGTCGCCGGTCCGATCACGTTCGACTCGTGCGTCGACGCGGTGCTCGCTGCGGCGCCTGAACGCTTCACGCTGTGCGGCTACTCGCTCGGTGGGCGCGTCGCACTGCACCTCGCGCTGGCAGCGCCCGATCGCGTCTCGCGCCTGGTGCTCGTCTCGTGCAGCGCCGGCATCGAGGACGACGCCGAGCGTGCAGCGCGGCGCGCGTCCGACGAGCGACTTGCCGCTGAGCTCGAGTCGATCCCGTTCGAGCAGTTCATCGAGAAATGGCGCACGCAGCCGCTGTTCGCCGACGACCCGGCCGACGTGGGCGAGCGCGCACGCGAGGATCAGCGGCGCAACGATCCGTTCGCGCTCGCGAAGGTGATGCGCGGTCTCGGCACGGGCGAGATGACGCCGCTGTGGGACCGGCTCGGCGAGCTTCGGATGCCAAGGACGTTCGTCGCCGGCGAGCGCGACGCGAAGTTTCGTGCGATCGGCGAGCGGATCGTCGGGCTGATGCCGGATGCCGATTTCGTCGTCATCCCGGGAGGGCACGCATTGGCGCTGGAGAGCCCCGAGGAGCTGGCCCGGGCGATCGACGGCAGCGCTGCAGACTCTGCCGGCTAGAACGGCTCGACGCCGAGCCCCGGCCCGGTCGGCACGCTGATCTGCCCGTCGTGCGCCGGCAGCGGGTTCTCGAGCCCGTCGAACAGCGCGAGCGTGGCCAGGCCGCAATGCGGCACCGGGCCGCGCGATGCGAGCGCGGCGGCTACGTGCACGCCGGCGGCGACGCCGAGCGGCCCGTCGAACGTCGAAGCTACGTAGGCCTCGGCGCCCGAAGCGCGGACGAGCGTCGCGGCGGCGATCAGGCCGCCGATGCCGCCGCAGCGCGAGATCTTCAGGCAGACGGCGTCGGCGACGCCGGCGCCGAGCGCGCCGTGCTCGGCGGCCGTCTCGTCGATCGAGACGCGCACGGCGACGCGCTCGCGCACTTCGCGTACCGCGTAGAGCCCGTGGACCGGCTCCTCGACGAGCTCGAGACCGGCAGGCGCGAGCGCCTCGATCGCGCGGACTGCCTGCTCCACGTCCCAGGCGCCGTTGGCGTCCAGGCGCAGCGCGATCTCGGGTCCAATCGCCGCGCGCACAGCGGCGACGCGCCCGGCGTCGTCGCCGACGCCGACCTTGACCTTGACGCACTCGAATCCGGCGGCGACGGCAGCTGCAGCCTCGTTTGCCGCGCCGGAGCGGTCGAGCGCACCGAGCGTCGCGTTGACGGGAACGGTTGCAGCCGGGTTGTCGGTGATCAGCGCTGCGATCGGCTTGCCGGCGATGCGCCCGCCGCGATCCCACAGCGCGAGGTCGATCGCAGCGAGCGCGACCGGCAGGTCATCGGCGCGGCGGCAGGCGTCGACGAGCTGTGCGCCGTTCAGCCCCTCGGCGCCGTCGAGCACCGGCACGAAACGTTCGAGCGCCGTCTGCGCACGCGCGAGGCTGACACCGTCATAGGCCTCCAGCGGCGCCGCTTCGCCGTAGCCGCTGACGCCGTCCTCGCCGGTCAGCGAGACGGCCAGCAGCTCGCGCTCGGAGACCTCGCCGAAGGCGGTCTGCAGCGGTCGAGCAAAGCGCAGCGTGCGCCGCTCGAACTCGAGCTTCACGAGCCGATTCCGCCGCTGGCGAGGATCCCGGCCGAGTAGAGCAGGCAGAACAGCAGCTGTGTCGCGCCGGTCTTCGCCAGCGCTCCGTTGAGCGCCGGACCGTCGCTGCGCGTGCGCACGACGCGCACGACGCCGACAGCGATCGGCAGCGCGAGCCAGCTCAGCAGCAACCAGCCGTCCATCGATCCGAACGCCCACGGCAGCGGCGCGGTGACGAACGCGCCGGCGACCATCGCCGTGTAGAGCGCTCGCGTGCGCTCGCGCCCCAGCCGCACAGCGAGCGTGCGCTTGCCCGCGCGCCGGTCGGTCTCGAGGTCGCGCACGTTGTTCACAACGAGAATCGCGCTTGCAAGCAGGCCGACCGGCACGGCGCAGACGAACGCCTGCCACGGCAGATGCTGCACCTGCACGAAGTAGGAGCCGGCAACGGCGACGACGCCGAAGAAGAGGAACACGAAGACCTCGCCGAGGCCCTCGTATCCGTACGGGCGAGGGCCGCCGGTGTAGAGCACGCCGGCAAGGATCGACGCGGCGCCGACGGCGAGCAGCTCGGGCCCGGCGACGGCGACGAGATAGGCGCCGCAGGCGACGGCGAGCCCGAACGTGATGTACGTCGCGAGCAGCACCTGGCTGGGCGGCACGAGCCCGCCGGCCGTCACGCGCACGGGCCCGAGCCGATCCTCGGTGTCAGCGCCGCGGCGCGCGTCGGAGTAGTCGTTCGAGAGGTTCGTTCCGACCTGGATGAAGATCGCGCCGAGCAGCGCCGCGACGAACGCGAGCGCGTGGAAGTGCCCGGCTCCGAGCGCGAGCGAGGTGCCGACGAGCACCGGCGCGATCGCCGCTGGCAGCGTGCGCAGGCGCGCTGCCATCAGCCAGATGCGAACCGCGCTCACGCCGGCGGCGTCGGTCGTCGAAGGCGCCTCGGCCGGGCGCGCGGCGGCTCGTGCATCGCTCAAGCTCGCCGGGGGAAGCGCGAGAAGTCCGGCTTGCGCTTCTCGCGATAGGCGTCGCGGCCCTCTTGGGCCTCTTCGTTGCCGTAGAACAGCAGGTTCGCGTCATGCGCCAGCTGCTGGATGCCGCTGAGACCGTCCTCTGCCGCGTTGAAGCTCGCCTTCAAAAGGCGCAGTGCGAACGGCGAGAGCGCGAGCATCTCCTTGCACCAGGCGACCGTCTCCTGCTCGAGTGAGTCGAGCGGCACGACCGTGTTGACCATGCCCATCTCGCGCGCTTCCTCAGCCGAGTACTGGCGGCAGAGGAACCAGATCTCCTTCGCCTTCTTCGGCCCGACGAGGTTCGCAAGCAAGCCGGCGCCGAAGCCGCCGTCGAATGAGCCGACCTTCGGGCCGACCTGGCCGAAGCGCGCGTTCTCGGCGGCGATCGTCAGGTCGCAGACGAGGTGCAGCACGTGCCCGCCGCCGATCGCATAGCCGGCGACCATCGCGACGACCGGCTTCGGCAGGCGACGGATCTGGATGTGCAGGTCGGTGACGTGAAAGCGCCCGACGCCGGCTCGCCCGGACTCGTCCTCGGCGAGGTAGCCCGAATCGCCGCGCACGCGCTGGTCGCCGCCCGAGCAGAACGCATCCGGCCCCTCGCCGGTCAGCACGATCACGCCGACGCTCGGATCCTCGCGCGCGTCCTCGAGCGCGCGCGAGATCTCGACGATCGTGCGCGGGCGAAAGGCGTTGCGAACCTCCGGGCGGTCGATCGTGATCTTGGCGATGCCGGCGTCATCGCCGCCGGACTTCTCGTAGCGAATGTCGCTGAAGTCGCCGCCGGCCTCGGCGGTCGCGTCGTTCCAGGGTGTGCTCATCGCGCGAAGGCTAGCCTGTGAGCGATGCTCGTCGAGGCATGGCTACCGCGCGCCGCCGCGTCGCACCCCGATCGCGTCGCGCTGGAGACGCCGGCCGGGCGCCGCAGCTATGCGCAGTTGCTCGCCGCCGCCGCGGCTGGCGCAGCCGAGCTCGCCGAGCGCGGCGTCGGCGCCGGCGAGCGCGTCGCGATCGCGCTGCCGCCGGGCCTCGACTTCGCCTCTGCGCTGCACGCCTGCATGCTGCTCGGAGCCGTCGCCGTGCCGCTCGACCTGCGCCTGTCCGAGCCCGAGCGCGCGACGATCGCCGGCGGCTGCCTCGCCACCGTCGAGCGTCCGCTCATGGGCGACGCGGGGGAGGGTGAGGCGATCGCGCTCCGCGCGCGCCACGACCTCGACGCGACGGCAGTCGTGATCCACACCTCCGGCACCAGCTCGGCGCCGAAGCCGATCGAGCTGACTTACGGCAACCTGCTGTGGAGCGCGCTCGGCTCGGCCGTCGCGCTCGGGCTCGACGCCGAGGAGCGCTGGCTGTGCGCGCTGCCGCTGTCGCACGTCGGCGGCCTCTCGATCCTCGTGCGCTCGACGATCTACGCGACGACGGCCGTCGTGCACGAGCGCTTCGAGACCGAGCGCGTGCTGCAGGCGCTGCGCGAGCAGCAGGTGACGCTCGTCAGCCTCGTCGCGACGACGCTCGCACGACTGCTCGACGCCGGCTTGCAGCATCCGCCGGCGCTGCGCTGCGCGCTGACCGGCGGCGGCCCGGTGCCGGCGGCGCTGGTCGAGCGCGCGCGTGCGGCTGGCGTGCCGGTGAGCATGACCTACGGCTTGACCGAGAGCTGCTCGCAGGTCACGACGGCGCCCGTCGCGGCGCTCGCGCGAGGCGACTGCAGCGCCGGGCCGGCGCTGTTCTGCACGCGCGTGCAGATCGCGCAGGACGGCGAGATCCTGATCGCCGGGCCGACTGTCGCGCCGGGCGCGCTGGCCGCCGACGGCCGGCTGCACACTGGCGACCTCGGCGCGCTCGACGAGCGCGGGCGGCTGACGGTCAGCGGCCGCAAGGCCGACACGATCATCAGCGGCGGCGAGAACGTCGCGCCGAGCGAGGTCGAGGCGGTGCTCGAGAGCCACGCCGACGTGCTCGAGGCGGCCGTCATCGGCCTGCCGGACGAGCGCTGGGGCGAGGCCGTCACGGCGATCGTCGTCGCACGCGCCGGATGCGCTCCCGACGAGGAGTCATTGCGCGCTCACTGCGCCGCCGCGCTCGCTGCCTACAAGGTGCCCAAGCGCGTCGTGCTGCGCCGGCAGACGCTGCCGCGTACGCGATCGGGCAAGCTGCTGCGACGCGAGCTGCGATGAGGAGAGTCAGATGAGCTTCGATGCGAACGCATACAGGGACGCCAGCCTTCAGGGTTGGGAGGAGGCGGCCGCAGGCTGGGTGCGCAGCCAGGAGCTGATGCGCGTGTTCGCCGCGCCCGTCTCGCACTGGATGCTCGACGCCGTCGCGCCGCAGCCGGGGCAGCGCGTGCTCGAGCTCGCGGCCGGCGTCGGCGAGACCGGACTGCTCGCGGCCGAGCTCGTCGCGCCGGTCGGCGGCGTCGTCATCTCCGACCAGGCCGACGCGATGCTCGCCGGCGCGCGCGAGCGCGCTGCCGAGCTCGGTCTCAGCAATGTCGAGTTCCAGGTGATCAACGCCGAATGGATCGACCTGCCGGTCGCAAGCGTCGACGTCGTGCTCTGCCGCTGGGGCTTCATGCTGATGGCCGACCCGCCCGCGGCGCTCGGCGACACGCGCCGCGTGCTGCGCCCCGGCGGGCGCGTCGCACTGGCCGTGTGGGATTCGATCGAGCACAATCCGTGGGCGCAGCTGCCGGCGCTCGAGCTGGCCGAGCGCGGCCTCTCCTCGCGGCCGGCGCCGGGCACGCCGGGGCCGTTCGCGCTCGGCCACGCCGAGGGCGTCTACGAGCTGCTCGAGCAGGCCGGCTTCACCGAGATCGACGTCGAGTCGCTGCCGCTGCACCGGCGCCACGCGAGCTTCGACGAGTTCTGGGAGACGTCGCTGGATCTTTCACGCGGCGTCCACGACGCCGTGCTCGAGCGCCCGCAGAGCGAGATCGACGAGATCCGCGCGGCAGTTCACGCGCGCCTGGCGCAGTTCGAGTCGCCCGACGGCGCGCTGGACATCCCGGCGCGCACGCTCGTCGCCTCGGCGAGCGCCTGACGCAGCTGCACGGCGGCCGATCGCAGCCGATCTCGACCGGTTTGCGCACGCCGACGCGATAGCCTGCGCGGCCATGATCTATGACGACGACGCAGACCTAACGCTCCTCGACGGCAAGACCGTCGCAATCATCGGCTATGGCTCACAGGGCCACGCGCACGCGCTCAACCTCAAGGACTCCGGCGTCAAAGTCGTCGTCGGGCTGCGCGAGAGCTCGGACTCGGTCGCGAAGGCGCGCGAGCAGGGCCTCGAGGTGCTGTCAGTCGTCGAGGCCGCCAGCCGCGGCGACCTCGTGATGATCCTGCTGCCCGACGAGCTGCACCACAAAGTCTGGGAGGAGGAGATCCGCGACGGCATCGCCGAGGGCGACATGATCCTGTTCGGCCACGGCTTCTCGATCCACTACAACGAGATCGAGCCGCCGCCCGGCGTCGACGTCGGCATGGTCGCGCCGAAGGGCCCCGGCCACCTCGTGCGCCGTCAGTTCACCGAAGGCAGCGGCGTGCCCGGGCTGATCGCCGTCGAGCAGGACGCGACCGGCAACGCGCGCGCGCTCGCGCTCGCCTACGCCAAGGGGATCGGCTGCACGCGCGGCGGCGTAATCGAGACGAGCTTCAAGGACGAGACCGAGACCGATCTGTTCGGCGAGCAGGCAGTCCTCTGCGGTGGCGCCTCCGAGCTCGTCCAGGCCGGCTTCGAGACGCTCGTCGACGCCGGCTACGACCCCGAGATGGCCTACTTCGAGTGTCTGCACGAGCTCAAGCTGATCGTCGATCTGATGCACGAGAAGGGGCTCGCCGGGATGCGCTTCTCGATCTCCAACACGGCCGAGTACGGCGACTACACGCGCGGCAAGCGCGTGATCACCGACGAGACGCGCGCGGCGATGCGCCAGATCCTGAAGGAGATCCAAGACGGCGACTTCGCGCGCGAGTGGATCGCCGAGAACCGCGCCGGCCAGGAGAACTTCCTGCGCATGCGCGCCGAGCAGGCCGACACGCAGGTCGAGCACGTCGGCAGCGAGCTGCGCTCGCACATGGACTGGATCAAGCCCGCCTTCTAGCTGCGGAGCTCGCGGTGCTGGCTTACCTGTCCTGGCACCGCGCCGCCGCAGGAGTCGATCCGAGTGCCTACGAGCACTCGCTCGAGCATTTTCACCGCTCGCTCGCGCACCGTCCGCCGAGCGGCTTCCACGGCTCGACGGCGATGCGCTTGGGAGCGCTTCCGTGGCTGGCAGCCGTCGACGGCGCCGACGCCGGCGCGGCGGGCTATGAGGATTGGTACTTGGTCGAGGACTGGTCGGCGCTCGGCGTGCTCGAGGAGGCGGCGCCGGGGCGCGGGCACGAGACGGCGCATCGTGAGATCGCCTCGCGCGCCGGCGCTGCGACAGGCTCGGTCTATCGCCTCGTCGAGGGCAGCGCACGGCCGAGCGGCGCGGGCGTCGCCGTCTGGGTCGACCATCGCCCCGGCCGCGAGCGACCGTCGCTTGGCGCGTTGCTCGGCGATGGGATCGATCCGCAGCGCGACGCGCTGTGGCGCCGCTGCCTCGGCCTCGGTCCGGCGCCGGAGTACTGCCTGCTCGCGGCCGAGCCGGCGGCGGGTGTCGCCGAGAGCCGCCTGCCGCGCGGCTGGACCGCGCAGAGCGTCACGCGAGAAACGATCTGGAGTGGTTGACCCGCTGCTCGACGGCGAGCTCGCCGACGGCGAGTTCAAGCGCCAGCAGAGCCGCTTTCGCGACTGGGTCGGCGCCGACCCGCGCACAGGCGAGGACAGCGAGTACCCAGTGCTCGCCGGGCGCTATCACCTGTACATCTCACTCGCGTGCCCGTGGTGCCACCGCACGGCGATCGTGCGCCGGCTCGCGGGCCTCGCCGAGGCGCTGGGAATCTCCTTCCTCGCGCCTTACCGAGACGAGCGCGGCTGGGCGTTCACCGGCGAGCTGTTCAGCGTGCGCGGCGAGGAAGGCTGGACCGACGAGTACGTCGACCGCCTGCACGGCTGGGAGTACATCAGCGAGGCCTATGAGATCAGCGATCCGCACTTCAAGGGCCGGATCACCGTGCCGGTGCTGTGGGACACGCACACCGATCGGATCGTCAACAACGAGTCGGCCGACCTCGTGCGGATGATGGGCGAAGCGCAGTCGCTCGGCGGGCTCGCCGACGGCGCCGCACTCGAGCTCTACCCGGAGCCGCTGCGCGAGCAGATCGACGGGCTCAACGAGCGGATCTACGAGACGATCAACAACGGCGTCTACGCGGCCGGCTTCGCACGTCGCCAGGAGTCCTACGAGCGCGCCTTCGCGAAGCTGTTCGAGAGCTTCGAGTGGCTGGAGGAGCTGCTCTCCGAGCGCCGTTACCTCGCCGGCGAACGCGTGACCGAGGCCGACTGGAGGCTGTTCCCGACGCTCGCGCGCTTCGACGAGGTCTACAACCTGCACTTCCGCTGCAACTACCGCCGCCTCGTCGACTATCCGAACCTGTGGGCATACGCGCGCGAGCTGTACCAGTGGCCCGGCGTCGCCGCGACCGTCGCAATGGAGCAGATCAAGCGCCACTACTACACGACGCACGACGAACTGAACCCGAAGAAAATCATCCCCGTCGGGCCCGGCTATGACTGGTCGGAGCCCCACCGACGCGACCGCTGACGTTCGCTACACTCGGCCACGTCGTCGCGACTGGCGCTGAGGTGGAGTCAACCACCGGGAAGCGACGAGAAGTCAAGCCGCGCGCCTGGGCAACCTCAGAGCATCGACATCCCTCGAGTTCCGACGGCGAGGAGCCCCAAATGACGCCGAGCAGCACGACAGAAGAGACGCAGCTGGTACTTCCCGACGAGCTCAAGCCGGCCGATGGCCGCTTTGGCTGCGGCCCGTCGAAGGTTCGCCCTGAGGCGCTCGCGCGCTTGGCAAGCGACGGCGCCGCGGTGATCGGCACCTCGCATCGTCAGAAGCCGGTCAAGTCGCTCGTCGGCGAGATCCGCGCCGGCCTGGGCGAGCTGTTCTCGCTGCCCGATGGCTACGAGGTCGCGCTCGGCAACGGCGGCGCGACGTGCTTCTGGGACGCCGCCGCGTTCGGCCTGATCCGCGAGCGCTCCGCGCACCTGGCGTTCGGCGAGTTCTCACAGAAGTTCGCAGCCGTCAGCGCCGGAGCGCCGTTCCTCGGCGAGCCGACCGTCGTCAAGGCCGAGCCGGGCGACGCGCCCGATCCGAGCGCGCTCGACGACGCTGACGCCGACGTGGTCGCGTGGGCGCACAACGAGACCTCGACTGGCGTGATGGCGCCGATCGCTCGCCCGGCCGGCGACGCGCTCGTGCTGATCGACGCGACCTCTGGCGCCGGCGGACTGCCGGTCGACGTCGCGCAGGCCGATGCGTACTACTTCGCGCCGCAGAAGAGCTTCGCCGCCGACGGCGGGCTGTGGCTGGCGCTGCTCAGCCCGGCTGCACAGGAGCGGATCGCCGAGCTGGACTCCAGCGAGCGCTGGATTCCACCGTTCCTCTCGTTGCAGACTGCGCTGGAGAACTCTCTGAAAGATCAGACGTACAACACGCCGGCGGTCGCCACGCTGTTCCTGCTTGCCGATCAGGTTCGTTGGATGCTCGACCTCGGTGGCCTGAACGCGTGCGTCGAGCGCTCGCGCGAGTCCGCGCGGCTGCTCTACGGCTGGGCCGAGCGCTCCGGCTACGCGACGCCGTTCGTAGCCGAGCAGGCGAAGCGCTCGCTCGTCGTCGGCACGATTGACTTCGACGATGGCATCGACGCGGCGCAGATCGCCAAGACGCTGCGCGCGAACGGCATCGTCGACGTCGAGCCGTATCGCAAGCTCGGGCGCAACCAGCTGCGCGTCGGCATGTTCCCGGCGATCGACTCCGGCGATGTGCAGGCGCTGACGGCGTGTGTCGACTGGATCGTGGAGCAGACCTCGTGAGCGCCGCAGCCGCGGCGACGAGCGACGGGCGCGCGCGTGTGCTCGTCAAGGAGAAGATCGGCGACTCCGGCGTCGAGCTGCTGCGCGAGCACTTCGACGTCGACGTCGGCGTCGACTGGAGCGACGAGCAGTTCCTCGAGCGGCTGCCGAGCTACGACGGCATCCTGATCCGCTCGGCGACGAAGATGACCGCCGAGCTGATCGAGCGCGGCACGAGCCTGCGCGTGATCGGCCGCGCCGGCGTCGGCGTCGACAACGTCGACGTGCCGGCTGCGACCAAGCGCGGCATCGTCGTCGCTAACGCGCCGCAGTCGAACGTCGTCACGGCGGCCGAGCACACGATGGCGCTGCTGCTGGCGCTCGCGCGCAACATCCCGCAGGCGCACCAGTCGCTGCTCGAAGGCAAATGGGACCGCTCGAAGTACTCCGGCGTCGAGCTGTACGAGAAGACGCTCGGCATCGTCGGCTTCGGCCGGATCGGCCAGCTCGTCGCGCAGCGTGCGCGCGGCTTCGGCATGCGCGTGCTCGCGTTCGACCCGTTCGTCAGCGCCGAGCGCTATCGCGAGCTCGGCGTCGAGAAGGCGTCCGACAGCGACGAGATCTACGCGCAGGCCGACTTCATCACCGTGCACCTGCCGAAGACGCCCGACACCGAAGGTTGGCTCGACGCCGAGGCCTTCGCGAAGATGCGCGACGGCGTGCGCATCCTCAACGTCGCGCGCGGCGGACTGATCGACGACGCCGCGCTGAAGGACGCGCTCGATTCGGGCAAGGTCGGCGGCGCCGCGCTCGACGTGTTCCCGGCCGAGCCGATGAGCGACTACCCGCTGTTCCACGGTTACTCGAACGTCGTCGTCACACCGCACCTCGGCGCCTCGACGGCCGAGGCGACCGACCGCGCCGGCTACCAGTCAGCCGAGCAGATCGTCGCCGCGCTGACTGGCGGCGTCGTCTCGACGGCCGTCAACATCCCGTCGATCGGCGCCGAGGACATGCAGGTGCTCGGGCCGTTCCTGCCGATGGCGCGCCAGCTCGGCCGTCTCGCGATGGCGCTCGCCGAGGGCAGCTCCGTCGAGCGGATCGAGGCCGCCTTCATGGGCCGCATCGCCGACTTCGACACGCGCCTGTTGACGCTCGCGGTGATCGGCGGCGCGCTGCAAGGGCGCACCGAGGAGCAGGTCAACCCGGTCAACGCGCCGAGCATCGCCGAGGAACGCGGCATCGTCGTCGAGGAGAAGTCGGTCTCCGAGGCGCAGGATTTCAACGAGCTGATTCGCGTGACCGTGATCGCCGGCGGCGAGCGCGTCGCGGTGGCTGGCACCGGCATCGGCCCGAAACAGGATCCGCACCTCGTCGAGGTCCAGGGACGGCGCCTGACGATCGAGCTATCGCCGCACGTGACCGTCTTCCGCTACGAGGATCTGCCCGGCATGATCGGTCGCGTCGGCACGATCTTCGGCGCGCACGGCATCAACATCTCCTCGGCCGCGATCGGACACACGCCCGACGGGCGCTCGGCCGGCGAGGACGCAGCGCCCGGCGCGCAGCGCCTGGCGGCGATGGTCGTCACAACCGACGCGCCCGTGCCGGACGAGGTCGTCGAGGAGATCGTCGCCTCGGAGGGTTTCGTCAACGGCTGGGCCGTCGACCTCGACTGAGACGGTCGATGGCGTTTCGCGATGCGGCGTCCTCAGTCGCTTGCGTGCGAAACGCACAGTCGTAGACGGCTATTAGCGGTCACTAACAAAATCGGCTAGGCTGCTCGCCGATGCAGGCGATCGTCATCACCAAGCACGGCGGACCGGGTGTGCTGCAGGTGCAGGAGCAGCCCGACCCGAAGCTCGGCGCCGGCGAGGTGCGGATCGACGTTGCCGCCGTCGGAATCAACTTCGCCGACGTGATGGCGCGCATCGGCCTCTACCCGGATGCGCCGAAGACGCCGTGCGTCGTCGGCTATGAGGTCGCCGGCACGATCCTCGAGGTCGGCGACGGCGTCGAGGCGCTGAGCCTCGGCCAGCGCGTGTTCGCAAGCACGCAGTTCGGCGGCTATGCCTCGCAGGTCGTCGTCCCGGAGCGCAACGTCGTCGCGCTGCCCGACCGGCTCAGCTTCGAGCAGGGCGCGGCGATCCCGGTCAACTACGGAACGGCGTGGGCCGCGCTGATCGGCTACGGCAACGTGCAGCCGGGCGAGCGCGTGCTGATTCACTCTGCCGGCGGCGGCGTCGGCATCGCCGCGACGCAGATCGCAAAACGCGCGGGCGCCGAGATCTATGGGACGGCCTCACCGGGCAAGCACGCGCGCTGTGAAGAGCTCGGCCTCGAACACGCGATCGACTACACCCAGAGCGGCTGGGAGCGCGGGCTGCCGAAGTTCGACATCATCCTCGACGCCGTCGGCGGCAAGAGCTTTCGCACCGGCTATGACCTGCTGCGCCCGGGCGGTCGGCTCGTTGCCTTCGGCGCCTCGGCGGTCGTCTCCGGCCAGCGGCGCAATCCAGTGACCGCGCTGCGCGCCGTGCTGCAGATGCCGCGCTTCAACATGATCAAGCAGATGTCCGAATCGAAGGCCGTGATCGGGCTGAACATGCTTTCGCTGTGGAAGGACCGCGGCACATTGCAACCGTGGATCGCGCCGCTGCGCGAGCTGCTCGACGACGGCACGATCGAGCCGGTCATCGCCGGAGCTTTCTCATTCGACGTGGCCGGCGCGGCACAGACGATGATCACCGAGCGCCGCAATCTCGGCAAGGTCGTGTTGACGCCGAGCGGCGCCTGACGCACCCCGTCTCACTCGTGTCAGGTATTCGCACGAGTTCTGTATAGTCGCATTGCTCGATAGGCGGCCGGACTCAAGGAGACGCGCAAGTGAGCGTGCGGCTGGACCCGCTCGTCGTCGCGGACGCCGGCAGCGTCGCGCCGGCGAGGACGAGCAGCAGCCCGAGCGGAAACAGCCTGCGCAGCCTCTCGGCGATGCTCGAAAACGCGCAGGCGCGCGCGCTGCTGCGCGCGCATCGGCTTCAAGCAGACGCCACTGGAAGAACCGGCGAAGCCTTGCAGCGGTTCTTCCAGTCCGTCGCAAGGCGGCGAAACGACTGAAACAGAGACATCGACGACGTGCACGTCGACGCCGATCACACCGCCGATCACCGCGCCGATCACACCGCCGATCACCACGCCGATCACACCGCCGATCACCACGCCGACACGACGTCGACCGCGACGCCGCCGCCGAGCACGAGCAGGAGCACGCCACAAGCGGGAACGAGCGCGCCCGCCACGACCAGCGTTGCGCCGAGCACGAGCACACAGAGCACGAAGAGCGCCGCGCCGAAGGGCGAAGCGCCCGAATAAACGCACCGGCACGGCCCGCGACGCCGGTGCTACCCTGCTTTTCAGATGTCGTTGCGCAACTCGCTTCTCTCACTCCTGCTTCTGCTCCCCCCTCGGGGGGAATAGCGCGTGGCGGCCGCGTAGCCGCAAACCCAGCAGAGAGGAACGGCAAGCGAGTTAGAGAAGGAGCACGAACGGCATGAGCACATCGGCAGGCAGCAACGCAGGCGGGGAAGACCGGCGCACCGGCGCCGGAGCGGGCGAGCACGACACGGCGGATCGCGTGCTCGTCTTCGACACGACACTGCGCGACGGCGAGCAGTCGCCCGGCATCTCGCTGAACAGGCAGCAGAAGCTCGAGATCGCCCAGCAGCTCGCACGGTTGAACGTCGACGTGATCGAGGCCGGTTTCCCAATCGCCTCGCCGGGCGACTTCGACGCCGTGCAGGCGATTGCGCGCGAGGTCGAGGGCCCGATCATCTGCGGTCTGGCGCGCACGGGCAAAAGCGACATCGACGCCGCCTACGAGGCCGTCAAGGATGCCGCGCGACCGCGCATCCACACGTTCATCTCGACGTCGGACATCCACATCGAGCACCAGCTGCAGACCACGCGCGAGGACGTCGAAGGGCAGACGCGCGCGGCTGTCGCGCACGCCAAGCAGTACCTCGACGACGTCGAGTTCTCGCCGATGGACGCCACGCGCGCCGACGCCGACTTCACCGCGCGCGTGTTGCAGATCGCGATCGACGAGGGCGCGACGACGATCAACATCCCCGACACCGTCGGCTACACGATGCCGCAGGAGTTCGAAACGTTCCTGGCCGGTCTGTATGAACGCGTGCCGGCGCTGCATGACGTGATCCTCTCGGTCCACTGCCACGACGACCTCGGGCTGGCCGTCGCCAACTCGTTCGCCGGCATCCGCGCCGGCGCGCGCCAGGTCGAGTGCGCGATCAACGGCATCGGCGAGCGCGCCGGCAACGCCTCGCTCGAGGAGATCGTGATGCTGCTGCGCACGCGCCGCGCCGACGTCGGGCTCGACACCGAAGTCGAGTCGACTGAGCTCGCGCGCACGAGCCGGCTGGTGTCGCGTCTGACCGGCTATGCCGTGCAGCCGAACAAGGCGATCGTCGGGCGCAACGCCTTCGCGCACGAGTCGGGCATCCACCAGGACGGCGTGCTGAAGGAGCGCACGACCTACGAGATCATGGACGCGACGACCGTCGGTCTGAGCAGCAACTCGCTCGTGCTCGGCAAGCACTCCGGCCGTCACGCGCTGCGCAACGCGCTCGAGGAGATGGGCTTCCAGCTCGACGGCCAGGCGCTGAACACGGCGTTCAAGCGCTTCAAGGAGATCGCCGACCGCAAGCAGCAGGTGACTGCGATGGATCTCGAGGCGCTCGTCACCGACGAGCTGCGCGAAGACGTCGCCGGCTATGCGCTCGAGTGGTTCGAGGTCGAGGCCTCATCGCGACGCCCGCCGCACGCGCGCGTCTCGATCACGCTGCCCGACGGCTCGAGCGCGACCGGATCGTTCACCGGCGACGGCCCGATCGACGCCATCTTCCAGGCGATCGAGGCGGCCAGCGGCGTGCGCACGACGCTCTCCGACTTCAAGATCGGCGCCGTCACCGAGGGCCAGGACGCGCTCGGCGAGGTCTCGATCGTCGTCGAAGCGAACGGCTTCAGCGGCGCCGGCCAGGGCATCTCAACGGACATCATCGAGGCCGCCGCACGCGCTTACGTGCGCGCGCTCTCGGTCGCCGTCTCGCGAGCGCTCGCCGCCGAGCAGGGCCAGGTCGCGCCGCTCGCCGCGCCGACGCCGTAGGCAGCGCGACATGTCCACCCACTCCGAGCGCGTCAGCAAGGCGTTCGCGGCGCAGGCCGCCGCCTTCGAGGACGCGAGCCACAACCACCTGTTCACGACCGACGCGGCGTGGCTGTTCGAGCCGCTGCTGCTCGACGGCAGCGAGCTGCTGCTCGACGTCGCCGCCGGCACCGGCCACGCCGCGCGCGAACTGGCCCCGCGCGTGCGCGTCGCCGTCGCGCTCGACCTCACGCCGGCGATGCTCGAGGCCGGCAAGGCGGCCGCCGAGCGCAGCGGCGTCGAGAACGTCGTGTTCATGCGCGGCGAGGCGAGCGCGCTGCCATTCCTCGACGGCTCGTTCGACGTCGTCGTGACGCGCTTCGCGCTGCACCACGTCGAGCATCCGCGCGACGTGCTCGCCGAGATCGTCCGCTGCGTCAGGCCCGGCGGGCAGATCGGCATCGCCGACATGCTCGCCGACGACGACGAGACCGTCGCGCAGCGTCAGAACCGGCTCGAGCAGGCTCGCGATCCGTCGCACGCCGGCATGCTCTCCGCCGCCGCGCTCGTCGCGCTGCTGGACGACCTCGGGCTTCAGGAGATCGCCGTCGAGGCGCGCGAGATCGACCGGCCGCTGGCGCCCTGGCTCGGGCAGGCGAGTGTCGCCGCCGGCGTCGCCGATGCGATCCGCCGTGAGCTGCGCGAAGAGATCGCCGGCGGCGCCGCGAGCGGCTTTCAGCCTTACGAGCGCGACGGTGAGCTGCGCTTTGTACAGCGCTGGGGCTGCGCGCTGGCACACAAGCCGTGACGCATCTCTGTGCGTCGGGACGCAGGGCGTCTGTCCGTGATAACGTACGTGCGTATGGACGCGATCAAGGAGCCGGCGACGGCCGCGAAAGCTCGCCCGCGCCGCGCTGGCGCGCGCGCCGCCGGCGGTGGCGCTGAGCGCCTGCAGGCCGCGGCCGCAGACCCGCTCGACCCGAGCGTGATCGGCTCGCGCGTGAAGGCGCTGCGCGAGGCCGCCGACCTGTCACTGCGCGACCTCGCCGCGCGCAGCGGCGTCAGCGCGCCGATGCTCTCGCAGGTCGAGCGCGGCGAGACGAGCCCGACGCTGACCGTCGCCTCGCGCATCGCCGCCGGCCTCGAGCTGCGGCTCTCGCAGCTGCTCCGCCTCGACGAGGGCAGCAGCGTGACCGTCGTACGCGCCGCGCAGCGTCAGCGTGGCGGCAACGCGCGGCGAGGGCACCGCTTCGAGGTGCTGACCGGCTCGCAGCCAGGTCAGCGCGCCGAGCTCTCGCGCCACACGCTCGCCGCCGGCGGTGCGACCGGCGCCGCCGACGATCCGCCGATGCACGAGCCGGGCAGTCGCGAGACGGCGCTCGTCGAGCACGGCGCCGTCGTGCTGATCTGCGACGGGCAGCGCTACGAGCTCGCGCAAGGCGACTGCGTCACCTTCGACGCCGATCTGCCGCACCACTTCGAGAACCCCGGCGCGCAGGAGGCCGCCTTTCTCGCCGTCGTCTCCGCCGGGTTGCGGCGCAGCTAGGCCTCACACCAGCCGATCAGTCCGGACCCCGTCAGGGGTCGATCGAAAAAGACATCCCAAGCAACGACTAGAACAAGGATCCACATGCCACAGACGCTGTTCGACAAGATCTGGGAGACGCACGAGGTCGCGCATGGCCTGCTCTACATCGACCTGCATCTCGTCCACGAGGTGACCAGCCCGCAGGCGTTCGACAGTCTGCGCATGGCCGGGCGCCCCGTGCATCGCCCCGACCGCACGCTCGCGACGGCCGACCACAACACGCCGACCGACGGCACGCCGGTCGCCGCGCGAATCAAGGACGAGCTCTCGCGCGTGCAAGTCGAAACGCTCGAGCGCAACTGCGCCGAGTTCGGCGTACCCGTCTACTCGCTCGGCTCCGAGCGCCAAGGCATCGTGCACGTGATCGGGCCGGAGCTCGGCGTCACGCAGCCGGGCATGACGATCGTCTGCGGCGACTCGCACACCTCCACGCACGGCGCCTTCGGCGCGCTCGCCTTCGGCATCGGCACGAGCGAGGTCGAGCACGTGCTCGCGACGCAGTGCATGGTCCAGCACAAGCCGCGCTCGATGCGCATCGTCTACGACGGAAAGCTCGGCTTCGGCGTCACCGCCAAGGATCTGATCCTCGGCACGCTGGGCAAGCTCGGCGTCGGCGGCATGACCGGCCACGTCGTCGAGTACGCCGGCCCCGCGATCGAGGCGCTCTCGATGGAAGGCCGCATGACCGTCTGCAACATGACGATCGAGGGCGGCGGGCGCGCCGGCATGATCGCTCCCGACGAGTCCACGTTCGCTTGGTTCTCCGAGCTCGACCGGCCCGGCTCGCCGCGGGGCGAGGAGCTCGAGAAGGCGATCGCACAGTGGCGCAAGCTGCACACCGACGATGGCGCCTCCTTCGACAAGGAGCTCGTGATCGACGCGAGCAGGATCTCGCCGCAGGTCACCTGGGGGACGAATCCGGGGATGGTGCGCGCCGTCACCGAGAACGTGCCGACGCTCGACGAGTTCGACAGCCCGGCCGACCGCGAGTCGACCGAACGCGCGCTCGCCTACATGGACCTGGAGCCCGGCACGCCGATCGAGGGAATCGCGCTCGACCGCGTCTTCATCGGCTCGTGCACGAACTCGCGCATCGGCGATCTGCGCGCTGCCGCCGAGGTCGTGCAAGGGCGCAAGGTCGCCGCGAGCGTCGACGCGATGGTCGTTCCCGGCTCCCAGCAGGTCAAGGCCCAGGCCGAGGCCGAGGGCCTCGACCGCGTCTTCCGCGACGCCGGCTTCGACTGGCGCGTCGCCGGCTGCTCGATGTGCCTCGGCATGAACCCCGACATCCTCGCTCCCGGCGAGCGCTGCGCTTCGACCTCGAATCGCAACTTCGAGGGTCGCCAGGGGCGCGGCGGGCGCACCCACCTCGTCTCTCCGCAGATGGCCGCCGCGGCTGCCATCGAGGGTCACTTCGTCGACATTCGCGACTGGAACTAGGAGCTAACCGTGGACCCCATCAGCGTAATTTCCGGGCCGATCAGCCACCTCGACAGGGCCGACGTCGACACCGACCAGATCATGCCCAAGCAGTTCCTCAAGCGCGTCGAGCGCACCGGCTTCGGCGAGTTCCTGTTCTTCGACTGGGCCAAGCAGCCCGGCTGGGATCTGCCGGCCAACCCGATTCTCGTCGCCGGCGAGAACTTCGGCTGCGGCTCCTCGCGCGAGCACGCGCCGTGGGGGCTGCAGGACTACGGCTTCCAGGCGCTCGTGGCGCCGAGCTTCGCCGACATCTTCTACTCGAACTGCACGAAGATCGGGCTGTTGCCGGTCGTGCTCTCGGGTGAGGACTGCCGCGCGCTGGTGCACGCCGGCGCCGGCGAGGTCGACCTGCTCGAGCAGGAGGTCCGCTTCGCCGGACGCGAGGTCGCCTTCGAGATCGACCACGAGATCCGCCACCGGCTGCTCAACGGCCTCGATGACATCGCGCTGACGCTCGAGCGGTCCGCCGAGATCGCCGAGTACGAGTCCGAGCACGATCACGACGGCTTCGCGCGCGTCGCGACGACGGCGCTGTAGGGCGGCCGGGATGAGCCACCGCATCGTCACGCTGCCCGGCGACGGGATCGGGCCGGAGATCATCGAGCCCACGCTCGAGCTGCTCGAAGCGCTCGGCGACTTCGACTTCGAGGAGCACCTGTTCGGAGGCGCTTCGATCGACGCGCACGGGACGGCGCTGACCGACGAGGTTCTCGCCGACTGCCGCAAGGCCGACGCCGTGCTGCTGGCGGCTGTCGGCGGGCCGAAGTGGGACACGACCGACCCCGCGAAACCACGTCCCGAGCAGGGGCTGCTCGGGCTGCGCAAGGGCCTCGGCCTGTACGCCAACCTGCGCCCGGTCAAGCCGCTGCCGGCGCTCTACGAAGCCTCGCCGCTGCGGCGCGAGCGAATCGAAGGAACCGACCTGCTCGTCGTGCGCGAGCTGACCGGCGGCATCTACTTCGGCGAGAAGACGCGCACCGAGACGAGCGCGTCCGATCAGTGCCTCTACACGACCGCTGAGATCGAGCGGATCGCGCGCACCGCGTTCGCAGCCGCCGAGCGCCGCTCGCAGCAGCCGAAGGTCGCGAGCGTCGACAAGGCGAACGTGCTGGAGACCTCGCGCCTGTGGCGCGCCGTCGTCTCCGAGCTGCACGAGCGCGAGTTCTCGCACGTCGAGCTCTCGCACGTGCTCGTCGACAACGCCGCGATGCAGCTCGTCTCGGCGCCGCGCGAGTTCGACACGATCGTCACCGAGAACATGTTCGGAGACATTCTCTCCGACGAGGCGGCGATGCTGACCGGCTCGATCGGGATGCTGCCGAGCGCTTCGCTCGGCGGCAATGGGCCCGGGCTGTTCGAGCCGGTGCACGGTTCCGCACCGGACATCGCCAGGCGCGGGATCGCCAATCCGCTGGCGATGTTCCTCTCGGCCGCGATGATGCTGCGCGACGGACTGTCCTTGGCAAGCGAGGCGACGGCTGTAGAATCGGCCGTTGAAGGAGCGCTTGACGCGGGGCTGCGCACGACCGATCTGGGAGGCTCGGCGACAACTGCGCAGGCGACCGCGGCAGTGATGTCGAACCTCGAATAGGGAGCAATGAAAGTGGAGCCCACCGACCTCATCTGGATGAATGGAGAGTTCGTCGCATGGGAGGACGCGAAGGTCCACGTCCTGACACATGGGCTGCACTACGGCACGGGCGTCTTCGAGGGCGTTCGCTGCTACGACACGCCGCGCGGGCCGGCTGTGTTCCGCAACGCCGACCACGTCGATCGCCTGTTCCGCTCGGCCGAGCTCTACTACATGGAGATCCCGTTCTCGGCTGAGCAGCTGCGCGCGGCGACGCTCGAGCTGGTCGCGCGCAACGGCATGGACTCCTGCTACGTGCGCCCGATCGTCTATCGCGGCTACGGCTCGATGGGCCTGAACCCGCTCGACTCGACCGTCGACGTCGCGATCTCCTGCTGGGAGTGGGCCTCCTACCTCGGCGAGGAGGGCAAGCGCGACGGCGTGCGCGCGAAGGTCTCCTCGTGGCGGCGGATCAGCGCCGACTCGCTGATCCCGCACGCGAAGGCCTCCGGGCAGTACCTCAACAGCGTGCTCGCGAAGGTCGACTCGGTCAAGTCCGGCTACGACGAGGCGATCCTGCTCGACGACGCCGGCCACGTCTGCGAGGGCACCGGCGAGAACATCTACATCGTGCGCGACGGCGAGATCGTCACGCCCGGCCAGCACAACGGGATCCTCGACGGCATCACGCGCCGCTCGGTCATCCAGATCGCGCGGGATCTCGGCTACAAGGTCGTCGAGCGCAACATCGCGCGCGCCGAGATGTACCTCGCCGAGGAGGTCTTCCTCTCCGGCACCGCCGCCGAGATCGTGCCCGTGCGCGAGGTCGACGACCACCCGATCGGCGCCGGCAAGCCGGGCGAGATCACGCGCGTGCTGCAGTCGACGTTCGACGACGTGATCCACGGCCGCTCCGAGCGCTACCGCGAGTGGCTCGACTTCGTCAACCCGGTCGACCTCGAGACGCCTGCCGGCGACGCCTCGCAGAACGGCGCCGCGGCGTCCGCCTCGCAGACGACCGCCGGAGGCTAGGCGATGGCCGACATCGAGCTCTACGACGCCACGCTGCGCGACGGCATGGGCGGCGGCGGGTTGACGCTGACGGCCGGCGAGAAGCTGCGCGTCGTGCACGCGCTCGACGAGCTCGGCGTGCAGCTGATCGAGGCCGGCTTTCCGTCGTCGAACCCGAAGGAGCAGCAGCTGTTCGAGCTGCTCTCGCGCGAGCCGCTCTCCAGCGCCGAGGTCGTCGCCTTCGGGATGACGCGCCGGCGCGGGATCGAAGCGGCCGACGACGACGGCCTGCGCGTGCTTGCCGAGTGCTTCGCGCCCGTCTGCACGCTCGTCGGCAAGGCGTCGATCCTGCACATCGAGAAGGTCGTGCGCGTCTCGCGCGAGGAGAACCTCGCGATGATCGGCGAGTCGGTCGCGTTTCTCGTCGCGCACGGCAAGCGCGTGCTGCTGGACGCCGAGCACTTCTTCGACGGCTTTCAGCTCGACGCGGGCTACTCGCTCGACTGCCTGCGCGCGGCGCTCGACGCCGGCGCCGAGCGCGTCGTGCTGTGCGACACCAACGGCGGCTCGCTGCCGCCGCAGATCCGCACGGCGCTCGCCGTCGTGCGCGAAGCGCTGCCCGGCGCGGCGCTCGGCATCCACTGCCACGACGACTCCGGCTGCGCCGTCGCCAATACGCTGACCGCCGTCGAAGCCGGCGCGACGCAGGTGCAGGGCACGGTCAACGGCATCGGCGAGCGCACCGGCAACGCCAACCTGATCACGATCATCGCCGACCTGCAGTTGAAGATGGGCGTCGAACTGCTCGCGCCCGAGCGCCTGGCGCGGCTGACCGAGACTGCGCACTTCCTCGACGAGCTGCTCAACCGCGCGCCGAACCCGGCGCAGCCGTATGTCGGCAAGCACGCCTTCGCACACAAGGCCGGCCTGCACGCCGCCGGCGTGCGCGCCGCCTCTGAGACCTTCGAGCACGTCGACCCGGCGCTGGTCGGCAACGATCGCGACGTGCTCATCTCTGAGCTCTCAGGCCGCGGAACGGTGATCGAGAAGGCGAAGGCCGCGAAGATCGAGCTCGAGCCGGCCGGCGGTGAGTCCGATGGAGGCGTCGACGTCGCCGCGCGCGTCGTCGAGCGCGTCAAGGAGCTGGAGCACGACGGCTTCCAGTTCGAGGCCGCCGACGGCTCGTTCGAGCTGCTGATGCGCAAGGAGGCCGGCGCGTATGAGCCGCTGTTCCGCCTGGAGTCCTGGCGCGTGCTCGTCGAGAAGCGCACCGACGGCAAGGTCGTGACCGAGGCGACGATCAAGGTCTGGCTGGGCGGCGAGCGCTACGTGCGCACGGCCGAGGGCAACGGCCCGGTGCACGCGCTCGACGCTGCGCTGCGCGACGCGATCGGCGAGCTGCACCCGCACCTGCGCGAGATCGAGCTCGTCAACTTCAAGGTGCGCATCCTCGACGAGACGAAGGGCACCGGAGCCGTCACACGCGTCCTGATCGACGCCTCGGACGGCTCTGAGGTGTGGGGCACGATCGGCGTCTCCGAGAACGTGATCGCAGCCTCCTGGGACGCGCTCGTCGACTCGCTCGAGTACGGCATGCAGCCCGGGCGGCGCCCGCAGCAGGGCCCGGCTGCGGACGCCGCGCCGGCGAGCGCGCGCGGCGGCGCTGAGTGACAGACGAGCCGATCCCGCTGGCCCAGCCGGTGCTGGGCGAGGCGGAGGAGCAGGCAGTGCTGGAGGTGCTGCGATCGGGCCAGCTCTCGCTCGGGCCGCAGCTGGCCGAGTTCGAGCGGCTGTTCGCCGAGCGCATCGGCGCGCCGTGCGCGAGCGCCGTCTCCAGCGGCACGGCCGGGCTGCACCTCGCGCTGCGCGCCGTCGGCGTCGAGGCGGGCGACGAGGTCATCACGAGCCCGTTCTCGTTTGTCGCGTCGGCCAACGCGCCGATCTATGAGCGCGCGCGGCCGGTCTTCGCCGACATCGACCCGCTCACGCTCAACCTCGACCCGAGCGCTGCCGAGGCAGCGATCACGCCCCGCACGAAGGCGATCCTGCCCGTGCACATCTTCGGCTACCCGGCTGACTTGCCGGCGTTCGAGGCAACCGCACAGCGTCACGGCGGCCTGGCGATCGTCGAGGACGCCTGCGAGGCGCTCGGCGCGCGCCACGCCGACGGCGCCGCCGTCGGCGCGCGCGGCAACCCGGCCGTTTTCGGCTTCTACGCGAACAAGCAGTTGACGACGGGCGAGGGCGGGATGGTCACGCTCGGCGGCGAGTACGGCGCGGCGCAGAAGCAGCAGATCGACTCCGAGCGCAACCAGGGCCGCGCACCGGACATGGGCTGGCTCGATCACGACCGTCTCGGCTTCAACTACCGCCTCGACGAGCTCTCGTGCGCGCTCGGCATCGCACAGCTCGCGCGCCTGCAGCAGATGCTCGCCGCACGTGCGCATGCCGCTGCGCTCTATCGCGAGGCGCTCACCGGCGTCGAGGGGCTGCAACTGCCGTGCCCGGACGGCGGCGGCGACGTGCGCGGCTGGTTCGTCTTCGTTGTGCAGTTGCCGCACGGCGTCGATCGCGACGGCGCCGTGCGCGAGCTGCAAGCGCACGGCATCCAGAGCAAGCCGTACCTACCGGCGATTCACCTGATGAGCTTCTACCGCGAGCGCTTCGGCCATCGCGAGGGCGAGTTTCCGATCTGCGAGGACGTCGCCGCACGCTCGCTCGCGCTGCCGTTCTTCCCAGGGATCGAAGAGGGGCAGGTCGCGCGCGTCGCCGAAGCGCTGCGCGGGCTGATCGAGCGCGCGCAGCCGGCGGCCTCGCTCGCGCCCGGCGCGCGCGTCGCCTGACACGTCGCGCGCGATCGTGTAACCACTGGTTGAGGCGTCAGCCGCAGCCGAGCCGCAAAGGCCCACGCAGACAGGGCTTTCGGGGCCATCAGGCCGGTCGCGCTGCTCGTCTCGGCCGTGTGAGGCGCCCTCGCGAGGCGCCAAATAGAAACGAGCAAGCGGAAGTAGGGGTGAGGCAGATGAGCGGATCGAGGAGAGCACAGAAGAGCAAGCTGCCGCCCGGGCCGCCGATTCCGACGCCGATCCAGGCTGCGATCTGGGCGCTGCGCCCGCTCGCTTTCATGGATCGTTGCGCCGGTCGCTACGGCGAGATCTTCACGCTGCGAATTCGCCGCGGCCGCCCGTGGGTGCTGCTGAGCAATCCGGTGCACGTCAAGCAGGTGTTCACGGCCGACTCGGCGCTGATGGGCGCCGGCGCCGGTGAGGCGAACCCGCTGCTCGGGCCGCTGCTCGGGCCGCGCTCGGTGATGCTGCTCGACGAGCCGCAGCACATGGGCGACCGCAAGCGCCTGCTGCCGTCCTTTCACGGCCAGCGGATGCGCGACTACGGCGCGATGATGACCGACGTCGCCGAGCGACAGATCGCCGGCTGGCCGACGGGCGAGCCCTTCGAGCTGTGGCCGCGAATGCAGTCGATCAGCCTCGACGTCGTCATGAGCGCCGTGTTCGACGATCTCGATAACGATCGCCGCGAGCTGCTTCGCCAGCGGCTCGTGACGATGACCAACTGGATCAACAACCCGCGGCGGCTGGCGCTGCTGGCGGCGATCGGCGCGCGCTCGGTCACGGCCAGCGCGCAGTTCAAGAAGGTGATGGGCGAAGTCGAGTCGGTCGTGCTCGAAGAGGTCCGCGCGCGGCGCGAGCGGATGCGCGTGCAAGGCGCCGACGCCGTCGCCGAGGGTCCGGAAGACATCCACGCGATGCTCGAGCGCGCCTACGGCGCCGAGCAGGCGGGCACGAGCGAACTGAAGATGCGCGACGAACTCGTGACGATGCTCTCCGACGGGCCGACGGCGACGTCGCTGGCGTGGGTCTTCGAGCGCTTGCTGCGCTATCCGAACAAGCTCGCGCGGCTGCGCGAGGAGGTGCTGCGCGGCGAGGGCGACGAATATCTCGACGCGGTCGTCAAGGAGACGCTGCGCCTGTGCCCGGCCGTGCCGCTGGTCATGCGCCGGCTCGTCGAGCCGATGCAGATCGCCGGCTACACGCTGCCGCCGGGAACGATCGTCGCGCCGAGCGTCTACCTGATGCACGCGCGCGCCGACGTCTATCCGGACCCGACGAGCTTTCGCCCAGAGCGCTTCCTCGAGGAGGCAGCCGGCACATACACGTGGATCCCGTTCGGCGGCGGGCCGCGCCGCTGCGTCGCGGCGAGCTTTGCGCAGCTGGAGATGAAGCGTGTGATCGAAGTCGTGCTGCGCGAGCTCGAGCTGCGCCCAGCCGGTGAGAGCGCCGAGGGCGCCGCGCGCAGCTCCGTCTCGTTCGCGCCGTCCGGCGGCGCGCGCGTGATCGCGACGCGTCGAGCGCCCGGGCGCTCGCAGGAGCCGATCGCCGCCTGAGCGCCCGGCGGAGCGGCTTGTCGCGACGCGGGGCGCGTGGCGCGGGGTCAGCTGCCGCGCGGGGCCAGCTGCCTCGCGGGGCCAGCTGCCTGGCGGGGGCAGCTGCCTGGCGGGGGCGGCGCTCCGCGAGAGGGCGGCCGTAGACTGGTCGCCGTGTCGCGCTTCGGCGAACCTCAGCATCCCGACTTCGAGCGCCTGAACTCCTCGCTGGAGTTCGATCGGCGGCTGTGGCCGCAGGATCTCGCGCAGTCGCGCGCGCACGCGCGCATGCTCGCGGCGCAGGCGATCATCGGCGAGGACGACCGCGACGCGCTGCTGGCCGGACTCGATGCGGTTGAACGCGAGCTGCTCGACGGCAGCTTTCCGTTTGACGGCGGCGACGAAGACATTCACATGGCCGTCGAGCGGCGCCTCGGCGAGCTCGCTGGCGCGGTCGCCGGGCGCCTGCACACTGCGCGCTCGCGCAACGACCAAGTCGTGACCGACTTGGCGATGTACACGCGCGAGCGCTGCGCCGCTGCGCAACGCTCGATCGGCGAGCTGATGGCCGTGCTGCTGGAGCGCGCCGAGCAGCACGCCGACTGGCCGATGCCCGGCTATACGCACCTGCAGCGCGCGCAGCCGGTCTACCTCGGTCATCACCTGCTGGCGTACTTCTGGATGCTCGCGCGCGACCGCGCGCGCTTTGCCTTTGCCGAGCGCCAGGCCGGCTCGCTGCCGCTCGGCGCCGGCGCGCTGGCCGGCGTCAACTTCGATACCGACCGGCGCGCGGTCGCCGACGAGCTCGGCTTCGAGCAGGTCGCGCCGAACTCGATCGACGCCGTCTCCGGGCGCGACTTCGTGCTCGACTACCTCAGCGCGGCGGCGACCTGCGCGACACATCTCTCACGCCTGGGCGCCGAGCTGGTGCTGTGGTCGAGCGCCGAGTTCGGCTTCTGCGAGCTGCCCGACGCCTGGAGCGCCGGCTCGTCGATCATGCCGCAGAAGAAGAACCCCGACGCGGCCGAGCTGCTGCGCGCGAAGGCGCCGCGTATCGTCGGCCATCTGTCGGCGTTCTACGGCGTGATGCATGCGCTGCCGCTGACGTACAACAAGGATCTGCAGGAGGACAAGGAGCACCTGTTCGACGCGGTCGACACGCTCGAGCTGACGCTCGCCGCGGCGACCGGGATGATCGCCGGCGTGCGCTTCAACCGCGAGCGGATGGCGCGGGCGGGGTCGGACGAGCTGATCGCCGCGACCGACGTCGCCGACCTGCTCGTCCGCCTGGGCGTCCCGTTTCGCGAGGCGCACGGCGTCGTCGCCGGGCTCGTGCGCGTGGCCGTCGACAGCGATCGAACGCTCTCGCAGCTGAGCGACGACGAGCTCGCCGGGCTCAGCACGACGCTCGCCGAGCACGCGCAAGAGTTCCGCGACG